>NZ_QRUF01000005.1:0-94235 GCF_003458415.1 Collinsella sp. AF25-2LB
GGCATTCCCCGCCTCTTACACCACATCTCTGCGCGCTACCCCTATACGCCTTTGAATTAATCAAAACGCCCGTTAGCAGGCTTCTGTCTGCCAACGTTAATGAACATATTTATCACTTTGTCTATTATCTCGCTAGACGGATATGTTACTAGGTGAGCAACAGTACTCATATTTGGCATTTTTTGCCCACGGAGTGTTTCCTGGGGAACCGGCAACAGCCTTAGGGTTCCGCGTGGCGCAGCTCCCTCCCGGCATCCGCCGACGTTTGCCCAGATAAAACCTGCCAAAATAAACCTGTCCCTTTTTGGCAGGTTTCGGGGTGACAAGGACTTGCACTTTAGCGTGCGACAGCGGATAATGCCGAGCATTCGACAATGTTCTCATTGCCATCAATTGATTGAGGAGGCCCCTATGGCCATGGAATTCAAACGCAGGCTGCCGATCCCCATGGAGATCCGCGAGGAGATGCCGCTTTCCGCCGAGCTTACTGCCAAAAAGCAGGCATTTGACGCCGAGGTCGCCAAAGTCTTTACCGGCGAGGACGCGCGCAAGGTACTCATCATCGGCCCGTGCTCTGCCGACCGCGAGGATTCGGTGCTTGAGTACATGAACCGACTGGCCAAGGTCGCCGAAGAGGTCAAGGACAAGCTCATCATCATTCCGCGCGTCTACACCAATAAGCCGCGCACCAAGGGCACCGGCTACAAGGGTCTTCTGCACAACCCCAACCCCGAGGCTCCCGACGACCTGCTCGAGGGCGTCAAGGCCATCCGCCACATGCACCTGCGCGTCATCGAGGAGACCGGCTTCTTTACCGCCGATGAGATGCTCTACCCGTCCAACTACCAATACCTCGTCGACCTGCTGAGCTATGTTGCCGTGGGCGCACGCTCGGTCGAGAACCAGGAGCATCGCCTGGTGTCGAGCGGCATTTCGGTACCCGTCGGCATGAAGAATCCCACTGCCGGCTCTACCACCGTTATGCTCAACTCCATTTACGCCGCGCAGGCGCACCAGAGCTTCATCTTCCGCAACTGGGAGGTCGAGTGCGACGGCAATCCGCTCGCGCACGCCGTTATGCGTGGCTACATCGGTCTCGACGGTCGCACCTACCCCAACTACCACTACGAGCACCTGGAGCGCCTGGCCGAACGCTATACCGAGCATGCCGGCTATGCCAATCCGGCAGCGGTCATCGACTGCAACCACGACAACTCGGGCAAGCGTCCGCTGGAGCAGTATCGCATTTGCAAGGAGGTGCTCGACAGCTGCCGCCGCAACGAGTCCATCTCCAAGCTGGTCAAGGGCTTTATGATCGAGTCCTACCTGGAGGATGGCAACCAGCCGGTCGACGGCGGTGTCTTTGGCAAGTCGATCACCGACCCGTGCCTGGGCTGGGAAAAGACCGACTACCTCATCCACGAGATCGCAGAGCGTATTTAGTTACGCGGTTTGCCAAACCGCGTAACGGCTCGACGCTGCAAACGCCCCTAAGCGGCAACCTGACGTTCAATCGTCGGTCGCGTACCGAAGTACGCTTCCCTCCTCTTTCACGTCACCTTGCTCGCCTAGGGGCGTTTTCGCTGACTTATGCTCAACCTACGATAAATCCGAGCTGAACGAGCTACTCGCTGTAGCGGGTGGCTATGGCAGCTTGCACCATTCCGGCGCTCATGAGGTAGGTCACCAGGAAGTATCCGCCATAGGCTGCCAGGAAGATTGCACAGGTGAGGCCCACGGTGCCGCCGATGCTCATATTTCCGAATATGCTCACCAGCTCGATGATCACCTTAAGTGCCACAAAGGAGTGCGCCAGGCCCACTGCCAGAGGGAACAGGAAGAACACTGCTTGCTGCGCCATCACCGAATGGCGAATCTGGCGGTCCTCACAGCCGATCTGTGCCAGCACACGATAGCTGCGGCTGCCGTCGGCCACGTTGGAGAGTTGCTGGATCGACAGAATCGCCGCGCATGCAACGACCAATACAAAGCCGATGTAGATGGCTAGGTAGCTAATAAGACCGTTCATTTGCGCTGCTTGCGCGTACATCTCGGAGCGTGTGATGAAGGTTCCCCACGACCCCGGCTCCTTGCCGTCAACGAGCAGATTGTCGAGCACAGTGTATTTAATACTCTCGTCTGCCTCGGTCGTATCCATCCCCTGTTTGTAGTTAACGAGCAGGCTACTGGAATACGGCTGCAGATTAAGTTGGGACAACAGCTCGTCGGCAACGACGACGGTACCCGGATTACTGCCCATCGCCGAGTTGGCGATGGCCGCCGCATCTTCGTCCGACTTATCGGTTGCGGGCTTGAGCGTATGCCCGCCCAAGGTAAGGGCATGGCCGCCAGCCATATACTTGGTGTACAGGTCGACCAGCTCGCCGCCCATATCACACGTGAGCAGATACTGGTCGTGACCGATGTGCACCGGCTCCTCGCCCATCATCTGACGCAGTTTGTTGTACTGGCTCGCCGGCGTCACAAACAGACCCATCGTATCGGCATTGCTACCCCCGAACGCCTTGGGAAGCTTTTCGCCCATGGCCTTGCACATTTCACTTGGAGTCACCGAAGGATCCGAACCGCCAAGCGGGTAACTCAGATACGAATCGATCTGCACATGCTCACCGGCAACATCGGCAATATTGACCTTCTTGCCGGTCTCGTCGTTGTTGTCCGCCGACTTGCCCTTACGATCGCCGTGCCATGGATCGCCGTGCCATGCGGAGTACAAATCGACCGTACTATCGGCCAGCACCATGCGATCGGCTTCAGACGGATTGATGTACTCTTTGTAGTAGTCGAGCGTATCGGGCGTGTAATAGACATACGTCTGTGACACGTCAACAGGGTTATAGCGCTCCAGGTTTTCGTTCATCACATTGGCAATCGACATACCGCACGTCACCGAGGTGATGGCCAAAAACAGGAGCATCGCGATGACGCCCATCGAAAAGCACACCGTGTTGACCTTGGCCGCAAGCTGGCGCACGGTAAACATGTTGAGGCCGCGCCAATACACGCCGCGCAGGCTCTGCAGCAGCTTGATGAGCATGCCCGAGAGTCCCCAGAACAGGGCAAAGGTGCCCACTGTAACCATAGCGGTCGTAATGCCAAACTGGTTCATGGCCTCTTGCAGCTTGCTGTCCGTCGCGGTTAGCGGGAACCCATCACGTAGCAGACGGTAATAGGCCACGCCCACAAGCACCACGCCCACGGCAAAGATGGCAATCGCAATCCAGGGGTTGCGCGTCTTGATGCTCTCGTTGCGACGCTCGGCACCCATAAGCTCGATGAGTTTGGTGCGACGCACGGCGCGAAGGTTCAGCAGTAGCGTGAGCACAAACATTACGAGCATGCAGGCAAGGGTCAGATTGAACGCATGCATCGAGAAAAAGAAGTGGAAATTGGCGATCTGTGTCTTAAAGAGCGAGGCCGTAAAGAACGTCATGAGCTGGGAGAGTCCCACACCCAGCACAATGCCGGCGACAAAGGCCACGACCGATACTATCACGGTCTCGAGCGCCATGATCGTGGCGACGCGCCCGCGCCCCATGCCGAGCACCTGGTACAGGCCAAACTCCTTCTTGCGGCGTTTCATGATGAAGTTATTGGCATACACCATCAAAAAGGCCATGACACCGGCCAAAAAGTACGTTAGGTCGCCGAGTATGCTGCCCATAACCTGCGCCAAGCCCTCTTCATCGATGCCGGCGATGTCGACCTGCATCGAGATGGTGTTAAAGGCATAGAAGACCGTGACGCCCAGGGTGAGCGTCAGCAAGTAGACGAGGTAGTCGCGGCCGGCGCGGCGGACGTTGCCCCAAGCGAGTTTACAGAGCATCGGAGCCCTCACCGCCCATCATGGCAACGACCTCCATAATGCGGTCGAAGAACTCTCGGCGGTCGATGTCGCCGCGGCGCAGCTCGGTGAAGATCTTGCCGTCGCGAATAAACAGCACACGGCTCGTGTAGCTGGCGGCAAAGCTGTCGTGCGTGACCATGAGCACGGTGGCGCGTAGGCGGCGGTTAAGGGCCTCTAGGCTCTCGAGCAACAGGCGGGCGCTTTTGGAGTCGAGGGCGCCGGTAGGCTCGTCGGCCATGATCATGGTGGGGTCGGTGACGAGCGCGCGAGCCGCGGCAACGCGCTGCTGCTGACCGCCGGACATCTGGTAGGGATACTTGTCGAGCACCTGGCTGATGGACAGGCGCGCTGCCACATCCTGCACGCGAGTCGAGATCTCTGCCGAGTTTGTGCGGGCGATGGTGAGCGGCAGAGCGATGTTCTCGCGTGCCGTGAGCGTATCGAGCAGGTTGGAGTCCTGGAAGATAAAGCCGAGCTCCTCGCGGCGGAACTGCGAGAGTTTGGCCTGCTTCATGCGCGTCACGTCCTGGCCGTTAATGCGGATCGTGCCGCTCGTGGCGCTATCGATGGTCGACACGCAGTTGAGCAACGTCGACTTGCCCGAGCCCGAAGCGCCCATGATGCCAACAAATTCACCGCGGTTGACGGTAAAGCTGACGTCGTTGAGCGCGCGGGTCACGTTGCCCAGCGCTCCGTATACCTTTTCGAGATGCGCGACCTCCAGTACCGGGGTCGCCATGTGCGTGGTTTGCATACCGAGTCCTTTCTTGCAATTAGTCTACGGCATCTATAGTCGCAAGAAGACGAGTCGGCTACCATCGATATGGCTTACGCTTGCCTTACCGTTGTGTAAGGTACGCGTAGCTACCCTGCCACGCGTTGATGTTGAGAGAGGACTCCTGTTGAAGACTGTTCATGTTGCCGCTGGGATCATTCGCAAGGATGGATCTGATGAGCTGCTTGCCGTGCAGCGCGGCTATGGCGACATGCAGGGACTTTGGGAGTTCCCCGGTGGCAAGCTCATGCGCGGCGAGACGCCCGAGGACGCCGTACGCCGCGAGCTTATGGAAGAGCTGCAGGTAAAAGTCACCAACCTGCGCGATTTCTACACCGTTGAGTATGACTACCCCGATTTCCATCTCTCCATGGAGTGCTACTACTGCTCGCTCGCCGATGAATCCGATGAGCCTCAGAAGCACGACCGCCAGCTCGATATCCGCTGGATTCCGCGCACCTCGCTTGCCACGGTGGAATGGATGCCCGCCGACAAGGGGCTTATTAATGCCCTGATTGAGCTGAAGGAAGACCGGCTTGAGGCAAGCGCCGCCGATGACGCCGAGGCCGCCATGGCCGACGAGTCTGCCGCCAAACCCAAGCGCGCACCTAAGCACCGTAGCAAAAAGCGCCCCAAGCCCGGCCTGCTGGACGGCATCGATACCTCGGACCTTTCTGCCGACGAGCGTGAGCTCGTGCGCCGTCGCGCCGCTATAAAAAAGTCCATGAAGGGCAACAAGCGTGCGAACACCAAACCTGAGCTGCTCGTTCGCCAGCGCCTGCGCGCCGCAGGCCTTACGGGATACCGTCTGGAATGGAAGGTGCCCGGAAAACCCGACATCGCCTTTCCCGGGCGCAAGATCGCCATCTTCGTCAACGGCTGCTTTTGGCATCGCTGCCCCAAATGCAACCCAAGTCAGCCCAAGCGCAATGTTGAGTTTTGGGAGGCAAAGTTCCGCCGCAACGTCGAGCGCGACCGAGCCGCCGTGGCAGCACTCACTCAAATGGGCTGGACACCCATAACCATCTGGGAATGTGAGCTCAAAAAGGACCGCATCGACGCCACGATGGAAAAGGTCATCGAGCAGGTGCGCACCGCAGAGCTGCAGCGCTAGGAACGAGCCGTCCACACGCCCCGCACGTCCGCGCCACATCCACGTCACAAACCTTAGAAAGCTCTTAAGCCCAAAACCTTTCAAGAGTGTTACTCGATAGCTTTTACCTGCGGTTTCATCGTAACACCAAACCAGGTTAAGCCTTTCTTTAGCGCTTCTTTGCGACGTCCGCGGCATAATACTGCCAACGCACGGGATCTAGCAGCACACCCCGTGCGCAAACTTTTGGTGGACATCGAGGAGGCCGCATAAGCATGCATTCTTCCAATGACGCAGCACAGCAGCCATCCCTAAATCATGCGAACCTTTTCTCCTTCCCCCCGACACAGAGAAACGGCTTCCTCGACTCCCCCACCACAAAAGCCAAACGCTCAACCGACCAGAGCCACAACTTGCGAGCATCGTTCGAAAAGCTCCAAGCATCCCTAGACAAGGCGTTCCCCGAACAGGCAAGAGCAATCTAAGCCCATCGCGCTTTATACTGATGCCATGCGAAACATGGATCACATAGAATTGCACCGCGGAGGACGCGAGGAAGCGTTTCCCGAGACCGGCGAAGACTGGCCCTATATTGCCGAACGCGCAGAATTCGCTCGCTATCCGGGCAATTCCGTCCCCTGGCACTGGCATTCCGAAGTTGAGCTTTTCTACATGGAGCAGGGAGCGATTGACTATCGAACGCGCGCGGCTCATGAGCACGTACGCTTTGAGGAAGGGTCCGCCGGCTTTATCAACGGCGGCGTTTTGCACAGCACGCTGCAATCACCCAATTCGGCACCAGCCATTCAAATGTTGCATATCTTTCAGCCGTCGATGCTCGGCGATCCCGCGGGACGCCTTCAAAAGCGCTATATCAATCCTTTGCTGCAATGTCGAGGCGTCGATGTGCTCAAATGGTCGCCCACCAACCCCGACGATATGCCCTTTATCGATTTGCTAAAGAGTTCCTTTAACCACGACCTTCAACGGCCGCAGAACGAGATGGCGCTTCGAAATAGTTTGTCAGAGCTCTGGATTCAGATTTACGCCAAGGCCGAACCGCTCTTTTCCTCCGACAACACCTCTTGGATGACCAACCGCGACGTACAGTTCAAGGCAATCCTGGACTATATCCGCGCAAACTATGCAGCCGCTATAGATGTGCCCCAGATGGCATCTGCATCCGGCGTAAGCGAAAGAGAGTGTTACCGCATTATCGAAGCTTGCGCAGGAACGACCCCGGCGGCATATCTGCGCGCATACCGCGTAAACCGTGCTTGCGAACTTTTGGCACACACCACGCGAACGGTCCAGACAGTCGCGCGCCAATGCGGCTTTGCGACAGCAAGCCATCTTGGCCAGGTATTTAAAGAACAAATGGGATGCACTCCTTCGAGCTATCGAGCAGCGAGGCAGAATCTCGATAGTACCAGGCAGAAATCCCGCTAGCCCTTTTTCTGTCACTGCATCAAACTTGCAGGCAAACAACAGAGAGGAGCAATCATATGAAGCACTTTGACCATATCGTGTTTGACGTTGATGGGACATTGGCAGATACAGAAGAAAGCGTGCTGTCATCGCTTGGCCAGATTGTCCAAGAAGAAACCGGCAAAACGCTCCCCCGACACGAGCTTGAATTTGCCCTCGGCATACCCGGCAAGAACGCCCTTGAGAAACTTGGGATCTACTCACAGGCAACGCTGGATCGCTGGTGCCAAGTTGCCGCCAGCTTTAAAAGCACCATCAGCGTGTTTCCCGGCTTGCACCAAGTTATCGCAACACTCTCCGACAATGGCTGCAAACTTGGCATCGTCTCCTCACGTGCGCGCGACGAATACGCAGAAGAAATTGCACCCCTTGGCTTCGATAAGTATTTTGAGCACATCATCCTTGTCGAAGACACAACCGAACATAAACCCGCACCCGCTCCCATGCTCGAATATCTCCGGCGTACGGGCGCGAATCCTGGCAACGTCGTCTACGTTGGCGACACCGTCTACGACGAACAATGCGCAACTTCGGCAGGGGTCAGTTTTGCCCGAGCAGCATGGGGATCACACCAAGATATCCCAAACGCCACCTACAACCTCAAAACCCCCAACGACCTACTAACCCTAACAACCAAATAACCCACGCGTCCCACCCTTTCAGCCCCAACGCCACAAGGGCGATTGAGCAGGACGGTTTGGGCGGGTCCCGTACTTAGTTTCCAAAATCATTCCGCAGCGCGAAGGCCCCCGTTGTCAACGCTTCGAAGAAGCGAGACAACGGGGGCCTTCATGCGCGAGGACGTTTTGGAAACTAAGTACGGGACCCGCCCAAACCGTCCGGTGGGATCAGAGTACCCTTGTTGTTACTCTGCTTTGCCCACAGAGTTGAGGTTGGTCATGCGGATCTTAACCAGCTCGGTGATCTCACGCATGCCCTCCTTGGCCGGCTTCTTGGGATCGAAGCAGGCGGGGTTCTCGGCCATGTAGGCCATGAAGCCCTTGGTGTAGGCCTGACGCAGCTCGGTGGCGTAGTTAACCTTGCAGATGCCGTTCTTCACAGCCTCGGCAACCTGCTCATCGGGCACACCGGAGGTGCCGTGCAGGACCAGCGGCACGTCGACGGCGTCGCGGATGGCCTTGACCACGGACTGCTCGATGTGCGGATCGCTCGTGTACACACCGTGGCTGGTGCCAACGCCAATTGCGAGGGAGGTGCAGCCGGTACGCTCGACGAACTCCTTGGCCTCGGCCGGATCGGTGTAGGGGCTCTCGCCCTCAACCGCGGGACCGTCGTCCTCCTTGCCGCCAACCTTACCGAGCTCAGCCTCGACGGGCACGCCCATGGCGCGGCCAGCGTCGGCGACGGACTTGGTCAGGGCGATGTTGTCCTCGAAGGACTCGTGCGAGCCGTCGATCATAACGGAGGTGTAGCCCGTGCGGAAAGCCTGCATGCAGCGGTCATAGCCATCGCCGTGATCGAGGTGCAGGGCGACGGGTACGGAAGCGCGCTCGGCAGCGGCCTTGACCATGCCGTAGAAGTAATCCAGGCCAGCGGTCTTGATGGTGCCCGGGGTGGTCTGCATGATGACTGGGGACTTGGTCTCCTCGGCAGCGGCCAGAACGGCCATAACAAACTCGAGG
This sequence comes from Collinsella sp. AF25-2LB, assembly GCF_003458415.1. Lineage (GTDB taxonomy): Bacteria > Actinomycetota > Coriobacteriia > Coriobacteriales > Coriobacteriaceae > Collinsella. The sequence goes on from NZ_QRUF01000005.1 coordinate 8,868, forward strand.
TTCTCGACGTTGAAAGCGCCAACAGCGTAGTGGCCGGCCTGAGCGTCCTTGAGCATCTTTTCGGTGGTAACAAGTGCCATGAGCGTTTGCTCCTCTCCCTCGCCCGCATCTGGACATCGGGCGTAGTTGTTCACAAGGCGTTTTACCTTGCGTTTTGCTGCGCTCATTGTATGAAATTCAGCGGGTATGCATGTGCGAGATATTGTCATCGCGCGAGGTCCAACCTTCATTTTTGAAAAGTAAACGGAAGGGGTCGAACCCGAGCGCGCGTGTTCGAAATTGAGTTTTGAGCCTTGATTATCTTTCTTTTATAGAAAAAGTAAGTAATCGAAAGGCGTTTTCTTACTTAAAAAGAAAATGAACGAAAATAGACTCAACACAATTCCTGCAAATTTCAGACGATGATGGAGCGGATATGGCCCATGCAACAACCCGAGCTTTCGCCGATGAGCGTCGGTCCGCCATTATGGAAATGCTCGAGCATAATGCCTCGGTGCAGGTAGCAGAAATCGCCCAGACCTTTGGCGTGTCCTCCGTCACCGCCCGCGCCGACCTGGACGCGCTCGCCGAAGCAGGCAAGCTGCGCCGCACACATGGTGGTGCCGTATCGCTCCACAAACGCCTGACCGTTTCCACGCAGGATCGCCGCATCAATGTCAACGTCGCTGCCAAGCAGGCCATCGCGCAAAGCGCCATCGAGCTTGTCAATGACGGCGACACGCTGCTCGTCGATTCGGGCACCACGGCGCTTGAGTTCGTCCGGCTCCTCGACCAGCGCGACGGCATCACCGTTATCACGGCCGACATTACCATCGCTGATTATATCGACGAGAGCATGCCCTCGGTCGATGTCGTCATGCTGGGCGGGGCACTGCGCAAAGGTCATCGCTATCTGTACGGCCCACTTACCATGCAGGCGCTCCAAATGGTCCACGCCGACCTTGCCGTCATGTGCCCCGGCGCTTTTGTTCCCGGCTGCGGCTTTACGACCGACTTTCCGCAGATGGCCGAGACCAAAGCGGCTATGGTCGGTGCCGCCCGTCAAAGCGTCGCCCTCATGGATGCCAGCAAGGTCAACGGACGTGGCATGTACCGCTTTGCCGAGCTTACCGACGTCGACACCATCGTGATGGACCGCGACCCCGATCACACCGTAGCCACCTCAATCGCCGATATCGTCGACGACGCCCGCCCAAATCTCGTCATCGCCGGCGCTTAAACAAAAACCACCACAAAGGTGCCTGTCCCCTTTGTGGTGGTTTGAGCGTTAAAAGCGATATATCGCTACTTGGAAAGCTCGTCGGCGAGAACCTCGATCTGAGCGCGCGAGGCGTCGTTGAGCGAGCCCAGCACGGTCACCTTGTTCTGCGCCAGGGTGATGTCCTTCATGCCCTCGAGCTCCTTGGTCATAACCTTGGCAGCGGTGGGCGCCCAAGAGCCGGCCTCGACGAGTGCCACCGTACGGTTCTGATAGGCGTGCTCGGCAAGCGTATGGATAAAGGTGCTCATGAACGGGAAGATCTCGCCCTGATAGGTGATGGAGGCGAGCACCAGACGGTCATAGCGGAACGCATCCTCAACGGCCTCGGCCATATCGTCGCGTGCCAGGTCAAAAACGGAAACCTTCTGGCCGCGAGCCTCGAGCGCAGAAGCGAGCTCCTCAACAGCAGCCTTCAGATGGCCATACACGCTCACATAGGCGATCGTGATGCCCTCGTCCTCGGGCTGATAGCTCGACCAGGTGTTGTAGGTGTCGAGGTAATAGCCCAGATTCTCGGTCAGCACGGGGCCGTGGAGCGGACAGATAATCTGAATGTCCAGGTCGGCGGCCTTCTTGAGCACGGCCTGCACGAACTTGCCGAACTTACCGACGATGCCAAAGTAGTAGCGGCGCGCCTCGCAGGCCCAGCCTTCCGGGTCCTCGATGTCGTTGGCGCCGAACTTGCCAAAGCCGTCGGCACTAAAGAGCACCTTGTCGGTAGACTCGTAGGAGAAGATCACCTCGGGCCAGTGCACGTTGGGGGCGCAGACAAACGTTAGGCTGTGGCCACCCAGGTCGAGCACGTCGCCCTCTTTGACGACTATCTTACGCTCGGGGTAGTCGGTGCCAAAGTAGTTGACCATCATGCGGAAGGCGCCCATGCTGGCCACAATCTGTGCCTGGGGATAGCGCTCCATAAAGGCGGCGATACCGGCGGAGTGATCGGGCTCCATGTGATGGACGACCAGGTAGTCGGGCGTACGGCCATCGAGCGCGGCCTCGAGGTTGCCGAGCCATTCGTCGACAAAACCGCCATCGACTGAATCGGCGACAGCGATCTTTTCGCCCAAGATAACGTAGCTGTTGTATGCCATACCGTTCTCGGACACGTCGTACTGGCCCTCGAACAGGTCAATGTCGTGATCGTCGACACCGATGTAGCGGATATCCTTGGTGATCTCCATCAGGCAAAGCCTCCTAGATAGACAAAAGAACCCGTCTATCATAACACTCGGCAGTATCCCAGCTGTTATCTGCCGGCATCCATACCGATTGTTATTGAAATACGATAAATCGCCGTTTACCTGCGCAAACTATGCGCGCGGTATCGCCGTGCTATGTCGAATAATGAGCTGGCCGGGAATACGAATGGCAACGGTTTTGCCCGCCGTACCCGCCTCGGGAACCGCATGCTCGAATACCTCGCGTCCGCGCTGATGTAGATCAAATCGCACGGTCGTGAGCTCGTTGTGTGCCACAAAATCATCGAGCGAATCATCGACGCCCACCACGCTCACGTCCTCGGGCACGCGCAAGCCACTATCGCGCAGCGCTGCAATTGCGCCGTTTGCCATCTGGTCGTTTGCCGCGTAAATCGCCGTCATGGTGCGGTCGTGCTCGGCCAGATATCTGCCGGCCTCGTAACCGCTGTTGGCAGACCAGTCGCCCTCGAGCGGCGTCTGCGGCTTAATGTGCCTACGCTCGAGCGCATCCTGCCAACCGGCTCGACGAAATTGCTCGTCGACCGAGAACGACGGGCCGCCAATATAGCGAATTTGCTCATGCCCCAGCTCAAACAGGTGATTCATAAGCAAGAGCGAGCAGCCGTAATGATCGGAGTCTACCGTGGTCACCCGCGGGTGCGCGTACATGGTAACGATGACCGTGCCAATGCCCGGCAGTGGATCAAACGTCTCAAAATCGGGCGCCATACGGCTCATGCCGATAATGATGCCGTCCACCGGCAATGCGGCCATACGACGCGTGGCCTCGGCAAGCGAAAACTCCTCGGTCTTGGACATCTCGACCAGCGTGATGGCGCAATTATGCTCGCGAGCAGCGCTGGCGATGCCGTCGATCATTGAGAGGTTGCCGAACTTGGTGACATCGTTGACGCACAGGCCGACCGAATGATAACGGCCGTCGCGCAGCGAGCGACCGGCATAACTCGGACGAAAGCCGAGCTTTTGCATAGCGGCCTGTACGCGCTGGCGCGTCTGCTCGTTAACGTTAGGCAAGCCGTTGGCGACGCGCGAAACCGTCTGCTGCGAAACGCCGGCAGCGCGGGCGACGTCGGCCATGGAGACCGGACGCGAACTGGTATCGTTGGACGGGCGCCTTGCCACAGGATCACCTTCACCCTTGCGAGATCTGAATAGCGTGAATGCCGGCCCGGGCAGAAATACATCCCGCGCCGAGGCCCGCTATCGTCGGACGCATGTTAACGTACTCTACTTTTTCTATCTGCATCTCTTCTGCTTTATAAGTCCATACGGCAGTACCGTTCACGGCTGAATTTCTACCGATTACCAGATTCTCAAAAAGTGACAAGCGATGTGTTATGAGTACGTTAACATAGCCCGTAACGTGCGGTATTGTGAACACTTGGTTCATGCCGCTTCAAGTTGTTAACGTACTCATAACGACGCAAAACCCACCCGTGCGCGCCAAGGAAAGGACTCCCATGACCACCCCCGACGAAAAGACATTCGCCACGCTCACCAAGCTGTTCGAGGAGGAGTTTGGCCCCATCGGCGACCGCCAGGTGCTCTACGTGCACGCGCCCGGCCGTTCCGAGATCAGCGGCAACCACACCGACCACGAGGGTGGCCACGTTATCGCCGGCTCGCTCGATGTCGCCGTCGACGGCATCGCCGTGGCAACCGATTCCAACAAGGTTCGCGTTGCCGACGAGGGCTATCCCACGTTTGAGATCGCGCTCGACACGCTAGACGTTCAGGAGTCCGAGAAGGGCACGTCCGCAAGCCTCGTGCGCGGTATGGCCCACGAGGTCGCAGCCCTTGGCGTTGAGCCCAAAGGCTTCGACTTTGCCTTTACCTGCTCCGTCCCCTCGGGCGGCGGCCTTTCCAGCTCTGCCGCCGTCGAAGCCGCGTACGGTCGTGCCATGGAGACGCTCTGGGGCGCGCCCGCCATTGAGCCCGTCACGCTCGCCCAGATGAGCCAGCGCACCGAGAACAACTACTACGGCAAGCCCTGCGGTCTGATGGACCAGGCCGCCGTTTGCTTGGGCGGACTCGCCTACATGGACTTTGAGGATCAGGCCCAGCCCAAGACCCAGAAGCTCGAACTCAACTTTGAGGATCACGGCTATGCACTCGTGCTCGTTAAGGTCGGTGCCGACCATGTGGCAGCTACCGACGACTACGCCGCCGTTCCGCGCGAGATGCAGGACGTCGCCGCCGAGTTTGGCAAGGCGCGTCTGTGCGAGGTAAACGTGGCGGACTTTGACGCCAAACTCCCCGAGCTGCGCGCCAAGCTGGGCGACCGTGCCTGCCTGCGCGCCGTTCACTACTGGTACGAAAACGGCCTAGTCGACAAGCGCTGGGCTGCCCTGAACGCCGGCGACATCGACCAGTTCCTGGTCCTGACGCGCGAGTCCGGCGCCAGCTCTGCCATGTACCTGCAGAATGTCGTTGCCAAGCTGGGCTCCGAGCAGCCTTCCATGTACGCCTTGGCACTGGCCGAGCATGTCCTCGACGGCCGAGGCGCCGTCCGTATCCACGGTGGCGGCTTTGGTGGCACCATCCAGGCCTTCGTGCCGCTCGACCTGGTCGACACCTTCATCGCCAAGATGAACGGCTGGCTGGGCGAGGGCTCTGCCCGTCATTACGCTATCTCTGACAAGGGGGCTTACGCGGCATGGCTGTAATGACTGATGTGCGCGAGGCTGCGCAGGGCCTGACTGAGTATGCTATCCACCGATCGATGATCGGACAGGACGACCGCATCTGGGCCTACAACACCATTCTGGAGTGCATCGGCGCCACGGGCCCCGCGCTCGACATGACCTGGGCGTTGCAGAACGAGAAGCTCTCGCTCTTGCACCCCGATACGCTCCCCGATTTTGACCTGGAGGGCACGCTTGCCGCGCTTTCCGAGGCCGCCGTCGCCAACGGTGCCGCCGAGGACACGGCATCGGGCCGCGACCGCATCGCCATGCGCATCATGGGCGTGCTGATGCCGAGGCCTTCGATTGTAAACGAGGAATTCAACGGCCGCATGGGCGTCGACGAGCCCCGCGCCGCGACCGACTGGTTCTACGGCCTGTGCTGCGACGCCGGCTACGTGCGCCGCGCCGCCATCGCGCGCAACATCAAATGGAGCACCTCCACCAACTGGGGCGACCTCGAGATCACTATCAACCTGTCGAAGCCCGAGAAGGACCCGCGTGACATTGCCGCGGCCGGCGTTGCAAAGAACACGGGAGATAAGTATCCCGCCTGCCAGCTCTGCATCGAAAACGAGGGCTATCCCGGACGCTCTGCCGCAGCCGACGGCGGCGCTCACCCCGCCCGCCAGAATCTGCGCGTTATCCCCATTCAGCTCAACGGCGAGCGCTGGGGCTTCCAGTACAGCCCGTATGCGTACTTTAACGAGCACTGCATTGCCATGAGCTCTGAGCATCGTCCGATGCACGTCGACCGCAAGGGGCTGACCTGCCTGCTCGACTTTGTCGACCTGTTCCCGCACTACTTTATTGGCTCCAACGCCGACCTGCCCATCGTAGGCGGCTCGATTCTGTCGCACGACCACTTCCAGGGCGGCGCGCACGAGTTCCCAATGATGCATGCCACCGAGGTCTCGCAGTTTAGCGTGCCTGGCTTTGACCAAGTCAGCGGTACCGTGTTGCAGTGGCCGCTTTCGGTGCTGCGACTGCGCTCGCACGACCGCGCCCAGCTGCTCGACGCCGCCGAGAAGATCATCCTCGCTTGGCGCGAGTGGACCGATGAGTCGGTGGGCGTCATCGCGCACACAGCCGACGGCGTAGCGCACAACACCGTGACGCCCGTCATCCGCCGCGTCGACTCCCGCGGCAACGCCGGCGGCGAGATCTACGAGGCCTACCTGGCGCTTCGCTGCAACATCACGACCGGCGAGCATCCGCTGGGCGTTTTCCACCCGCATGCCGAGTACCACCATATTAAGAAGGAGAACATCGGCCTGATCGAGGTCATGGGCCTGGCCATTCTTCCGCCGCGCCTGGTTCCCGAGCTCGGCGCTGTCCGCGAGCACTTGCTAGCGGCCAAGGCCGATGCCAGCTACGACCTTGCCGGTGCGCTCGAGGGCGATGATCTATGCCGTAGCCACGCCGCATGGGCCGAGGACGTCTTTGCCCGCCGCGCCGACGAGCTTACGGCCGAAAACGCCATCGACATCCTGCACGAGGAGGTCGGCGTGGTGTTTGGCCACGTGCTCGACAACGCCGGCGTCTTTAAGTGGGACGAAGCCGGCCGCGCCGCCCAGCAGCGCTTTATCGACTCACTGTAATGGTCCCTTGGGGACGGAGGAAAACAGATCATTTCGTCTTCAAGACAACGGCGCCCGCCGGCAACATCGCCGACGGGCGCCGTTTTTGAGTGTAGTCATTGGGGTCATTCTTAAGGGGCGTTCTTAAACGACTAGTCATTAAAGAGCGTCCCCAATGACTACTTGCGACCAAGGCAACGCCGGTGTCTTGGCAACGACAGCGAAAACGCCCCTAAGCGAGCAAGGTGACGTGAAAGAGGAGGGCATTGACCTTTTGGTCATGCCCGACGATTGAACGTCAGATTGCCGCTTAGGGGCGTTTGCAGCGTCGCGCCGTTACGCGGTTTGGTAAAACCGCGTAACCCTACAGTTCAGTCACGACAACGCTGTTGTAGACCTCGTCCCAGCGGTCCATGACCAGGTGGCCGGTCTTGGGATCCATGGCGTTGAGCTTGCCGCAGGTATTGGCGGTCTTGAGCACCGTGACGTCGTCGGCGCCGGCAGCAATGGCATGCGCAAAGCCGGCGATGGTCGAGTCGCCGGAACCCGTCGCGTTCACAGCCGCAATCGCGGGCGTCTTGGCGCGGAACGCGCGACCCTCATGGAAGCCAACCGAACCGGCAGCGCCCATCGAAACGACAACCCAGGGAATACCGGCAAAGCGGTCATCGGCGGCGAGCGCCTCGCGCAGGGCATCGACATCATCGGTCGTAAAGGACGTACCCAGCAGGCCGTTAATCTCGGTCAGATTGGGCTTTACGAGCTCGGGCTTAGCGTCGGACTCCAGCGCGGCCTCCAGCGATGCACCCGAGGTGTCGAGCAGCACCTTGGCGCCCGCCTCCTCGGCGATCTTGACGAGCTCGGCATAGTAGCCGGCATCGACGCCACGCGGCAGCGAGCCCGAAAGCGTCACAACGTCCGCCTTCGCTGCAAGCTCGGCGAACTTGGCCGTAAAGGCCTCGAGCTCGGCCGGGGCGATCTGCGGACCGCTCTCCAGCAGCTCGGTCTGATTGCCCTCGTGCAGAATATTCAGGCAAATGCGCGTCTCACCGGCGATGGGCACAAAGTCGTTCTTGACGCCGTCGGCATCCATAAGCTCGGCCATATAGGCACCCATGTGGCCGCCGAGCAGACCGGTCGCGAGCACATCGTCGCCCAACTGCAGCAGCACGCGGCTCACGTTGAGGCCCTTACCGCCAGCGGTCTTTTCGGGCGTCACACGGTTAACATCGTCGATGATCAGCTTGTCGAGCTGATAGCGCGTATCAATCGACGGATTCATGGTAACGGTCAGAATCATATTGAACTCCTGTTTCCGGGGCACGGCACGCGCGGCCCCAAACATACGATAACTCGTTAAAGGATCTCGATCTCAAAGCCGCAAGTGACGGTCTCTCCCGGCTTGGCCACCAGGCAGCCACGCTTGTGCTCCAGAATATCGTCCTCGTCGGAGCAGGTGGACAGACCACCCCACGGTTCAACAGCCACAAAGTCGCCCTCGGGCTTGCTCCACACAATCAGGTACGGCATATCGGGGAACGTCAGGCGCACGCCCTTGTCCTCGGTTTTCTTGGTCAACGTAACCACGCGGCTCTCGAGCACGTCAAAGATGGTCTCCGCGAAGTCGAAGAGTTCGTGGGTAAGCGGCAGGTTCTGGCCGATCATGGGGTTCTTGCTGCGATGCTCAACATCAATCAGGCCCGTCGAGGGAACGGCAGTACAGAGCTCGGCAGCCTCGCGCTGCTCAAAACGGAGCTCGTAGTCGTCATAGGACTCGCCCTCATCAAGCGGGCACTTAAAGCCAGGGTGACCGCCCACAAAGAACGGCATGTCCTCGGTGCCCTCATTGGTCACCTCGTACGACACGGCCACCTTTTCCGCATCGATCGTGTAACGAGCAACGATCTTAAACGGATACGGGTACTGCTCGAGCAACTCGGCATGGTCGGCAGAGCTTAGGCTCAGCGCAACCATGTTGTCGCCCTGCTCATCGAGCTTCCACTCCTGTTTGCGCGCAAAGCCGTGACGGGCAAGCTTGACCTCGCGGCCGCCCATGGTCATTGCGCGACCGTCACGAAGGCCGCCGCAGATCGGGAAACAAATGGGTGCCTGGCCCGACCAGACCGCCGGGTCACCCTGCCACAGGTACTCACGGCCGTTGGCCGTAATAGAAGTGAACGATCCGCCAGCCGTGCTCAACGCAATGCGGACAGAGCCGTTATCAAGAACAAACTCCATGGGAATCTTCTCCTTCACATATCATCTCGCACGATCCATTGTGAACGTCGTGCCTTTAGCAGAAAGGTAATGAGGCAGCGCCGCAAACAAAAGAACAATGCACGTCCAGCCCGCTGGGCCAATTGGGCTGATAGAAAACCGGCTCGCGCCCCCTCACAGAAACGCGAGCCGTCAACGGACTAGTTAATTACGCCGGATACCCGCTAATCGTGGTATTCGCCGCGGTCCCACTTCTCGAGGAACTCGTCAAAGAAGTGCGGGTCAGCCTGAGCCTCGGCATCGGCCTTATTGCAGGCATCGATCTTGGCGATCAGGGCATCGTGCTCGGGGGTCTTCTCGTAGGGCTCCTCCAGGAAGGCAAGCATGATATCGGCCATCAGGAACTCGCCGGTGATCTTGCCGCCAAAGCCCACGATGTTGGCGTTGAGCTCGCGACGGGCATACAGGGCAGAGGTCATGTCGCGAACCAGGGCGCAGCGGGCGCCGGGAACCTTGTTGACGGCGTTGGTGATGCCAATGCCGGTGCCGCACAGGGCCACGCCAAAGTCGGCCTTGCCGCTGGCAACAGCCTCGCCCACGGCCTTACCGTAGATGGGATAGTGCGTACGGGTGTGGCTGTAGGTGCCGCAGTCGAGCACCTTGTAGCCAGCCTGCTCCAGGCGGTCGGCCAGATAGATCTTCTCGTCCGTAACGATATGGTCGCAACCGATTGCGATGGTCTTCTTCATCAGAACGTCCTTTCGTCTGAATTCACAAGTTGAGGTAGAAGTTCGAGTTCTCGGTGGCTCTCGTTAGGCCATCTTGTTGAGCATGTCGACACGGATCTGGTGACGGCCGCCGGCGTACTGGGCGCGCAGGAACTCGCGGGCGATCTTCTTGGCAACCTCGGTGCCCACAACGCCCGGGCCCATGGTGACCATGCGCGAGCCGTTGTGCTCGCGGGTCATGTAGGCGGAACGCTCGTCGGAAATGTTGGCGACGACCATGCCCTTGATCTTGACGGCGGCCATATAGGAGCCGACGCCGTACTTATCGAATGCGAAGCCCTGGGAATCCTTGTGCTCCAGCAGGTCCTTGGCAACGGCGGTCGCGGAATCGACAAAGTCCGCGGCAGGGGTCTCGGAATAGTCGACGACCTCGTGACCGTCGGCGATGAGCATCTCCTTGATGGACTCCTTCATCGACATACCGTCGGCATCGGAAGCGATTACAACCCTCATGACATCCTCCTTGAGAGATACGCAGGTGCGTAGTTTCTGTTTGGAAGTGTTGAATCGCGTTCAGGTCCGGGCATCTGAATGTGCGGTTCTTCACTGTTCGTGTTTATTTGAACACATTCGAACATCAACTGCAAGAATTATTTGTTTATCTTTGTTCTTTTTTGAACAAATACCGTTCACGGATGATTGCCGACCGTCTGGACCCGGCGCGGACGTAGCGACCGCGTATTCAACAAACAAAAGGGCGGCCGAGAACGTGTCTCGGCCGCCCTTCTTACAGTTGATCTTCCAAAGAACGCTTTGCCGCCTACTCAGACTGCCTGCCCTTCTTGGCGTGCTTGGACGGAGCACTCAGAAAGCGGCCCGTCAAATAGTTCGCCGGGCCGGAAATATCAATCCCCAGCAGGGTGTGGCCCAGCCACAGAAACGCCGCGAGCACCAGCAGCGGGATAACGCACGAGGTCACGATCATCACAATGACGCCTTCGATGAGATCGGTCACCTGCTGCACGATCTCGTCGGTCATCTGCTTGGCGCCGCTGGTCACCGACGTGACGAGACCCGAGGCGCCGTCGGCAAGCTGCTCAAGCACATTCTTGGACTCTGTGGACTCGGTCTTTTTCTTGCTTACTTTGGAGCTGTCGCTATCTGCCGCACCCGCAGCGTCGGCCGCCTTTTGCTCGGCCGTCTCGATGCTCACTCGATACGTTTCATCGACCTTCTGCGACACCCATACGCTCGCGGGCACGAGCGCCATGCCGATCACGGCAACCACCAGCACGCGCGTCGCCACACGGCGCAGGACGGCGCTCGTGCTCCAGCGCCCGTGAATGCCGAGCGACACCGCAAAGAGCACCAACGCAAACGGGATTAAGATGCCCAGGCCAACCGACCACAAAATGGTTAGCAGGTATTTCTCGAGGTAGAGCACAGCAAGCACGATACCAAGGTTGCCTGAAAGCTGCGCGAGCTGCTCGGCAACTGGCGTTCCCGTATCGCCCGGCAGCGCAGTGATACCCGCAGATAGGGCGACGCACGAGGTCGTGAGCGCCAAAACATTGCCCTTCTTTTGATCGATGACCTCGATGGTAGAGTCCCAAGTTTTGGTATCGGCAAAATGCGGACGAGCTACAAAGCCCGACAGCAGCGCCAGTACCACGAGCGCAACGATAAAGCCAATCTGCAGCTTTTTGTTTGCGCACACGACATCGGACAGGCTGGGCTGCAGCTCGGTTACCGTCGTATGCTCGGTTATCTGGACAGGACGCCCATGAGCCATCTCGTGCGCATCTGTCTTTTGAATCAATCCGTTGTCCGGCATTTGGACACCTCCTCATTCCGGCCTGCATTGCGGATGGAAGTATACCCACCCATCGAAAAACCGAACGGGAGGGCGTGCAGAAGCTCCAAGACTGTCCCCAACGACTAGTCGTTTAAGAACGTCCCCAATGACTGTCTCGGGATGAGTTGCGGTGGAATAGGGTTTGTTTTGTGCCCGCCGGCCCCTATTCAGTCCCTATTTCACCGCAACTTGGAGGAGGACAGAAAAAGCCCTGCCGCGGGTAGCGGCAGAGCTTTTGGAAGGGGACTTGGTTGTGCGGGCTCGTTAGGCGAGCTTGGCCTCGAGCTCGGCGATGCGCTTGTAGGCATCGATGGTAAAGCGGGTCTGCTTCTCCAGGATCATAGTGGTCATGAGGGTGTCCTGAGCGTGAGCCATGATGAAGGTCATCTCCATCTCGCCACCGCCGGCCTCCTGCGAAAGCAGCTTGGTCTGCGTGTCGTGGGCACCGATGAGCGCATCGCTGGCATCCTTGTGCAGCTGCTCGGCCTTCTCAAAGTCACCCTCGCGAGCAGCATCGAGCGCTGCAAGCAGATCGGTCTGGGCGTCACCTGCGTATGCGACAATCTCGAATCCAACCATCGAGATTTCTTCTTTGGTTGCCATGTTGCGTTCCTTTCACATATGAACCAATGGAGAGCATCGCGTCCGGGCATACGCGCTGCGTTGTGTATGACAGAAACAATAACATTCAAACAAAAAAGAACAGCACAAAACGTAATTTCGAGCTATGAACGGTTACTTTTCGTCCGTGAACGGTTTTTAAACCAATCTGAACAATATCGAACACAATTAGCGGCAACCCAAACAGATCCGCGCCCTAGCGTACATCGCGCACCGTATCGCCCTCGACGAGCACGCCCGGAAACAGCATGTGCTCCACACCGGGTTCAACGCCCTCGGCGCCGGCAATCTTGTCGACCGCCCACATGCCGACGCGCTTGTTGTCAAAGCGCACCGTGGTCAGGCGACGATCGGGCACGATATCGCCCAGACTATCGTCAACACCCACCACGCTCACGTCCTGGGGCACGCACTTCCCGCGCGACTCCAGCCCGCGGATGCAGCCGTAGGCCATGGCGTCGTTGGAGGCATAAATGGCCGTGCAGGTCGGATCATCCGCAAGCACCTGGCCGGCAGCATATCCACTCTGCGCCGTCCAGTCACCGCGCACGAGCTGCGGTGGCTCAATGCCATGCGCGCGCAATGTCTCGCGCCAGCCTTCCTCACGCCGCATGCCCGAAAGCGAGCGCTCGGGACACGAGATAAAGTGCACGGTTTTGTGCCCCCGCCCCAGCAAGTACTCGACCACCTGGCGCGAACAATCGAACTGGTCGTTATCGACCGTAGAACAGAGCGGGTGCTCCAACATCGTAACGAGCACCGTCTGCATGCCGGGCAGCGGCTCGAAGGTGCCAAAGTCCGCCGGCATGCGGTTCATGATCACAACCATACCGTCCACCGGCAGTGCGCTCATACGCGACGATGCGCTCTCGAGGGTATACGGATGCCCGTCTACTTTAGTAAGGGTGATGGCATAGCCATGTTTGTCAGCCGCGGCGGCAAAGCCCTCCATACGATCGAGGTTACCGGTACCGGTAATGTTGAACATGGCGACACCAACGGTCTTAAACTTGCCGCGGCGCAGCGATCGACCGGCAAAATTGGGGCGATACCCCAGCTCGCGCATGGCGGCACGCACGCGCTCCTTGGTCTCGGGGCGCACGCTGGGCGAATCGTGCACCGTACGCGAAACTGTCTGCTCCGAGACGCCCGCGAGACGCGCCACATCCTTAACGGAAACCGATTTTTTAACAGCGGCCATAGGTCGATCTTTCTATGTCGACGATGCCATTGGCGGCACCCTACGCAGTCATTTTTAACGCCTCCAAGTATATCCAACGCCTCCCCCGCAATACGCTCACCACCCAAAACCTACCGTTCACCGACAATCCTGCTTCCCCGAACGGCTTTTGTCGCACAAATGTTAACGTTGCCATTGTGCAAACACAGAGCCACCGGGCGGCTCAAACGTTTACGCGTAAGGAATCGACGGTTCGCAGGCACAGGAACCACCGGTTCGCGTCTTTTTTTGTGTCGCAAAATGGCAACGTCAACATTTTGGCAACCGAACGCCAAAAGCTACCATCGTTGCTAACCCACCGACTCTTAGGAGCATTGCATGGAGCAACTCATCGCCATCATCGAAAAGGGCCAGCCCTTTTTCAACGCGATCGCCCGCAACAAGTACCTCAAGGCAATCCGCGACGGCTTTATCTCCGTCATCCCCATCATCATCTTCTCGTCCATCTTCTGCCTGGTAGCCTCGGTCCCCAACATCTGGGGTTTCTACTGGCCCGATGACATCAACAACGCCCTGTGGAAGTGTTACAACTACTCCATGGGCATCCTGGCCATCGCCTGCGCCGCCACCACAGCCAAGCACTTCGCCGACGCTCAGAACCGCGACCTGCCCAAGAACAACCAGATCAACTTCATCTCGTGCATGTGCGCGGCCATCATCGGCTTTCTGCTCCTTTCGAGCGACACGATCGCCACGGACGCCGCCAGCGGCTTCAACACCACCTACCTTGGTTCCAAGGGCCTGCTGACCGCCTTTATCGCTGCGTTTGTGACCGGCATCATCTACAAGTTCTTCATTAAGCGCAACATCACCGTTAAGATGCCCGAGCAGGTTCCGCCCAACATCTCGCAGACCTTTAAGGACATCATCCCCTTCTCCGTCTGCATCACCGTCTTTTGGGTCTTTGACATTGTCTTCCGCGCCGCCTTTGGCTTCTGCTTTGCCCAGGGCGTCATCCAGGTGTTCCAGCCCCTGTTCACCGCCGCCGACGGCTACATCGGCCTCGCTGTGATCTACGGCGCCATGAGCCTCTTCTGGTTCGTGGGCGTCCACGGCCCCTCGATCGTCGAGCCCGCCATCGCCGCCGCTCTCGTTGCCAATATGACCGACAACCTGGCTGCGTTCCAGGCCGGTCAGCACGCTTCCGCTGTCCTGACCCAGGGTGCCCAGTACTTCGTCGTCTGCATGGGCGGCACCGGCGCCACGCTTGTCCTGGTCTTTATGTTCTGCTTCCTGGCCAAGTCTCAGGAGATGCGCGCCGTCGGTAAGGCCGCCATCGTCCCCGTGTGCTTTGCCGTCAACGAGCCGCTGCTGTTCGCCGCACCCATCGTGCTCAACCCCGTCTTCTTTGTCCCGTTTGTCTTTGCCCCGATCGCCAACATCTGGATCCTCAAGATCTTTATCGACTTCTTGGGCATGAACGGCTTTATGTACACCCTGCCTTGGACCGTCCCCGGGCCCATCGGCACCATCATGGGCCTGGGCTTCCAGCCGCTCGCCTTTGTGATGCTCGCCCTTATCCTGGTCGTCGACTTCGTTCTGTACTACCCGTTCTTCCGTGCCTATGACGCCCAGAAGTGCGCCGAGGAGGCCGAAATTTCCAAGGAGGAGCTCGCCGCCAAGAACGCCGAGAAGGCCGCCAAGCTCAACGATGCCTTCCAGGGCAAGGCTGACGCCAAGAGCGTTGCCGCCGGCGCTGCTGCCGAGGCCGTGAAGGCCGACTCCCCCGCCGCTTCTGCAGCACCCGCTGCCGAGGCAACGACCGCCAGCGACCTCAACGGCAAGCGCGTGCTCGTGCTCTGCCAGGGCGGCGGTACCTCGGGCCTGCTCGCCAACGCGCTGGCCAAGGCTGCCAAGGAGCGCGGCATCAATCTTGAAACCGCTGCCGAGGCATATGGCAACCACGTGGACATGCTCCCCGACTTTGACCTGGTCGTCCTGGCCCCGCAGGCTGCCAGCTACCTGGCCGACCTGCAGAAGGACTGCGAGCGCGTGGGCAACAAGTGCGTCGCCTGCCGTGGCAAGCAATACATCGAGCTCTCCCAGAACGGCGATAAGTCTCTCGCCTTCGTCTCCGAGCAGCTCTCGAAGTAAGTAACGCTCAGGGCCAGCCGACCATCCAAGACCGGCTGGCCCTTCGATTTAGACGATTGGATCATCATGTCCGTTAACCCTGCTAGCGTCACCAACCCGCCCGCGCAGTTTCCCGAGGACTTTGTCTTTGGCGGCGCCACTGCTGCCTACCAGGTAGAGGGCGAGACTCGCACTCACGGTAAGGGCAAAGTCGCCTGGGACGACTTCCTGGAGGCCCAGGGGCGCTTCTCCCCCGATCCCGCTTCGGACTTCTACAACCAGTACCCCGTCGATCTGGAGCTGTGCGAGGAGTTTGGCATCAACGGCGTTCGCCTCTCCATTGCCTGGAGCCGCATCTTCCCCAACGGCACCGGCGAGATCAACCCCGAGGGTGTCCAGTTCTACCACGACCTCTTCGCCGAGTGCCATAAGCACCATGTTGAGCCGTTCGTCACGCTGCATCACTTTGACACGCCGCTTCCCCTCTTTGAGAAGGGCGACTTCCTCAACCGCGAGACCATCGACGCCTTTGTGGACTTTGCCACCTTCTGCTTTAAGGAGTACGCCGACCAGGTGACCTACTGGTTCACCTTTAACGAGATCTGGGCCGACGCCTCCAACACCTACATCGAGGGCACCTTCCCCGGTGGCGTCAAGGCGCATCTTGCCGAGGCCTTCCAGTGCGAGCACAACATGATGCTCGCCCACGCCAAGGCCGTGCTGGCCTTCCACAACGGCGGTTTTAAGGGCAAGATCGGCGTCATTCAGTCGCTGGAGTTCAAGTACCCGCTCAACGAGAACGACCCCGCCGATATCAAGGCCGCCAACAACGAGCACGTGCTGCAAAACCAGTTCTTGCTCGACGCCACCTTCCGCGGCGACTACGCGCCCGACACCCTCGAGTGCGCCAACCGCCTGGCCGCCGTCTCGGGTGGCACCATCGAGATCCTAGACGAGGATCTGGAAATCATGCGCGAGGCCGCGCTCTACAACGACTACCTGGGCGTTAACAACTACCAGTGCCGTTTTTTGAAGGCTTACGATGGCAAGAACGACCTGCACCACAACGGTACGGGCGAGAAGGGCACCGGCCGCTGGCGCGTCAAGGGCATTGGCGAGCACGTGAACAAGCCCGGCATCCCCACCACCGACTGGGACTGGATCATCTATCCCGAGGGTCTGTTCGATCTGCTCGTCTACATTAAGCAGCGCTACCCCAACTACAAGCAGATCTTCATCACCGAAAATGGCATGGGCTACAAGGACCCCTACAAGGACGGTTTTGTGGACGACCAGCCGCGCATCGACTACATCGAGCAGCACCTGCGCTGGCTGCTCAAGGCCATGGAGGTGGGTGTCAACGTGGGCGGCTACTTCCTATGGAGCCTGCAGGATCAGTTCTCCTGGACCAATGGCTACAACAAGCGTTACGGCTTCTTCTACGTTGACTTTGAAACCCAGAAGCGCACGCCCAAGGCAAGCGCATACTGGTATAAGCACGTGGCGCAGACCCGTCGTCTGGACTAGCTAACGCCATCGGCCGCCGTGACCATCACGCTGCCGTGCACCTTACCATTCCCGATCGCATGAGCGCTGCGTCCATGCACCTCTTTCCATGTGGCGGATACGACCTTCCCGGTGGATGCTTCAGCATCCTTGGTCGTATCCGCCGTTTTGTTTTTGAGCGAGCTGGGCCGCGTTCGTTTGTCTCGATCTGTAACATCTAGACCACTTTTGACCGTCTAGTTGTTACAAATCGAGACAAACGGAATAAGCCGGACCGAATTGTCTAAATCTGTAACACCTAGTCGAGTTTTTTGGTCCCACCTGTTACAGATTTAGACGAACAGGCCGAGCACGTCTACGCCCGCAGATCCCGCACGCTCGCGCGCTCGACCAACACGCCCGAGACGAGCGTACGGCTTCTGGAGCTCGGGGCTTCCAGACCTGCGACGACCTCGTTAAGCGCACGGATGCCCAGCTCGCGATGGCGAAACTTCACCGACGTCAGAATCGAGTTGGGAATCGTCTTGTAGAGCTCATCGTCGAAGCCGATCACGGACACGTCGTCGGGCACACTGAGCCCTTTGTCACGTAGAGCCATCATCACGCCGTTTGCCATGCAGTCGTTAGCGGCGAGGACCGCCGTGCAATCGGGCTTATCGGCAAGCACAAGGCCCGCGGCATAGCCACTATCCGCATTCCAATCGCCTTGCAGAGGCTCGGGCGGCTCAATGCCACGCGCCTCGAGTGCCGCACGCCAACCTTTCATACGGCACTGGCTCGACAGCGACTCTTTCTTACCCGAAACGAAATACACGTTCTTGTGACCATGATCCAAGAAGTACTCGCACGCCATGCGCGCGCCGCCCTCTTGGTCGTCACTGACGGTGGAGCAGGTAGGATGTTCCATCGGTGTGATAATCACCGTCTTGAGGTCCTTCGGTGCCTCAAAGGTATCAAAGTCATCGACCATCTGACGCAGGTTGAAGATCATGCCATCAACAGGCAGCTGCGACATCCTGCGCGCCGCATCGGCAAGGGTCATCTTCTCCCCTGCGCGCTTCTTAATCATCGTGAGCGCAAAGCCGCGTTCCTCGGCGGCATCGGCGATACCGTCAATCATGTCCACGGCACCACCCGACAAGTGAAACAGCACGACGCCGATGCACCCGTAACGGCCCAACTTGAGCGAACGCGCGGCAAAGTTAGTTCGAAACCCGAGTGCCTCCATTGCGGAATGGACCTTATCGCGTGTCGACTCTCGCACGCTATCGGGCTCGTTGATCACACGCGAAACCGTCTTGAGAGAAACACCCGCGGCAATCGCCACATCGTTCATCGAGACGTTTTTCTTGTCCATCGTTGCCACTGCTTCTCCAGTCGGTTTTGCATCGCTTGCTTTTTGCGTTCTAGCATACACTACCTGCCTGACTGATAAATCAACCGTTTACCGGACAATATCGACCACTCACCCGTATATCCTTGTTGCTCTTCCAATAATGTCTTACGTTGTCATTAACGAAATGACAACGTTGTCATTTCGCAATGCCTTCCTTAAGTAGGAAGGCTTCCGGGCAGTCCTGACCATCCATCGACGACCAGTTCCATCCACATGCATCGCGCATCAAGTAGTAAAGGAGCTCTATGGACGCCATCGTAAAAATGCTCGAAAAGCATCAGCCGTTCTTTGAGAAGATCTCGAGGAACATATACCTCCAGGCCATCAAGGACGGATTCCTTGGGTGCATGCCCATTGTCCTCACCTCTTCGATCTTTCTGCTCATTGCCACCCTTCCCGGCGTAGTCGGCATCACGCTGCCCCAGCCGCTCATCGACTGGTGCAACAAGCTCTACAACTTCACCATGGGCGTCATGGGCATCATGGTTGCCGGCACCACTGCCAAGAACTTCACGGCATCCATGAACCGTCGTATGCCCGCCGGCAAAGTGCTCAACGACGGTTCCACCATGGTGGCCGCCCAGTGCAGCATGCTGCTGCTCGCAGTCACGCAGTTCACCACCAAGTTCAACGGCTCCGAACTTTCGGTCTTCGATTGCACCAGCATGGGCACGCGCGGCCTGTTCTCGGCCTATATCGCCGCGTTCATTACCGTGTGGGTCTACAAATTCTGCGTCTCGCGCGATCTGACCATTAAGCTGCCCAAGGAGGTCCCGGGCGCCATCGCTCAGAACTTCCGCGACATCATCCCCTTCGGCGGCGCCGTCATCATCTGCGGCATCATCGATGTCGTCGTGCGCAACCTCATGGGCGTTCCGTTCTCCGAGCTGCTTATCAAACTGCTCTCCCCGCTCTTCACCGCTGCAGAAACCTATCCTGGCCTTATCCTTATCCAGGCAGCCACCGCGTTCTTCTGGTTCATCGGCGTCCACGGCCCCTCGATCGTCCAGCCGGGCATCGACCCCATCCGTCTTGCCAACCAGGCCGAGAACCTGCAGGTTCTGCTGGCAGGCGGCCACCCCGCCCATTCCCTCACCTTTAACATGTCGCTCGTGGGTGAGTTCGGCGGCACCGGCGCCACGTTCATCGTGCCGCTTCTGCTGATTCTCTTTATGAAGTCCAAGCAGCTCAAAGCCGTCGGCAAGGCCTCGATTGTTCCTGTGGCCTTCGCTGTCAACGAACCGCTGCTCTTTGGCGCGCCGATGATCCTTAACCCCTACATGCTCATCCCCTTTGTTGCCGCCGGCTGCGTCAACGTAAGTGTTGCCAAGTTCTTTATCGATAACGTGGGCATGAACGGCTTCTCCTTCGTGGTGCCTTGGGCCACCCCCGCCCCCATCGGCATTTTCATCACCACGAACTTCCAGCTTATCGCCCTGGTGTTTGTCGCGATCATCATCTTGCTGGACGCCATCATCTACCTGCCGTTCTTGAAGGCATACGATAAGCTGCTCTGCGACCAGGAAGCCGAGCGCGCCGCCGAGCTGGGTCTCGAGTCCGATGGCGCTGTCACCATCGCCGCCAACGCCTCTGCGCCCGCTGTCGAGCAGACTACCGCTTCCGTCGAGCCGACCGCCGCTGCCGTCAACAGCGAGCCTGTCGCCGATCAGCCCGAGCCCGCCGCCGGCGCATCCGCCAAGAAGGATGTCGACGGTCTGAAGGTCCTCGTCCTGTGCGCTGGCGCCGGCACCTCCGCCATGCTTGCCAACGCCATCAAGGAAGGTGCCGCGCAGACCGGAGAGAACATCGCTTCCTCCGCAGGTGCCTATGGCCAGCACACTGCCATCATGGATCAGTACGACGTTATCGTGCTTGCCCCGCAGGTCCGTAGCTACTACAACGACATGAAGGCCGACACCGATCGCCTGGGCATTAAGCTGCTCGCCCCGCGCGGCAAGGAATATATCGACCTTACCCGCGACCCCGCTGGCGCCATCAAGTGGCTCCGCGAGAACCTCGACTAGCTCCTCCCTCTGTTGGTGCCCGGATCCCCAGTTCGGGCACCTCTCCCTATTCGTATCCCACAGAAAGGATGACTCATGACCAATCCCATGAAGTTCCCCGACGGCTTTGTGTTTGGCGGCGCCACCGCCGCTTACCAGGTTGAGGGCGAGACCCGCACGCACGGCAAGGGCAAAGTGCCCTGGGACGATTTCCTGGCAGCCCAAGGTCGTTTCTCCCCCGACCCCGCAAGCGATTTCTACAACAAGTATCCGGTCGATATCGACCTGTGCCAGCGTTTTGGCATTAACGGCATTCGTGTCTCCATCGCTTGGAGCCGTATCTTCCCCAGTGGCACTGGCGAGATTAACCCCGAGGGCGTCGCTTTCTATCACGAGCTTTTTGCCACCTGCAACAAAGCTGGCGTTATCCCCTATGTCACGCTCGATCACTTCGATACGCCCGAGGCCTTCTACCAGGACGGCGGCGAGGGCTTCCTGACGCGCACGACCATCGATGCCTTTGTCGAGTACGCCAAGTTCTGCTTTGCCGAGTTCGCCGAGGTCAAGCACTGGTTCACGTTTAACGAGATTCCCGCAACCGCCGAGGGCAGCTTTATCGTCGGCAACTGGCCGCACGGCGAGAAGTACCGCCTGGACAAGGCCTTCCAGCTCATGCACAACATGATGGTGGCCCACGCCAAGGCCGTCGTCGCCTTCCATGAGGGCGGCTTTGAGGGCGAGATCGGCATTGTCCAGAACCTGGAGCCCAAGTATCCCCTCGATCCCAACAGCGCTGCCGACTGCGAGGCCGCCCGCATGGCCGACGTCATCAACAACCGCTGGGTGCTCGACGCCACTTTCCGCGGCCACTATGCAGCCGACACCATGGAGGCTGCGACCAAGCTGGCCCATATCGCCGGCGGCGAGCTCGACGTCCGCGACGAGGACATCGCCGCGCTGACCGCCGCGCTCCCCTACAACGATTGCCTGGGCGTCAACACCTACAAGTGCCAGTTCCTGCGTGCCGCCGAAGGCGAAAACGACATCAACCACAATGGCACCGGCGACAAGGGCTCCTCGCGCTGGTTCCTCAAGGGCGTGGGCGAGTCATGCGTGCGCGAAGGCGTACCCACCACCGATTGGGACTGGATCATCTATCCCGAGGGCCTGTACGACCTGCTGCTCCGCATTAAGAACGATTACCCCAACTACAAGAAAATCTACATTACCGAGAACGGCATGGGCTATAAGGACGACTTCGAGGACGGCTTTATCGATGACGCCCCTCGTATCGACTACATGCGCCAGCATCTCGCGTGGATCCTCAAGGCAATCGACGGCGGCGTAAACGTCGACGGTTACTTTGTGTGGTCGCTGCAGGACCAGTTCTCCTGGACCAACGGCTATAACAAACGTTACGGCCTGTTCTACATCGACTTTGAGACCCAGAAGCGCTATCCCAAGGCGAGCGCGTACTGGTACAAGAACGTCGCGGAGACCGGCCTGCTCATGGCCTAGTTTCAGTCACATACCCTGTCGGCCGCATGTGAATCCCCCACGGGCTCGCATGCGGCCTTTTTGTTTTCGCGCGGGTCGGCAGCCGTTTGTCTAAATCTGCAACATCAAGTCGAGTTTTTTGCCTCTACCTGTTACAAATCAAGACAAACGGGAATCACTCTGCCGAAACGTCTCAATCTGTAACAGATATCTGCTCAAATCGAGTCTAGGTGTTACAGATTGAGTTTTTGATTTGGGAGGTTGAGGATGGGGGATCGCGTGCCGAAAGCATGGTCCCCGGATAAAAAAGCTCGCCGGCCAGGCCGAAGACATGGCCCACATCAAGGCAGACCTTTGCCCCTGCTCGCCCGAGCAAAAAGTCATGCCCCTCGATGCGCTCTGCCAGTCCGGCACCGAGACCCCGCAATGGCGGTGGGATGTGCTGGTCGGAGAGGGCGACCCGCTCTACTGCAAGTCCCGAGAGATCTAAGTATCCGCTGCAAGGTATAAGAACGAATTGGAGCCCTGGTACATACCGGGGCTCCTCGTGGTAGTGGCTGTCTAATGAATCTGGTGGCTAGGCCTCTTCGCCGCCACTGGATTCAGTTACCGTTTCCTCCTCACTATGTTGCGTCTCTCTCGTAGCCTCATCAACTTCTGTTGACGAATGTGCCTCTTCGTATACTTCGATGTTCGCCTTGAGAATGGTTGCACTCTGTTCAGCAAGAGCGATCTTCCTCTGGTGCTTGTCGTAGGCATACAGTCCGATTCCACCTGCGACTAGCGTGGCTACAGAACCGATTACTCCACCCTGGATTCTTCCAACGGAAATCCCGCCCGCTCTGATATTGCTGATCAGCGCCTGAGGCCCACCGAGCTCTTTCGCCAGATGCGACAATTGCGCATAGTCCCAAGTCGTCATTGCCTTTTCCTCACTTTCTTTCACTTCAGCACCGCTTCCACTGGGGTGCTCACTTTCGACAGTGCTATCATGCCATCGGTAAATAAGACGGTATATGTCCTATAATTGTCTTATCTGTTGTTAATGAGGAATGATTAAGACAATGTACGTCCGCAAAGATCGCCCTAAGGACATTTTTCCAAAGAGACTCAGCGGTTTGATGGAAAGCTATGAAATAGAAAAGGGGCGCAGAGGCATTAGCAATATCGGCCTTGCGCGTCTGCTCTATCAAAAGCGTAACGGTACCGATGATGCCTCGCTAGCCGATGACCGCTATGCAGTGGAAAGGGAGAACGGCCGCAAGGCGATTGCGAGAAAGATCAGCCGATTTCGAAAAGGAGATCAGTTTCCTCAATGGGATGACCTCGTAGATCTGGCTGACATATTCGGAAAGCCAGTAGGTTTTCTCATCGGGGAGACCGATTGTGATACGTACGAGCTCCAAGATATTGCTGACTTCCTTGGTCTCAGCGGCGAGGCTGTTCTGTCCATCGAGCGTATGACGAGAAAAGTTAGTGCGGAGTGGCTTCCGGAACAGTCTGGCGGCAACGGCGGAGACCATGAGGAATGGGAAAAATACCTCGTGAATGATATGGTCGCGAAGGCGAATGCCGAGCCAGAAGCTTGCAGGGCAGTGCTCAATCGAATGCTGACCGCAGCAGCGTTTAAAGACCTTGTGCTCTGCCTGTCTGAGGTCGGCGATGCCCAATACAATCTGCTTATGGAACGCATTGCAAGTGCGGAAATAGAACTGAGAGACGCAGACGTACTCAGTGACAACCACCCAGACTCCATCATGGGGCAAATGGCGGCAAAATCCCGATTCAGGGATGCTGCAACACGCCTGCAGGAAGCGGAAAATGCGGTGAGGTCCAGCAGGTATGCAGCTTATGAATGCCATGTCCGCATCGTTGATGAAATGTTCTCGGATATTACCCAGACTGACGCAAATACCGTAGCCAAAGAGCATGTCAAGCAGAGACAGTCAGGTAACCAGGCGTAGCCGTCGTATCGATACGGAAGTGGGTATAAACCGTCCTGCTGCTTGCATACGTGGTTCCGTTGCCGCCCGTCAGCTTGTAGCAGTTATAGAAGCACTGCGAGTCCGAAACCCCGCTCGAAGGCAGCGCCCAGGTGGCGTCGGCGTAGATCGTCACCAGCGACGAGCACCCCGAGAAGCAGTAGGTCAGGTCGGTGAGCGCAGACGGGTCGAAGCCTCGGAAGTCCAGCTCGGCGGGCGACGAGCGCGAAGCGAACGCGAACCGCACGACTTGACACCTGCGAGGTTGCCCAAACCGGAGACCACCTCCAGCGCCGTGCATGAGTAGAAGAGGTGGGTCAGGTTCATGGTTGCGAACGTCGCCATGTCTGCCGCGAAGGCGATGCGCTCATCGGCCGCCTGGCCTTCACCTGCTGGATTTCGCCGCGCAGGGCGTCCGCCACCTCGGCGCTCTTGGCAGCCTCGGCCACTTGCCCCTCAAGCTCCTTGATGCGAGCCTCCTGCTTGGCGAGAAGCGCCTGGTAGCCCCTCTCCGAGTCCACTGCCTGCGGCTCTTCCGCCTGCGCGACCCCTTCTTGGCCGCCCGCCTGCGCTGCGACCTCTTCCTCGTCGTCGATGCTATGGTCGTCTCCGTCCATGTCGGCCTGCCTTTCGATTGACATAGGCCAGCACAAACGAACCGTCCCTTAACCATGCAAATAGGCTAAAGGTCGGTCACAAAGTGAGGTCATCCAGTCCGTTCGGCAGTTTGTGACCATTAGCAAGAATTAGAGGCAACGCAACGAGCGAACGCTCGATAATGGTCTAGAATATTGGACTTGACATTTGGGAGGCAAGATGGAGACTGTGAACCTTATCCTTGGAATTATCGCGTCTATCGCATCCATCGCCGCCGCCGTCATCTCGCTCCAAAACAAGCAAGAGATCAAGTCAATCAAAAAGAGTCTAAGCGACAACTCGCAGACCGCTACAGGTAAAGTTGCCACAAACGTCGTAGGCAGCAACAACTCGGCGAACATCCATGCTTCGCGATAAGCCAACGCAGACAAGCCAGAGCGCAATTGGAAAGGTCGCCACGAACATAACCGGCGACTCCAATAGCTATGACTCACATGACATAAACATCTACCAGCCCGTCTCGTCTGGCCCGCACCGGCCGCTTACAAAGACGCTCATGTATAAACTCCTGCAAATCATGATTTCGTCGACTGAGCCAACGGGCGAAGATTTCCCCCTTACGCCTCCGCCTCCTATAGAGAAGAAGCTGATTTACAACCACGCACCGCGTTACCTAAACATCATCAACGAGTATTCTGAGAACTACGCTCGTCTCGACAGCGTGATCAAGGAATTCCCCGACAGCGAAGCCATCATCCAAAGGCTGAACAAGATGTTTGTCAATGTGGCAGACGTTCGCGATGACGGCAAGCTGTGCGTAGGAAACGGCGATGCACAGCTCAAGCTCATCGAGAACGAGATCTATAACATGATTGTGAATGACGCAGGCTTTCAGGCTGACGAGGTCCCCGAAGAAATCATCAACCAGTTCTGCGTTGCGTTGATTGCCGTTGCCGTGGCAAAATGCAGAGTCCTTCTGAGGCCAGGTGATGACGATGCTGCTGCTTGATCGCAATAATGAGCCGACGAGCACGGTCTATTACATCGCTGCCGCCTTGGATGGCTACATCGACCAGAACCCAGGCTTGGACGCCGGTCAACTCTATGAGGTAACGGCGAACACTCTGGTCAAGAAAGAAGTGAGCTACGACTTCTTTGTCATGGCTTTGGACTTTCTCTTCCTCCTCGGACGCGTGTCAATAGACGAGAAGGGAGGGCTACATGTTCATCAAGTCGCTTAGAATTCGCAAGACAACAACTGACGAAATAGTTCGCGAGGTCTTATTCCACAAGGGTGCCAACCTCATCGTCGATACCGAGGACTCCGAATCGCACAATCGCGTTGGAAAAACAACCTTCCTCAAGCTCATTGATATCGCAATGGGCGCCAAGGACAGGAAGCTCATTTACACAGACGCCGACACGGGCACGGTGACCGAGGAGCTACGCGATTTCATCGTCACAAACAAGATCGCCGTCGACATGACACTGACATCGGATTTTCCCGATGGCGATGACGTGATTCTCACAATCGACCTCTTCCCGAATGGAAGGTACTACATAGACGGCGAAAAGATGGGGCAGAAAGCTTACCAGCAACGACTCAATGTCTTGCTTTTCGGGAACGAAGCGAATGTGCCCACGTTTCGCCAATTGATCAATTCATTTGTCCGCGTGTCCGTAGGCGGGGATGATAATTCCTTCCTCAAAACCGTTCCCAGCGGCAGCACATCCATCTACCGGAGTGTCTACAACGCTCTGTTCGGCATCTCAGATCCGGCACTCGACAAAAAGCGTGACGACCTCAACAAGGACTTGAACAAGACGCGTGAGTCCATCAAACGCTATAAGAAAGTCCAGAACGTCGATACGGTCAGCGAGCAGCAGCAGATACTTGCAGGGCTCGAAGCCGAGCATGAAGAAGTCCAGTGCAAGCTCAACAGCATCATCGACGCCGATGTCTACAGGGCCAACCGCGATGAAATCGCGGCTACACGCACCCGATACGCATCTCTGACACTGCAACTCTCAGACATAGACTACAGGCTGCAACGAAATGAAGAGGCCCTGCAGACTGCTATGCAAGAGCGCGGTAGACAAGCCGACGTTAATTTGAGCAGACGGTTTTTCGAGGAAGTCTGTTCGATGATCCCGATGGTGAATGCAACTTTCGAAGAGATGGTCGCATTCAACAACCAGCTCTGCGACAACAAGATTGCCTATTTCGCGAGTGTGGCAGAAAAACTGAAGGCCGAGCGTGCATCTGTGCAACGTGAAATCAGCCAACTGTCATCGCAGAACAGCCAATTCATGTCATTGGTGGAGCAAGACCTCATCGATGAGTACGAGTCGCTTCAGGCACGCCTAGTTGAGCTTTCGAGCAGTATCGGCAAATGCCGAGAAGTAATAGATACGCTCAACAGCTTTGAGGTAGAACAGACCAGCATTGAGGGAAAAATCGCATCGCTTGGCTCGTCTGATGATGGCGACGAGCCGCAATCCAACGATTTTGCTGCAATGATGCTTGCGTTTAACGCATTCTTCACTCCGCTTGCCAGGGAGTTCAACAACGAATCGCCGCTGCTCGTTTACTATGAAGAGTCGAACAAGTTCCCCGTTGCAATACGTGATACCGCTGGCTCCAGCACGGGCACACGCAAGTCACTCATCGCCGCATTTGATTTAGCGTATCAGCAGTTTGCAGAATCAAAGGGCATCAAGACTCCGCGCTTCATAGTGCATGACGTCCTTGAAAACATCGAGGGTAAGGTGTTGCGTGACATAATCGCACGCGCCAGCACAATCAACTGCCAGTACATAGTCGCAGTCCTTAAGGAGAAGCTCGATTCGTCGCTGATACCAGCCGAGGAGCAGGGTAAACTGCAAATCCTGCAGCTTTCGATTGACGATATGCTTTTCACGCGTGGCAAAGGTGTTGCGTCGTAGGAGTGACCTGTACTCTCCTACTCCCGTACCCCCACCGAGAACTCCCCGCCGAAGTTGTTCACCTCGAACCGCTCGTCAGCCACAAGTTCCTCCTTGCTCACACGGCACGCGAACGGAAACAACTCGGCCACGTCCTGCAGTTCCAGGAACGTCCGGTAACTCGACCGGTTTACCAGCATGTCGGCAAAGACCAAAAACCGCGTAAGCTCGTCATTCAGTTCGATGGGCTCTGCAATCACGTAGTGCCCCCGCCTCACGCGCCGGACAACGCCGAACTGATTGAGCGATGCCACAATCTTTTCGGAGCCCTTCAGGATGGTCATGCGCTTGCGCGCCGCCTCAACGCTCTTATTGTCCCGGCCTAGTCAAGTACCCGTTGCCTCTCCTCGACCATCTCGCAGAAGCCTCCCACATCCATGAGCCATTCTTGCTGTGAAGGCGTGTAGGTGGGGAAAAGCTGGGAGGGGATGACGAGCTGGAGCTTGCTGTCACGCATGGCGTTCGTGTAGTCCACGCTCACGGCGGGCTCCAGCGTGATAAGGTGCTTACGCTCGATGCGGTTCGCCTCCTCGAGCACCTGCCTCCAGCGCTCCTTGATGGTCGTCTTCGCACCGAGCATCGTAAGGCTCGAGGAGGGGAACCCCTCATCCCGGTAGCACTCGATTGACGGAAAAATGAAGTCCGGCTTCGACTTTCCCTCGGTGTAGGGCTGTGCGGAGTATCGGATTCCCCTACCCTTGAACAGGAACTCAAGCTGGTGCTCGAACGCTGTGCCCGCGCGGGACTTCCTGCGCTGGAAGGTCGACATGGTGGTCTTCAGAATGCCGTCGACGTCGAGCTGGCCGTTCAAATAGGGCGCAAGGTCTCTCTCAAGCAGATGGCGCTCAAACACCTTGAACAGCAATTCCTCGCGCTCGTAGCACGCGAGCAGGCTTCGATCGGGGTCATCCGCCCAGTCGAGACCTTCAAGGGTTGAGATGGAGTACTCCGTAAAGTCGATGCCCTTCGGAAACGTATGTCCAAACCTCTTGACCATATCGTCCAAGTAGATATCCGCGCTCAAGGGAGCGCGCGTCTCGATACCAATCATGCCGAGGATGCGCGAGGCCACCGCACCGATACGGTTGCGCTCGCCCTTTGATACGGCATAGCCCGAGCGGTCGGGCTCCTCGAAGCCGAACAGCCACCTCAGCTGCGACTCGATGGTCGAGCCTTTTTTAGCGAAGATGATGAGCAGCCCGAGGTCATCGGAGTTGGCGACCACCATGAGGTCGCCAGCGGATGCCTGCCTGATGGCGGGGTTGTCCTTGTAGTAGAGACGGTACTCGGTTCTCGTGGGATGTTTGCGGCGCGCATCGTACCAAGTCACGGTCCCGTCGCACATCTCCGGCTCCGCCTCGTCGCACATGTAGGCGAACGTGGTGCGGATGTCGCGGATGTCGTCGTCACCGAACAGCGACCTCAGCGGCAGCGTGCCGTTGAACTCGTGCTGATTACTCCTACCTGCGTCGATATCGACGTCCGCGAGGGTCTTCGAGACCGCGCCGTCGAAGTAGCTGCTAAGCGCCCCGTAATCCATCCTGACACGCTCCCATCATGAGCTTGGCCACCGACCGTATTACAGGGACCGTCACCGAATTGCCGAACTGGCGGTAGGCCTGTGTGTCGGAGACCGGGATTATGAACCGGTCGGGAAATCCCTGCAAGCGCGCGCACTCTCTAGGGGTCAGCTTACGGGGGTTCTCGCCCTCGCCGCGCGAGACCAAGATCTCACTACCGTCCTTATGATAGCGTGCGGAGAGCGTCCTCGTGGTGTCCGATGGAGTGATAAGACCGTAGCCGAACCCGTTGCCGGCGGCCTCGTGCTTGGCCTTGTATGCTTTCAAATATGACCACAGCTTGTCGGAGAGCACGTACCTCGCGTCCGCATCCTCCTCCAGAATCTCCGCGGCTTTCTGACCACTGTTCGGGCAGTCGAGGTCGTCCCAAGAGAACTCCACATCGTCGCGAAAGCCAACAATGTAGATGCGCTCGCGGTGCTGGCATGTCCAACCCTTGGAGTCCAGAACCTTGTAGTGAACGTGGTAACCGAGCTCGTCCTGGAGGACCTGCATGATGACGTCGAACGTTCTGCCCCTGTCGTGACTGATCAGATTCTTCACGTTCTCGAGCAGGAACGCCTTCGGGCGCTTCTCGTTCAGGATGCGTGCAACCTCGAAGAAGAGCGTGCCCTGCGTCTTGTCTTCGAAGCCCGTAGCGCGACCAAGGGAGCGCTTCTTGGACACACCCGCAAGCGAGAACGGCTGGCATGGAAAGCCAGCGAGCAGCACGTCGAAGTCGGGGATGTCTGAAGCGGCGACCTCACGGATGTCCCCCGCCGGGGTTTCGCCGTAGTTCATGCGGTAGGTCTTCTGCGCAAACTTATCCCACTCGCAGGAGAAGACGCACCTGCCGCCCAGCTCCTGGAACGGCATGCGGATCCCGCCGATGCCCGCGAACAGGTCGATGAAGGTGAAGGCAGGCTTCCCCTCCCCTGCGGGTGCAAAGGGGGCGCGATGGCCGAGGGTGGAGATGTACTTCGACTCGGCTGCGGTGGGCCTTGTTTCGCCTGCCTCCCAGCGGCGCACCGTTCGCTCGCCGTTGGGGCCCATGCCTAGGGCAGCGGCGAATTCCTTCTGAGTCAAGCCGAGCTCCTGTCTCTTGGCCTTTACCTCATCTGCTGATAATTGCATGACGCACCTTCTGGATAGATAACAGGACAATATGTCCTCATTTTGCCACAGGGATGAAGAGATAAACTCGTCAGAATAGCAACCTTGCCCCAAACCATGGGTTTCTCACGTCTCCCACATCCGACAATCCATGTACCACTCAAACCGCGAAGACCCATCTAACCACCGCTGCGTTCTATACGATAGTCGTTCGCCAGGACATTTTTCTGCCGCCGCAGTCATTAGTCCAAGTGAAAAGCGGCAAGCCGAGAACCTCACGCCTCTCCATCATCAATCATTCCATTTCACAAATGACGCAGCGGCGCAATTAGCAACGCGGAGCATGGAACCATGCTATACCCGTCCAAACGATATTGTCCGCGCCCAACAGCTATCAATCAATTTACCTTGGCCTGCTGGCGCAGAGAGTGCAGCCAAGCCTCATGATCATCGTAACAATAAAGAACATGGGATCGCGAGGATTTGCCGAGGCGAATGTACTCCGGCCCCTTACTAGGACAGCGCCAATTTGCAAGGGTCTTCGCGCTTACGCCAATCAACTTTGCTGCCTCTTCACTCGAAAACGCAAGCGGGCGTACGGATTCAACAGCGCATGTCACGCCGTTTGCTCCACCCATAAAGACCCTCAGACTCTCCGATCACACCCACCCGTTACAGATTGAGACAATTTGACGGTACCGAATTCTTGTCAAGGCGTGGTACAATTGTGTCCCAACGCAAAGGAGGTACCTATGCCCACCTGTGTGCCCGTCCGAGATATGAAGGACACTGCTGCATTCACTACGCTTGTTGAGTCTGAGCGCGACGTCACCGTAACTAAGAACGGCTACGAGGCCATGCACTGCATCAGCAGCGACCAGTATCGCCTCATGCAAGAAGAAATCGCCAAGGCAAAACTGCTGTCTCGTATGATGTTGGCAGAAGACGAAATATCGCAAGGCGACTACAGCGATTACGAATCCTTCGCGGCTTCGATACGAGACAAATATGACCTATAACGTCGTCATACTCAAAAGCGCGCGATATGAGTACGAGAGTATTGTCGGATACCTTGCCCAGATCCTCAAGAATCCGCGCGCAGCAGGCATTTTTGTCGCTGAGTTTGAATATCAGCTTGATCTGCTTCGCGAGCAGCCACTCCTACGTCCCCTCTCGCGCATGCAAGAGCTGGCGGCACGTAATTACCGATCGTTTCCCGTCAACAACTACGTGTGTCTTTACAAGTTTGAGCACGAAACGATCTATATCGCCCACGCCTTTCATCGGTCACAGGACTACGCCCGCCTGGTCTAACCCACAAGCTGAATACTTGGCCCGAGCACATTTGCGTGTCAACGTGAAGCGATAATCCCCGCGTCGACAGGGGCAGAAGTATCGCCTGCAGCGTTAGCTAGCAGATGACCTGCGTGTGCTCCTCGATGGCGGCGCGATCCTCGGCGGCGATGCCCGGCTCGCACACCACGGCGTCCAGGCTGTCCAGACGGCAGAAGGTGTAGAAGTCGCGCTTGCCGATCTTACTGGAGTCGGCGATCAGATAGCGCGAGTCGGCCTTGCTAAAGGCGAGCTGCTGGATACGACCCTCATCCATATTAGACGTAGACACGTCGCCATCCAGAATGCCGTTGGCGCCGATAAACGCCGCGTCGATACCCAGCGCACGCAGGGTATCCTCGGCCGTTGGTCCCACAAAAGCGGCGGTACGGCGACGGTACATGCCGCCCACTAGGCACAGGTCGCAGTCCTCGCGCGCCTCGAGCAGGTTAAACACCGAAAGCGAATTGGTCACGATGCGCAGACGAAATGCCGGCAGCATCGAGGCCATCTGCTCAACCGTGGTGCCCGTACCCAAAAAGATGGTCGAGCCCTCCTCGATGAGCTCCACGGCGCGGCGCGCGATCTGCAACTTTTCCTCGGCATGCTTGGTGCGCTTTTCGCTGTGCGAATACTCATGGCGCAACATAGCATGTGGACGGCCCTGCGCACTGCGGGCTCCACCGTGCACGCGCTCGATCTCGCCCAGGCTCGCAAGCTCCTCGAGATCGCGGCGGATCGTCATATCCGAGACACCCAGTGCATCCGAAATCTCCTTGACCGAGACCGTGCCCTGTTCCTCGAGCAGCTGCCGAACCTTATCCTGTCGCTCCGCTTTAATCACGATGAATCCTCGCCGTTCTTTGCGCGCATATCATTCAAACAGTAACGAACAAATTGTATCAGACTCGCGCGCGTCAAAAATGAACGCCCGCACAGCTCCAATCATCACTTTTTTGAGAAAAATACCCCATGCTTTAGTAGGGTGTAGTGATAATCTCCCCTGTTCGCGCTACAGTTTGTCGGAAATACCTCGATGTTAGGAACCAAATGATCACTTCCGAGCTTTTCGGCACCGCGCCGTGCGGTACCCCCGTTCATCGTTACACCCTCGACGGGCCCGAGATCTGCGTTCGCATTATGGACTATGGCGCCACGGTGCTTGGTATCGATGTGCCCGACATTCCCGGCAACGTGCGCGATGTGGTGCTGGGCTTCGATAAGCTCGAGGATTACTTTGACAACCCCGCCTGCTTTGGCGCGACCATCGGCCCTGTGGCAAACCGCACCGCTGGCGCCACGATCGCCATCGACGGCACGGACTGGCATATGCCCGCCAACGAGGGCGCCAACAACCTGCACAGCGACCTTGAGCACGGCCTGCACAAACGTGTGTGGGATGTTGAGCTCGACGAGGTCCATAACGCCGTGCGCATGACCACCTCGCTTAAGGACGGCGAGCTGGGCCTGCCCGGCAACCGAACCTTTACGGCCGTGTTTACCGTTACGCGCACCGGCGTCTTCCGCATCGATTATGGCTGCGAGAGCGACCGCGCCACCTACGTGTCCATGACCAACCACACGTACTTTAACCTTGCAGGCCATAACGCCGGCATGGACTGCGAACATTTCTTTGTCGCCAACGCCGCCCACTACCTGCCCATTAACGAGCAGAACATCCCCACCGGCGAGATTGCTCCGGTCGAGGGAACACCGTTTGACTTTCGCGAGCTTCGCCCCGTCGCACCCGGCATGGAGGCCGACGACCCGCAGATCAAGCAGGCCCGTGGCTACGATCACTGCCTGTGCATCGATGGCTATCAGTACGGCCGCAACCTGCGCCGCGCGATGCACGTCGAGGAGATGTGGACCGGTCGTGAGATGGACTACTACACCACTGCCCCGGGCGTGCAGCTCTACACCGGCAACTGGCTGGGTGACGAGCACGCCAAGGACGACGCCAACTATGGTTGGGGCGCCGGCTTTGCCCTCGAGGCCGAGATGTACCCCGACACGCCGCACCGCCCGCTGTTCCCCCAGGGCATCGTGGGGCCGGGTCATCCCTATAGCAATGTGATCGAATATCACTTTATGAGGCACTAAGCCCACAACGCGACATATCGCACAGCAACGCCCGCCGGCACCACCGCCGACGGGCGTTTTTCATCTTTTGGCTCATTTTCGCTGTGACTGTATGAGTGACATATCAAAACTATGCCCATTTACTACGTTTAGCCCGGGGTGCTCGACCATGCACCGGTTTTTGTTAAATTCGCAAGCCGTCTACCTGCGGTTTTGTTTTTCTCAAATTCGACATGCTCGGCGATAGCCGACCAAACGTAGTAAATGGGCATAGTTTTTGACAGGCGGCATCGCGCGCATCCCTCGCAAGGGCAAAATGATCCGTTTTCCTCCGTCCCCAAGGGATCAGTTGAACAGATTGCCAATGGGGTCGGGGGCGGAACTGGGGAGATAACGGATTTCTAGCTCTATGCCGAGCTTTTGCAACTCTTTGAAGGCGGCGATGTCCGTATCGTCTACGGCAATGGCAGGCGTTGCAGAGCGCTTGCCCTCCCTCGCCCGCATATGGCCGATGCTGATCTTGGTTATTGGCACACCGCCCTTAACCAGCGCGAGTGCATCCGTGGGCGACGCCACCATGATGAGAATCCATTGGCGCGGCGTTGCGGTATAAATGATGTCGATGGTCCTTTGCACCGAGAAAAACCGCGTCCAAACGCCTTCTGGCGCCGCCACCCTCATGGGTGCCCATTGGCACGAATCCGCCGCGATCTCATCGTTGACGATTAAGACAAGATTGGAACCCACGGCTTCGTTCCACAGCTCAACGTCTTGCCCGTAAATGAAACGGTCATCGATACGCGTGAGAAGGATCTTGGGTTGAGCCATGGCTGCCCCATTCTGTTTGAGACCCATACGAGCGGGACGTCGGCCACCAACTCAACAGCAGGTCAAGTACCAAATGGGCACTGCAGACATCACGCCTCTAATATTAGTGCATTTAAAGTGAGAAAAGCCGTCAGAACACTTGCGCGGATGTGCGATGTCCCGTATCATAGACAGCCGTTGACGCCTCAGTTGCGTCATCACATGGCCGCCAGCGTAGCTCAGTTGGTAGAGCACCGCTCTCGTAAAGCGGGGGTCACCGGTTCGACCCCGGTCGCTGGCTCCATTACACAAGATAGCCGCCTTCGGGCGGCTTTTTTGTTGCCGAATTTGAGTGCGTGCGCGCCAATCCAAACATCGCCACGTCAACGGCGGCCCACTCGGTGGACTTCGGGTTTAATGCTTAGGGGCGGGGATTTACCAAAGTGAAATCTTAATGAAAAGAAACCCAGCTGCAACAATTGCCATGGTGAGGGCTCAAATTGGCCATATAGATCTAAAATAGTCACAATATACAAATGTCGAGAGATATTGGCGATATAGATGAAAAGAACTAAGGGTTTTCTTTTGCTGGTATTGATGCTGCTCGGACTGTTCTGCCTGAGTGGCCCTTCTTGGGCCAAGGCTGCCTGTCCTGAAGGTGAGCCTTAGCAGTCTTATACGGGCAGCCTGCTGATAACTGCTAAGGAGGGCGATGCCGACTCTCAGTCTGGGGTAAATCCCCTTGCCACTTTTGAGGGGGACGGCGGAACGGTCAAGCTTGA
This sequence comes from Collinsella sp. AF25-2LB, assembly GCF_003458415.1. GTDB lineage: Bacteria > Actinomycetota > Coriobacteriia > Coriobacteriales > Coriobacteriaceae > Collinsella. The sequence continues at coordinate 43,991 of NZ_QRUF01000005.1, forward strand.
CCATATTGGTAGCGGGATTTTGAGGTGGCAAGTTCTTCCGGACAAAATTGCGAACGATCCCTTCTCTTTTGCTGGAACGATATATCTATACAAGGCTGTGAGCGGAAACCAAAAATACGTCGATTGCTATCCGACAAACGGGTCTGGAATTGCATTCACCGGCATTTCGGGGCAGATTGATACACATGTAAGAAAGGGAACCTATGTGGTGCGTTGGACTGGAGCTGCTGCAGGCCCGATATGGATTGCGGTCTTGCGCCCCGATGTCCAAATAGGTTTCTCTCTCTAGACGGGAAGTTGTTCATGAACGCCATATATGACGGAGATGACTGGGTCGATCATTATACTTGGCGCCTGGTCGGCTCGAACGACAATGGGGATGTGGTGTTTGATGGACTATGTCCAAAGCATCTCCATCCTTTTGTCTCGTCGTTAATTGAGAGCTCCGCTCGTGTTGCCCCCTACAGCTCGGCATCGCTTCATGATACGGACGTTTTGAAGACCATAAGGGAATCAATTGACGAGGGCACGATGAGCGGCCCGCTGTTTTCTCGGCTTGTGGGGCTAGATGAGATTGGCTCGAAACGACTGCTTGCGGGCGAAAAAGTGGAACTCACTTATCGGTCGATGATTTCAATCCTGCGGCTAGCCGATGTTCTTCGCAAATAAATGAGGCTTCCCTATTCAAAAACCGAAAACCCCGCCAAACGTGATTCCCCTAGGGAAAACACGCTTGGCGGGGTCGTGGCGTGATTCCCCTAGGGGAATCACGCCATCAGACGAACAGCTCAGCCGAGTAGCTCGCTACTCCTCCCAGTAAGCATCTGCAAGCAGCTTAAAGCAAATCTTTTTGACCGGCTGTGCGCCATCGCCCGGAAACTCGAGCGTGGGCATGTGAGGCTCGCCGGCAACAAACAGCGCGAACTTGTCGTCGGCAAGATCGCCGGCGATCGAAGCGTCGGAATCGACCAGATCGTAGTCGTCCTTCTCGTCAAACTCCTGAACCAGCGTCAGGCTGCCCGTGGCAACCTTAAAGGCCTCGCGACCCTCGACGTCGATCTGCAGGTCGTGATAGCGCTGATGCGTCTCATAGTGAGCCTCGCCTTCGGGACGCGTCGTGGGAGCCATGACGTTCGCAAAGACCTTGTCGCCCAGAATCGGATGGCTGCCGACCTCGAGCTTCGCCGGATCGTTCTCCTCGAACCAGTCAATCAGCACATCGAGGCCCTTGAGCATTCCGCGGTATTCCTCGATATCGCCCAATGCACCGTAAATCATCTAAATCCCCTCTCGGATCGTTTCTTTGGCGGCTACTCGATAAACGCGTTACCGACGCTGTTGCCGCCCACATACGTCTCGACCAGGGTAAGGTCGGGATTGAACACGACAACGTCGGCGTCGCGCCCCGACATAATGCTATCGCACTTGTCGTCGACATGAGCTAGCAAGCGATGCCGGGGCCGACGCCCAAGCCCTTACAGCTCGGTCACGACAACGCCGTTGTAGACCTCGTCCCAACGGTCCATGACCAGATGGCCGGTCATGGGATCCATGGCATTGAGCTTGCCGCAGGTGTTGGCGGTACGCAGCACCGTCTCGTCGTCCGCGCCAGCAGCAATGGCATGCGCGAAGCCAGCGATAGTGGAGTCACCAGAGCCCGTGGCGTTAACGGCAGGGATATCGGGCGTCTTTGCGCGGAACGCACGGCCATTGTGGAAGCCAACGGAGCCGGCAGCGCCCATGGACACGACGACCCAGGGGATATCGGAGAAGCGGGCATCAGAGGCGAGCGCGGCGCGGAGCTCGTCCACATCGTCGGTGGTAAAGCTCGTACCCAAAAGGCCGTTGATCTCGGTCAGGTTAGGCTTGACCAGCTCGGGCTTAATTTCGGACTTAAGGGCGGCCTCGAGCGAAGCACCCGAGGTATCGAGCAGCACCTTGGCGCCGGCGTTCTCGGCAATGCCCGTGATCTTGGCATAGTAGTCTGCCTCGACACCGCGGGGCAACGAACCCGAGATGGTGACGACGTCGGCCTTGCTCGCAAGCTCGGCGAACTTTGCGGTAAAGGCATCGAGCTCCTCGGGGGCAATCGTCGGGCCGCTCTCGAGCAGCTCGGTCTGGTTGCCGGCGTGGAGGATGTTGAGGCAAATGCGAGTCTCGCCCTTGATGGGCACAAAATCATTCTTAATGCCGTTAGCGTCCATGAGCTCGGCCATATAGGCGCCCATATGGCCACCAAGCAGGCCGGTTGCCACAACATCGTCGCCCAACTGACCAAGGACGCGGGCTACGTTAAGGCCCTTGCCGCCGGCGGTCTTTTCGGGCGTCACACGGTTGACGTCGTCGATGACGAGCTCATCGAGCTGATAGCGCGTATCGACAGACGGGTTCATCGTAACGGTGAGGATCATTTTTAGCTCCTTATCTCGCAGGCTCCTTGTGCCTCGCGATACGAGTCGACAAAACGGAATTACAGAATCTCAATCGTGAACGAGCGAACGACGGTCTCCTTGGGCTTGGCGATAAGGCAGCCGCGCTTGTGCTCAAGCACGTCGTCCTCATCGGAGCAGGTCGAAAGGCCGCCCCAGGGTTCAACTGCCACAAAATCGCCCTCGGGCTTGCTCCACACAATGAGATATGGGAAGCCCTCAAAGCTCAGGCGGACGCCCTTGTCCTCGCCCTTTTTGGAAAGCGTGACCTGACGGCTCTCGAGCACGTCAAAGATGGTCTCCGCAAAATCGAAGAGCTCATGTGACAGAGGCAGCGTCTTTCCCACCATGGGGCTCTTGGAGCGGTTGGTCACGTCAATCAATCCGGTCGAGGGAACGGCGGTGCAGAGCTCCGCAGCCTCGTCTTTCTCAAAACGCAACTCGTAGTCCGTATAGGCCTCGCCCTCATCGAGCGGACACCTAAAGCCGGGATGTCCACCGATAAAGAACGGCATGTCCTCGGTGCCCTCGTTGGTAACCTCATAGGCGACGCGCACGCCGGCGTCCTCGAGCGTATAGCGGGCGACAAGCTTAAACGGATACGGATAATCGCTCAGCAGCGCGGCGTTATCCTCGGATGCCAGGCACATAGCCAGCTCGTTTGTGCTTTGGCTCAACAGCTTCCACTCCTGCTTGCGCGCAAAGCCGTGGCGGGCGAGCTTCACATGATGTCCGGCAAACGTCATGGCGCTGTTATCGCGCAAACCTCCGCAAATCGGGAAGCAAATCGGTGCCTGGCCGGACCACACGGCGGGATCGCCCTGCCACAAGTACTCGCGACCTCCAGCCTCAATCGAGGTAAACGAACCACCGGCCGTGGAGACCTTGATAGAAATCGAATCGTTGGAGAGAGCGTATTCCATTGTCCATCCTTTCGAACAACTGCTTTTTGCTCGCAAGAACCCGTCTCGGCCCTGGCCAAAGGACAAACCCGCACGTTCATCGATGCGTCCGGTTTCCCAGCCATGCAACGGGGTACCATACAGACATTGATGCAATTACAGCTGAAAGGCCTTCTTATGCGAACCATCATCCTTTATGCCTCACGCCACCACGGCAATACGAAAAAGCTCGTGGACGCCATCGTCGAGGCGCACCCCGAAATCGATACCCTCGACGTGAAGTCACTCGGGAAAAACGAGTACCCCGACCTGCACGAATATCATCTGATCGGCGTCGCCACGGGCATCTATTACTCCGAGATCGACAAAGATATGGCACGCGTGCTCACGAACGTGCTGCAGCCGCAGGACAAGGTGTTTGGCCTTATGACCTACGGTGGCAAAAACAAGTGGTACGGCAAGGATATCGATGGCATCTGCCGCATGAGGCAGGCCATCTTTATGGGTGTCTACGGCTGCCCCGGCTTTGATACGTGGGGGCCGTTCAAACTCACCGGCGGTGTCCAAAAGGGACACCCGACCGCTGAGGAAATTAAGGGCGCCGTCGACTTCTTCGACAAAATCGAAAATGAGTACGGCGATATCATCGTCGAAGAGTATGCCAAGCGCGAGAAGCGTCTAGCATACGAAAAGGAGCATCCCGCGGGGGGTCTTGTGGCCGGCGTCAAGCGCACGGCAAAGAAGATCGCTAACAAGCTGTAACTGTAAAGGTGCTTTTGAGCGTTTAACCCATACGGCGGGTCCGAGCAGATTCGGGCCCGCCGTCTTTTTCTATCGTTACTCGGTAAAGGCGTTGCCGACGCTCTGGCCGCCAACATACGTCTCGACGAGGGTGAGCTCATGGTCGAACACGACAAAGTCGGCGTCGCGACCCGGCATGATGCTGCCGCACTTATCCTCGATGTGCGCAGAGCGAGCCGGCACCTCGGTTGCCATGCGAATGGCGATATCAGCGCTGGCGATGCCCCAATCGACAATGTTCTTGACGCCCTGGGCAAGCGTGAGCACCGAGCCGGCAATGCTTTTGCCGTCGGCGAGCCAGCACAGGTTGTCCTTCATGATGACGTCCATGCCACCACTGGTGTAGCTGCCCTCGGGCATGCCGCCGCAGCCCAGGCAGTCGGTGATGAGCACCGTGTGCTGCCAGCCCTTTGCCTGCAGCAGTGCCTTGATGGCGGCAGGGTTTACGTGCTTGCCGTCACAGATGATCTCGGCGTAGGTCTCGGGCGTGGACATGGCAGCACCCACGACACCGGGCTCACGGTGATGCAGACCGCGCTGGCCGTTATAGGTATGCGTAAAGCAGCTGGCACCGGCATTGATAGCGGCGATGCACTCATCGTAGGTGGCGTCGGAGTGACCGATGCTGGTCACCACGCCCTTGGCGTTCAGAGCAGCCGCATAAGCAGCGGCACCGTCGCGCTCGGCGGCCATGGCGCTCTTAACGATGCGACCGCCCGCAGCCTCCTGCCACTGGTCGAAAACCTCCTCGGAGGGGTCAATCAGGTAAGCGGGGTTCTGCGCGCCCACGTGCTTCATGGTAAAGAAGGGGCCCTCCAGGTAGATGCCCTGAATGCGGGCACCGCAGAAGTCGGGGCCGCGGCCCTCGTCCGCCTTGGCGATAGCAGCGCAGGCGTCCTTGATCTGTTCGACGCCATCGGTGAACGTCGTGGGCAGCCAGCTGGTAGTACCGCGACGGGCGAGCTCGGTTGAGCTGATATCGATGCCCTCGGGATCGTTATCGGTAGTTGAGTGGTTGTAGAAGCCATGGATGTGAGTATCGACCATACCCGGTGCGATCCACGATCCCGTGTAGTCCTTAATCTCGCAAGAGGGCTCGTCGGCCTGCCAGGCGCCAAAAACGCCATCCTCGACCATAAGATAGCCGCCCAGTTGCGGGCCTGCCGGCAAGAAGAACTTGTCAGCCTTAATTGCGTACGTGCTCATATGCACTCCTCGCTTCTAAAGCAGTTGACTGTGGTAATGCTTATACCCAGCTCACGTAAAACAAAAAGCGCCCGCCCGCCGTTATGAGCGGACGGGCGCCCTTACAGGGGGACGCGATTAAGCGGTGAAGGGGTGAATCGTCACGCCCTTAACCACGCGGTTGACCGTGCCGGTGGGGCTCGGCGTATCGGGCGTGTTGCCCACGCGGACGGAGTTGAGCAGGCTGATAGCCTGGGCAAACATCACGAACGGCAGAGCAAGGTAACCCTCGGGAAGTGCCTCGTAGCCCTTAAAGGTGAAGGACTCACCCTCATAGACGGTGGCACCTTCCTGCTGAACGGCGATGGTGTGCTGAGCGATCTCGTCGCCACCGATCTCGTTGAGGATGTCGATGTCGTACTGACGGGTGTAGGCGTCGTTGTTGACGAACACGAAGACGAGCGTCTTATCGTCGACGAAGGACTTAGGTCCGTGACGATAGCCCATGGAGGTGTCGTAGGAAGTAGCGACCAGACCGTGAGCGAGCTCGAGGATCTTGAGCTGGCTCTCCTGAGCAAGGCCACCGAAGGAGCCAGAACCCAAGTAGGTCACGCGGTTGAAATCGCCAGCCAGGTAATCGGCGATCTCGGGCTCACGGGAGATGACCTCCTCGCCCATCTTGGCAATCGTCTCGACCCACTCGGCCTTCTGCTCGTCAGAGGCAGTGTCGAAAATAAGGGTGGAGAGCAGGGTCATGCAGGAATAAGAACCGGTCATGGCGAAGCCCTTGTCGTTGGCGCGCGGAATGAGCAGCGTCAGCGCATTGGGATCATCGGCAGACTCGACGGCAAGCTTGCCCTCGGGAGCGCAGGTGATGTTGAGGAACTTGACGTTGTGGACGAGCTCCTTGGCAACGGCAACGGCGGCAAGGCTCTCGGGGCTGTTGCCAGAGCGGGCAAAGGAAACCACGAGCGTGGGATCCTCGGCGCGCAGGAAGTCGCGCGGGGCGCTCACGATGTCGGTCGTGGCGATGGGCTTAAAGTCGTAGAGATCAGTGTTGCCAGCGTGACGCAGGTACGGGGCGCAGGTATCGCCAACGTAGTCGGACGTACCGGCACCGGTGAAGACAACGGACAGACGACCCTCGCCCATAGCGCGAGCCTCGGCCAGGAAGGCCTCGATGGCCTCCTTGTTCTCGCGATAGATGTTGAGCGTATCACGCCAAAGCTCGGGCTGCTGAGCAATCTCGGCCGTGGTGATCTGGGCGCCGAGCTCGGTGAGCTCCTCGACACTCTTCTCGAACATTTCTAATACCTCTCTCTAGAAGTAATCCTCTGACGTGCAATTATACACTTCGGTTGGTTATCTGGTAGTAACCAGTTAAATGCAAAGAATCACCATATGGAAACGATGCGAGCACTAGTTACTGCGCTGGTGGTAAACCTTGTATTTAAACTGATCGGCACGAGCAACCGAGAGTGTGTACTCCACTACCTCGTTTGACTCGTTATACGTAGTCCTGACCAAATCGAGCACAGGCGAGCCCTCGACAATTCCCAAAAGGTGGGCATCGGTGGGACGGGCTATGCTCGCATAGAACTCCTCTTCGGCCACGCGAATCTTTTGCTGAAAGTCCTGCTCAATCACATCGTAAAGCGGCTTACGCTCCAGCAGCGGTCGCTTTAGGGACAGAAATTGACGAACCGGTAGATAGCTGCGTTCGACCATCATGGGCATGTTGTCGGCAGAGCGAAGACGCTTGAGCTTAAAAATGCGATCACCGATGCGCAATCCCATATGCTCGGCCAGATTCTTATCGGCCTCCATCTCGCAAAACTCGAGAATCGTGGTCTCGGGTTCTCGACCCATCGCGCGCATCTGCTCGGTAAAGCTGTAGGACTGCATAAGATTGGTTGCTTTTGCCGAACGGTCGGTCACAAAGGTACCGCGACCGTGCTGCCGAACCACCAGTCCTAAACGCTCCAGTTCCTGCAGAGCCAGGCGTACCGTAGTGCGCGAGAGACCATAGCGCTCCGAAAGTTCGCGCTCGGAAGGAATCATGTCACCGGCGCGATATTCATGGTCAATCTTTTCGGTCAGAATATCGACCAGCTGATCGTACAGCGGTTGCTTACGCGCTCCGATCGCCATCCTATCCTCCCTTTTGCTCGAATTCGGCTAACTACCTAGGGTGTTATGCATTATCTGTCTGCCACACCCGAATCATTAAGAAAACAAAAGCCGCGCGCTCTTTCGAGCACGCGGCTTTTAACATACACATGGCTTAAGGGGTCGGGGTGTGAGCCGCGTAGGGACACACCCCTCAAGCTAGAGCCTTACCAGATGCTCGGCCAGAGACCAAGCGGGCCAGCGCCCAGGATGCCAAGGACGAAGAGCAGGAGAATGCCCTTGGTCGGGGTCCAGCTGTGCTTAGCGAACATGTAGTAAAGCAGCAGCGTAAGCATAAGCGGGACGAGCTTCGGGACGATGGTGTTGAGGGTGTCGGCAACAGAGAAGTTGACCGGATCCTCGGTAACGGTGCCGTAGGTCACGGACTCCATGCCGTTACCCAGATCGGTGACGCCGCACTCGACAGCGTTGCCGTCGGCATCGGAAGCGGTAAGGGCGTTGCCGTCCTTATCGGTCATGGCGATGGTACCGGCCTCAGCGGTCTCGGTATCGATGCCCTCCATACCGGTGAAGTTCTCGGCCTCCTTCTCGGAGACGATCACGGTAGTAGCGGAGAGACCACGGGTGGTGCCGTTGGGGATCTGGAGGTTGATCTGGGTGCCACCCATGGTGACGACCAGGCAACCGACGACGAAGACGCCCATGATGGAAGCGGCACGCGTGAAGGCCTGCATGTTGGCGGTCAGAGCGTCAATAGCGCTGGTGCCAAGCTTGTAGGACCAGTTCATGAGCCAGAAGCGCAGAGCGAACTGGACGACGTTGAAGATCACCAGGAAGATGATCGGTGCAGCGGCGTTGCCGTTGATGGCCATGTTGGAGGTGATGCCGGCCGTGATAGGCACGAGCGTCAGCCAGAACAGGGCGTCACCGATACCACCGAGCGGGCCCATTGCGGCGACGCGGACGGCGCGGATCGTGGGGATGTCAACCTTGTTCTGCTCGAGCGAAAGCACGATGCCCATAACAAAGGTGACAAGGAACGGGTGGGTGTTGAAGAACTCCAGGTTGTGGCTCATGGAAGCCGCGAGGTCGTTCTTGTTGGTGTGGATCTTCTCCAGACCGGGGATGATGGAGTAAAGCCAGCCAGCGGCCTGCATGCGCTCGTAGTTGAACGATGCCTGCAGGAAGCAGGAGCGCCAAGCCATCTTGTTGAGGGTCTTCTGGTCGAGCTGCGGAGCAGGAGTGAGATCCTCGTAGTGCTCCGGGATCACATACTCATTAGATGCCATCTTCGAAGTCACCTCCGTCAGAAACAGCTGCACCCTTCAGCTCGGTCTGCTGCTGGAAGTCCCAGAAAGCGATGCCGAAGCCGATGAGAGCGAGGATGAGCAGAGCAGGGGTTGCCAGCGAATCGTTGGCAACGGTGATGAGCGCGAGGCCAAAGCCCATGAGGAAGAAGCCCCACATATCGCGGTTCATCATAACCTTGAGCAGGACGGCGAAGCCGACGAAGCGCATCATGCCGCCTGCAGCGGAGAGACCGGTCTGCAGCCAAGTCGGGATGGCAGAAGCGATGGTCTGACCGATGGTAGCGCCAGCGATGAAGAACAGGGTGACGACGACAGCGAAGATCAGGCCGAGCAGAGCCATGGCGAAGTAGTTCAGGCGCTCGATGCCCTTGGTGTCCGCGTTGTGAGCCATGTTATCGGCCGTGGACATAAGCGGGGACATAAGCGTGAAGACCAGGGTAACGCCAAGCTGGCCAAGCAGAGCGAACGGAATGGCGAGGCCGACTGCCGCGTTGGGCTCGAGGCCCGTGGCGATAGCGAGAATGGCTGCCATGATGCCGCCGATGACGGCGTTAGGCGGCTGAGCGCCTCCGATCGGCATGTTGCCGATCGTCATGAGCTGATAGGTACCACCCACGAGAAGACCGGTGTTAAGGTCGCCAAGGATAAGACCGATGACGGCGCCGGTGACGATGGGCTGATAGAGAGACTCGAGGAAGTCAAACTGGTCGATTGCCGCGATGAACGTGACGACGAAGACCAGAGCGATCTGGATGATCGAGTATTCCATCTTGCTCCTCCTTTCAAAATGTATGTACGCACTTTGGATTTCACGTACAGAACGTCAGGGTTTCACTCCTGACAACGTGGATCACGAGGATTACGAGAAGAGCTTGCTCGTGTCCTCAACAGGCGTGCTCGGAACGCGCCTGATCTCCAACTCCACCCCCAATTCCTGCAGCTCTTTAAACGCAGCGACATCCTCGTCGTTAACTGCGACGGAGGTGGCGACTTGGCGCTTTCCTTCCGACATGTGCATGTTGCCGATGTTTACCTTCTTTATAGGCACACCGCCCTTGACGAGCGTAAGCACGTCTTCCGGTGTTTCGGCCACGATGAAGATCTTCTGGCGCGGGCTCGCCTTGCCAATGACGTCGATGGTCTTCTGCAGAGAGAAGAAACGCGTAGCGACGCCGGCGGGAGCGGCCATCTTCATGAGGTTCTGGCGCATGGTGTTGGTCGCCACGTCGTCGTTGGCGACGAGGATGAGGTTGGAGCCCAGAGTGGAGTTCCACTGAGTGGCAACCTGACCATGAACCAGTCGGTTATCGATGCGGGTAAGAAGAATGTTGGGTTCTGCCATGTTGATCAGCTTCCTTTCGTTATTTGCTGACGACAGTTACTTGATCTCCTGAATCGCGTAACGCGAAACATCTACGACGGCTCCGGATCGGACTTTGATCTGGACCTTCTCGCCTTCGATGCCTTTGACGGTTCCGTAGATACCGCCGGCGAAAAGAACCTCCTGACCCGGCTTGAGCTCGGTGTGCAGCTCCTTGAAGTACTTTTGCTTCTTCTTCATGTTGATTTGCGACCAGATGGTGTAAATCAAGCCCATGATGGCGAGCAGGCCTAAAAGGGCGACCGAGGAGCTCAGGACGTTGGCTCCGAAATCGGCCATTAGATGCCGTCCTCGTCGCCGAAGATATCCTCTTCCTCGGAGCCGGCAACGGATGCGACCGTCTGGGCGGTGATGCCCGTCTGGCCAACGGTCACGGCCTGCTCGCCAAGCTCGGCGAGCGTGGCGTTGCCGCGGAGGAACAGAAGCTCAATAACCATGGGAAGGTTAGTGCCGGTCAGAACCTCGACATTGTCGACATCCTGGGCAATCATCATCGACTGGTTGAACGGGGTGCCACCAAGCAGGTCGGTAAAGACGAGCACGCCATCGCACTCCTCGCGCATGGCGGTAATAGCGGCGCGGAGATCCTCACCGTAGGAAGCAGCCTGATCGCCCTCAAAAGGAACGACGGTAAAAGCGGGCTGGTCGCCGGCAACCATAGCGATAGCGCTTGCAAGGCCGGGTGCGAACTGTCCATGACCGGTAAGAATAAAGCCAACCATTCAAATTTCCCTTCCGAAGGTGTGTACAATCTGAGTCCGATGATTTTCGGAAGCCAGCGGGCGCTCGCCCTTAAAGCTTCTTGGAAAGCGTTCTTTAAAGACCAGTGGTTTCTAAACTGGTAGTAACCACGTGACGTGTTGTTGTCACTATATCACCCCAGAAGAGGCCGCTTCCGTTGATTCATACGGTAAAACGTTTTTGCACCGTTCACGGTGATAAATCGACCGTTTACCGGTCGTTAACACTTCTACCTGCGGTTTTGAAACCGTTTCGAAATGCTTTGGCAAAAGATCGGATCTTTTCCTGCGTCTAAACAACGCAGGGCGGCTAAAAATAGCGTGAAGAAAAATTGCAGGTCATTGTGAAGATGTGTGAATTGGTCTTTTTGACTTAATACCAGTTAGAACCAGTTTTGAGATTATCGGTGAACGGTAGTTTTCGACCGCTCACCGGTTACTTGCAATCGTTTGCAGTTGTTTTCCCAGATGAATTAGGGAAACACAATGGAGCGCTTGCGCGATCACGGGAAGTTTTGACATTTGTCCTCATCCCCCGCGCGCCGAACTCCGACACTCAAAACGAGCTAATAGTTCATGCTAATCGTTTTCAATCATTACTTAGTCAGTATTCGTAATTATTTATCGTTTGTCATTAATTATGATATAAGATACAAGTATCATCCAAGAGATTGGTTGGAGGGGCTATGATCCGCCGGAACGCATCCACATCGAATGAAGCCATCGGTCGCGAACAGACAATAGCCGAGCTGAGGAGGCTCACCCGCATCTGCAAATGGGCCACAATCTGCGCCACTGCGGCACTCGCTCTGGGACTCTTCGCAGTCATTGCAATCGACCTTCTACTCATATTGCCCAGTCTCTCCCAAGGATTCTGTCTCCAATCCGTAGAACTTCAAGCCGGCGAAGGACCGTGCCTCGCTCTCGTCGGTGCCAATGCACAGACCCCACTTATGCTCATCGCGCACGACGGTCACACCGCCATGGGGAGCGTCATGATGACATTCCTCGCGCTCGCTATCGCACTGAGCGCATACAAGCTTTTCTCCATCATTGAAAAGGCGGGCAGGCCCTTTGACCTTGAATGCAGCCGTATGCTACATCGAGTTGGGCTTTTGTTCCTTATCGGCGGCGCTGCCGTGAGACTCCTTGGTGCCATAGTCACGGGATTGATGCTTTCGGGATTTGGCGGCAGCTTTACAGATGCCTTCGGCGGCCAGCTGTTCGAGCCCTCTATGCTCTTTGCAGGCCTGATTATTATCCTGATTGCCAGCATCTTCCGCTACGGGTGTATCCTGCAAAAACAAGATGACGAGTTGCTCTAGGGGGAATCCATGATCATTCTGCGGCTCGACCGCATGCTCGCCGAACGCAAGATCTCATCCAAAGAACTTGCGGAACGCGTGGGCATCTCCCAAGTCAATATGTCGCGCATAAAGACTGGCAAGGTTTCTGCCGTGCGTTTTTCAACTCTTGACGCGATATGCCGGGCACTCGATTGCCAACCGGGCGATGTACTGGAATATATATCCGACGATGAAGCCGATAGCCTTTTTGGACTTAAAGATGAATAGCCATAATTAAGCCACCAATCACGCCTCAACGCAAAAAGTCCGCCAGAACGACTTCCGTACTGGCGGACTTTCTGCTGTCTATCGGCTAGATGCTCGATGAGCCGTGCGACTCTTTACGCAAACAGGCCGTAGATGCTGATGTTGGCCTTGGCGTAGAGGCCGTTAGCATACTCGGTCCACTTGGAGCTGGCGCTCGAAGCCTGCGAAGAGTACTGCTGGTAAGCAGTGTAGTAGGCGGTCATGGCCTGCTTATAGGTAGCGCTATCGGCCGTAAAGGCATCGTCGGCAAAGGCCTTAGCGTAGGTGCCGTTCTCGTCCTTCCAAGTGCCCTTTGAGCTATCCCACTCATCGCCGGCAAGGTTGATGATGTAGTCGGCGTAATCCTTGCTCGCGGTCTCCTCGTTGCCGTCAGAAGGCTCGGTCGGGGCGGTCGGCATGCTTGCGGAGCTATCGCCCACCTTCTTCTTGTAGAGCTTCTGCAGCGTCGCGGACTGGCGGACGATCTGCTTGGCCTGGTCCTTGGACACGCCATACTGCGTGGCCATGGTCTTGTAGTCAGAAGTGCCGATGGAATCCTCGGCGTACTTCTTCATCTCCTTGGAAGAGACGGTAATGCCCTCGTCCTCGGCGGCATCGAGCAGGATCTTGTTGCGCACGTAGGACAGGATGACGTCGGCAGAAGGAGCGGTGTAGTTGCCATCACTATCCTTGACGGTATCGAGGCTGTACTGGCTCTCGATGGCCTCGCGCGCGGTGATATCGCTCTTCTTGCCGTTGTAGCTATAGCTTGCCACGGTCGAATCGAGCTGGTCCTCGGTCAGGGTCGCCGAGCCGACACCCTTGCCGCCAAAGCCGCCATTGCCAATAAAGAAGCCGACCACCGCAGCGATCACGACGGCAACCACAAAGGCGGCGATCATCGTCTTCTTGTGCTTGGATACGCGATCGTCTTCATCGGAACCCAGGATATCGTCGTCCTCATCCTGGGCCTCGGGCATCAGATTCTCGTCAGCGGCATCCGCGGCAATCTGAGCCTCCAGACGGGCGTCCTCCTCCTCGGCCGTCGTACCGGCAGCAATGTGCTCGGCAGACGTACCGGCGACCAGGTCGATCTTCTCGTCCTCGTCACCGTCGGGGCCTTCGCCGCGCTCGATGATCTGGATGCCGTCGATCTCGTCCTTCTCGTCCTTCTTTTGAATCAGACCCATATCGGTTACTCCTTGTTAGGAAACATAGTCCTCAATAGAATACGCCCGACAGAGCGCCGGGCGTATTGATTCTCAGGTTATACGCAAACACTTAAGTACTATTTAGGCGTTTGCAGCACGCATGCCTTAGGCCAGGTGCGCGATAACGGCATCGGCAAAGGCCTGCGTGCCCACGGCCCCCTCGACGGAGCCGGTCTGGGCACGACGCACGTCACCGGTAACCTGCTCGCCCTCGTCGAGCGTGGCAGATACGGCGGCGCGAATGCGATTAGCAGCGTCGTTCTCGCCCAGGTGATCGAGCATCATCGCAGCAGAAAGGATCTCGGCCGTGGGGTTGGCGATATCCTGGCCAGCGATATCGGGCGCGGAGCCGTGCGTTGCCTCGAAGATGGCGCAATCGGCACCGATGTTGGAGCCGGGGGCCATCCCTAAGCCACCCACCAGGCCGGCGCACAGGTCGCTCACGATGTCGCCGTACAGGTTGGGCAGCACCAGGACATCGAAGTCGTTGGGGTTCTGGACCAGGCCCATGCAAGTGGCGTCGACAATCTTGTCGTTGAACTCGATATCGGGATAGTTGGCGGCCACCTCGCGCGCAACGCGCAGGAACAGGCCGTCGGTCGCCTTCATGATGTTGGCCTTATGCACGGCCGTCACCTTTTTGCGGCCGCAGCGGCGGGCATACTCAAAGGCATACTCCACAATGCGGCGGCTCTTGGCGATGGAGATGGGCTTGATCGAGATGGCGGAATCGGCGGCGAAGGTCTTCTGACCCGAGCGCTCGACAAGCTGCGAGAGCTCCTCGACCTCGGCAGCGCCCTCATCGAACTCGATGCCGGCGTAGAGGTCCTCGGTGTTCTCGCGCACGATGACCAGGTCGACATCGCGGAAGCGCGAGCCGTCGCCCGGCTGCGACAGGCAGGGGCGCACACAGGCATACAGGTCGAAGTGCTTGCGAAGGGCAACGTTAACGCTGCGGAAACCCGTGCCGACCGGCGTGGTGATGGGACCCTTGATGGCAACCTTGGTCTCGGCGACCGCATCGAGCACGTGCTGGGGCAGCGGCGTGCCAAACTCGTCCATGACGCCGGCACCGGCCTCCTGGACATTCCAATTGATCTGGACACCGGTGGCCTCGACCACGCGGCGCATGGCCTGCGTAATCTCGGGACCGATACCGTCACCGGGAATCAGGACTACATCGTGCGCCATAATCTGTTACTCCTCGTCTTCGGCGGCGTCAGATTTTTTAACGCTAGCACGCTTCTTCTTTTTGGAGAGATCAAGGTCAAAGCGTTTAACAAGCATTTCGCAAATCTCGCTCGAACGGGCCTTGAGATAGCTGCCCTTGCCGTTCTCGGCATCGAACTTAAGGCGCAGCGCAAGCTTCTCGGCGACCTCGGCGTCGATCTCGCCCTGGCCAAACTCGTACAGGCAACCGAGCATGTCGCGATACTCGAGGTCGCCGTGGTAGCACTGAATGGCCTCGTCCAGGATGGGCCAAGCCTCGCGCGAACGCTCGACGCTCGTGGCGCCCCACACGCACAGCAGGCGGAAGGCGGCATAGCGCAGCGTGGAGGAAATCTCGTCGAACAGTGCGGTCTCGGCGCCCTCAAAGGCATCGCCCAGCTGCTCGGGACAGGTGGTGGCAAGCGCCGTCAGGGCATCGAGGGCCTCCCAGCGGGTCTGAGCCTCGGGGCGGTCGAGTGCCTCGATCAGCGCGGGGACGCAGGGCACGACGCGCTGCGGATCGCGCTCGGCGAGCAGGTGCAGCACGCGGGCGGCAAACTGGCGGATGCGGCGCGTGGGGCAGCCGAGCTCCTGGACCAGACGGTCGACGGCATTCTCGTTCTCCTCTGCCAGCTGAAGCTGCGCCAGCTCCTCGTCGGTGAGCTGTTCGTCTTTGTTTTCTGCCATAGTTACCTCTTTTTACTATTTCTTAGCGTGCTTGCCAGCACCCTTGCTGTCATCGGTGGCCGAGATGAGCTGTCGGTCGGCAGCGCCATTACGACGCGCACGGCGGCGTTCCTCGGCATCGCCCGCGTCGGCGGCGGCGCGGTGTGCCTTGTTGACGTTAAAGACCTCGTCGTGCTTGCGCCACGGACCGACGGACTCGCCAAAGCTCATCTTAAGGCCGGCGATAAAGCCGCCGAGCCAGCCGATCGGCGCAAACTGCACCAGCGGGAACAGCGAGAACACCCAGGTCAGCAGGACGACTGCCGCCGCTCCCGCAAAGTTGGCAATCCAGTAGTCGCGCTTGGTGATGACGCGCTTTTCGCACGCCCACTGGCCGCACAAAAAGCCGATGTAGATCGCGAAGAGAAAGAGCGCCAGCGCAAGCACCACGAACGTCCAGCTCATGGGCGCTACTCCCCGTGATGGTGGCCGCAGCAGCACTCGTGGCCGTCGTCATGACCGTGACCGCCGCAGCACTCGTGGTCCTCGCCATGGTGGTGGTCGCAACCGCACTCGTGATCGTCGCCATGCTCGCCGCAACCGCAGCCTTCCTCGTGAGCACCATGCTCCTCGGGACGATACTGCGACCAGTCCAGACCGGCGGCGATGGCGTCGGCCTCCTCCTTATAGAGGACCGTGACGGCCTGGGTACCCAGCTTGGCGCCACCGATGGCATCGAGCATGTCGTAAAGCGTAAAGGCCACGTCGGCGCCGGGCAGCGCAAGCTCGCGGTCATCGGCGTAGGCGAGCGCCAAGCGCAGGTCCTTAATGAAGTGCTCGACCATAAAGCCGGGCTTGTAGTCGCCGTCGAGTGCCTTGGGCGCCAGGCTCTCCATGGCGCCGGACTTGCCGGTGCCGCCCAGGATCATCTGACGGGTCTTCTCAAGATCAAGGCCGCTCAGCTCGGCAAACGCCATGGCGTCTGCCATGCCAACCATGCAGGCGCCCAGCGACACCTGGTTGGCAAGCTTGGCAGCCTGACCCTTGCCGGCGCCGTCGAAGCAGCAGATGGTTGCCGCAAAGGTGGAAAGGATGTCGCGGACCGGCGCGATGTCGTTCTCGGTGGCGCCCACGATAGCCGTGAGCGTGCCGGCGATGGCACCCGACTCGCCGCCGGTGACGGGGCAGTCAAACGCCATGCGACCGGAGACCTGGGCGGCCTCGGCAATGTCGCGCGCCAGCTCGGGCGAGCTCGTGGTAAGGTCGATCAGGACCGCGCCGGGCTTAGTGCACGCGAGCAGACCGTCACCCGCCAGGTAGAGCTCCTCGACCTCGGAGGGATAACCCACCATGGTAAAGACGACGTCGGCGTTCGCCGCGGCATCTGCCGGCGTATCGGCCCAGACGGCACCGCGCTCAACGAGCGCTGCGGCCTTGGACTTGGTGCGGTTGTTGACCGTGACGGGATAGCCAGCGTCCAGAATGTGGCCGGCAATGGGGGCACCCATAATTCCGGTGCCGATAAATGCGACAGAGAGCTTGTTTGCCATGAAACCTTTCCTTTTGGGTTGGGTGTTATTACCAGGTTGAATACTCGGTGCCAGCGTTTGGGCTGTGAGTCGAGGGCGATTACGGACGCATCGCTTGCCTACTGCCCGCGCACGCGGCGAGCGATGCGGTCGGAAAGCGAGGCTTTCTCGGCTCGGTTCTTACCCCAAAACGCAAGTGCCACCATACCGGGCCCCACGTGCGAGCCGATGGTAGGGCCGACGGAACTACGGATAATCGTGACGTCGGCGCAGCCCTCCTCCTTGCGAACTGCGGCCTCGAGCCAGTCACCATCCTTCTCGGCATCGGCAGTCATGATGGCGATGGGCATGGTGCGGTCGGGCACGTAGTTCTCGCGGAACGACTTGAGGATGGACTTGAGCGCCTTCTTGCGGCCGCGGTTGACGCCGATCAGCGACAGCGAGCCGGCCAGGTCGTAGGAGAGCTCGGGCTTGACGTCGAGCTTTGCCGTGAGCTGCGCCGCCGCGGGCGGAATGCGGCCGCCGGCAGCCAGTGCGTCGAAGCTCTCAAGCGTAAAGTAGCCGTGCACGTAGGTCTTTGCCTCGTTTGCCCAATCGACCAGCTGCTTGGCGGTCAGTCCCGCCGAACGCTGGCGCACGGCCTCGAGCGCCAAGAGCGCGCCGGTCGCACAGGGCAGAGCGTTGTCGACCACGTACAGCTCAAAGTTGGGATACTCGGCGCGCACGGCGTCTGCCGCCTGGCACGCGGAGTTGTAGCTCGACGACAGCGCCGAGGTAAAGCACAGGTAGACCGTGGGCGTACCCTCTTTGGCGCACTCGGTAAAGAACTCGATATAGCGACCGAGCGACACGGCGGAGGTGGACACGCGGGCACCGGCGCGCATGCGGTCGTAGAACTCCTTGGGTGTGATGCTCGACCAGATATCGTCCGTGCGTTCCTCGCCATCGATGATAAAGGGGAAGCCCAAGATATCGACATCGAGGTTCGCGGCGACCTCGGGGCTAAAGTCGCAGCAGGTATCGACGACGATGCGGCAGCGGTCTGAATGGCCGGTAGATGCAGCCTTGTCCATCAAAGCGACTCCTTACGTAAAAAAGGCGGCCATCCGCATGGGATGACCGCCGGCCGTTAACTCATGCAAGTTAACGTATTTTACTCGTCAAGTGTTTCGATACGGGGCTTGATGATGCCATATCCACCATTCTTACGGTGATACACCACATTGATGAGGCCAGTCGTCGCGTTCTCGAACACGTAGAAGTCGTGACCGAGCAAATCGGTCTGCACCAGCGCCTGCTCCTCAGTCATCGGGGTGACATCGATGACCTTCTCGCGGACGAGCAGGTCATCGTCCTCCTCGGGCAGCAGCAGGTCGGCCAGATCCTCAACGCGCTCGACCGGCGCGACATCCGCGGCACTGGCACCACCCTGGCGGTTGTCCACGACCTTGGTCTTGAACTTGCGCAGCTGGCGGGTGACCTTATCGGCGGAGAGGTCGATGGCAGCATACATATCTGCGCCGTGCTCGGCAACGCGAATCACCGAACCGCGGGCACGAGCCGTGACCTCGACGATTGCCGGGTTGGGGTTCGAGGGGTTCTTCTCATAACGAAGCACGACGTCGACTGTCATGGGCTCGATGTCGAAAACCTTGAGCGCCTCGCCGATTTTCTCATCCACATGCGCACGCAGAGCATCGGTTACCGTCGTCTTGCGTCCAGAAACCTTGATATCCATACGTGGCTCCAATCTGCCTCGGGGACTTACTGTACTGGCTATGTACCCATTGCCGTGCATTTAATCACGCGGATTCCTAAAGACCCGAATAACGATTGCTTGATACCGCATACCGAAGTCTCGCACTTTTCTGTGGCAAAGTGCGCTATAGGAGGGGGCCGGCGGCTTTGTATTTGGTCCCGAAAATTGGCTTTGACCTGCTGATTTTATTGGGATGAAAAAGCCGGGCTCCCCCATCGGGGAAGTCCGGCAGTGCGTGTTGAAACCGTGAAGAGGTGTCCTTTCCAACGTATAGGAGACACCACCCCTAGCAATAACTAGCTATTGAGTTTGTTAATGTCGTCGTCGGTGATGGTGCCTTCCTGGCTGGACGATTTGTCCTCGGAGGATGCGGTCTCATTGTTGGAATCGGAGGACTCGCTGCCGGAGGACGTGGTCTCACTGGACTCAGAGTCGCCCGGCTGCACGTTAGCGCCCGAAACCGTCTTAGTGGTGAGGTCGTAGGGCATCGTGCCATACCAGACAGAGTGGACCGCCTCGAGCGTGCCGTCGGCCGTAATACCGTCGAGGGCATCGCTCACGGCACGGCACAGTTCGTCATTGGACGAGAGGCCCGCAACACCAAGCGTCGAGGGCGCCTCGAGCGCACCGGCATAGGAGACCTCGCTCATCAGGCGTGCAAGGTAGCCGCCGGCCGTGGAGTCGCAGATCACATAGTCGACCTCGCCGGACTCGAGCGCCTCAAAGCACTCGTTGATGTTGGAGTAGGTCTTTTGGTTGGCGGTGATGCTCTGCTTAGCAAGCGCCTCCTGCGAGGCCGAGGACGTCTGAACGCCCAGGGTGGACGTGTTAAGGGTATCGGTGGAAACGCTTAGCGACCCACCATCGCTAGTTTTACCGAACACGGAAGTGGCATCGTACAGGCAGGTGCCGAGCGAGCTAATGTCCCCGTCCGTGGAGTTAATCTCGCCGATAAAGATATCGGCCTTTTTGTCGCCGAGCGCGGAATCTGCCGAAGACGCATCGACAAAGGCGACCTTAAGGCCCATGCGGCTTGCGAGAGCGCGGGCGGCGTCAACCGCATACCCCGTGAGCTCGCCATCGGCGTCCTGCATGGCCTGCGGCGCATCGGAAGTATCGAGGGCGACCGTCAGGGTTCCGGGAGTGACCAGGGCATCGTCCGACACCGCCGGCGTGACGGTCTCGTACTCGATCTGGTCGATCGTGGGAGTCGTGAACGTAGACAGCGGGTTGAACGCGCATCCGCTCAGGCCCAAAACGGCAATGACCGCTGCGGTCCCAGCACCCAACCGAGCCGCGTGCATCAAGCTGCCCCTCACCATGTCCACTACCCTGCCTTCTGTGTCGTATACAATCCGTGCGTTGCGCGGAATATCAGGTTGTTCCCACCAGCTGACCTGGTATTTGACCCCACACTTGCGCACCGGGGTGTTTGCTCGGGAGGCCGCAGCCACCTTCACGACTGACCCGCTCGCCCGCGAGGCGGTATTGCCCCAAAGAAAGTAGAACGGACGGTGCGGCTTACATCTAGGACGCGCCATGATCGCGCCGCGCGCACGCGGTCGCTTACGTGGATCCCTTTGACCGCGTCTGTCTTGGACTAGGACGGGCATTTCGTCCGTCCGCAACCACAGCCTGGTAGGAACGAAGCGCATTATAGCTAAGTTCAAGCTAAAGTTTAAGGTTAGGGGCGTCATTCGCATCTCGAGTACAGATTTTGCGGGTCGGAGCGGACCATTCGTGCCCCTATGAAGCCCGGAGCTCCCCTACGGGGAGCTCCGGGGCACCCGTCTCAGGGTGCCGTGTGCAAAAAACGGCAAATATGAGTACTGTTACCAATTTAGTAGCAGCGTATTACCGCCTCACGAGCCCTTTTTGAGTTCCGCACAGCCTGCTTGGCGCCAAGATATTCCACATTCGTTTATTATCTCTTCGCTGAATCCAGATTATCGGCCCAAGTTTCTTTGTTTTTGCTGTCACTAATCTAGTAACAGTACTCATATTTGCCGTTTTTTGCACAGAGCATATAAACAGACCCCCTATAAAGCCATAGTTTTACGCTGGTTTGAGCCCAAAGCACGCTCGGAGCGTATTCAGCAGAGCATCTTGCCTCTTTCGACGAGCCTCTACGCGATTCTGATATCGCTTACCCATACGCTGGTGGATGCGCCATGCGAGTGCTTCCATCGCTTCCATGTCACAGAGCATTTCGTTGTTGACCGTCGCGACCTCGATTCCCATAGTAATCAAGCCCGTGTTGCGCTTTTCATCATGGATACGTCCCCTCCGAGAAGAATGGCCCAGCTCACCGTTGTATTCCAGGTCAAACTGGGCTGCTTCCTGATACGCATCGCAAACTGCATGCGGCATCCCCGAGATTGCCTGCGCACGGTCATCGAACTCGATCTTGTAGTCGGTCTTAAAGGGACCGCAGGCAAATCCGCCATAGGAAAACGGAAGCGAAAACAGAGCGAGCATGATGCACTCCATGGGCGAGCGCAGATTTTCTGACAGGTAGGGACACAGGCGCAGCAGCTGTTTGGCCACATTCCCCTTGCATGCCGCGAGGTAATCTACCAGGCGATCGGGTGTCAGCACGGACTCGACCTCAAAGTAACCGACATCTGGCGGCTGGTCTTTGTCCTTTGCCAATTTGTTCACGACAGGCGAGGTGTAGGGAGGCAGATACTTCCCGCGGTCGCTCAGTGAAATCTTAGAGCACAGTTCCTGGGCCAGGGCAAACGCCTGGATGCAGCCGACCTCGCGCGCGATGGCAACACAAAGGGCCTCGGGAGATAGACTGTACACCCCCGGTTCCACCTCTAGAATCGAGCCGGCGGGCAACCCGGAACACACGGACCAGCTCACGCCAGGGATGCGGCGGCGCTGCGCCGCAGATCCCACCAGCAAGCACAGATCTTCTTGCACCTCGCCGCTTGCGGCCCCAATCCGCACCAAATCGGGAAGATAGATGTCCTCGGTCGAGGGCGACGACGTGCGCAGCACACGGCACTCCTCCTTGGGATCAAGGTCCTTCCAGCTTATGTAGCCCATCTGCCGGCGCTCGGCGCGCATCATGCGTAGCGCCGAGGCGCCTGTTAGGATTACGGAAGCCGCTAGCTGTTCGTCTGTCGGCTCGTTGCACCGCTCAATCTTTACTGCCACAAAACCACCCCTACCAAACGCGTGCGATAGCGAGGCCATCAACGGCCGTGGCGCCGGCGCGCTTGAGTTCCGCCGAAGCCGCGGCCATCGTCGCGCCCGTGGTGATAACGTCATCGATAAGCAGCAGGCGGCGGCCGTGCACGTCCTCAACCGTCTCATACATGCCTTGGGCACGCTCGCGGCGCTCCTCACGACCGAGTTCGCGCTGGTCGCCATGGCCGTACTTGACCAGGGCGTCCAGCAACGGCACGCCCGACAGCTCGCAAAATGGGCGCGCAATGGCCTCCATATGATCAAAACCACGCCGCCGAAACGCTACCGCCGTCGCAGGCACAAACACCACCGCATCCGCGCCGGACAGCACACCTCCTAAGCGTTCGGGCGCTACGACCTGGGCATGCAGGGCGGTGTCGTAGAGCAGCTCTGCCAGATACGGCGCCAGGCGTCGCTCACCCGCATCCTTGTACGCTTTAATGATGCGCGGCAGCGGATGCGCATAGACGGCGCACGCCAGGCAGCGGTCGAGCGCCTCCGCCATTGCCGAGGACGTGCCCTCGACCGAACACTCAGTGCACAGCAAATCCCCAAACGGGGCGCCGCATCGGGTGCAGCTATGACGTGGGTCGATGAGCGTGAGCGCGGCCAGGCAGTCTTGGCAAATAAGCGCACCGGCGCGCTCGCAGCCGGCACATCGTGTTGGCGACAATGCCTCGAGCGCCTCGCGTGCCGCCCACTCGGCAAACGGTAGTAATTCGTCCGCAAACGGTAGGGCACCGGCACCCTGCAGACAGCTCAATATGTTCAGATGGCTCTTCAAGACACAACCCTCCCTACGTTCGGTCGCAGGGAGGGTTGTTGATTCGGCGCTATGATACCCCGATGTGCTCGGGGCAAGGCGGGCTAAATCCGCTCGCGGGCGTTATTCGCCGGCGGGCGGTTGTGGTGTGGACGAAGACGGGGTCGAGCCCTCGCCACCATCCTGGCGCGGCTTGCGGGAACGGCGACGGCGACGGCGCTTTTGACCCTGGTCGGCCGAGCCCTCGCCACCGCGATCCTCGCGCGGCTCGCGCTCGTCGCGAGCGGCGCCACGCGAAGCCTTGGCAGCCGCTCCCCCGCCATCTCCGGGACGACGGCGCGTGACCTTGACCTCGCCATCCGAGACCTGATCGGCCACGGAGGGCACTGAGGGCTTCTGTTGCGCGCCCGAGGAATGGCGACGGCGCGGACGCGGCGCGCGCTCCTCCTCGCCACGTGACTTGCCGCCCTTGTCGGCAGGCGCATCGGAGGCCGAGGGGCCCTTGGAAGCGGCACCAGCCTCGCGAGCAGCTGCGGCGCGGAAGGCGTCCTCGCGCTCCTCGCTCGACAGATGACGGCGGCGGCGACGTGTGGGGTTCATGCCACCGCCGCGATTCTGCTGTTGGGGCTGCTGAACCTCGCGCTCGCGAGAGGCGTTCTTGCCCGCGGCTGCAGCCTCGGTAGCATCGCCCGAGCCCGCGCGCTTGCGGCGGCGACGGCCATCGGCCGCCCCCTCGGCCTCGGGCGCCTCGGCCTTGCCACGACCCTTTCCGCGGCCACGACCCTCGCCCTGGCCCTGAGCGGTGCGCGCATCGGATTCGGCATCGCGACGACGGCGCTTGGGCATCGAAGTGCCGGCCAGACGGTCGGCACTCGACAGGCCATCGCCCACGTCGACGCCGTTCTCGCGATCGAGCTCCATGAGCGCCAGGCGCATCTCGGGCGACTCAATACGCTCGAGCACGTCGCGCGTCACGCAATCGGGGCGGCAGTTGCAGCCCTGCTCGGCGGCCTTCTTTTTGCAGCCCTCCGAGCACGTCATATCGGCCAGGTTGACCTTAAAGACTTTGCCGTTCTCCAGGCGCAGCACCAGCTGCTCACGCGGCGTGTCATATTCCTGAATACGCGCCTTGCCAAGCGGCGTATCGATGAGCGTCTTCTTTTTAGGCGCACGGCTCTTAAAGTCCTTGTACGCCTCGAACTCATAACGCAGGCAGCACATCAGGCGGCCGCAAACGCCGCTAATCTTGGACGAGTTGAGCGGTAGGTCCTGCTCTTTTGCCATGCGGATCGAGACGGGCTCAAACTGTCCGCCAAAGCGCGTGCAACAGAGCTCCTGGCCGCACTGGGCATAGCCGCCCACCAGGCGGGTCTCGTCGCGCACGCCGATCTGGCGCATGTCGACGCGAATATGCAGCGTCGAGGACAGATCCTTGACGAGCTGGCGAAAATCGACGCGCTCCTCGGCCGCAAAGTAGAACACGGCCTTCTCGCCGCCAAACAGGTACTCGACGCCGACCGGCTTCATCTCGAGGTCGAGCTCCTTGACCAGGCGGCGGAAGTCGACCATGGCCTCGTCGCCCTGGATGGCCAGGTCGTCGGCAAGCTGCAGGTCGATGCCGCTCGCCACACGCAGCACGGGCTTGAGCGGCTGACCGATCTCATCTTGCGGCACCTCAAAGGGATCGGCAGTGACCAGGCCGATCTCGGTTCCGCGCTCGGTGGAGCAAATGGCATAATCGGCCTCGAGGATATCCAGATCCTGCGGATCGAACCACAGGTCGCGCGAGGCGTAGGTAAACTTAACGGGTACGACTAACGGCATTTCAGTGCCTTCCTGATATCGAACAGCATGACCTCGATGGCCAGCTGGGGAGTAACGTTTCTGGCGATGTTGCGCTCGGCGGTCGCGACTGCCTCGAGCGCCCGGGTGGCACCCGCAACATTGGTCGCGGCGGCAAGCCGACCGATCGTGTCGCGCACGTCTTCGTTCACCACGTCGGCCGCCTCGTCCTGAAGCGTCAGCAGCACGTCGCGCATGAGCGTCCGCGCGCTCGCCAGCGCTTCCATGATACCCGAACGCTCGCGCGCGTTGAGTTCGCGCTTGTTGCGGTCCTCAAGCTGCTTCAATGCTCCACGCGACAGGTAGTCGGCGTTTTGCTCGAGCACCTTTTCCTGCGTGGACTTGACCTCGGCGAGCGGCGCCTTAACGGCGACGATGAGCGACTTGGCGCGGCTGAGCACGTCGGCCTCGTCGGCGGCGATAAGCGAATCGATGGCGCGAACCATCTGACGGCGGGCGTCCTGGCGCTCAGCGCTCTTGAGGAACTCGATGCCACGCGTGGGGCTTCCCGCCACGGCGACGGCCATGCGGCAACGCGCAGGGTCCTGACCGGTGGCGCGGCTCACGGCCTGCGCGGCGACGGCGGGCGATACCAGCCGAAACGGCACGCACTGGCAGCGGCTCACGATAGTGGGCAACATCACGTCTGCCGAGGTGCCCAGCAAGATAAACATAACGCCCTCGGGCGGCTCCTCGAGCGTTTTGAGCAGTGCGTTGGCGGTGTTGGCGCGCAGCTGCTCGGCACGGTCGATGATGTAGACCTTGGCCTTGGCACGGATGGGCGCCAGCGGCACGTCGTCGAGCAGCTCGCGGGTCTGGGCGATGAGGTAGCCCGTGGCGCTCTCGGGCGTGTAATAGTGCACATCGGGGTGCGTATGGCGGGCGACGCGCACGCAGCCATCGCATGAGCCGCAGCCGTCCTGCTCGCACAGGAAGGCTTGGGCGAGCGCCCACGCGGCGTCGAGCTTGCCCGCGCCGAGCGCGCCCAAGAACAGGTAGGCGTGCGATGCGCGGCCGCTTGCGATGGCGTTGGTCAAAAAGTCGCGCACGCGCTGTTGGGTGTCGAGCTTGGCCAGCAGGCTTGCCTGAGCGGGGGCCATATTACTCGGCCTCCTGGGCTAGCGCGGCAGCGACGGCATCTTGCGGAATGTCGAGGCCGTAGACGCGAACCTGCTCGACCGTCTGCGCGAAGACGTCCTCGATGGACGCGGTCGCGTCGATGAGCTTTACGCGGTTTGGTTCCTCGGCGGCAATGGCGCAAAATCCCTGGTAGACGCGCTCTTGGAAGGCCATGCCCTTGGCCTCCATGCGGTCGGCCGCACCACGGGCGGCCATGCGCAGCGCCGCCTGCTCGGGCGTGATGCGATAGACGAGTGTGAGAGCCGGGTGCGTACCCGCGACGGCCAGGTTGTTGGCGTCGCGCACCATCTGGCGATCGAGGCCGTCGGCAAACGCCTGGTAGCAGGTCGTGGAATCGTAGAAGCGGTCGCACAGGACCACCTTGCCGGCCGCGAGGGCGGGAGCTATGACCTCGTGCACCAGCTGGGCGCGTGCGGCCTCGTAGAGCAGCAGCTCGCAGGTATCTCCCATGGCCGTGTTGGCGGGATCGAGCAGCAGGGCGCGGATCTTTTCGCTGATGGCGGTGCCGCCCGGCTCGCGCAGGCTCACAACCTGGTAGCCAGCGAGTTCGAGCGCGCGGGCAAGCAAGCGCGCCTGCGTGGACTTGCCGGCGCCATCAACGCCCTCGAGCGTGATAAAGCTATGTTGAGCGGGCTCAAAAGCCATGGGCGCAGCCCCTTCCTACAAGGCGCGTAAATGCGAGTTATAGCAACCAAGCCATGATACCCCAGTGCTCGGCGCGTCCCAAATCCCACCTAGCCAATGGCTACTCAGGCGGCAGTTAGGGACGTTCCTAAACTGCCGGCCGAAAAGGAACGTCCCAACTGCCGGCTTTTTGGGGTGCTGGGTATAATCGTCGTATTGCATTGAAATGTGGCGAAAGGAGTGGCAATGTCTCGGTATTGCGCCTCGTGCGGCAAGCTTCTTGCAGATAATGCCAAGTTCTGCACCTCGTGCGGTGCATCCGTTGAACAAACAACCGCGAGCGATAGCCAGCCCGCTTTTGAGCAGACCGGTTCCCTCGATACGCCGCAAGCCAAGGCGGACGACCCCCTCGCCTATCGCCCCGACCTCGCCGCAGGCCCCGCGGCCGTCGAGACCACGCAGCGCATACCCGTCGCGAGCGGCTCGCCCCAACAGCAGCCGGCTCCCGCATACGCGCCCGCTTCGCCACAGACCCCCGCTCCCAAAAAGAGCGGCACCGGGCCGCTTATCGCCGTTATCGTTGTGCTGGTGGCGATCATCATCGCCCTGGTCGTTTTCTTTGTGATCAAGCCTTTCGACAACGCCGCCACGCAGACGACTGCCGAGGTAGCTAAGCTGCACCATGACGTCGACGACGATGACCTAAAGCCTCTCGGCGATCCCAACAGCCTGTACGACGATGATGACGATGACGACGAGGATGGCGGCGAAGCAACGCTCTCCGAGCAGAACCTCTACCGCCGACTGAGCGAATACTACGACTTGCTCGAAGACCTCGACAACTACGTCCGTGGCTGCGCGCAGAACTTCAACGGCAGCTATCTGGAAGAAGATCGCACCACCCGTCAAAATCTCGCCGACGTCGCCGAGCGCACAGAGGACACCATCGAGCAGTATTACGACATCGTCGAGGACCTGGACGTCCCGACGAGCTCCAAGAACTACAGTTCCTGGAAGGACATCATCGCCCTGTACGACGACCTGGATCACCGCATTGACGCAATCTGTGATGCCTGGGAGATCAGCCTGAAATACGCCAAGCCTGCGGACCACAAGAATGAGATCGTGGCGCCGCTGTCGCGCGACAACGTGGCGGGCACCAATGACAATAAGTATCGCCTAGACTTTGAGGAGCGCTATCCCGGCGCCAAACCCGTCGAAGTGAACTAGCGCTTTGTCGTTCCCGAGCCGGCAGTTAGGGACGTTCCTAAACTGCCGGCAGAAAAGGAACGTCCCTAACTGCCGGTCAAAAAAACGAGCGAGGATCGTGGGGTCCTCGCTCGTTTTTTAGGCAATGTTTCGACCGCGCCGTTACTTGTCGGAGGCTACTTTCTTGGTAGTCGACTTCTTCGCGGTCGTCTTCTTGGCGGCAGTGGCTTTCTTAGCCGTCGTCTTCTTGGCCGCCGTCGTCTTCTTGGCCGTGCTCGCCTTAGTCGTGGTCTTGCGGCCGCGGGCGGGCTTCTTCTCCTTGGTCGGGCAGTCCATGTTGACGCAGATACGCCACGGGCCGCGCGCCGTGTTGACCACCACGATGGGGGCGCCGCACTCGGGGCAGGTCTCACCCGTCGCCTCGAGCTTACCGCGCGCCGGCAGAGGATAGCTCACGCCGCAGTCATCGTAGTTGGTGCAGCGGATAAAGCGCTTGCCGCTCTTCTCACTCTTGTGCGCGATCAGGTCGCCATGACGTCCGGCCTCGGCACACACCTTGCACTCGCCCACCTTAAGGTCGGGCTCGTAGTTGGTGGGGCACGTGGGGTTCACGCAGATCTCGAAAGCCTTCTGACGGAACGGCTGGCATTTAATGCGCGGCGCGCCGCACTCGGGGCACACGGCCGCCTCGCCCTCGAGCGGACTCACCTTGACGCCGCTCGGCACCGGATAGGTCACATCGCAGTCGGGCCAGCCCATGCAGCCAATGAAGCTGCCACGGGTCTTGGCGCTCGTCTTCATAACCAGGTCCTTGCCGCACTTGGGGCAAGCTCCCACGCGCGCATCGGCCGTGACGGCGTCGCTGATGGCGTCGCCCAGCTCCTGCGTGTGCTTGAGCAGCTCGTCGAGCACGCCAGCCAGCAGCGCGCGCGAGTGCATCACGACATGCTCTTCGGTATCCTCGCCGCGCTCCACACGGGTCATGTCGCCGTCGAGCTCGCTGGTCATATCGGGGCTCGTGATGCGCGGGGCAAACTGCGACAGCGCATCGATGATGGCGATACCCAGCTGGCTCGGCTCAACGGGATCATTTTTGAGATAGCGCACGGCGTACAGGCGCTCGATGATGCTCGCGCGCGTGGACTTGGTGCCCAGGCCGCGCTTCTCCATCTCCTGCACGAGCTTGCCCTGGCTGTAGCGTGCGGGCGGCTCGGTCTGCTTGGCCTCGAGCTTAATGTCGAACACGTCGACCGCATCGCCCTGCTCCAGCGGCGGCATCTGCTCGTCGCGCTTGAGTCCATACGGATACGCCTCACGGAAACCCGGGGTCACGAGCACATCGCCCGAAGCCACGAACGGCTCACCATTGACGTCGAGCTCGAGCTTGGTGTTCTCGATGGTCGCGGGACCCATGAGCGTTGCCAGGAAGCGACGGGCGATGAGGTCGTAGAGCTTGCGCTGGCCACCGTCGAGCGCGGACGGATCGCCCTCGCCCGTGGGATAGATAGGCGGGTGGTCGGTGGTTTCGACTTTGCCGCGCGTGGGCTTCATGGGGCCGGCGAGCACCTTTTTGCACACGGGCGCCAGCGCCGGGTTGATCTTTGCAAGGTCGCTCACCACGGCGCCCAGATCGAGCGTCGCAGGGTACACGGTATTGTCGACACGCGGGTAGCTGATGAGACCGGCCATGTAGAGGGACTCGGCGATGCGCATGGTACGCGCAGGTGAGATGCCCTCGGCTGCGGCGGCAGCCTGCAGCGAGGTGGTCGCAAACGGCGTGGGCGGCTGCTGCTTGCGCGAACGCTTGGTCACCGCGGCGACGGTTGCCGTCGCAACGCCGTCAACGTGGCCGTACGCCGCCTCAGCAGCATCCTTGTCGGTAAAGCGCGCCGTCTTGTGCGCAATCTTAAAGCGGTCGTCCTCGGCAGCACCCTGTGCGGCGCCCATGCCGCGGATCTGCCAATAGTCCTCGGGCACAAACGCCATGCGCTCGCGCTCGCGCTCGACCACCAGGGCAAGCGTCGGCGTCTGCACACGGCCGGCAGAGCGCACGTTACCAAAGCCGCCAAACTTGGCGAGCGTCAGGTAGCGCGTGAGCACCGCACCCCAAATGAGGTCGATGTGCTGGCGGCTCTCGCCGGCGTCGGCCAGATTCTGGTCGAGCGAGACGAGATTATCGAAGGCCTGCGTGATCTCGGCCTTGGTAAACGAAGAATACTGGGCGCGGGCGACCGGCAGGTCGGGCGCAACCTCGCGCACCTTGTTGAGGGCGTCCGAACCGATCAGCTCGCCCTCGCGATCGAAGTCCGTGGCGATGATGACACTGTCGGACTTCTTGGCGAGGTTCTTGAGCGAACGAATGAGTTCCTTCTCGGCCGGTAGCTTAATGACGGGCGCCCAGGTGAGGTAAGGCAGGCTCTCGAGTTTCCAGCCCTTGATTGAGATGCCATCGGCAAGAAACGGCTTGCGCTTGGTGTCGTAGGGCGGACGCGCCAGGCCATCGGGTATGTCGGCCGGCAGCATCTCGCCGTCCTCGGTGACCGAATACCAGCCCAGCTTTTTATCGAACAGCACGCTGTCGCAAAAATCGGGCGCTAGGATGTGACCGGCAAGGCCGATGGTCACGCACTCCTCGCCCTTCCACTCAAAACGGTAGATGGCGGTGTTGTACACCTTGTCCTTTTTGGGCTTGCCCGTGGACAGACGCTCGGCAATCTGACGCGCGGCGTCGTTTTTCTCGGCGATGATGAGCTTCAAAAGAGGCTCCTATCTCGTATCTCTGCGGCTACGCCCGCCCGTATGGCGGCCGACTTACGCCCTTGCTTGCTCAATCTGCCCGATGAGCCAATCGCACCAGGCATCCATGCCCTCGCCCTTGTGCGCGCTCACGGCAAACCGCGGCGCCTGCGGATTGAGGCCATCGAGTGTCTTAGTATACCTATCCATGTCAAAATCGAAAGCCGGGGCCACATCGACCTTGTTGAGCAGCTGCGCGCCGGCGTGCTGAAAGATGCCCGGGTACTTGATGGGCTTGTCGTCGCCCTCGGGCACCGAGAGAATCATGATGGACAGGTTTTCGCCCAGGTCAAAGTCGACTGGGCAGACCAGGTTACCCACGTTTTCGATAAAGATGACGTCGATGTTTTCCAGACCCACGGCCTGGTCGAACGCGTCAACGGCCTCCATGATCATGTTGCCCTCGAGGTGGCACAGGCCGCCCGTGTTGATCTGGATGGCAGGCATGCCGGCTTCCTTCATGGTGATGGCGTCGACGTCCGAGGCGATATCGCCTTCGATGACGGCGCAGCGCAAGCCGGCCTTGTCGCGCAGGCGCTCGTTGGTGCCCAGAATCGTTGTTGTCTTACCCGAGCCGGGGCTCGACAAGACGTTGATCACGTAGGTGTTTGTCTCATTAAATCGCTGACGCAGCTGATCTGCCAGGCGCTCGTTGCGCGACAGGATCGGCGACGCGATATCAATCGTTTTCTCGGCCATACTCGGCGCTCCTTACTTCTACCATTTATACCCCGTCCCCAGGTTGCTGGCGGGCTAATCGTCGGGGGTCTCGATCTCGATACTTGCGATGTCGAGTTCGCGGCCGTGCAGCAGACGCACGTTGGAGCCGCCACACTGGGGACAGCGACAATGGAAACGGTCGTGATCAAAGACCTCGCCGCAGTCCAGGCACTCGCTTTGTGGATGGACCTCCTCCACGGCAAGCTCGCAGCCGCGCGTGAGCGGGTCCTCGTCGCGAAACGTCTCCCAGGCAAAGTCGAGCGCCTCGCGCACGACCTCGGTCATATCCCCGATACGCAGCGTTACCAAAACGGCGCGCGAGGCCCCCGCCCCACGCGCCGCGCGAATCACTGTATCGAGTATGCCGTTGACAATGCCAACCTCGTGCATACCGATTTACTCCTCGTCGTCCTCATCGTCCGAGAACAGGTCCAGACGACTCACAAACAGGCCCTCCTTGCCCTCGCGCGCGGTAATGACCACGCGAGCGATGGCGAGCGAAATCTCGTAGAGCGAGAGCAGGGCGCCATACATGAGCCCCAGCGTAACGGGCGAGCCGTCGGGCGTAATCACAGCCGAGCCCACAAGCAGGCCAACGTATACATAACGCCAGGCACTGCGGAAGGCCGCGTAGGACACGATGTGGAAGACGGACAGGTAGAAGATGATGAGCGGCAGCTCAAACGCCACGCCAAAGCCAATCATAAAGAGCAGCTCCATGTTGACGTAGTTCTCCAGATCGGGCAGCGCCGTAGCGACGGCCGAGGTCTCGCCGATGAGCCACTCAAAGCCCGCAGGAATGATGATGAAATAGCAGAAAATGGCGCCCAGGAAGAACAACACCGTCGAGGCGAGCACCGTGGGCACGACCCACTTGCGCTCGTTGGGGCGAAGCGCCGGCAGGAAAAACGCCAGAATCTGCCAGATGATCATGGGCGTGCACATGACCACGGCCATCTTGATGGCCAGCGAGAAGCGCAAGCCAAAGCCGCCGAGCGTGGTAGTGATGTAGAACTTACCGTCCGGCACAAAGGAGCGGATGGGATCTTCCAGGATGTCGAGCACTACAGGCGTGGCGAAATACAGCACGATAGCGGCGGCAAACACCGACACGACCACGATGGTCAGGCGGCGACGGAGTTCCCCCAGGTGATCGAAAAGCGGCATTCGCGCAGGTCCGATAGGCATTACTCATCGCCTCCCTTCGGGGCGTCGGCGGCAGCAGCGTCGTCCTCGCCCTCGAGCTCGCGAGCGAGCTGGTCGACGACGGCCTTGCGCTTACGGGGACGACGGGCGTAGAGGTCAGCCGTCGTGGGCTCTGCCGGCTCGGGCTTGGGCTCCGGCTCTGCAGCTGGCTCGGGTTCGACGGCGGCAGCAGCAGGCTCGGCCTTGGCGGGCTCGGCGCTCTCGGCCTCATCAGCAGCGCCTTCGCCCTCGGTGGCACCCTCGCTCGCAGCCTTCTCGGCGGCAAGGCGGGCACGGCGCTCGGCAAAGGTCTCCTTCTTTGCGGGTGCAGCCGTCCCGGC
Organism: Collinsella sp. AF25-2LB; assembly: GCF_003458415.1. Lineage (GTDB taxonomy): Bacteria > Actinomycetota > Coriobacteriia > Coriobacteriales > Coriobacteriaceae > Collinsella. Next base: position 76,653 of record NZ_QRUF01000005.1, read on the forward strand.
GGCATCCTCGTCCGCATCGGAATCGTCATCGACGACAGCCTTCTTGGGCTTGACCGGAGCCGACGCGGCCTCGCTTACCGGATCGATGATCTCGGACTGAACAACGGCCGTCATCTTTTCCTGCGTCTCGCGGAACTGACGGATGGCACGGCCGATCGTGCGGCCCATCTGCGGGAGCTTATCCGGGCCAAACAGCAAAAAGCCGAAGACCACGATGATCGCGAGCTCACCCTCTCCAATACCAAACACACATACCTCCAAGGCTCGATGTGAGTCGAGCCCGCACCGCGCCATTCGGCCGGAACTCGTCTATTCATTCGGTCAAGTATAGCGCCCGGACGCCAAAACGTCCGAGCGCATCACAAACATATGCCAAACGGCACGCCCTTTTGGGGGCAAAGATTATGCCGCCGTGATCGAAATCTCCTGGTCGACGCCCAGCAGCTGAACCACGCGCATCACCTGGGGCTGCACATTAGTGCAGCTAAAGCGCTTACCGTGGTCGACCGCGTGGTGCGCGGCGCCCACGAGCACGCCAATGCCCGTCGAATCGATGTAGCTCACCTGGGCAAAATCGAGCTCAACGGCCTCAGTGGGCTGCTCGAGCGCCAGGTCAATGGCATTGCGCAGGCTATCGGCGTTAGAGATATCGATCTCGCCGGTCACCTTAATGGTGTAGATCTCCGGTGTGGGGTTGGTGGAAATACCCAAATCCATGTATACGCTCCTTTACGTATCGAAAATGCGGATAGTACTGGGCGCGGACTTGCGGGGCCCTAGGCGTTAGGCGCGCTCGGCACGAGCGAGCTCGGCAGCGACGAGCTTGACGGCCAGCACCAGTACGTCGAGTGCTGCCTCCAGGTCCTCGACCGTGGGATAGCTCGGCGCGATGCGGATGTTGGTGTCGCGCGGATCCTTGCCATAAGGCCAGGTAGCACCAGCCGGCGTGAGCTTGACGCCCAGGTCGGCACAAAGCGCTGCGACCTTTTGGGCCGAGCCCTCGGGACCATCAAAGCTCACAAAGTAGCCGCCGCGGGGATGCGTCCAAGTGGCGCAGCCCGTGTCGCCCAGGCCCTCGGTGAGCTTGCGCTCGACGGCCTCAAAGCGTGGGCGCAAGAACTCGGCATGCTTTTTCATGTGCTCCTTGACCGCCTCGATGGTGGGAAGGAAGCGCACGTGACGCAGCTGGTTGAGCTTGTCGGCGCTGATAAGGCCGGCCTTCAGACGCTTGGAGAACTCCGCGATAACCGCGGGGCTCGCACCGATAAAGCCGATGCCGGCGCCCGGGAAGGTGATCTTGGACGTCGAGGCAAAGGCCACCACGCGGTCCTCGGTGCCCGCCGCGCGAGCGAGGTCAAAGATGTTTGCGAGCTCGTCGGTCTCGTCGTACAGGTCGTGCACGCAGTAGGCGTTGTCCCAGAAGATGCGGAAATCGGGCGCGGCCGTGGGCATCTCGACCAGGCAACGCACGGTGTCCTCGCTAAAGGTGATGCCCGTGGGGTTGGAATACTTGGGCACGCACCAGATACCCTTGATGGAATCGTCGGCGGCAACGAGGCGCTCGATCTCGTCCATGTCGGGGCCATTATCGGTCATCGCGACGGGGACATTCTCGATACCCAGGTCGGCGGTGATGCCAAAGTGACGGTCGTAGCCGGGAACAGGGCACAGGAACTTGACTTTCTTGCCGTCGTGCGCGGCCTCGTAAGCCTCCCAAGGCTCGCTGCCGCACGAACCGCAGCGCCAAAACATGCCGGCGATATCGTGCTCGATCAGAAGGCTCGACGAACCCAGTACGAGCGTCTGCTCGGCAGGGCAACCCAGGAACTCCCCCGCCAGCTTGCGTGCCGAGGGAATGCCCTCAAAGCAACCGTAGTTTGAGCAGTCGACGTTGCCGTCGTGCAGATCGGCATCGGCATTGAGGATATCGAGCATGGGTCGAGAGATGTCCACCTGGGAGGGCGACGGCTTGCCGCGGGCCATGTCGAGCGCCAGGCCCTTGGCCTTGACCTCGGCGACCTCGGCTTTTAGTGCCTCGATGGCGGCATCGAGTTCGGTGGTTTCCATCTTCTGGTAGATCGTCTGCATGGGTGCGACCTTTCGCGAAGCGGGACGTTGCAGTTCGTCTAAGTATAGACCGCCACCGCCGCAACGGCATGAAGCCGTGATAGATTAAGTTCATCGCAATGAATTATGAATCGCCGCGCATGCCGGCGTGGGGCGCCCAAGGAGGCACTATGGAATACGGATCGTTCCAGGCCGAGGAATTCGGCGACCTGCAGCGCCTGGTCGACGGACTGTTTTACGACCGCCGCGCCATCGACCGCCTGGATCTCATCGTACAGGCCGAGATCTTGGACCTGGCGCCCGATCTCATGGAAATCGTGAACCTATTGCCGCCCGGCTACTACGACCGCCAATCGCTTTGCGACCAGCTCAACTCCGCCCTTGCCGCCCACGGCTGGGGCGCCGTCTACGGAACGGTGGAATAAACCTAGTCGTTTAAGAACGTCCCCAATGACTAAAACGCCGCTTGTGATGGTGTTCACAGGCGGCGTTTTCAAACTTGTATGTGCTTTTACTTGTCTTTGGGCGCGGGGTGTTTGCAGGCCACGCTCATGTAGATCATACCGAGCACGGCAGCGGTGACCGAACCGGCAAGGATGGCGGCCTTGGCAGCCAGAACCTCAAACTGGGCCGTCGGGAAGGCAAGGCCGCTGATGAGGATCGACATGGTGAAGCCGATGCCGCCCAGAATGCCCACACCGGCAATCATGTGCCAGTTAACGTTATGCGGCAGCTCGCAGACCCTAAACTTAACCAGGGCAAACGTCATGCCAAAGATGCCGATCGGCTTGCCCAGCAGCATGCCAAAGTACACGCCGAGCGTCACCGGGTCGGTGAGCAACGTGCTCATATCCACACCCACCAGGCGAACCTGTGCGTTCACGAACGCAAAGATCGGCAGAATCACAAAGTTGACCGGCGTGGAGATCAGACGCTCCATGCGGATGAGCGGCGGGGTCACGCGGTGCATGACGCGCTCGACCCTGGTGGTCGAGACGGTAAAGTCATGCTGGCCCAAGATGTGCGCCTCGTCGTCGTAGCGGTCATCGAGCAGCGGCAGGCACTCGCCCAACCAATCAGTGAGGCTATCGAGCTTGACGCCGCACTTGGCCGGGATGGTGAAGGCCAGGATGACGCCGGCAAGCGTAGCGTGCACGCCGCTCTTGAACATGCAGAACCACAGCAGCAGGCCCAGCACCGAGTACGGGGCAAGGCGGTAATGCTGCGTCCTGTTGAGCCACACGAGCGCGCAGGTCACAAGCGCGGCGGCGCCCAACCAAAACGGATTGGGGCTCTGACCGTAGAAGATGGCGATGGCGGCGATGGAGATGAGGTCGTCGGCAATGGCGAGCGTCGAGAAGAACACGCGCACGCCGTTGGGCACGCGGTTGCCCAAAAGCGATAGCACGCCCAGCGCAAAGGCAATATCGGTTGCCATGGGGATGGCCCAACCGTTGCGGGCGCCGGCATGGTTAAAGATCAGGTAGATGCAGGCGGGAACGACGACGCCGCCCACGGCCGCCAGCATGGGAAGCATGGCCTGACGTGGATTCTTGAGCTCGCCGACCGTCATCTCGTGCTTAAGCTCAATGCCCACCAACAAAAAGAAAATCGCCATGAGGAAGTCGTTGACGAAAAGCTCAACGGTAAGACCGGCCGTAAGGTTGCCCAGACCCACATACAGCGGGGTCTCCAAAAAGTGATGGATGGCCTCGTAGGCATCGGTATTGGCGCAAATGACGGCGGCGATGGCGGCGATGACCATAACCGCGGCGGAAATCGTGCCGTTCTCGGCGATGCGCTCCCAAATGTCGTGGCGTTCAAAGCGCTTGCGCTCACGGACGTTGAACAGCTGCTCGGTTGCTGCCATGGGCGGCTCCTTTCACGGGAAAGCTCCCGTCTTAAAAAAGCACGGCCCGCCCAAGTGGCGGCGCCGCGCTCTAACGTATTACGCTTGCATCTAGCCTACCCTGCACGACAAGCACGCAGGCGTGGCCGAAAAGCGGAACCACAGGTTGAACATTATTTGCTCAACGGCACGGGCACGCCTGTCCAAGAGACGACGCGGCGCATGCACAAAAAACGACCGGAGCGCGGGGCGTCCGCGATCCGGTCGTGGCGTTCGGTCAACTAAACCTAGCAGGCGGCCATGATGGGGGCAGCGACCTGCTTCTTACGGGAGAGGACGCCCGGCATCCAGACGCCGTCGTGCTCGTCGGCAATGCCCAGGCCCTTCTGAGCAGCCTCGGTCTCGCCCTCGAGCAGGACCTGCGAGCCCTCCTCCATGATGTCGGTGATGCACAGGACAATGCCGTCAGCACCCTTCTCGGCGGCGTAGGCGCGCATGGCCTCGCGGATCTCGTCAATCATGCCGAGCGCGCGGCTCTTGTCGACAGTCTCGTACTGGCCGATGAGCAGCTTCTTGCCGGCGGGCTCGAACATCTTGATGTCGTTGCCGACCATCTCGGCTGCGGTGAAGGAGCCGGACGGACGGGTGAGGAAGACCTCCATGCCGAACTTGACCGGGTCGACGCCCACCTGCTCGCCGAGCTTGGCGGCGACGGCGCGGTCGACATCGGTGGTGGTGGGGCTCTTGAGCATGAGCGTATCGGTCATCATGGCCGAGAGCAGCAGCTTGGCCTGGACGTCGGAAAGCTCAACGCCGAGCACGCCGGCGAGCTTGGTGACGATGGTGCAGCTGGAGCCCCAGGGCAGGCAGATGTAGTGCAGCGGGCCGGCGGTCTCGAAGTCGCCAATGCGGTGATGATCGACAACGCCAAAGACCGTGGCATCCTTAAGGCCGGCGACGGACTGGGCAGACTCGTTGTGGTCGGTGAGGACGACGAGCTGACCGGCCTCGACGGACTCGATCACGCGGGGCTCGGCGATGCCGGCGTCGGCGAGCAGCTTGGCGGACTCGGCCGGAAGCTGACCAAGGGCGCAGGCCTCGTAGGTGTTGCCGGCATACTCAACCTGGTTGAGCAGCTGGGACAGGACGACGGCGCTCATGATGGCGTCGTTATCGGGGTTCTGGTGACCAAAGACAAGAACGTTTGCCATGGATATCCTCCACTTGATATGTGTACTTGGACGTAGCTATGGTAGCACGCTGGCGCCGAACCTTATGAGACGCAAGGGCCGCGGCGCAATTTGGGGCGAGCCTGGGGGCGAAGTCTGCCCCCTTGTACCACCGCCCTCCTGCACCGACTATTTACCGGCGGCGCGCAGGGCTACGTAGGCGGCACCGATGATGCCGGCGTCGTTTCCGAGCGAAGCGACCTTAATGGGCGTCTCGCGCGAGGCAGAGAGCGCGTACTGCTTAAAGTGCTCGCGAACCTTGTCGAGATAAACATCGGCCGAAGCGGACGCGCCGCCACCGATCAGGAACATCTCGGGGTCGACCACGTTGGCGATAAGCGCCAGGGCGCGGCCAAGGTAGTCGGCCATGGTGTCGGCTGCGGCCAGCGCGAGCTTGTCGCCCTCGCGGCAGGCCTGGAACACGTCCTTGGAATCGGAGGGGCCGGTGAGCTCAATGGGCTCGACGCCCGCCTTCTTGCACTCGGCAAGGTAGTTGCTCACCACGCCGGTGGCGCTGGAATACTGCTCCAGATGGCCATGGCCGCCACAGCCGCAGGTGCGCTCCTCGGCCGGGTTCAGGCACATGTGGCCAATCTCGCCGCCGGCACCCACAACGCCCGATACCACGTCGCCGTTAACGATAACGCCGCCGCCCACGCCGGTACCGATGGTGACCATCACCACGTTCTGCACGCCCTTGGCAGAACCGAGCCAGGCCTCGCCCATGGCAGCGGCGTTGGCATCGTTCTCATACTTAACGACCGCATCGGGGCAGTGCTCCTGAATGGCGACCCTCAGCTCGGGCAGGTTAATGGCAATGTTGGCCTTGACCTTGGCATCGCCCGACGCCGGGATGGGGCACGGAACGGCCAGGCCAATGCCTGCCACAAAGGCACGCGGAATCTGCGCCTTGGCGACCACCTGGTCGATAGCCTCGGTCACCGCGGCAAAGCCCGCAGCGTCAACGATGGGAGGCGTGGGCACGCTGGCCTTGGCAAGCAGGTTTCCGTCCTCGTCGAACAGGCCCTCCTTAACCGAAGTGCCGCCGACGTCGATGCCGATGTAGTACTGTTTAGGTTCCATGGGAGCCCACCTTTCTCGTTTAAACATTGCCTGTATGGTACCGCTCCCAAGGCAAAAACCTACCAAAAAGAGACAGGTTTGTTTTGGCAGGTTTTATCTGGGAAAACGCAAATGGCTGCCCAACAGGCCACGCAAGACCATTCCCAAAAATAAGGGCGCCGGGAGGCGGTGACTCCCGGCGCCCGTCAAAGGGACTATGTTGTCTGTTGGACCGCACGGTCCATCGCGGCGATAACGCCGACTAGGCCTGAAGTGCCTGCAGCTGCTTGTGAACCTCGATGAGCTCCGTCGCCATGACTCGCATGGTCTCGGTACCGGCCATCTGGTCCTCGGCATGCAGCAGAATCAACGGGGCCTCGCCGTTACGCTCGCCGTTGGCCTCCTTCTTCAGAAGCCCCATGTGAACATCGTGACCACCGTTATAGGCCTCGTCGCCCTGCTTGATAAGCTCCTCGGCGGCGTCAAAATCGCCCTCCTTGGCCTTTTGCACGGCATTGATGTACATGCTCTTGGCGGTACCGACGTAGCTGATGATCTCAAAGCAGGTCATCTGCAGTTCGTTCATATCGTCCATGCGGAGCACCTAGCCCATCACGCTGACGCAGTGGTCGATGATGCCGGCAGCGTTCATGCGGCCGTAGTCGACCATGTTGATGACTTCGACCGGAAAACGACCGGCGGCCTCCTTCTCAAAATCGCCCTTGGTGTAGCCGATCTGCGGGCCAAGCAGCAACATGTCGCACTCGTCCAGGTGATCGTGGGCCTCGTTCATGGGACGAGCCTCGACCTCAATATCCAGACCACGGTTCGCAACCTCGGCCTGCATCTTCTGGACCAGCAGGCTCGTGGACATACCGGCATTGCAGCAGAGCATGATCTTCTTCATGGTTTCCTCCTTATAACTGCGCGGCGCGCAGACGACGACTGGTTGTATTCCTTGCGGTTATTGTGCCCTCCTTCTGCGCCCTTACGCAAAAGAGAGGTGCGGGCACCGGCACCGCGTACCGGCGCCCGCAAAGGTGAAAGGGAAAACGAACGTTTAGGCGTTCTGCTCGGCAAGGGCCTCCTGCTTGGCGATGGCCTTCTCGGAGATCCTCATAAAGGGCAGGTAGACAGCCATACCGATGACAAGCTCGATAGCCTGCCACACGCCGGCGCGCCAGTCAAAGCCCGTAGCGAGCAGGGCATTGATGACGGGAGGCATGGTCCAGGGCACCTGGGCGATGCAGGGGCTGATGATGCCTGCGCAGGTAAGGCCATAGGTGATGCCGATGAACAGATCGGGAAGAAGGACGAACGGGATCATGAGCGGCAGGTTGTACACGATGGGGTAACCGTAGATAACCGGCTCGTTGATGTTGAACAGACCAGGCAGGATAGCCATCTTGGAAACGGTCTCGGAAGCCTTGTTCTTGGAGAACAGGAGCGTGTCGAGCAGAAGCATGAGGGTGCAGCCCGAGCCGCCGATGAGGGCGAAGCTGTTAACGATCTGCATGTTCATGTAGTGATCGGGCTGGATGGTGCCACCGGCGGCAAAGGTAGCCATGTTGTCGACGATGAGCATGGTCAGGATCGGCTCGACGGTAGCGCCAGAGATGGTGGACTGGTGAATACCGACGCAGAACAGCAGGTTAGCAAGGGTGTAGATGAGGATAACAGCCCACGGACCGGCGTTCATGATGCTCTTGAGCGGGTTGGAGATGCACGTGGAGATGATGGTGCACAGATCGGTGCCGGCAAACACGGCGAGCAGAGCCGCGGCAATGGCGAAGATCGAGAGGTTGAGCAGCATCGGGATCATGACGTTAAAGGAGTTGGAGACCGCGGGAGGCACACCCTCGCCCAGCTTGACCTTGAGCTTCTCGACGCCGGAAATCTTAATGAAGAGCGTAACGGAGAGCAGGGCGATGATAATGGCCGCGAACAGACCGTTGGTACCGGTGTTGGCAGTCGAAAGGGCGCCCGTGACCTCGGCAGAGGTAATCTTGTCGGTGAGCAGCGGACTCGTGGCGGCAAGCGTGGCGGTGATCTGCTGCGGCATCATGATGACGAAAGCGGAGATGGCGACGACCACGCAAGCGAGCGGGTTATCGAAGCGCTCGTTCTTAGCGAGGCTGTAGCCAATCAGTCCAGCCAAGATGATGGCAGAGACGTTGAGGGTGCCCAGCGTAATTGCCGAACCCCACGTCTGAAGGTTGGCAAGGCCCGCCGCATCGAGCGGGAACAGAGGGAACACGACGTTGTTAATAAGAACCGCGATACCCGCAAGGATATAGAGCGGCGTGATGGTCGCGAAGGCGTCACGCAGGGAACGCAGGTGAACCTGGTTTCCCACCTTCGCAGAGACCTCGGCAAACTTGTCGAGGAAGCTCTTTCCGTTGTCACTGGCCATGATTGCTCCTAACTTTCAAATCCGGCCTTTTCCTATGCGCACGGTGGTCTGTCGCCCTCTGCCACCAGATGTGCCATGTGTTGCGCGCAGCGGCGCGCGGTCTGGGCGTTCGCCCGTTCGCTAATCAACCACGTGAGTCGTGGCGACCTGCTTGAGCCAAGCTGCCGACTTCTTAAGGCGGCGCTTGTAGCCGTCCATAAGGTCGACCTCGACAAAACCGTAACGGTTCTTAAAGGCATTCGCCCAAGACCAGTTATCGATGACGGCCCAATAATGGTATCCACGACACTTGGCGCCCTCGGCAATTGCCTTGGCAACCCACTCCAGGTGCTGGCGTACAAAGTCGACGCGGTAGTCATCCTGGATGGTTCCTTCGGCGTCTCGGTTCTTGTATTCGTCCATGATGCCGATGCCGTTCTCGGAAACGAACCACTCAAGATCGGGGTAGTTCTTAGCGCAGTCCATGCCAAAGTCGTAGAGGCCCTGCGGGTAGATCTCCCAGCCGCGGCTCTCGTTCATAACGGCGTCGGGCCACACGTACTCGTCGGCAAAGTGCGGCAGACCGTACTGGTCGATCTTGCTCGCCGGCGCCTGAACGCGCGTGGGGTGGTAGTAGTTGCAACCGAGCCAGTCGACAACACCCTGCTTAAGAATCTCTTGGTCGCCGGCACGGAACGGAAGCTTAACGCCGCCCTCGGCCAGGCTGTCGAGCACGTCGGCGGGAAGCTCGCCCTTGGTAATGAGGTCGAGCCACCAGCGGTTGTTGATGCCGCTGGTCATACGCACGGCCTCGAGGTCCGCCTCGCTGGGGTTCTCCTTGGTGTAGACCGGGGTAAAGCAGTTGATCATGCCGATCTTGGCATCGCTGCGAACGGCGCCCTCGTCATAGGCGCGACGGTAGTTGGCCACGGCCAGCGCATGTGCCAGCGAGATGTGATACTGCACGGTGCGAGCGCGGCTAAAGTCGTGGAGCTGCGGGAACCACACGCCCTCCTGATAGCGCTGCTCGGGCTCGACGATGGGCTCGTTAAAGGTGAACCAGTACTTGATCTCCTGGCCAAACTCGTGGAAGGCGACGTCGGCGTAATGTGCGTAAGCCTCGACAACCTCACGGCTCTCCCAGCCGCCACGGTTAAAAAGGTAGGTGGGCATGTCAAAGTGGTACAAGTTGACAAACGGCTCCAGGCCGGCTTCGCGAGAGGCGCGGAACAACTCGTGATACCACGCGGCGCCCTCCTCATTAAGGTTGCCGTCGGCATCGAGCAGACGGCTCCACTGGATGGAAGTGCGATAGGTATCCAGGCCCAAGTCCTTCAAAATGCGAAGGTCTTCCTGGTACTTGGCCATAAAGTCATTGCCGGCGTAAGAGCCAACGCAGTTGTAGAACGAGCCCAGATCCTGGATGGACCAGGTGTCCCACAGGTTCTCGAGCTTGCCGCCCTGGTTCCACTGACCCTCAGTCTGCGGGCCGGACATAGCAGCGCCAAAGAAGAAGTCGTTGGGCAGCTGATACTGTGCCATCAAAGTCCTCGCTTTCGTGTTCTAGAGCTTCCGGTTGGAGACGGGTTTGCTTTGGCAGGTTATCCGGCGCGGGCGCGCACCGGTCATACCGATATCCAACCCGCCAAAACAAAACCGTCCCCAAACGGTCGATCCTGTTCTGCGGAAAGATTCCGTTCGTTGCTTAAACTATAGCGCTCTAATTCTAAAAGTAAAGCGTCTTTTTCTTTTTTCTTTCTCGAGCTTCTTAGATAAAGGTTATATGGGTGCCTTGTTAAGGGTTATACTTACTTGCGTATTGATATATGTCGGAAAGGAGGTTCAATGATTCCCAAATACGAGGCGATAGCTGCAGATATTCGTCGAAGCATCGAGGATGGCACTCTTAAACCGGGCGACAAGCTTCCCACCGTCGTTGAGTTCTGCGAGCTCTATAGCGTTTCCAAAATCACCGTCAAACGAGCTATCGAGCAAATCACCGAGGAAGGTCTTATTACCAGCCGACGCGGATCGGGTACCTACGTTAAGGACACGGCGGGACTTCCCGGTCAGGCGTTTTTCCAGGGCAAAAACGACCGTGCCCAGGGCTTTTCGTATGAGCACCGCGGGGAGAAGGTGACCTCGGTGGTCTACGATTTCTCGATTGTTAATCCACCAGCGGACATCGCAGCCCAGCTGGGAATTGCCGAGGATGACTTTGCCTATCACATCGTGCGCGTGCGTCAGGCCGATGGGAAGCCCATCGTTATCGAGTACACCTACATGCCCCTCGAGCTGATTCCAGGCCTTAAAAAGAAGGACCTGTACGGATCGGTCTACCGCTTCATCCGCGAGCAATGTGGGCTGAAGATTTCGAGCTTCCACCGTACCATTCGCGCCGTGGCAGCAACCGAGGAAGAAGCCGAGCGCTTGGACACCAAGCCTGGCTCTCCCCTGCTCGAGCTCACCCAGATTGGCTTTTTGGACAGCGGCACCGCCTTTGAGTATTCGGTCTCGCGCAACGTTGGCGACCGCTTTGAGTTGCACAACGTAACGTTGGCATAGGTTTTTGTAGTCATCCGGGCGCTCGCTTTGAGCTGTTTTGTGCAGCGCCCGCGCAACACAATGGGGGTATGAACATGTCCGATTTGATTAAGCTGACGCCGATCTTCCACGAGAAGATCTGGGGCGGTCGCCAGCTCGGAACCGTATTTGGCTACGACATTCCCGATGGCCCCATCGGTGAGTGCTGGGCCATCTCGGCCCACCCCAACGGCGACTGCCAGATTGCGGAGGGCCCGTATGCCGGCCACACGCTGTCGTGGCTGTGGGCCGAGCATCGCGAGCTCTTTGGCAACTGCGAGGGCAAGGAGTTCCCGCTGCTCATTAAGATTCTGGACGCCAAGGACGACCTTTCGATCCAGATTCATCCCAACGACGAGTACGCTGCCGAGCACGAGAACGGTAGCCTGGGCAAAACCGAGTGTTGGTATGTGCTGGACTGCGAGCCCGACGCCACAATCATCGTCGGCCAGCGTGCCAAGGACCGCGCCGAGGCCGCACAAATGATCGAGGAAGGACGTTGGGACGACATGCTCAACGTGTTGCCGATTCACAAGGGCGACTTTTTCCAGATTGATTCCGGTACCGTGCACGCCATCAAGACCGGCACGCTCATTTTGGAGACGCAGCAGTCGAGCGATGTGACCTATCGCCTGTACGACTACGACCGTCCCGGCACCGACGGCAAGCTGCGCCCGCTGCACATTGAGCAGAGCCTCGACTGCATCGATTTTGATGTTCAGGCTCCGACCGACGGCACGGTGACCGCGCCCGAGGTCGATGGCGTGACCGAGCTCGAGTCCAACCCCTGCTACACCGTCGATCGCGTGCGCGTCGACGGCAGCAAGACCCTCGAGCAGCGCTGGCCCTTCATGTGCCTGTCGGTCATCGACGGCGAAGGCACCGTCTGCGGCGACCCCGTCCACAAGGGCAGTCACCTGCTGGCACCCAGTACCGTCAGCTCCATTGACCTCAAAGGCAAGATGGAACTGATCATCAGCCACCTCTAGGTCGCAACAACAACCAAAACGAAACAAGGGGCTCCCCCGTTCATCAACGGAGGAGCCCCTACTCGTATCTATATATCAGCCCACCCGGCTCTCCAGACCAAAAAGCGAACGAGCAGAGCGACGTTCGCAAGCAGCGTTATCTAAGGACCTGGGCGGGCGTATAGGGCAACATCGATCGCGAGTTCCGCACGCAAAGGAGAGCACTTAATGTGCTCTCCGTCTTGCGCAGGACTGTCCGAGCAGGCGATGTTGCCCTATACGCCCGCCCAGGTCCGCTGGGATTACGACAGCTTGACGATAGGTGCGAAGCCCTTCATGAGCTTTTTGGTCTGGCCGGTTTTTTCGAACTGCACCTCGATCATGTCTCCGGCGACCGAGATCACGGTACCCGTGCCAAAGGTCTTGTGGCTCACGGTATCGCCCGCGGCAAAGTCCTGCGACGCGCTGGCGCGATCGACCTTGCGCTCCACCGTCGGCGACACCTTGGACGACGGCTTTTTGGCTCGCGGCGCGCCCGAGCCAAAGGTCGAGGCAACACGGCCGGCGTCGGGCGAGACCCCACGATGGCGCTCGGTCCCATAGCTGCTGCCGCCAAAGAAATCGTCGAAGCTCGATCCGCCGCGCGAACCGGAACCGCCGGTCGAGCGCGTATGCGAGCCAAACACCTTGCCGCCATACATATCCGAGCCCATGCCCGAGCCAAAGGTGCCGTGACGGTCGCCGCGTTTCTCCCAGCCCGTGCCCTCAAAACCGGCAGAACCGATGCCGCTAAACTCGATGTCCTCGAACGGAATCTCGTTGAGGAAGCGCGAGCGCGGGTTGGCAGAGGTCGAGCCGTAAGTGCGACGCGTGGCCGCATAGGTCAGGAACAGGCGCTTGCGAGCACGCGTGATGGCGACGTAGGCCAGGCGACGCTCTTCCTCGAGCTTGCCCGGATCGTCACTACCGCCAAAGTCGTGCACGTGCGGGAAGATACCCTCCTCCATGCCGGCCACGAACACCGCGGGGAACTCCAGGCCCTTAGCGGAGTGGATGGTCATCATGGTGATGGCATGTGTCTCGCCGGCCAGGGAATCCAAGTCGGAGCGCAGGGCCAGCCACTCCATGAGTGCCGGCAGCGCCTTGCAGGTGAGCGGGCCGTAGGTGCGCTCGATCTCGTCGGCATGCACGGCACCCGCCGGCATCTCCGTCGGCGCGGCATACGCGTTGCCCGCGATGGCGGCGGCCAAGGCATCCTGCGGCGAGAGCGCCGGGGCGGTTAGGCTATCGAGCGGATTGGAGCCCGCGGCGTCACGAGCGCCGACGAGTGCCTCAAACGAGGATGCCGGTGCAGACGGCCCCGGCTCGGGCGCGGGCGCACTCACCACGACGGGCTCGGACTCGGCGCCGGCAGGCACGTCGGCAACACCGGCTGCGCGCAGCTCTTCTAGACTCTCGAGCGTGCCCTCGATATCCTCGTGCGTCTCCTCAAATTCGGCGGCGACGCCCAGGAATTCCTGGATGTTCTCGGCGCGGCTCTCGGACTCCATGGTGCCCTCGGCGCGGAACGCCTGCAGCAGGCCCGTCTTGTCGACAATCATCTCGACGACGTCCTTGAGCTCGCCGTCCATGCGACGGCCCTCGCGCACCAGCGCCACAAAACTCGACAGGCCGTTGCGCACCTTGGCACTAAACATGCCCGTCTCGGCTGTTGCGATCTCGCAGGCCTGGAAGAACGAGCAACGGTTGTCGCGCGCCAGCTGCTCAATCTTTTGGATCGAAGTGGAGCCGATGCCGCGGCGCGGCGTGTTGATGACGCGCTTGACGCTCATCTCGTCGGCCGGGTTCACGATCATCTTGAGGTAGGCCATGACATCGCGGATCTCGGCGCGGTCGAAGAATCGCGTGCCGCCGACGATCTTGTAGGGCACGCCCGCGCGCAGGAACATATCTTCGAGGATACGCGACTGGGCGTTGGTGCGGTAGAACACGGCGATATCGTCGTAGCTCGTACCCTTGGCATGCAGCTTCTCGATCTCGCCGGCAATCCAGCGACCCTCGTCGCGCTCGTCGCTTGCCTGGAAAGCCTGAATCTTCTCGCCATCGCCCTCGGCCGTAAACAGGCGCTTGTCCTTGCGCTGCGAGTTGTGACGCACCACGGCATTGGCGGCGCTCAGGATGTGACCCGTGGAGCGATAGTTCTGCTCCAACTTGACGGTCTTGCAGTTTTTAAAGTCCTTCTCAAAGTCCAGGATATTGGTGATGTCGGCGCCACGCCAGCTATAAATGGACTGGTCGTCGTCGCCCACGACCATAAGGTTTTGGTACTTGGCGGCCAGCAGGTTGGCGATCTCGTACTGGACGTGGTTGGTGTCCTGATACTCGTCGACGCTAATGTAGCGGAAGCGCTCCTGGTACTTATCGAGCACCTCGGGGCGGGTGCGCAGCAGCTCGAGCGTGCGCACGAGCAGGTCGTCAAAGTCCATCGCATTGGCGGCGCGCAGGCGGCGCTCCAGCTCCAGGTAGACCTGCGCGGCCTTTTTGTCATTGGGGCTATCGGCGCTCTTGAGCATGTCCTCGGGGCCGATCATGGCGTTTTTGGCCGAGCTGATCTTGCTGCGGATCATGTTGATGGGGAACTGCTTTTGCTCGATGCCGAGCGCCTGCATAATGTCACGCACCATGCGCTTTGAGTCATCGTCATCGTAGATGGTGAACTGGCCGGTGTAGCCCAGCAGATCGGCGTCCTCGCGCAGCATGCGCACGCACATGGCATGGAAGGTGCACACCCACATGCCACGGGTGCCGCTGGGGATGAGTGCCGTCAGACGCTCGCGCATCTCTGCCGCAGCCTTGTTGGTAAACGTAATGGCAAGAACCTGCCAAGGCTTAACACCCAAGTCGCCGAGCATATGTGCGATGCGGAAGGTCAAGACGCGGGTCTTGCCCGAGCCGGCGCCGGCGAGCACCAGCAACGGGCCCTCGGTGGTCAGGACCGCCTCGCGCTGGGCGGGATTGAGGCTGTCGATGTCGACGAGCGGCTTGATGGGCTTGGGCGCCGGCGCGGGAGCGTCGTAGATGTCGAGCGGGACGAGCTCGGGTTCCGGCGCAGCGGGGGCGGCGTATACATCGAGCGGCACGGGTTCCGGCGCGGGCGGCACGGGCACCGCGGCGTTCTTTTCCCAGGGCAAGGGCTGGGTCATGGGCGACTCCTCATCTGACGGACGGCGCGCCTGCGGGCAGCGCCATAGTTTGAGCCGTACCAGTATACCGAGCCGCGCGGACACCGACGCAAATCACACCACGACTCCGTGCGCCACCGTCAGGCCCGCCCCGGCAGATTTGGTGCAATGGGGTCAGGTTGGTCTGCACCACGTTGGTGCAAAGAAATCTGACCCCCAATGCACCAATCACGGAGCCACCGATGTCATGGCAACGGTAGCGAGCGGCGGCCAGAGCGAACAAATTGGCATGAAAAGAGGGCGGCATAGACCTTTTGGTCATGCCGCCCTCGTTGAATGACAAGTTGTCGCTCTGGCCGCCGCGCAGCGTCAACCAAGTTACAGGCCAAGCATAGGCTCCAGAACGAAGAAGTACGCGAGCACCACGATGCCCAGGATGATGCGGTAGACGCCGAAGCACTTAAAGTCGTGACGGCGGACGAAGCCCATGAGCCACTTGATGGCGATGAGCGAAACCACAAAGGCAACAACGCAGCCCACGCCCAAGATAGCGACCTCGTTGGCGCCGAACGTGCCGCCCTTGATGAAGTACTTGACCAGCTTGAGCGCACTCGCGCCAAACATGACAGGGATGGCCAGGAAGAACGTGAACTTGGACGCCACCGAACGCGTGCAGCCCAAAAGCAGGCCACCGATGATGGTAGAACCGGAGCGAGACGTACCAGGCACCAGCGAAAGCACCTGGAAGCAGCCAATACCCAGCGCAGTCTTCCAGCTCAGGTCCTCGAGCGTGGCGATGGAGCCAAAGTCCAGATTCTCATCATCGCCCTCATCCTCAGCGGTAGCCGCGGCGGGCGCCGCAAAGTGCGCACCGGTGGGACGTCCACCCGACGCCACAGCACGCGAACCAAACGAACCGGCAACGGCCATTTCCTCGCGCTTGCTCGCGCGCCAGTTCTCGATCACGATAAACAGCACGCCGTACACAATGAGCGCCAGCGCCACGACGGGAGCATTGTAGAAATGCTCCTCCATCCAGTCGTTGAGCGGCAGGCCGATCGCCGCCGCAGGAATGCAGCCGAGCACAATCTTGCCCCACAGCACCCAGGTGTCGCGACGGCCCTCCTTACCCTTGCTGGGCGAGAAGGGATTGAGCTCATGGAAGAACAGCACACAGACGGCCAAAATGGCGCCGAGCTGAATCACGACCAGGAACATATTCCAGAACGTCTCGCTCACGTTCATCTTGACGAACTCGTCCACCAAGATCATGTGACCCGTCGACGAAACGGGCAGCCATTCGGTGATGCCCTCGACCAGGCCCATGAAGGCAGATTTAAAAAGCTCGATGATATCCAAAGGGACCCCCTCGTTAGACACCCGCCGATATTGTTCTGCGGACGGTGCGGGCGATGTCCCATTATCAACCGTTGGCGGCGCGCCTGCGCCTACCCTTACCAAAAAACTCGCCCGTTCACAGAATTGCGAGCGGTCAAACCCAAATCCTTGGGTATAACTGCAACAAGATAAAGTGTCCGGCGGCCAACGCGCCCGCGCCCGCCCGATGCACGAGCCCCGCGCCCGTGCGATAGACCAAGGAGGAAACCATGAACGAGGGCTACACCAAGGTATTTGTTTCACTCGACGGTACTGAACAGCAGGATTTTGTGCTCGCACGCGCCATCAAGGTCGCCGCGAACAACGGCGCCAAGCTAATCATCGGCCACGTTATCGATTCCACGGCGCTCGAGAGCGCCGGTTCCTATCCGGTCGATCTGGTCAACGGCCTAGAGGAGGCATTTAAGAACTCCATCGCCAAGCAGCTCGAAGAGGCCAAGGCCAATCCCGACATTCCCGAGGTCGAAGTCATGATTCGCGCCGGCCGTATTCGTGAGACGCTCAAAGACGAGATGCTCGACGTGGTCAAGCCCGACCTGGTGCTCTGCGGCGCCCGCGGCCTGTCCTCGATCAAGTATGCGCTGCTGGGTTCGATTTCGACGTTCCTGCTGCGCAATACGGACTGCGACATCTTGGTCGTAAAGTAGCGTTGCTCCCACCGGCCGCGGGGCCTGCGGGGTTTCCACGGGCACGTCCTCGCCGCGTTGCGGCTGCGGGATGTGCCCTTAGGAAACCCCTCCCGGCCCCGCGGCCTTCGCAGCCTTACTTCAGCGAGTTGGCTGATAAAAGATAGCGTGCCGCCCCCTTTGGGGCGGCACGTTTTGTTTGGGATGGCACGTTTTTACTATAAGGC
>NZ_QRUF01000005.1:94245-130670 GCF_003458415.1 Collinsella sp. AF25-2LB
TTTACTATAAGGCGATCCTGCTTAGACGAGCTTGCACTTCTGGAATGATCTTCTCGAACATTACCTCCGCTTCGGGAAAACCCTCTTCTTTGAGACCGCGCGCGGCGTCTCTTAGCGCGTCTGGAACCTCATTGCAGGTATCAGCAATCATTCCGGCGACAATTCCCCCGGGCAAACCCGCCCCAATCATTTGGCTCATCACCGACCCGCGCGTTACTTCGTCAATCTTGCGGCTCCCACCAAACGAGACGCCCATCTCACGAACGAGACTGGGGTAAACCGTTGTGCACAGCACGTCATAGAGCGGCGCCAACCTCACCTGCTTCCAACTTTCGTCCCATACGAGCGACCAGTTCTTTAGATGGTTATCACAGTTACCTACGGCATAGTCGAACAGCTGGTTATAGCCGACAAGGAACCTGTCCTCCATTTGATTCGTCGACGCCCTTCGCACCGCATCGACGATAAGCCCCAGGTAATTGACGCCCGTCGGCTCATATTTAAGCTCACGCGAGACGCCCTTGGCCTGACAAACATCTTCCTGATGCAAACGGTATGGAATTGGCAATCCGTCAACCGAGCGTCCGGCATCAGACGTTACTCGGTCAAATCGCTTCACGGCGATAATTGGCTCGGCATCCTCAACTCGGATAAGAAAACACTCTTCGGCCGATAGGTCCATCAGAGAGGCGGCTCTCACGCACATCGCTTCGCACACTGTCTCGCCCGGGAACGTTTTCGACCCCGCCTTGAGAATGTGCGTGGATGGAGCCGCTCCATGAGGCAGGTACCATCCACCACATGGGTCATCGCCCGTATGGTAGAGACCGATCTTCGCCTGAGCACCTGCAAGGGAGATTCGACTCTCTAGCGCTAAATCAAAAGCAACCTCCGCCGGTGCGTATGCCAGCCCGCTTAGCTGTTCCGCACCTATCTCTTCATAGTCCATTTCGAGGCTGTCGCCCGAAGGCTCTCGCGTCAGAACCAGGGCGCCGACGGGTTCATCGCGGACCAAATCGAGTACCTTGAAGTAATCTCCGCGTTCCGCTCGCGCCCTTTTCTCAAGGTCCCTGTTGAGCTGCCCCTCCGGAATGATGCCGGAGAAAAAGGAACCCGTTGCGTCCGGACTAAATGTCTCGGCCGTCAACGGCAGCGAGATCGAAATCGGCGCCGCATCACCGCTCTCGAGATATTTGGGGCTATAGGTGAATATCGGAAACCCCGCATTTTCCTCCAATATGCCGACCAGCTGGTAAGACCCATTAAACTCACGGTGAACGAACAGCGTGCCATCCATTACTTCCCCCTCACCTTCAGAATAAAATCAATATCCACGATGGAGGCGTAATCGAAAATGACACCAATTTCGACCGTTGTCCGCCCCCGTTCGATATCACCAATCACACGAAGGCTGCGACCCGTCATAGTCGCGACGTCACGTTGAGTCAAGCCGAGCTCACGCCTTCTGAGCCTAAGGGCCTTCCCTATCTCAGAGGGATCGAAAACCGTGCGCTCCGAGAAAGCGGCTTCCGACGGTTTGAGCTTGACGCGCCCATCCAGCTTTTTAATCGTTGTCACCGTTCTCATAACGCCTCCAGCTATATTCCTGCCCGTGAACATAGTATAAAACTGTAGCACTATGTTCATGTACGGGAATATAGTGTTGACTACATTAGCAATGTTCCCGTTCGGGAATATAGCTGCCGAAAAGCCTGATTTCTTCTTAAATGGGAAGATCCTGAACGTCTACGCTATACGGGCTGACTACTCAAAGTATTGGAACTTGTTGGTTGAGAAGGCAAACGTGACAACAAAGCCTTCGCCGGAATCGGATGCCGCGGTGACGTCGATGCCCATCTTGGAGCACAGGCGTGCCACCAGATAGAGGCCGATGCCCGTTGCGCGCTTGGTGGTGCGGCCGTTGTCGCCGGTAAAGCCCTTCTCGAACACGCGTGGCAGGTCTGCCGCACTCACGCCGCAGCCGTTATCGGCAACAGTGAGCTCAATGCGCTCACTCGCCAGACCCTCGTCCAGCAACGCGCCCGAAAACACGATCTTCGCGCCGTCCTCGCACGCGTATTTAATGCTGTTCTGGATGAGCTGCCCCAAGATAAACTCGAGCCACTTCTCGTCGGTAAAGACCTCAAAGTCGAGGTTCTCGCACACCGGGGCCACGTGCGCCGCGATGAGCTCGCGCGCGTTGGCTTTAATCGCGCCCGTCACCAAGGTCTTGAGATCCCAGCGGCGAATCAGGTAGTCCCGCTCCACGACTTCCGAGCGCGCGTAGTACAGTGCCTGGTCGATATAGCGCTCCACGCGAGCCAGCTCACGGCCCAGGTCATCCACGCGCGACAGGTCGTCTTCGCTGCCGTCCAGGTTTTCCAAAATCAGGTGGGCCGCCGCCAGGGGCAGCTTGGCCTCGTGGACCCAGCTCTCGATATAGTCGCGATAGTCATCGGTCTGACGCCGGCCTTCGGCAACCTCGTCGCAAGCAGCTTTGCCCACGCGACGCAAGACCTCGTACTCGAGCTCGCCCTCGGCATAGGTCGGGCATTGCACCATCTCCTGCACCCATGCGGGACTCTCGAGCTCCTCGGCCGCACGCTCCAGCTGACGCAGAAAACGGCGACGGCGCGCGTACTCGATCACAATGCCGAGCATGCCAAAGACAAAGGACACGCAGACCGCCACGACCACGATAGAAACGGAAGCGCCAGCGACCGTCAGCACAAAGCAGCTCAGCAGCACGCCGCACGTCCACACGGCGACGGGAAGCAGTGCATCTTTAAAAAACTTGGCAAACGACATGACCGGCCCCTAGACCGAATAGCCCTGGCCGCGGTGCGTGGTCAGATATCCCTTGATGCCGATTTTTTCGAGCGTAGTACGCAGGCGGTTGATGTTGACGGTGAGCGTATTGTCGTCCACGAAGGTATCGGAGTCCCACAGGTCCTGCATGATGGCCGAGCGCGAAACGATCTTGCCCGCACGGCTCAAAAGCAGCGAGAGGATACGCAGCTCGTTTTTGGTGAGCTCGGTACTGGTGCCGGTTTGCATGTTGGTGACCATGGAGCGGGCGAGGTCGAGCTCCAGTCCCTTGTGGACGAGCGTGCTGCACTCGCCCGCCGCTGCGGTGCGACGCAGCAAGGCATTGATGCGTGCCACGAGCACACGGGCGCTGTAGGGCTTGGGAACAAAGTCATCCGCGCCAAGCGTCATGGCCATGACCTCGTCGATCTCGGTCGTGCGCGACGTGAGAACGATGATGGGGACCTCGGATTCGCGACGGACCTCATGGCAGATGTGCTGGCCGTCTTTGACGGGAAGCGTCAGGTCGAGCAGTACCAAGTCGGGTGCAGCGGCCAGGATGTCACGCGAGACGTGCTCGAACGATTCGCAGGCCTCAACCTCAAAACCGGCACGGGCAAGGATATCGGCAAGCTCGCGACGAATGGGCTCGTCGTCCTCAACGATATAGATTAGCGCCATGGATTCCGCTCCCCTCTTGGTTGTCTTGCCACCATTATGGCTGCGAAACTGCAGGTGTGCACCGCGCGCGGTGCCAAGGTGACAGAACTGTTCGCGAGCGGGGGGCGTTTTGTCCGCCTCGCACTCGCAGCGGTGGCGGGGACCAAAATGATTCTTTAATCCCCGTCCCAGAAAAATCATTTAGCGGCGGGCGCGGAGCTTTTCGTAGCCTTCGGCGAAGAAGGTGACCGTGGCGGCATCGGAGTCGGCAGCGTCACCGTCGGTGGCAGGGACCACGCCGTGCTCGTCGCTCACCAGGAACAGCGCGCCCTTAAGCTGCGCGGGAATGTCTACGCGCGTGACCGGGATGCCCTTGGTCTGGGCCAGCTGCTCGATGAGCGTCGCCGTGCCGCACAGGCACTCGTCCGCCGGCGCCACAAAGGCAAGCTCGCCGTTGTTGACGGCGGCGAGCAGCTCGGGCGCCACGCCGGTTTCGTCGGCCTCGGAGCGGGCCTCAGCGGAGCGGGCGCGCAGCGCCTTGGCCGACGTATCGGCGAGCGGCTCGTACTCCCCCACCGTCATGGCGGCGTTGCCGTTGATGTCGATCACCAGCATGAGCACGCCGTCGCGCGCGGTGTAATCGCCCTCGGCAAGCGACCACTCAACGTGCTGTTTGGCCCAGCTGAGCATGTTATGGGTAAGCGGCTCGCCCTGCACCAGGCGCTCGGACAGTGCGCGGATGTGGCGGTTGAGCATGGGCACCTTTTTGTTGGACATGCGCCAACGGCAGACAAGCGCGGGCTTGTCGAGCGTGAACTTCTCGACCGCCTCCTGATTGGCGCAAAAGTCCTCGTACGCACGCTGGTCCTCGGCATTGCCAAACAGCTCGGCATCATCAATCTGGGGCATGGTCATACCTTTCGTGTTAGTCATTCCGTCCTCTTATACCAAAAAGACGGCCCTCCAAACGGAGCGACCGTCTTTTGCGGAGATTATTTTAGAAGCGAGGCCAATCCAAGGGACGAGATAACATCCCATCCTCCCCAGTCAACCTAACAGGTCGGCGAGGGTTGCCCAGGTGCCGCAGATTGCCGTGAAAGAGGAGCGACGCGTACTTGGGTACGCGAGCGACGAATGAACGGCAAGGTGCGGTGGCTGGGCAAGCCGCAGCGCCGGTTCCCTACTTAGTGGCGGAAGTGGCGGGCCCCCGTGAAGACCATCGCAATACCATGCTCGTTGCAGGCCTGGACGCTCTCGTCGTCACGCTTGGAGCCGCCGGGCTGGATGATGCAGGTCACGCCGTGCGCGGCAAGCACGTCGACGTTGTCGCGGAACGGGAAGAACGCGTCGCTTGCGCAAGCAAAGCCGCCCTTCTCCACGCCCTCGCGCTCGCAGAAGTCCTCGGCACGCTCGCAGGCAAGCAGTGCAGAGTCAACGCGGTTAGGCTGACCCGGGCCCATGCCAATGCCGGCCTTGCCCTTGGAGACCAGGATAGCATTGGACTTGACGCCCTTGCAGACCTTCCAGGCAAACTCGAGCTCGGCCATTTCGGCATCGGTGGGCTTGCGGTCGGTGGGGAACGTAAAGGTCGCGGGATCCTCGGTCACGTGGTCGACTTCCTGCACCAGCATGCCGCCGTCGATGGAGCGCAGCTCCACTTGGGCACCGTGGTCCACGCCGCCGGTAGCCAGCACGCGCAGGTTGGGGCGCTTGGCCATGCGCTCGAGCGCCTCGGCGGTATAGCTCGGGGCGATGATGACCTCGACGAACTGCTTGTTCTGATCGGCAAAGTGCTCAACCAGCTCAAAGGGAACCTCGCGGTTGCAGGCGATGATGCCGCCGAAGGCGCTCTTGGGATCGCAGGCGAAAGCGCGGTCGTAGGCGGCCGTGATGTCCTCGGCAACGGCGGAACCGCAGGGGTTCTGATGCTTGAGGATCACGCAGGCCGGCTCGTCGAACTCGCGGACCAGGTTCCAGGCGGCATCGGCGTCCAGATAGTTGTTGTAGCTGAGCGGCTTGCCCTGGATCTGCTCGGAGCCCACAAGCGGGAACTGAGAGCTCGCGGTGTTCTCGCAGCCCTCGGCAAAGCGGTAGACCGTAGCCTTTTGCTGAGGATTCTCACCATAGCGCAGGTCGTCGACCTTCTCCAGCGAAATCTCGAGCTTGGCAGAGGTGTCCGCCACGTCGCTTGCCTGGGCGGCAAGCCAACGGGAGATAGCCGTGTCGTAGGCGGCGGTGGTCTGGTAGACCTTCACCTGCAGGCGACGACGGGTGGCAAGCGTGGTGCAGCCACCGGTCTCGCGCATCTCGGCCAGGACGGCATCATAGTCGGCCGGGTCGGAGATGACGGTAACGCTCGCGGCGTTCTTGGCGGCAGAGCGCAACATGGAGGGGCCACCGATGTCGATGTGCTCGATGGCATCCGCAAAGGTGACCTCGGGGTTGGCGACGGTCTTCTCGAACTCGTACAGGTTGACGACGACCAGGTCGATCAGCTTAATGCCGTGCTGGGCGGCCTCCTGCATGTGCTGCTCGGAATCGCGGCGGGCCAGCAGCGCGCCGTGAACCTTGGGGTGCAGGGTCTTAACGCGGCCGTCCATCATCTCGGGATAGCCCGTGAACTCCTCGATGGGGGTTACGGGAACGCCCGCGTCCTCGATGGCACGAGCCGTGCCGCCCGTAGAGATGATCTCGACGCCAAAGTCATCGACCAGCGTCCGTGCGAAATCGACGACGCCCGTCTTATCGGTAACCGAGATCAACGCGCGCGCGATCTTCACATCAGATCCCATGCAGTCCTCCTGTCTGGTACGCCGCCGTGCTCTGTGAGTCGGTGATACGTCGATCTGCAGCGCTCGCGCAGCGGCATTGAAAATACTGATTCAATGTAGCGCATCGAGCGCATCGATGCACCCCGCAACGGGCGCATGTGCAGAAAAAGTTTGCGAGCAGAGGGGATGGGCACGGCACCGGGCACGGTGAGTTCATGGAACACAGGGGCACCATAATTAGATGCCAATAGCGTGGTAGAACTGTGCTCGATATGCATCCGCAAAAGAAAGAGGCACCATGGTCTCGCGGGTTCTCTACCGACCGTTTGATACCGAAGACTTCGACGCCATCGCGCTGATTCTGCAGCAGCTTTGGCATAACAATTCGGATAACGATGAGTACAACCGCCTCGAGGCCGCGTGCGACCTCGCCCATTGCCTTTCGTCATCGACGTTTTCGCAGGTTGCCGTAATCGACGGTCAGGCGCGTGGCATTGCGCTCGCGCGCGCGGGACAGAGTTCCGGCGCCACCGTTAAGGAACACTGGATGGATACCGAACGCGCGCTGCTTTCGCAGATGCGCGAGCTGGAGCCCGATGTCTGCGCCGAGTATCTCTCGTTTGTGCGCGCAACCATCCGAACCAACAACCGCCTGCTCGAGAGCAGCCCGTTGCCGCACGACAACGAAGTCACGCTGCTCGCCGTCGATCCCGATGTCCACGGCCTGGGTGTAGGCTCAGTGTTGCTCGATGCCGCGGTCTCGTACCTGTCCTCGCGCGGGGCGACAAGGGCGCACCTGTACACCGACTCCAACTGCTCGTGGAAGTTCTACGAGTTGCACGGCTTTAAGCGCACGGCCACGCACCGCGCCAACCGCGAAGAGCGTCGTCACGACATGCCGCGCGAAAGCTTTCTCTACGAACTCGACCTAACAGCCTAGCCCAAGCAGCCACACCTAGTCATTTAAGAACGTCCCCAATGACTGATCCCCAACAACTAGTCATTTAAGTCTGTCCCCAATGAGTGGCCTAGGGGGTTTGTAGATAGCCGTGGTCAAAATACATCAAATATGAGTACTGTTACCTTTTTAGTAGCAGCGATTCGGGGCATTTTTGATGCTTATAGGCATGACGACCAGCTGCACGAGCTGACGTAACTCCCCAAATGTTCAATAAAATGGGCTCCTAACGAGGAGTACTCTCATTAGGAGCCCATTATTATGTGCAAACATATGTGACCAACGCAGCAACAGTACTCATATTTGGTATTTTTTGTCCACTGCCCCTTGTGCGAAGGTCCTCAGCGGAAAGTTTGACCCGTTTCGATGCACAAAAATGGGATGAATCTTCCCTGGCAACCGCCCAGAAAGATCCACCCCAAAGCAAGCGCTCGCTAGAACGTTCCGCCGCCGCCTCCGCCGACGCCGCCACCGCCGCCACCGGAAAAGCCGCCGCCGCTGCCGCCGCTCGAACTATCGGAACTCGAAGCCAGCTCGTGGATGGTCTCGTGGTACACATCGTTGAACGAATCGAGCGGGGACTCGTTGCCGTAGTGATGGTAATACCACCAGTAGCAGGGGTAGTTGTCGTAGAAATCGTCGCTGTTGCGCAGGTCCGCAGGCACGGCCTCGGCCAGCTGTCGCAGCACTTCTTTCGAAACGCCCAGGGCAACGCCCATCACCAGCAGTTTGTTCCACAAGATCAGGTCGCTGGGGACGGCCTCCTTCAGACGCGTAAAGTCCTCGAGCCAATGCTTGAGCGCCTTGCAGCGAGCCGCCACCTCGGCGCCCTCCGGCGTGTAGCGGCGGAAGGTGCAGCTCAGGACAAAGCCCACGATCGTGACGGGGATCGAGATCATAGCGGCACCGACGTTGGCGTCCGCAAAGTCGGTATAGATCAGAGAGCCCAGAATGCCAAAGACGATGATGATGCCGAGAACCAAGCCGGCAACCAGGGCGATGGTGCCGTCCGAGGCGATAAGCTCGCGCGTCTCCAGCTTGCCCTTAACCGTGCTTTGATAGTCCTCGAGCTTGTTGCCAACAGATTCAGTACGCTCGCTGGCATACTCCTCCAGCTCGCTAAACGTGCGTGAACGGACGCCGTCTTTATCGGGCTTAACGCCGGCGAAGAAGACCTTGAGCACATCGCGATCGATGCCGTCCTTCTTGGCAGCCTTCCAGGCCTCGTCGGTCACTGTGATGCGATACGTCTGCTCCTCTTTTTCGCGACGGAGCAGACCCTTCTTCTTGGTCTCGGTCGCTTCTTCCAGCTTGATCACGCGGTCGTCGGTGAGCTTCATAAGCGTGGCGATATATGCCTGATCGGGCACGTCGTTCCAGCTCATGAGGGCCGAAAGCACGGCGGGATGGTCGGCCGAAGGCACATCGCGGAAATATTCGTCCTGGAAAAGCGGCTTGGGCTTGCGGCGGCGCAGCTTGAGCACAACGATTGTGCCGGTAAAGGCCACCGCCGCGACAACACTTAGCACGGCAAGCGCATTGGCAATCATGCGAGCGTGAGCGCGGCGAGCGTTGGCCTCGTCGGCCCATTCCTTCTCTTCGCTCAGAATCGTCGACATGCGCTTTTCGCCCGAGACGGCAAGCTGCGGCACCCAGTCGCTGGGGAAGGCGATGCGTGCCTCGGCGAATTCGCCCTCATGCACGCAGGGAATGGTATAGGTGACCATGGGCTCGTCCGCATCGAGCGACACGTCGCCCGTCAGTGGGCCGTGGCCCCATGCGCGGAAGTTATCGCCCTTGACGGCAGCCGTCCCGGCAGCGGCATTTGCGAAATACACTTCCATCTCGACGTCATCGGAATCCGCCGACCAGCCGTCACCCACAAATTTCCAGTAAAGCTCGGCGGTATCGGCCCAGTTCATAACCGCACCGGTCATGGAATAACTCACGTAGTAGATTGCGCTGTCGCCGCTCTCGTGGGGGCTGAACACCTTAATCTTTACGCCGTCGTCGGACTGTTCCACCGTGTAAACGCCGTCGTCGCCTTTGTTTGCGCTGTCGACCTTGTTAAACGCAGCGTCGTCTTCCTCGACGCTTAGCACATTGACGACCACCGAGCCGCCTTGCTGGTTAGAGCCTGTATTGATATCCCAATACACGCCGTTGATGTCGTCGTCGAAATCGAACTGGCGTCCCTCGACAACGGTCAGCGAGCCATCGGCCTCAACCGTGGCGCCGATGTAGGTTTGGCTCATGGAGTAGCCGTCGGCGTGCGCGGCGGCAGGCAGCAGCAACAACGCAAGCGCGACGAGTGCGCAGACGGAAGCGAATCGCGCAAACAGGCGGCGCTGCCGACAGGGCTGGGCAACGGGGGCGTTCATAGGCACATCCTTTGTCTGTGGTACCAGTAGCGTCATTGTCCCACGTTTGCGGGCTCATGTGACGAACATCTAGGCCAGCGGAGTATCAAACGGGACGAAAGTCACGTCCACGGCCGGCACTTGGGGACGTTCCTTATCTGCCGGCAGTCTGGGACACTCCTTGCCATGGCCCGCGCCAGCAGCAGACACCACTTCACAGCTCCGTCACAGGTGTAGCGGCTTTGTGTTGCCGCTAAAACGCTGATTGAGCCTGCGGGCGAAGGGCATAAAGCAGTTGAGCGAAAACGGTTTGCCCCTTTCCCGTTCGCTCGAGGATCATGTCCCCCTTTTCCGCGGAAACCCCGGCAGTTGCGAAGAGCTGCCGGGGTTTCTGTCGTCTTAGGTGCCGAGTTGATGGACAGGTATCAAAGCACCGAGTCTGCGACCCGCCATACGCAATGAGGGGCCTCGACAACTTGCGGACCACAGTGACGCCTCCCCATCGCGCCCCGCGCTATACTCGTCCGCATGGATATCAAAGCACGCAACATAGCAACGCCCGCCGTGGCCACGTCGACGGCGACTCCCTCTCCCACCCCCGTCGTGGGCCGCTTTGCCCCGTCGCCCTCGGGCCGCATGCACCTGGGCAACGTGTTCAGCTGCCTGTGCGCGTGGCTTTCGGCCCGCAGCCAGGGCGGCAGTATCGTGTTGCGCATCGAGGACCTGGACGATCGCTGCAAGCGTCCCGAACTTGCGGCCCAGCTGATCGACGACCTGGCCTGGCTGGGTCTCGAGTGGGACGAAGGCCCCTACTACCAGCACGATCGCCTGGATCTGTACGAAGCCGCCTTGCGCCAATTGCAAGACGCCGGCCTCACCTACCCTTGCTTTTGCACGCGCGCCGAGCTCCACGCCGCGAGCGCACCGCACGCCAGCGACGGCACGCCCATCTATCGCGGCGCCTGCCGTGCTCTTTCGGCCGAAGAGGTTGCCCGCCGCAGCACCCTGCGCGCCCCGGCCACGCGCCTGCGCGTACCCACGGTCGATGACCTCGCCGACGATGTGGTCGAGTTCGTAGACCGCACGTACGGCGCCCAATGCGAGGCGCTCGCCACCGAGTGCGGCGACTTTTTGGTGCGCCGCAGCGACGGCGTATTTGCCTATCAGCTGGCCGTAGTGGTCGACGACGCCGCCATGGGCGTCACCGAGGTCGTGCGCGGATGCGACCTGCTGGGCTCCACGCCCCGCCAGATCTACCTGCAGCATCTGCTGGGACTTGCCACGCCGCACTACGCGCACATTCCGCTGCTCATGTCGGCGGACGGCCGCCGCCTTTCCAAGCGCGACCGCGATCTGGACCTGGGCGAGTTGCGCACCCGCTTTGCCACGCCCGAAGCACTGCTGGGCTGGCTCGCCGGGCAAACGGGCATCGCGCCAGACACCACGCCGTGCTCCGCCGAGCAGCTGGTCGAACACTTTAGCTGGAACGTCATTCGCGCACACCGCGAGAACATCACCATCATGGCCGAGTAACCAAACGCCCCGCCCCTACGCAACGTCCCAGGGCTGGAGTTCATCGCCCAGGCGAACGATGCAGTCGTAGAGCACGGTGTGGCGCTCGGCCGGGTTGGCATCCCGATGAAAATGCCCGTAGTACCAGCGCTTGTAATCCAGGCGGCCTTCTAGCTCGTCGAAAAATGCCGTAAGCCGATCGACATCGGGGTAATTCCAGCCAGGTGCCGGATAGAGCGTGGGCGAGAGCATGCGCGTGGAACAGGTGTGGGTGATTACGTAGTCGACCTTCCAGCCCACGCTATCGAGCTTTGTCCGCGCTTCCTCAAAGTTGCGCTCACCCGGCAGCTCCTGCGGCCACCAGCTGGAATACGGCACGCGGTATTCCTTGTCCACGCTCGTGGCGCCGCCCATGGTAAAGATCGTTGAGCCGTCGAGCTCAAAGACCTCGCCGCGCGTCAGGCGCCGTATGGGCGAGGTGTCCGATAGGCGCTGTGTCAGCCCACCGTGCCACAACTCCATGGGACGCTCCGCCCAGTGATCGAAGCGCTCGTGGTTGCCGTCGACGAACAGCACGGTATAGGGACGCGACTCGAGCCACGCGATATCGGCGCATTCCTCGGCAGAGAAATCCCACGGAAAGCCAAAGTCGCCCGCGATGATGAGATAGTCGTCGCTCGAGAGCGAGTCGCCGCGTTCCCAATCGCGCAGCTTTTGCATGTCGATGCCACCGTGGACATCGCCCGTCACATAAACCGTCATCGGATTGCCACTTCCCTCTTATAGGCTTCGAGATCGCGCTCAACCTGCTCATCGCCCGTGGCGTTGACCCACCACGGCCATTTAGCGCAACACACCGGCTCATCGACCTGCGCAAACCAAGACTTGAGCTCCTCCAGGCTCACCGGGGCGTAGCCGTTGGCGTCCACGCCCACGTCATAGCGCCGCAGCCCCTGCCGAAGGTTGAACGTGTTGTACGCGCCGCCGCAGCTGTGGATATGCCCGTGAAGATGCCAGCCGCCGTGCGACATACCCTGCCAGTCGGCCATAGGATAGTGACTCAGTACGATTTTTTGACGGTCGATCTTAAGCACGCAAATGGGCGGCTCGACGATCAAAGCATCCGCCACCGCAGGCTGCGTCCAGTCTTTGTCGTGGTTGCCGGGCAGCAGATGGACGCGCTTGCATGCGATGCTTTTGCGCAGTTCGTAGGTTTCTTGGACCGTCATCTTAAAGCTAAAGTCACCCAAAATGTAAAGCTCGTCGTCCACAGCGACTTTGCCATTAATGCTAGCGACCATGTCGTCGTTCATCTGCGCAACAGTCGACCAAGGCCTATCGGCGAGCCGTAGCACGTTCTCGTGTCCAAAGTGCGTATCGCTGGTAAACCAGATCATGGGGACCTCCTAAGGCTGCGGGGCGTCCATCCCTTAGGGCTTACCCTTCGTTCTTCCATCCAAACGGGTCAAACACCCAAAAAACTAGATCGAGTACGCCACCGGTCATCATGGCACCGGCAAGGGCGATGCAAACGTGCAGAGAGCTGGCACTTCGAAGCACGTCGAACGGCCTCAGAACAGCCAATAGCGCGACCGCTGCGCCGGCAAGGCACAGCGCGAGGCACAGCCCCGCGTCCTTAACACATTTCTTTGCGAGATGCTTGGTGTTGTCACTCATCGATTTCGAGCTCCTTAGAGAATCGTTGCTCAGGTTCATGCCGCCGCGGAGGAGTTGGCAGCAGGTTAAGTGTCACATGTCGTGCGGACACCGCTTGCAAGCCCTCGTATCAAAAGTCGCCCAAAACACGAACGATCGATCTGCTATCCTGGCGCAAACGTGGTCTTTCGAAAGGTCTGGTGAAATGGTTGCTCAGCAGCAGATTGATATTGATTCGATTCGCTTACACGCGAGAACGATTCACCCAAGCTCATCGCCAACTCGAAGGCGACCGGCGGAACACTACTATCCGTTATCGAAGAGCAGCTCTCGACCTGCAGCTCCTTTGACTTTTGCGTTGCGTTCGTCGCGGACGGCGGTTTGCAGATCCTGGTCGAAGCATTCCAAGAGCTCAAGCAACGCAACATTAAGGGCAGGTTGCTCACATCCACCTATCTCAACTTCAACTCACCCGATGCGTTTCGCAAGCTCTTGGAGTACGACAATATCGAAGTCCGCGTGTTCCAAGGAAATTTGCACGCTAAGGGATACATTTTTGATAAAGGCGAAACCAGCACGGTTATCGTCGGCAGCTCGAACATGACGCAGACCGCCCTCACCTGTAATAAAGAATGGAATGTGCTCTACCAGACCGTTGAAAACAGCCGCCTGCTCGGAGAACTTAGAGGCGAGTTCAATTCGCTGTGGAACGACACCTCAACCGTTGCACTTTCCCAAGACTGGATTGATAACTACGCCACGTATCGAATGACCCATCCGCCAAAAACTAAATCGAAACCGACATTCAAATCTAGTGAGACGCCGACGCAAAATGACCTCGCTGAAATCAAGCCCAATAAAATGCAGCAGCGTGCCCTCGAAGCGCTTGGAGCGATCCACCGCAAGGGCGAAACTCGTGCTTTGCTGGTCTCTGCCACGGGTACAGGTAAAACCTTCCTTTCAGCTTTCGACGTACTCGCAACTAAACCCCGGCGCGTCCTCTTTCTTGCGCACCGCCGGCGCATTATCGACGCCTCCCGTGCAAGCTACGAACGGCTCTTAGGTAGTACCTATATGTTCGACACCTATCAAACTGGCAAGAATACAAGCGATGCTACCTGTGTGTTTGCCATGTGTTCTTCGGTCGCCAAACATCTGAGCGATTTCCGACCCGATGAGTTCGACTACATCGTCATCGACGAGGCCCACCGCACGGGATCTCAGGGCTACCAATCCATCATGTCGCACTTTACGCCTCGGTTTTATCTGGGCATGACCGCTACACCCAATCGCACCGACGGCTATGACGTCTTTGCCCTTTTCAATCACGTCATCGCATTCCAGATCACGCTGCAGGACGCTTTGTCCGAGGAGATGCTAGCCCCCTTCCATTATTTTGGCATTCACGATCTGGAGATTGACGATGAGACGGTCGAAAATACCGCCCTGTTCGGGCGCTTAACGTCCGACGAGCGTGTGCGTCACATCACCGAGAAGATCGAAGAATATAGCGTCACCAAAAGCAGCCGCAGGGGCTTAATTTTCTGCAATCGAAACGCCGAGGCCAAAGAACTGTCGCGCAAATTCAACGCTCTCGGATATCGAACGGCTGCGATTAGCGGTCAAGATCCCGATGAAGTCCGCGATGCCGTTATCAACCGACTTGAAGCCGGCGAGCTCGAGTATATTTTCTCGGTCGATATCATGAACGAAGGCGTCGACATCCCCTCGCTCAATCAGATCATCATGCTTCGACGCACCGACTCCGCAATCATCTTTATTCAACAGCTCGGACGAGGTTTGCGTCTGAATGATGGCAAGGAATACGCACTGGTGCTCGACTTTATTGGCAACTACCAGAGCAACTTCTTGGTGCCCATCGCGCTTTCGGGTGACAAAACGTACAACAAAGATCGCCTGCGTCGTCTCGTCCAAGAGGGCGATTCGACGATCCCCGGATGCTCGACCGTGAGCTTTGATCGTATTTCCGAGGCACGCATCTACAAGGCCATCGATGGCGGCGATTTCACCTCCGTCAGGTTTTTGAAAAACGAATATCTCGACTTGCGCCAGAAACTCGGCAAGATTCCCTCGCTGCTCGAATTTGATCGTAACGGCTCCATCGATCCGCTGCTTATCTTCAAGAATAGCGGCCTGGGGTCCTACCACGCATTTCTATCCAAATACGAGCCGGACTACACGGTTCAATTTTCCTCTGATCAAACCAAGATTCTCAAATTTATTTCTCAAAAGCTCGCCGCGGGCAAGCGTTTCGAAGACCTCTATTTGCTTCAAACGCTCGTCGAAGCCGGACACGAGGGCTACCGGCATATGCGCGAGGCTGCGCTTAGGAGCTACCACACACAGCTTAAGGACAGCGCCGTTAGGTCGGCAATCACAGTCCTTAAGGGCGACTTTGCCACTCCCAAGGATTTCGTTTCCCTGCTTATTGACGATGGATGCGGACCTCGTCTGACCGAAGCGTTTGCGACCGCTCTGCGCAACGCAGAGTTCAAGCGCCAGATTCTCGAGGTGCTGGATTTTGGCATTGCGCGTAACCGACTCGACTATGCCGAGACGTACCAAAACACAAATTTCGTTCTCAACGCCAAGTACACGTACGAAGAAGTTTGCCGCTTGATGAACTGGGAAAAGAACATCAACGGCCAAAATCTTGGCGGCTACTTCTACGACGAGAAGACCAATACATTCCCCGTGTTTATTAACTATGACAAGGCACCCGACATTAGCGAGTCCATTCAGTATGAAGACCGCTTTGTTTCGCCGAGTAAGCTAGTTGCAATCTCTAAGAACAACCGCACGCTCAACTCCCCCGAGATTCAGCGTCTGCAGGCATGGCCGGGCAACGGGCTAAAGACGTATTTGTTTA
This sequence comes from Collinsella sp. AF25-2LB, assembly GCF_003458415.1. Lineage (GTDB taxonomy): Bacteria > Actinomycetota > Coriobacteriia > Coriobacteriales > Coriobacteriaceae > Collinsella. The sequence continues at coordinate 109,861 of NZ_QRUF01000005.1, forward strand.
TGCGAAAGAACAAGGACGATAAGGGTGGCAAGGAATTTTACTTCCTAGGCAAAATGCATCCGACTGGCGAGTTCAAAGCTATTAAAACTAAGAGCGGCGACAACGCCGTCGAAATCGAATATGAACTCAATGCGCCCGTGCGTCAGGACATTTACGAGTTTATGCTCAGCGATCTGAGTGAGACAGAGTAACAAAGAAGGAGCGGGCCGCCATGCGACGCCCGCTCCTTCTTACATAAGCCTGAGTTTCTTTTCGAGCTCCCTAACGACTTTAACGTCCGCCGGAAGCCAATCGACATCCCACAGGTTATTGGTATAGAGCCACTTCATGTCCTCGTGAGCGTGCTCTTTGAACTCGCCCGAAAGGATGCTAGCTAGGTAGCACTGCATCGACAGATGGAACGTCTCGTAATCATGTTCGACCGTGCAAAGATAGTCGAGGTTACCGATCGTGACCTCGAGCTCTTCTTGAATCTCGCGCACGATTGCCTGCTCACCGGTCTCGCCCGGCTCGAGCTTGCCGCCCGGAAACTCCCAGCCGTCTTTAAACTCGCCGTAGCCACGCTGGCAGCTCAGGATTTTCCCGTCCTTCTGAATAATCGCTGCTGCAACATTGATTGATTTCATAACTAGTTATCACCTCTCTAGTTGAGCCCAACCAGTATAGGCGATCGACCGCCCGCCATGTCCCGATCGCTTGAAAACCACCTGCTCGACCAACACTTGACGCCGTTTTGTACCGGCCCACCATCTCCCGCTATCGAGGTCTAATACTTTTCCCACTGCCACCCAAAAACTCATCCAACATTAATCTTGGCTCAAGAATCGCTTAATCTATAACCTGCACTATAGAGTTCGACCAAGGGCGGGGCGGCGCCGCGCGACGCAGGCCGCCGAACGCAACGCTCGCGCCCGGGCAGATCGCCTGGCGTCGCGCCCATCGAACGAAAGGACAGGTCATGGACGACCTCGAAAAAGTTGAAACCATCCGCACCAAGTGCAACGTGAGTTACACCGATGCCAAGGCGGCGCTCGACGCTGCCGACGGCAACGTTTTGGATGCCATCATTTGGCTCGAGTCGCAGGGCAAGACCCAGACCACGTCGGCGCATGCCGCCACCGAGTCCGCGCCAGTCGATGAGCCCTCTGCCGAGATGGTCGCCGCGCAGGTCGCTTACGAAAAGTCGAGCGAAAAGACCGACTTCTCCAAGAAGATGGACGGCGTGTGGGAGTACCTCAAAAAGCTCTTCCGCCTGAGTCTGGACACCAAGTTTATCGCCACGCGCCGCGATGCGATCATCCTCAACATCCCCATCCTGATCCCCATCGTCGCGCTGTTTGCCTGGGGCGCCACGATATGGCTGATGCTGATTGGCCTGTTCTTTGGCATGCGCTACCGCATCGACAGCGACGGCGACGTGCCCGGCAGCATCAACAACCTTATGGATAGCGCTGCTAACGCCGCGGACGACATCAAGCAAAATCTCAACGACGACAAGTAATCGCAGACGGGGGCACGCATGGCACGGATCCTGATCGTAGAGGACGAGGAGAAAATCGCCCGCTTTGTGACGCTCGAGCTGGAGCACGAGGGCTACCAGGTGGAACACGCCGCCGATGGCCGCACTGCCGTGGACCTGGCGCTGGAGCGCGACTACGATCTGATTCTGCTCGACGTGCTGTTGCCGCAGCTCAACGGCATGGAGGTCTTGCGGCGTGTCCGCAAGCACAAGGATGTGCCGGTGATTATGGTCACCGCGCGCGATGCCGTGATGGACAAAGTGGCCGGGCTCGATGCCGGCGCCGACGATTACCTGACCAAGCCATTTGCGATTGAGGAGCTGTTCGCACGGATCCGCGTGGCACTGAAGCGCTCGGAAGCCGTGCGAGCGGCTTCGGGCGTTGGCGGCGCCAGCGCCGGGGCTGGCGTAGCGAGCGGCACGGCCGCCGGTATCGCCACAATGTCCCCGGCAACCGACACGGCCCAGACCGCTGCCGCGCCCTCCCCCGCCGCGCTCACCGTGGGTTCGGTCGCGCTCGATCCCGACCGCCGCGAAGTCACGGTCGGCGGCTCGCCCATCGCGCTCACGGCCCGCGAGTTCGACGTCCTCGCCCTGCTTATGACGCATGCCGAAACCGTACTCACGCGCGAGCGCATCGCGCACGAGGCGCTGGGCTACGAATACGTGGGCGACACCAACAACGTCGACGTGCACATCGCGCACCTGCGCGCCAAGATCGAAGACGCCGGCGGTGCCCGCATCATCCAAACCGTGCGCGGGGTGGGCTATGTCTGCCGCGCGTAACGCCGAGACCAAGCGCGTCACCTCCATCGCCCGTGCCATCAACTGGAGCTACATGTGGCGCCGCCTGGCGAGCTACATCTGGCTCGACCTGTGGCTGCTGGTTGCTGCGGCGGCGATCCTCATCTATGGCTATAACCAAACGCTGCCCGACGGCGCGTTTACCGCGGGATGGATCCCCGGTGCCGCCGTCCACGGCATGTCGCTGACGCCCGCGCACGGCTGGGACCCCGCCACGCTCACCTATACCGTCGAGCTTGCGCGCACCACCAAGACCTTCCCCCTCGCGCAGGACCTCATCGCGCTGTGGCCCCTCTATCTTGTCGTTGCAGGTGGGCAGGTCATCAGCGTGCTCAACATGCTCGGCGGCGCCCGCCGCGTGCGCCGCACCATGGCACCGCTCAACGACCTGGCCCTGCGCGTAGACGAGCTCAGCCGTATGCAGCTCTCCGGCGGCAAGATGGAAACGCTGGAGCAGGCCATCGAGCGCGCAAGCGTCGACTCGCCGAGCGTCACCACCGGCGACGCCGACCTGGCGAGCATCGAGGTCGCGCTCAACCGCCTGCTGCGCCAGATGCAAGAGGCAAAGCTGCAGCAGATGCGCTTTGTCAACGATGCAAGCCACGAGCTACGAACGCCCATCGCGGTGATTCAGGGTTACGTAAACATGCTCGACCGCTGGGGCAAAGATGACCCGGACGTGCTGGCGGAATCCATCGCGTCCCTCAAGGCCGAAAGCGAGCATATGCAGGAGCTCGTGGAGCAGCTGCTGTTTTTGGCGCGCGGCGATGCCGGGCGCACGGTCCTGCGGCGTGCGCATACCAACCTGGCCGCACTGGTCGGCGAGGTATGCGAGGAATCGCAGATGATCGATACCGAGCACACGTATCGGCTGGCGTACGACACCACGCTTGCCAACGACCCGCGCTGCGACGCATCTGTCGACGTGGCGCTCGTGAAGCAGGCTCTGCGCGTGATCGTGCAGAACGCCGCCAAGTATTCGAACGCGGGAACGACCGTCACATTTGGCATAACGACCGATGCGGGCATGGGCACGATCGACATAGCCGTTGAGGACGAGGGTATCGGCATGAACCAGGAATCCGCAGCTCACGCGTTTGAACGGTTCTACCGCGCCGACAACGCACGCGATGCCGGCGCGCAGGGCTCGGGTCTGGGGCTTGCCATTGCCAAGTGGATCGTCGATAGCCATGGTGGTGTCATTGGCGTGACCTCAGTCGAGGGCGTCGGCAGCCGCTTTACGATTCGCCTGCCGCGGTAGGGGCACCCGCGCGAATCAAGGTCTAATACTTTTCCGAGAAGTGAACGCCTGTTTTTGGACCCCCGAACCATCCGCATTTTTTGGCCGCAAAATCGCAGGATTCCAGCATCGAAACCGCAGGAAACGGCATCCTCAAAGTGTCGATGCTTCAGGGGTCCGATTCTGCTCGTTCACTTCTCGGAAAAATATTAGACCTGGATTTTATGGCCCTTTCAGAAGGTCGTCCCCTCGGCATAAAAAAGGGATAGGGCCAGGCGGCTCTATCCCTTTTTGCTAGCTATAGCAGCTTGTGCGCTACTCGCGGCACAGGTGCACGGCGAAGCCGGCGAACTCGCGCTTAAAGTACACGAGCTTGGTGCCGCCGTCGGGCAGCAGCACGCGCGACTCCTCGTTGACCTCGAGCCCGCGCTCGGCAAACCACTTCTCCGCCGCATCGATGTCGTTGACGGCAAAGCCGATGTGGCCCTTGGCGCCACGACCGTTCTGCTTCATGATCTCGACCAGCGAATCGTTAAAGTACGAAACGGGGGTCTCGATAACGGGCAGGCCCATCATCGTCGAGAACAGCTCCGCAATCTCCAGGGCGTCTGCCGGGTCGGCAGCGTTAATGCCCACATGGGCGACGCGCATGCCAAAGAGCTCGACCGGATTGGCGTTCTGCTCACTCATACAGTCAGCGCCTACTGAGCCATGACGTCGAGGACGGCCTTCTCGGCAGCGACGCGGTTCATGCCGGTCATGAAGGGCACGCCGCTCACGTACGGGCAGGTGAGGCCCTCGGGGGCAACGGTGGTGGCGATCAGCAGGTCAGCACCCTCATCGCAGTAATCCTTGGCCTCGGAGATGGCGCACTGCACGATCTCATACTTGTCGGCGTAACCGTTGGCGTCGAGCAGGGTGGCGACCTTCTGGGCAACGAGCGTGGAAGTAGCAGCGCCAGCACCGCAAGCCAAAACGATCTTCTTCATAGGTAATGTCTCCCTTCATGGTTTACTTTAGGTAAGTGTACCGCAGCGAGCGATGGCACTCGGCCTCGATGAGCTTTTATGCCAGTTTGCTTTCGCGCTGCGTATAATACATCTAGTACATGTTGTCATACCGCTCGCTTTATGAGCGACTAAGGACCCTAATATGCCCGATTCTCGCACACTCTGGACCGCCGTCGTTATCATCTGCATCGCCGTGTCGGTGTTCTTTAGCGTCAAAAAACGCACCACGTTTAAACGCCTGCAGCAGCTCATGGCCGCCAAGCAGTGGGACGAGTTCGATCGTTTGCTCGACGGCAAACTCACCAGCATGCTGTACCCGCGCTACAACCGCGACTACCTGCGCCTGAACTCCTATCTGCTGCGCGAGGACCATAAGCGCGCCGACGAGATGTTCGACCTGCTGCTGGGACTCAACCTGCCCAAGATGCAGCGTGTCGACCTGGTCATTAAGGCCTTTAACTACTACGTTGGCCAGGAGGACCGCAAAAAGTCCAAGGAGCTGCTGCACGAGATCAAGGGCTTTGAGGGCGGTCAGGCCGAGGCAGTCGCACACGAGTGCCAGCTGATGTACGACACGATGATCCTCAAGCGCCACAACGATATTCCCGAGCTGGAGCGCATGCTCAAGGAGGCCGGTGACGACAAGGTCAAGAGCTGCCGCCTGGAATACCTGCTGGCCCTGCAGTACCAAAACAAGGGTGACGAAGCCAAGTTCCAGGAGTTCCTGGAGAAGTCGGGCCAACACTCGATGGCCGTCAACGCGTAACGGACGGCTTGTGCTAGACTTCTAGTCTCACGGGGGCGTGGCGGAATTGGCATACGCAGGAGACTTAAAATCTCTCGCCGCAAGGATTGTGGGTTCGAGTCCCACCGCCCCTACCATATGGAGCTTTCGGGCCCGTGTCCCCCAGGGATGCGGGCCCGTTTTATTTGGACGCCGCTGGGGCTCGAACCCGCGAGGGGGCGAGCGTCAAGCGGACGCGCAGCGTCCGCAGCGAGCCGGCGAGGGCGCCGGCAGGCGACCGAAGCCGGTGCGGATTTGCGCAGCAAATACGCGGACGTCCCACCGCCCCTACCATATGGAGCTTTCGAGCCCGTGTCCCCAAGGGATGCGGGCTCGTTTCTTTTGGACGCCGGTGGGGCTCTAAGTTGCAGTGGAATAGTTAAAGGGCGCTAAGGCTGGGGGTCCAGCCGATGGTGGGGATGGCGCCGTCGAGAACCTCGTTGATGGTAGCGGCCATGCCGGCGAGCAGGCTGTTCTCGCTTACGGTGAGCGTGTCGTAGCCGCCGGCTCGCATGAGCTCGCGAATCACCACGGCACCTGCCAAGATCACGCCCGCGCGCTTGGGTTGCACGCCCGGCAACGCGGCGATGCCCGCAACATCCAGCGCGGACATGCGCTCGATAGCGGCCGAAACCTGCTCCAGCGAAAGCTCGCGCAGGTGCACAAAGCTCGAATCATACGGCTCCAGCTCGTGGACCAGAGCCACCAGCGTAGTCACCGTGCCGCCCACTGCGACCAAGCGTTCGGCGCGCTCAAAGTCGACAGGCAGACTCTCAAAGTAGCCCGCAAACTGCTCGTTTGCCCATGCGGCAGCGGCAGCAAGCTCGCCGTCCGCAGGCGGCAGCGCCGAGAAAAACCGCTCCGTCACACGGCGGCAGCCAATGTCCAGCGAGCGCGTCCCTTCTAGCGCAAAGACGCCACGCTCCGGCGCATAGACGCCCGTCGCGAGCTCCGTGGATCCGCCACCCGAATCGGCAACAATAATGCGCTCGCCGGCAAAGTCGTGCGCCACGCCAAAAAACGTCAGGCGTGCCTCGACCTCGCCCGGAATCACCTGCGGTTCGAGCCCCAGCTCGCGCAGGCCGTCCAGCAGCAGGGCGGCATTGGACGCATCGCGCGCGGCGCTCGTGCATGTGGTGCAGATGCACGCGGCCCCAAAGGCACGTGCCTCGTCCACAAACATGCGGCATGCGGCGAGCACGCGCTCAACGGCCGCCTCGCAAAAGCGGCCCGTCGCGTCCACGCCCTCGCCCAAGTCGGTGATCTCGGTATGCTTGGACGATTCCACGATCGCCCCGGCCTCGACCTGCGCTAACACCAGTCGCGACGACACTGTTCCCAGGTCAATCGCGGCTACCTTATAGCGTTTGCAATCTGCCATTGCAGGCTCCCCTCCGGGCGCTATTTGCCGTTGGACACGACCGTCTGGCCCTCGACGCCGTTAAATCCAAACAGCATATCGAGCGTCTGGATGTACCACGGCGCGTCCTTGCCGACCTCTTCGATCTCTTTGGCGACTTCGCTGGCCTTCTTGGCGTTCGAGGACTTTTTGCTCGACGACGAGTCCGAATCGTCGTCCAGGCCCAGCACGTCAATCTTGGTCTCGCCGGGCATCACCAGGCCCAGGTCCTCGGTCGCCGCGTCCTTAATGCCCTCCTCTGAGAGCAGCTTGTCGACGCTTTTCTGCAGCTCGTCGTTGTACTGCTGGCGAATCTCGACCTGCTTGGCCAAGATATCGCTCGAGCGTTTGGCAACGTAGAGGTCGCGCACGGGAAAGTACAGGCTCACGAGCACCAGGGCGACGACAATACCGATAAACAGCCCTCGCTGAGGACCGTGGGTAAAGTCGTAAATTGCCTTGACCGCTGCGTTGTCGTTGGCGTAGTGCATAAAGTCCGAGCCGGAAAGACGGCTTGAGGGACGGCGCGGCTTGTCGGACGCCTGGGTCGAAGGGCGCGACGCATGCTTGGAACGCGATGGGCGCACCGGACTATCCGAGGAACTATTTGGCTGAGCATTGGGATGCGAAGTCGCCGGCGAGCTATACCTGGAGCGATCAGCACCAGCATAACCAGACCCGCCAAGCTGTGCGGTACGCGCACGACGAGGCGACGGCTCGCGCGAACCGGCGGAATAATACCTGTTGTCGTAAATCTGATCCATGTGCGCCTTGTGCGGTTGAGGTTTGTTTGCGCTAAGTCCTTTAGTTATAGCACGAGCGCCCGCACCGCCTTCGCCAGCCTTTGCTCGACATAAAAAAGGCGCTGAGCCGTATGGCCCAGCGCCCATAGTTCTTTGCGGCATCCAGCCAAGACGGGGAGGAACCGAGTCAGCCTCCCCCTCGCCAAATTCGCCCGTTTAGCGAATGTTGTAGAACGCGGCCTTACCGGCGTAGCGCGCGCTGCCCTCGAGCTCGTCCTCGATGCGGATGAGCTGGTTGTACTTGGCAATACGGTCGCTGCGGCACGGGGCGCCCGACTTGATCTGGCCGGCGTTAACACCCACGACCAGGTCGGCGATCGTGGAGTCCTCGGTCTCGCCGGAACGGTGGCTCACGATGCAAGCGTAGCCGGCCTCCTTGGCGGTCTCGATAGCCTCGAGCGACTCGGTGAGCGTGCCGATCTGGTTGACCTTGACCAGAATCGCGTTGGCGGCGCCCAGCTCGATACCCTTCTTAAGGCGCTCGGTGTTGGTAACGAACAGGTCGTCGCCTACGAGCTGCACCTTGTTGCCAATGCGGCGGGTGAGCTCGACCCAGCCGTCCCAGTCCTCCTCTGCCATACCATCCTCGATGGAGATGATGGGATAGGTGTCGACAAGCTTCTCCCAGTAATCGACCATCTGGGCGCTCGTGTACTCAACGCCCTCGCCCTTGAGCTCGTACATGCCGGTCTCGGCGTTGTAGAACTCGGTCGATGCCGGATCCATGGCGTACATGAAGTCGACGCCGGGCTTAAAGCCAGCCTTCTCCACGGCCTTGGTAATGTACTCGAACGGCTCGGCGTTGGTCTTGAGATTGGGCGCGAAGCCGCCCTCGTCGCCCACGCCGCCGCCCAGGCCGGCCTCGTGCAACACGCCCTTGAGGGTGTGGTAGACCTCGGCGCACCAGCGCAGGCCCTCGGCAAAGCTCGGAGCACCCACGGGCATGATCATGAACTCCTGGAAGTCAACGTTGTTGTCGGCATGCACGCCGCCGTTGAGGATGTTCATCATGGGCGTGGGCAGCAGGTGGGCGTTGACGCCGCCCAGGTACTGGTACAGCGACAGGCCCGCCGACTCGGCAGCGGCGCGGGCAACGGCCAGCGACACGCCCAGGATGGCGTTGGCGCCGAGCTTGGTTTTGTTGGGCGTACCGTCGGCGGCAATCAGTGCGGCATCGACGGCGCGCTGGTCGAAGGCATCGAGGCCCACGACGGCATCGGCGCACTCGTTGTTGACGTGCTCGACGGCCTGCGAGACGCCCTTGCCCAGGTAGCGACCCTTGTCGCCGTCGCGCAACTCGCATGCCTCAAAGGCGCCGGTCGAAGCGCCCGAAGGCACCATCGCGCGACCGAAGCTGCCGTCCTCGAGCACGACCTCGACCTCTACGGTGGGGTTGCCGCGGCTGTCGAGCACCTCGCGACCGTAGACGTCCAAAATATCGCTCATGTTGTCTCCCTCTCACTTGGAAACGTAGTGGATGCAAGCGACCGGCTGACCGTGCACCATCGGTGCGTCTCCGTAAGTTAGCCATGTCGCACTTTTTGCATTATGCCCTAAGTTAGCCGAGGGATACACTTGATTTTCGAAAAATTTAGCGGGAACGATGAGGCATGTCAGCCCGTCGTTCCCGCAGTCTTACTCCTCCGCCTTTGCGGCATCCCACAGGTCGTTGAGGTCGTGGGTCGAAAGCTCGGCAAGATCCACGTGGGCGTCGGACGCCATCTGCTCCATCGCGGCCCAGCGACGGCGGAACTTTGCCGTGCTGGCGCGCAGGGCGCTCTCGGCGTCGATCCCCTCTTTGCGCGCGACGTTGACCAGGGCAAAGAGCAGATCGCCAAACTCCATTTCGCGCTCGGGCGAGCCAGGGGCCTCGGCCTCAAACTCGGCACGCTCCTCGGCAACCTCGTCCCACACGTCCTGGACCGTCTCCCACTCAAAGCCTACGGCGGCCGCCTTGCGTGACACCTTCTGCGCCTGCATCAACGCCGGCAGATGCGTGGGCACGCCATCGAGCAGACCCTCGGGCGCGGCCTCGCCCGCCGCCACGGCCTTGTCCTTGGCGGCTTTCTCGGCAAGCTTGACCTCGTCCCAAATCTTGAGCACCTCGTCGGAGCTCTCGGCATCCGCATCGCCAAACACGTGCGGGTGGCGGCGAATGAGCTTGGCGTCGATATCGCGCGCCACGTCGGCCAGCGTAAACTCGCCGGCGTCGGCAGCAATCTGCGCATGCAGCACGACCTGCATGAGCACGTCACCCAGTTCCTCGCGCAGGTGAACCGCGTCGTCCGCCTCGATGCAGTCGAGCGCCTCGTAGGCCTCCTCGATCATGTTCTTGCCGATGCTGCGGTGCGTCTGCTCGCGGTCCCACGGGCAGCCATCGGGCTGACGCAGACGCCAGATGGTCTGCACCAGATGCTGCAGCTCGGCCGACGCGTCTATCAGCGTGGGCAGATCGCGCGAGCCCTCGGCATTTTGCTGAGCCATATGCTGCGCCATGGTTAGTCCTCCTCCAGGATCACGTGGCGGAACGCGCCGCCCTCGTAGATGCCGTAGCTGTGCGAGCCGTCCTTGGGGATGCTCACGCTGCCGGGGTTGAAGAGCCACAGGCCCGGGTGCGCGGCGCTTTCCTCGTTGACCTTGATGTGCGTGTGGCCGTAGACGAGCGCGGAGCCCTCGGGCAGCGCGGGCGCGTGGTCGACGCTGTTGTGCATGCCGGCGCCAAAGACATAGCCGTGCGTCAGGAACAGCTCGCGGCCGGTCTCGTCAAACAGCGTGGCGTAGTCGGCCATGACGGGGAAGTCGAGGACCATCTGGTCGACCTCAGCGTCGCAGTTGCCGCGCACCGCGATGATGCGGTCGGCTAGGGCGTTGAGCAGCGGAATCACGCGCTTGGGAGCATAGTCGCGCGGCAGGTCGTTGCGCGGACCGTGATAAAGCAGGTCGCCCAGCAGGACGATGCGGTCGGGCTGCTCGGACTCAATGGCGGCGCAGAGGCGCTCGGTCCAGTATGCCGAGCCGTGGATGTCGGAAGCGATGAGGTATTTCATGGGGAGATCCTTTCGAATGGGGTTGATGGGGGCTGAATACGGGATCCGGCGGATGCGGAGCCCATCTACCGTGTTACTCGAATCGCAGTGCCGCGCTCTGAGCCGCCTGCATCACGCGTTGGAGCGGCACGCCATGTTCGCGGGCAAGACGGGCGCAATCCTCGTACTCGGGAGCCGCGCGCTCGCTGCCGTCGGGCAGGGTCGCCACCTTAACGGATACCTCGCCCCATGGCGTCGTTACGCGCTCAAAGCGGCGTGGCAGGCAAACGCGTTCCATCACCTGGCGACGAATGGCGTTGGTCGTGGTCTCCAAAAAGATAATCGTCTGCAAGCGCTCGATATCATCGTGCGAGCAGATTACCTGCAGCTGCCAGCCGGGGCGGCCCTTTTTGCAGTAAAGCGGCAACCAATGCACCTCGCGGGCGCCGGCCTTGCGCAGGCAATCGGCAGCGTAGGCAAGCACCTCGGGCGACGCATCATCGATGTCGCACTCCAGTTTGACGATAGTTTCGGGCGCATCAGTCTCGCGAGACAGCGGGGATGTGCTATCGCATTGCATACGGTCTGGATCCTTTCCGCGCGGGCTCGTTTTGTTCACCCAAACGCTAGCACATCGCAGGCTGCGCGAGTGTGACGGCGCGTGATGAGCGCGATTTTCCTTGTCGACAAGAAACCGACACTCCACCGCCCCGGCCAAACATGTACATCAGCCTCCAAACATGTCATTATTTGCAGCTTTTGGAGGCTGATGTACATGTATTGGAGCAAGCGAGGCCGCGCCGCGCAGCCTTTCCAATCGATTTCGAGCTCCGGCGCGCGGCGTGTTGAGAGCTGCAACATTACAATGGAGCGGATTCGCCAAATGCAAAGGAGTCGCCATGTCTGCCTGCCCGCTGGTCGATTGCCATACCCACACCTCGTTCTCGGACGGCCATGCCTCGTTTGAAGACAACGTTCGCGCCGCTGCTGCGGCCGGCTGCCGCGTCATGGTCTCGGCCGACCATCTCACACTGCCCGCCAGCATGGATGCCAACTGCGAAGTGCAGGTTACTGAGGGCGACCTGCCGGCACATCGTCTGGCTTTTGAGGATGCCCGCAAGCTTGCCGCGCAAATCGCGCCGGAGCTCGAGCTTATCTATGGCTTTGAATGCGATTGGTACGAGGGCTGCGAGCCTTTGGTTGAGCGCTGGTCCCAGGACGCCGTCGTACGCCTGGGCAGCGTGCATTGGATTGGCAACCCAGGCGATATCATGGCCGGTGCCGCGGGTACGGCGGGAACGGAAAACGTCGCTCGCCCCGATACACCCGATTCCCTTTGCGGCTGGATCGATGATGACACCAACCTGCATGTTTGGGAAAACCTGGGGGTACACGGCGTGTGGGAGCGCTACGTCGACGACTGGTGCCGCGCTTGCGAAAGCTCACTCAACTTTGACGTAATGGCCCATCCCGACCTGGTCATGCGCTTTTCGAAGGAAGGCTTTGCGCCCGACTTAGACCCCGCACCGTTTTGGCAGCAGATGGCCGAGTGCGCGCACGATACAGGCCGCCGCGTTGAGGTCTCGACCGCCGCACCGCGCAAGGGCCTCGAAGACTACTATCCCGCGACCGGATTGCTGCGCCGCTTTGCCCACGCCGAGGTGCCGATCACTTTTGGCTCGGACGCACACCGCGCCTGCGACATTTGCTGGAACATCCGTGAGGCCCAGGCACACGCCTACGACTGTGGCTACCGAGCCTTCGACGTCCCCCACCCCACCGGCGAATGGGAATCCACACCCCTCGCCTAGCCATCCCTTCATAAGTTGCGGTGGAATAGGGATTGTTTTGCCTGATGAAGCGCTTAAACAGTCCCTATTTCACCGCAACTTCCATGACCCCGTTACACCAACAAAGACTGTCCCAAACGACTAGTCGTTTAAGAACGTCCCCAATGACTAGTGGCGGCGGGCGTTGAGTTCGCCGGCCAACTCGTCGAGGGTGATGCCGTAGCGCTCAAGCGTCACGAGCAAGTGGTAGACCAGGTCGCCGGCCTCGTAGCGGATGTGATCGTGATCGTTATCCTTGCAGGCCATGATCACCTCGCTTGCCTCCTCGGCAAGCTTCTTGAGCAGCTCGTCCTCGACGTCGGTCAGCAGACGCGCGGTATAGCTCTCCTGCGGCGATGCATCACGACGACCGTGAATCACCTCGGCCAGACCTGTCAGCGTCTCACCGATATTTCCATCCTGAACGTTTGCGGTGCGCACACCCATGGTTCAATCCTTTCTGGTGGCCGAGCGTCTAATCGAGCGCCCGCCCTACGCGAGTTTCTTAAAGAAACAGGTACGGTTGCCGGTATGGCAGGCCGGGCCCGGCGAGTCGACCTTGACCAGCAGCGTATCGCTATCGCAGTCGGCCCAAAGCTCCTTGACCGCCTGCATGTTGCCGCTCGTCGCGCCCTTGTTCCAGAGCTCCTGGCGGCTGCGGCTCCAAAACCACGTGGTACCGGTCTTGAGCGTAAGCCCCACCGACTCCTCGTTCATCCAAGCAACCATAAGCACCTCGCCGGTGTCGTACTGCTGAACCACACAAGGAATCAGCCCACGGGCGTCGTATTTAAGCTCGGACGCAGTTGCCACTTGCTCCATTTAAAAATCCAATCTCACGGGAATACCTTGAGAGGCCATATACTCCTTCACCTGGCGAATGCTGAACGTCCCAAAGTGAAAGACGCTGGCCGCCAGCACGGCATCAGCCTCGCCCTCGATCACGCCCTCGGCAAAATGTTCGAGCGTGCCCACGCCGCCGCTCGCAATCACCGGAATCGGCACCGCGCGCGCCACGGCGCGGGTGAGCGCCAGGTCAAAGCCAGCCTTGGTGCCGTCGCGGTCCATGCTGGTCAGCAGGATCTCGCCGGCGCCGCGGCGAGCCGCCTCCTCGGCCCACGCCACCGCGTCGATGCCCGTGGCGTTGCGGCCTCCCGCGGTAAAGACCTCCCACTTGTCGGCACCGGATGCGCCGGGCAAACCAACGCGCTTGGCATCGATCGCCACGACCACGGCCTGGCTGCCAAACGCCGCGGCAGCCTGGCTGATCAGCGACGGGTCACGCACGGCGGCAGAGTTGAGCGACACCTTATCGGCACCGGCGGCAACCATGGTCCGCATGCCCGCCAAGTCGCGGAAACCGCCACCCACGGTATAGGGAATAGCGAGCTCCTCGGCCGCATGCGCCGCCATCTCGATAGTCGTCGCACGGTTGTCGCTCGTGGCGGTAATGTCCAGGAAGACGACCTCGTCCGCACCCTCGCGGTCATAGGCACGCGCCAGCTCCACCGGATCACCCGCATCGCGTAAGCTCACAAAGTTGACGCCCTTGACCACACGGCCGTCCTTGACGTCCAGGCAGGGAATCACACGTTTGGTAAGCATGGACTACTCCTCCCCTCGGGCGGCGGCCAGCGCCTGTACCAGCGTAAAGTTGCCCTCGTAGAGCGCGCGACCGGTAATAGCACCTTCAATCGCGCCCTCACCCACTGCGGCCAGCGCACGGATGTCGTCGAGCGTCGAGATGCCACCCGATGCCACGACGGGAAAGCCCGCGACCTCGGCCACATGGCGATACGCCGCCACATCGATGCCCGTCTGCATGCCGTCACGCGCGATGTCGGTGTAGACCAGGTGCTTAAAACCCAGCTCGGTGAGCTGTGCCACGGCATCGTCGAGTGCCACGCCCGCGCCATCACGCCAGCCGTTCACCTTGACCTGGCCGTCGTATGCGGCAATGTCGGCCACCAACAGCTCGCCAAAACCTTTGGCTGCCACCTCGGCAAAACCCGGCTCGGTCACCAGCACGGTGCCCAGCGCAATGCGGCGCGCACCGTAGCCGGCCAACTCGTCGATGCGCGCGAGCGAGCGGACGCCGCCGCCCACGTCCACGGACAGACCGTTGACGCCGCAGATGGCCTTAATCGCCGCCGAGTTGGCAGCGCATGTGTCCTCGTCCTCGCCAAAGGCAGCGGACAGGTCGACGACGTGCACCCAGCTTGCGCCCTGCTCGGCAAACGAGCGAGCAACGGCCACGGGGTCGTCGGAATATACCTTGCAGCGGCTGCGGTCGCCACGCTCCAGGCGCACGACCTTGCCGCCGATCAGATCGATTGCGGGAAACAGGATCATCGGCCAGCCTCCTCGACGATGTTGACGAAGTTCTTAAGGATGCGCTGACCCAGCGCGGAGGATTTCTCGGGATGGAACTGGCAGCCCCACACGTTGCCATGGCGCACGATGCACGGGAAGCTCCGCGTATAGTGCGTGCGCGCCAGCACATCGGCGGCATCGGCGTCGTCGGCCACCGCGTAGCTGTGGGTAAAGTACATGTTGGCACCCTCGGCAAAACCAGCAAGCAGCGGATCGGCCGCGCCGGCGGGCGTCATGTGCACCTGGTCCCAGCCCACGTGCGGCACCTTCAGGCGGCTCGACTCCAAGCGTGTGCACGAGCCGCGCATAATACCCAGGCCATCGACCCAGGGACCGCCAGCCTGCTCGGAGGCATCGTCGTCCGCGTCCGCGCCTTCGTCCGCCGGCACGCCCTCGTTGCCGCGCTCAAAAAATAGCTGAAGGCCCAGGCAGATGCCGAGCAGCGGAGTTCCGGCGGCAACGGCGTCGAGCACGGCCGCCGCCTCGCCGCTTTGGCGCATAAAGACAATCGCGTCATAGAACGCGCCCACGCCCGGGATGACCAGGCCGTCGGCGTTGCGGATCTGCTCCGGATCGTCCGACGTGCAGGCGGCGGCACCGGCGCGCGCAAGCCCGCGCACAACGCTCGACAAGTTGCCCTTGTGGTAGTCGACCACCACAATCTTCGGTTCGCCCACGCGACCCTCCCTTTTCCCATCATCCAAAACCACCACAAAGGGGACAGGCACCTTCGTGGTGGTTTTTACCCTTGTGGCGGTTACAGTGAACCCTTGGTGCTGGGGATGCCCTGCACGCGAGGGTCCAGCTCACAGGCTTGGCGCATCGTGCGGCCCACGGCCTTAAAGGCGGCCTCGATAATGTGATGCGAGTTGCCGCCCGCCAGTTCGCGCACGTGCAGAGTGAGCTTGGCGTCGCGCGCAAAGGCGTAGAAGAACTCGACGGCCAGCTCGGTATCGAAGCTGCCCACGCGCTCAGTCGGTACGGGCAGCTCGCAGTAGGCCTGCCCACGGCCCGAAATATCAACGGCAGCCATCACAAGCGTCTCGTCCATGGCGATCGCCGCGTCGGCAAAGCGCGTAATGCCCACCTTGTCGCCCAGCGCCTGGCGAAACGCCTCGCCCAGTACAATACCCGTGTCCTCGACGGTGTGATGCGCATCGACCTCGACGTCGCCCACCGCGTGCACCGTCAGATCGAACAGACCATGGCGGCCAAAAGCGTTGAGCATGTGGTCGAAAAACGGCACGCCGGTCGAGATATCGCACACGCCAGATCCGTCCAGGTCGAGCTTTACGACAATGTCGGTCTCGCCCGTCTTGCGGGTTACCTCGGCATAGCGGTCCATCTACATCTCCTCCTTCACCAGCGCGGCAAACGCTGCCAGTACCTCGTCGTTTTCCTGCGGGGTGCCCACGGTAATGCGCAGGCAGTCCGCGAGCCCCGGCGCGTAGCTAAAGTCGCGCACCAAAATCGAATACTCGTCGCGCAGACGCTCGCGCACGCGCGTGGCATGCGGCGTGCGCACGAGCACAAAGTTCGCCGCGCTCGGCCACGCCTCCACGGGCAGACCCTCGGCAGCCATTGCGCGTAGGGCGCACAGCTCGCGCTCGCGCTCAGATGCAACCTGTGCCACCACGGGTGCGTACGCATCGCGGGCACGTACGCAGGCAAGCGCGGCGGCCTGGCTTAGCACGTTAACCGAGTAGATTTGGCGAATCGCCGCAAACACATCGATGACCTCGGGCGCCGCGATCACATAGCCCAGACGCGTGCCGGCGGCGCCAAACGCCTTGGACAGCGTATGCAGAATCACCAGGTTGGGATGCTCGGCGATAAGCCCCTGCGCCGTGGTGGCCGCGCCAAACGAATCGTCCGCAAACTCAACGTAGGCCTCGTCGACCATGACCATGCCGGGGCACGCATCGCACAGGGCCGCGACAAAGTCGAGCGGTGCCACATCGCCCGTGGGATTGTTGGGCGAGGTCACGATGGCCAGGTTGCACTCCGGCGCCACGGCGAGCACAGCCGCTTGGTCGAGCTCAAAGGTTACCGGATCGCGCCACACATCGCGCACCTCGGTCTGACAAAGCGACGCAAAGAACGCGTACTCGCTAAAGCACGGCGGGCAGTTGAGCAAGGTCCGTCCCGCGCCGCCAAACGCCAGCAGGTAGTTATAGAGCAACTCGTCGCCGCCGTTGCCCACGCAGATATTCTCGCGAGCCACGCCATGCCAAGCGGCAAGCTCGTCGCGCAGGTCGTTGGACATGGGATCGGGGTAGCGGTTGAGCGGCGTAGCAGCCAAGGCCGCATCAACCGCCTTGCGCACGACAGCGGGCACGGGATAGGTGTTCTCGTTGGCCGAAAGATTGATGCGCGTGGGCGTAAAGTTGGGATCATAGGGCTCAATGCCGGCCAGGTAGGGCTGGACGAGCTCCTTCATGCGCGGCGTGAGTTCGGCCATGTTAGGCCTCCTCGCCGGTCGCGCCAACGCCATCCGCGCCCGCAGCCGCCAGGTCAACGCCCTCGGCAACCGTCGCCACGGCGTCACCCGGCCAAGCGACCTTGGTCAGGTCGGCCGCGGCCAGAGACTCGGCACTCACGGCATCCTCGCCCTGCTCCAGCACACGGCGACGCAGGGCGGCGGATAGCGCGTGCGCCCACAGGCCCTCGGCCTCGGCCAGACGCTGTGTGGCGGGAGCGTCGGAGAGCAGGCCCTCGGGCGTATAGCAAATGACGCTCGAGCGCTTAACGAACTCTTCGACCGAAAGCGGGTTGGAGAACATGGCCGTGCCGCCGGTCGGCAGCGTGTGGTTGGGGCCGGCAACATAATCGCCGAGCGGCTCGGAGCTCCAGGCGCCCACAAAGATGGCGCCGGCGTTGCGAATGCCGCCGAGCAGGCCCATCGCATCCTTGCAGTGCAGCTCCAGGTGCTCGGGCGCCACGGTGTTCACGGCCTCGACGGCGGCAGCCATATCGGCGGCCACCACGATGGTGCCTTCGTTGTCGAGCGAGGCGCGCGTGATCTCGGCACGCGGCGACTGCGCCACCAGAATGTCGATACCAGCCTCGACCTCGCGCGCAAACTGCTCGTCGCAAGTCACCAGATAGCAGGCTGCCAGCGGATCGTGCTCGGCCTGGGCCATCAGGTCTGCCGCGACCACCATGGGCTTGGCCGTGGCATCGGCCAGTACGCAGACCTCGGAGGGGCCAGCGACCATGTCGATTCCCACGTCGCCCGAGACAATCTGCTTGGCCGCGGCGACAAAGGCGTTGCCCGGACCGGTGATTTTATCGACACGCGGAATGGTCTCGGTACCGTATGCCAGCGCGGCCACGGCCTGGGCGCCGCCCACCATATAGATTTCGTCCACGCCGCCGAGCTTTGCCGCGGCGAGCGTGTAGGGGCTGATCAGGCCGTCTTTTTGCGGCGGGGTCACCATAACCACGCGCTTGACGCCGGCAACCTTGGCGGGAATGGCGTTCATGAGCACCGTGGAGGGATACTGCGCGCGACCGCCCGGCACATAGATGCCAGCCGCCGCGAACGGGGTCACCTTAACGCCGAGCATCGTGCCGTCCGGGCGCGTGGTAAACCAGCTCTGTTCGACCTCGCGCTGGTGGAACTCGCGAATCTGGCGCGCGGCCTTCTCGAGCGCGGCGACAAAGGCCGGATCGAGGCCTTCGAGCGCGGCATCGATCTGCTCTTGCGGCAGACGGAAGCTCTGCAGCTCAACGCCGTCAAAACGCCGACAGTAGTCGCGCACCGCGGCATCGCCATTGGCGCGCACGTTGGCCACGATATCGCGGGCGGCGTCGACGATGTTTTGCGGCAGCACGCCCTTACGGTTGAGCTGGTTGGTAACGAGGCGCTCACCGGGAGCAAGTTTGATGGTCTTCATATCGGTATCCCCTATCGGTCGAGGTTATGTTCGAAAAACGAGAGACCGGGCGGCGGCGCCAATCGGCCCGCAGCCCGTACGTTGGGGCGCCCGTGCGCGCTCGCGCTATTGTGCCGAGCCCGCGACGGGCTCAAAATGCTTGTCCTTAACGGCCGCGGCCAGGCGATCTGCCAGATTGCGTACGCGCGGATCAAGGCGCGCGGCACCCGGGTTGACAAAGAAGCGGGCCGTGCAGTCCATGATGCGACCGGTGATGACCAGGTCGTTGTCGCGCAGCGTGGCGCCCGTGGCGGTAATATCCACGATGCGATCGGTCATGCCGACGATGGGGCCCAGCTCGATGTTGCCGTGCAGCGAAACGATGTCGGCGTTCACGCCGCGCTCGGCATACCAGGCACTCGCGATGCGCGGATACTTGGTTGCCACGCGAAGCGACCCGCGGCGAGCATAGTTGCGCTCGGCCTGACCGGCGCGCCATGCGGGCTCCGCCTCGATAAAGGTGCACAGGCCATAGCCCAGGTCGACCAGCTGCAGCAGGTTGAGGTCTGCCTCGATAAGCGAATCCCAGCCGCAGATGCCGCAATCGGCACCGCCACAGCCCACAAAAGCAGGCGCGTCGCTGGGGCGCACGATGACAAACTCGATATCGCCGACCGCGCCCTCGCCGACACGCGTGTCGCGGCCGCGCACGATCAGGTGACGGCCGGGGTCACGCAGCTCAGAGACGTCCAAGCCCGCGGCCTCGAGCACGTCGAGCGTGTCGGCCTTGAGCGAGCCCTTGGGCACGGCGATGCGCAGCGGACCCTCGGCGCCGCGACCCACGGCGTGATCGCCGTCGGAAGCGGCGTCCTCGGCCGAGGTGCGCGCGGCCTCCAGACGCTCGAGCGAAAAGGCAAAACCCGCCGCCGGTACCTCGATGCCGTCGCCAAATGCGCCGGTAAAGATGGAGTCGTAGCGTCCGCCCGAACCGACCGGATCGGGCAGGCCGCCGGCATAAGCCTTAAAGACCAGGCCCGTGTAGTAATCGAAAGAGTTCATGATGGAGAAGTCGAACGACAGCACCTGGGCGTCCTCGGGTGCCAGGCCCTCAACCAGGGCACGCAGCTCGCGCGTCAGCGGCGCGACGATACCGGCGGCCTCCAGCAGCGCGTCCACGCGGTCGAGTACCTCGGCACCGCCGTGCAGACGCGGCAGCTCGCTAATGGCGGCCTTGACGGCATCGGACTCGGTGCTTGCCGCCACGCGGGCATCGAGGCCCACAAAGTCGTTGGCGTGCACGCAGCGCAGGGCCTCGGCAGCCAGCTCGCGATCCTCGCACGCCGCGAGCAGTTCCTTAAACGGACGCACGCTACCTGCGATAATGCGTGCATCGGGCAGCGCCAGCTTGCGCACCGCCTCGGCCACGAGCGAGACAATCTCGACATCGCCCGCGGTATCGCCCGCACCGATAAGCTCAAAGCCCAGCTGTGTAAACTGGCGCGAGCCGCCGGCATTGCGCTGGCACTCGCGAACCACCGGCGCCTCGTAGCGAAGGCGCAGGGGCAGGTCGGCCGCGCGCATGCGAGTCGAAACCAGGCGAACGATCGGCAGCGTGTTGTCGGGACGGACCACCAGCAGGCGACCGTCGTCATCAAAGAGCTTAAACGGCGTATCCGCGATGCGGCCGCCTTCCTCGAGCGAACCCTTGTCCTCGAGTAGCGGCGTCTCGACCGGCAGGTAATGATGCTCCCTAAAGCAGCCCTTCACCGTCAGCGCGATCTCCTCGCGCGCCTGAGCCTCCTCGGGCAATATGTCCCGGAATCCCCACGGTGTGGCCGTCATCTGGTGAGCCTCCTCATGCTGTGTTTCATATAGAACGAAAGACCGGCATAGCTCCGCCGGTCTTCTGGGTACTTTAGCATACTAGAGTGTTTGCGGGGAGAATCGTCCTCCTCGGCTCACACCGTATTCATTTGGAAACATAGGGCAAGCGGTTAGCAGCAGTCTCTTGTCACAACGCAAAAAGGGCGCCCGCGCAATTGCGGACGCCCTTGTGCAGGGTCGAGATATCAACCAGCCAAGATATCGGACCCGTGACCAGCTCTTAGTAGTCGAACTGGTGGTAGTAGCGGCGGTACTTGAGGT
>NZ_QRUF01000006.1 GCF_003458415.1 Collinsella sp. AF25-2LB
CGGCCCGACTCGGCGTTCTGGACGGCGCGCGTCAGGTGGCGCGACAGGCCGTTGCCGTAGAAGATGTTGTCGCCGAGAACGAGCGCGCACGGCTCGCCGGCGATGAACCCCTCGCCGATGGTGAAGGCCTGCGCCAGGCCGTCCGGGCTCGGCTGCTCGGCGTAGGACAGGTTCACGCCGTAGCGCGAGCCGTCCCCGAGCAGGCGCTCGAAGTTGGGCAGGTCGGTCGGCGTGGAGATGACCAGGATGTCCCGGATGCCCGCCAGCATGAGGGTGCTGAGCGGGTAGTAGATCATGGGCTTGTCGTAGACCGGCAGCAGCTGCTTGGAGGTCACGAGCGTGAGCGGGTACAGGCGCGTGCCGGACCCGCCGGCGAGGATGATGCCTTTCATTGGCTATAACCTTTCATTTCTTGCTGCCCTGCGACCAGCGCGGTTTCCGAGAAGGCGAGCGCAGCAGTCGACTCCGAAGGCGATGAACTCGACCAGATTGCCCTCCCGAAGGAGCTGGGAGGAGACCGCTTTGACGAGCCGGCCCCCTTCACCGATCTCACTTGCATGCATAAGATTGTCCGCATGCGTTTCGAGAAAGAAGCCGACGGCGCGGTTGCGGGCAAACTGTTGGAATGGCGTCAAGTTATGCGAGTGATAGACCTCCGCACGCGGCTCGTAAGCCACCTTCAACCCTGAGGCGATAAACCTTGCCGCCATGAGCATGTCCTCGTTGGTGTTAACGTGCTCGAATCCGCCGCATTCGAGATATGCAGTTCGTCGATAGGCGGAACAGGCATCAGATGCAAAGAACGTCTTAATACCGAGTTTCTCGAGATCACATTTGGAACGAACGGATGGCCAGTCGGGATAGTTAAAACCACGCACCAGCTGTTCAAAACGTCGGGCATCCGCCTTAGGCAGCTGCCTGCCGCTTACGAGAGCAATATCGGAATCATCAACCATGGGAGCAACAAGCCGCTCCAGGTAATCATCAGAAACAGGCACAGCATCTTGGGTAAGGAAGCATACAAAGTCACCCCTCGACTCCCTTAGTGCCATGTCTCTTGTGGTGCCGTGGTTGAAATCCTGGCGATCAATCTTCAGCAGGCGGACTCTTTTGTGCTGCCGGACCAGCTCTATAGTTTTATCTTCCGAAGCGGAATCAACAATCAGGATATCAACCGGCTGAATAGACTGGTGTTCGAGGGCAATTAAAAGCCCATCGATTTCATGCTCAGCATTAAGAGTCGGAATGATGACGGAGATTTCCATCTATCGGCCCGTCCTCTCCTTGCCAAACATGGCGCCGAAAGTGCCAGCAAAACACTTCCAATCCATTCGGAAACAACGGTTCCGTACGTAATGCAATTCGATTTTTTGGCGCAGACCGCTTTCAAATGACGCATCGTTGCGATCCGTTGCCTGCCATAACCCGGTAATTCCAGGTTGAACCGAAAGAAATACGATCTTATCCTCATCAGAAAAATGCATTTCGAGTTCATCACGCGTAATGGGACGAGGACCTATAACGGATAAATCACCATTTAAAACATTAAGAAACTGCGGCATCTCATCGATAGAGCACTTACGAATAAACTGACCGACCTTAGTGATGCGCGGATCGTTATCGACCTTGCGCTCAATTTCCCACTGATGCAGCTGCTCAAAATTTAAATACTTCTGAACATTGCCCGCATCGGCAACCATGCTGCGCAGCTTAAAGATCTTAATGACCTTGCCATTTTTGCCAATTCGCTCTTGGGTGTACAAGGGATTACCCGGAGACTCTAGACAAATCAGGACGCACACAAGGCCCACTGGAATAAATAAAATAGCGATAGCCATAAGACTAAACACAAGGTCAAACAGCCTCTTGACGATGCGATACCCAAGCGTACCGCTCGGCTTTATCTGATTGAAAGCCAGCGCACCAACCGTTGATGTACAACTCTCTGTTACTTCTTTAGCAGCCACAATAAAACTTACGTTCCTGTCCCCAGGAACCTCCCCCCCCCATCTATGAATCCAAAAACCAAGTAATTTGCCGGTGCAACGTCTCCCTTACGTTTTGCTGGGCACGTCAAGCGGTAGCAGCTCCCTAAATGTGGAGCCACCATCGCCCACGTCCACCAGGCACCAGCGCTTATGACGATCGATCTTCTTTACACGGGCCTCTTGCCCCACCAAGGGACCCTGCTCTATGTGCAACACGCCGTCTTCTATGCGCGCCACGCTGTTGCGCACCACACCGTCGTCATCCAACACGCTGCGGTACCAGTCCTGCGCATCGTCGGGCATGGGCATGTACGCCCGCTCCCTACTGCCAGCGATACGGCACCCAAAGCTCAACTGAGCCAGGGCCCTATCGAGCACAGCAGCATCGCGCGTAGCGACGAAGAAGTATTCCTTGTACATAGGTTTGGTTTGGAGCGACCAGGCACCATCCCGCTTAAACCAGAACTCCTTTTGCATCACAAAAGCGTCCTGCATAAGGTTGTTCGGGATAATACGGCGGACCTTTTCGCAGGTCTCGCGCTCTTTTCCATTGGGGGTGTGAACCAGATACCAGCGGACGCGGCCGTGCTGGCTATTGGTGGTGGCGCCGTTAAATGCGCCCGGCAGCTGCTCTTGGCGCCGTGCCGTCTGTTCCATGTTCTCGCCCCCTCTTTTGGCTTTGCGATGTACGCAAATGCAGGGGCGTTTAGAACAGGCTTCTCGCTCGCAGCTAGGCGCAGTCGCAAAAGTACAGGTTTTTGTATCTTTCGACATAGGCAATTATACGAGCAATTAATCAACGATTGCCCAGATTACGCAAAATGTCCTGCCGGTAGATAAATCTCCATACCCCTCTACAAAAACCTGTACCTTTTTGTGCAACAAAAAAAGCCGCTCAACCAGCGGCTTTTCTTATTTTGTTAAGAAAAAGGCGACCGCCCTTTGCGGACGGTCGCCTTTGTTAATTGTTGTGCAGCTTGCCTTAGGCGCGGGTCTTGATCTCCTCGAGAACCTTGGCAACAAACTCGTCGACGCTCATCTGAACGGTCTCGTTGGAGCGATCGCGGACGGAGATGTTGCCGGCCTCGACCTCCTTCTCACCCAGAATGAGCATGTAGGGCACGCGGTCGATGCTGCGGGCCTCGCGGATCTTGTAGCCGATCTTCTCGTCGCGGTCGTCGCAGACCACGCGAATGCCGGCCTCCTCCAGTTTGGCGCACACCTCGTGGGCGTAGTCGCGGCTCTTCTCGGAGACGGGAAGCGCCTTGACCTGCACGGGAGCCAGCCAAGTGGGGAACTTGCCCGCAAAGTGCTCAATCAGAATACCGATGAAGCGCTCGATGGAGCCAAAGCACACGCGGTGCAGCATGATGGGGCGCTTCTTGGTGCCGTCAGCGTCAACGTACTCCAGGTCAAAGTTGAGCGGCATCTGGAAGTCGAGCTGGACGGTACCGCACTGCCAGGTACGGCCGAGCGAGTCCTCTAGATGGAAGTCGATCTTGGGGCCGTAGAAGGCGCCGTCGCCCTCGTTGACCTCGTAGTCCATGCCCAGCTTCTCCAGAGCGGTGCGCAGGCCCTCCTCGGCGCGAGCCCAGTCCTCGTCAGAACCCATGGAGTCCTCGGGGCGGGTGGAAAGCTCAACGTGGTACTTAAAGCCAAACTTCTGGTACACGGAGTCGATGAGGTTGACCACGCCCACGATCTCGTCGGTCAGCTGGTCGGGGCGCACAAACAGGTGGGCGTCGTCCTGGTTAAAGCAGCGCACGCGGAACAGGCCGTGCAGGGCGCCGCGCAGCTCGTGGCGGTGCACCAGGCCAATCTCGCCGGCGCGGATGGGCAGCTCGCGATAGGAGTGCGGCTTGGAGGCGTACACCAGCACGCCGCCCGGGCAGTTCATGGGCTTAATGCAGTACTCTTCGTCGTCGATGACGGTGGAGTACATGTTGTCCTTGTAGTGGTCCCAGTGGCCCGAGGTCTTCCACAGCTGCTTGTTCATGATGAGCGGCGTGGAGATCTCCACGTAGCCGGCCTTGTGGTGGATCTCACGCCAGTAGTCCAGCAGCGTGTTCTTAAGGATCATGCCGTTGGGCAGGAAGAATGGGAAGCCGGGGGCCTCGTCACGCATCATAAAGAGGTCCATCTCGCGACCGATCTTGCGGTGGTCGCGCTTCTTGGCCTCCTCCAGCATGTGCATGTGCTCGTCGAGCTCTTCCTTGGTGGCAAAGGCGACGCCGTTGATGCGGGTGAGCATCTTGTTGTCCTTGTCGCCCTTCCAGTAAGCGCCCGAGACGCCGGTAAGCTTAAAGGCCTTCAGCGCCTTGGTGTAGCAGATGTGGGGGCCGACGCACATGTCGATGTAGTCGCCCTGCTGGTAGAAGGTGATACGGGCGTCGTCGTCCAGGTCGCCGATGTGCTCGACCTTGTACTTCTCGCCGCGCTCTTCCATAAGGGCGATGGCCTCGGCGCGGGGCTTCTCGTACACGGAGAACTTGAGGTTCTCCTTGACGATCTTTTTCATCTCGGCCTCGATCGCGGGGAAGTCGTCCTCGCTGATCTTGACGCCCTCGGGCAGGTCGACGTCGTAGTAGAAGCCGTTGTCGGTCGCGGGACCGTAGGCAAAGTCAGCCTCGGGATAGAGGCGCTTGATGGCCTGCGCCATGATGTGCGCGGCGGAGTGGCGGATGACGTGCGTGACTTCGTCCTGCGGGAGCTCGGCCACCGAACCGTCATTGTAGAGTGCCTTCATGGGTATGTTTTCTCCTCTCGGATGCCTGATGCAAGTGCGTGCGATGCGCTCGGCGATTTAACTTGCATCATTATAGGCAGGTTGCCTTGGTATACAAGCGCCCGCCGCACCTTAATGGCACGGCGGGCGATTTTCTACGCATGCTTCATCGTGTGGGGCGGGGCTGCGGGGCGCGCATGGCTTGCGGTGTGCCCGTGGCTTGCGGCCGGCCCAGCGATGGATGCGTTACTGGATGCGAGTTCGGCAGTAGGGGCAGACCTTCCAGTGCGCATCGAGCGGGCGATGGCAGCTGGGGCAGACGTTGCGAACCTGGGTATCGCACACCGGGCAGACGACGAAGTCCTTCTCGATGGGCGCGCCGCACTGCGGGCAGGTGCCGTACTGGGCAAGCTGGCGCTCGCGCAGGGCCATGTCCAGCTCCTGCTCCTCGCGGTCGGACGCGTAGGAGTGCGGGCGCAGGACCAGGTAGGCAATGAGGCCCACAAACGGGATGAGGGCGATGATGCCCCATGCCACGTAGGCGCTGGCGCCGCGACGGCGAGCGTCGATGAACACATAGACGACCGACAGCACATACAGGGCGATGATAAAGCCAACAAAGGCATAGACGACGCCCATAAGCTGCGGAGACATGAGCTCGGAGATGTACTTGGACATTACGGGTACCTTTCGGAATATTAACAGTCCGGACAAGTTTACCACGGGGTTTGTTTATATGGGACCACGGCTAGGGACGGGGCTGGCGCGGACACAAACATCTCAATCTGTAACAGTTAGGAGCGGAATCCGGGTCTAGATGTTAAAGATCGAGATAAACGGATGACCCGCCAGACTAACGTCTCAATCTGTAACATCTGGGACCCAAATCCTCGTCTAACTGTTACAGATCGAGACGAAAGGTTGCCGTAGCTGTCGGCAGACGAGGTTATCGACGTTGCCGGGTCTCCCCTCGCCTGCCGTTGGCGGGTGTTGCGGGGCTGTTCGCCGCATTGCCGCCGCGCTAGGGGTGTGCAGACCGTAGGATAGTCTTATTGACAGCCTGTCAACTCGTCTGGGAGGCACTGTGACAGAAACGTTTGATATCGCGATTGTCGGCGCGGGCATCACCGGATGCGCCATCGCGCGGCAGCTCGCGCGCTATGACCTGTCCATTTGCGTGGTCGAGGCGGCTAACGATATTGCGCTGGGCGCGTCGAAGGCCAACGGCGGCCTGGTGCACGCCGGCTACGATCCGGCGCCGGGAACCGTAAAGGCACAGGTCAACGCCCGTGGCTGCGAGTTGTACGGTACATGGGCACAGGAACTGGGCTTTCTGTTCTGCCGCACTGGGTCGATGGTGTTGGGCTTTAACGACGAGGACCGCGCGCATCTGGAGAAGCTACGGTGCAACGGCCTTGCCAACGGTGTGCCCGAGCTGTCGATCGTCGGACCCGACCGCATCCACGAACTGGAGCCGCGCGCCAGTGCCGATGCAACGTGCGCGTTGTGGTGCCCCTCCACTGGCTTTGTCGACCCGTTTGAGGTTGCCATCGCCGCGCTGGAGAACGCCGTGGCCAACGGGGTGACGTTTATGCGGTCCGCGCCGGTGGAAGTGATTGAAGTCGCGGGCTCGGGCGATGACGCGCGCTTTACGCTGGCGACCCCCGCTGGCAACGTGCGCTGCCACTACCTGATCAACGCCGCCGGCAACGGCGCCGCCGACATCTCGCATATGGCGGGTGCCGAGGAGTTCCAGATGGTCTGGCGTCAAGGCAACATCGTGGTGCTGGACAAGGAGCCGCGCACGCTCATGCCGCTCTACCCCGTGCCGACGCCAGTGTCGAAGGGCGTTATCGTGACAGGCACCGTGCATGGCAACACCGTGATCACCGCCACGGCTGCCGTGCGCGAGCCGGGCGACACGCAGACCTATGCGAGCGATGTGAATGCGCTGCTGACCGACGCGCGCAAGCTGGTGCCCGATCTGGATACGCGCCGCGTGGTGCGCGCATTTGCCGGCGGGCGTCCGGTCATTCAGGAAACGAACGACTTCTTTATTGGACAGTCAGCCGTGGTGCCGGGGCTGTTCCAGGCGGCGGGCATTCAGTCGCCGGGTGTGGCGAGCGCGCCGGCCATTGCCGAGCGCATGGAGCTTGTGATGCGCGAGGCGGGCGTGGAGCTGCACGAGCGGACGGACTGGAACCCAATTCGCCGCGCGCCGGACGATTTTGACCGCGCATCGCTGGCGCGCAAGGAGGAGCTGATCGAGTCCGATCCCGCGTGGGGCCAGATTGTCTGCCGCTGCGAGACGGTGCCCGAGGCCGAGATTGTGGCCGCGATCAGACGCCGCCCGGGCGCGGTTTCGGTCGAGGGCGTCAAGCGCCGCTGTCGTGCGGGCATGGGTCGGTGCCAAAGTGGCTTTTGCCAGAGTCGCGTGGTGGCGATTCTTGCCCGCGAGCTGGGTTGTGACCCCAGCGAGGTACTGCTGGAGGATGCTGGATCTTGGTTGGTTGAGGGACCGCTGAAGGGGGTGCGCTAGGATGGCGGAATTCAAATCGAGCGCGATTGATAGCGGCATCATTGAGGGCGTGGCAACGCAGGCCTTCGACGTGGTCGTTATCGGCGGCGGACCTGCCGGCATGGCGGCCGCGCTTGCCGCGCATAAGGCCGGCGCGCACGTGGCCATCGTGGAGCGCGAACAGCATCTGGGCGGCATTCTGCGCCAATGCATCCACCCCGGTTTTGGCCTGTCGCACTTTAAACAGGAGCTCACCGGTCCCGAGTACGCGCAGCGCTTTATCGACCAGGTACGCGCAACCGACATTGCGCTGTTCCTGAACAGCATGGTGATTGGGATTGATTCAGGCGAGCCTACGGAAGACACCGCGGTCCATACCGTCACGCTCATGAGCCCTGCCGGCATGTTGCAGCTCACCGGACGCGCAGTCGTCCTTGCCATGGGGTGCCGTGAGCGCACCCGCAGCGAGATCAAGATCCCCGGCAGTCGTCCCGCCGGCGTGTTTACGGCCGGCTTGGCGCAGCGATACATCAATATCGAGAACCTCAAACCCGGCTCGCGCGCCGTCATTTTGGGCTCGGGCGATATCGGGCTGATCATGGCACGTCGCTGCACGCTCGAGGGGATTTCGGTCGAGGGCGTGTACGAGCTCATGCCGTACGCTAACGGGCTGCGCCGCAATGTGAAGAACTGTCTGGACGACTTTGGCATTCCGCTGCACCTGTCCACCACCGTGACGCGTGTAATTGGGCACGATCGCGTGGAAGCCGTCGAGGTAAGCCAAGTCGACGAGCGCCTGGCGCCCATTCCGGGGACCGAGCGCATTGTTCCGTGCGACACGCTGCTGCTTTCGGTGGGTCTGATACCCGAGAACGAGCTTTCGGTTGCCGCGGGCGTAGAGCTTGACCCGCGCACGCGCGGCGCCGTGGTGGACCAGAGTCTGCAGACGGGCGTGCCGGGCATCTTTGCCTGCGGCAACGTCCTGCACGTGCACGACTTGGCCGACAACGTGACGTGTGAGTCCGAGAGAGCTGGCGCAGCTGCGGCGGCGTACGCGCTGGGCGGCGGCGCGGATGCCGAGGCGGGCGCTCCGGGCGCGGGTTGCCAGCTCACGGTCTCCCCTGCCGGCATTGCGGGCTACGCGCTGCCGGGACGCATTACGGCTGTAGCACTCACCAAGCTGAACTTCCGCGTGCGCCGACCCGTCGACGCCGCCCGCGTGAGAATCTTGGCCGACGGCGAGGAACTGTTCACCGGCAAGGTCCGCGCGTTTAAGCCAAGCGTTATGGAAAGCTTCCCACTCCCGGCAAAGGTGATTCAACGTATACTCGACCTGGGTGTCAGCGAGATTGTCCTGTCCGTCGACCCCGCTGAGGAGGCGTAGAGCCATGAGCACGAACGCGATCGAGACGCTCAAGTTCAACTGCACGACCTGCCCATCCGAATGCCTTCTGACCGTAGAGGTAGAGCGTGACGCAGACGGCGCCGTGGCAGAGGTGCGCTCCGTGACCGGCAACAGTTGCCCGCGCGGTGATAGGTTCGCACATCAGGAACTCACCTGCCCCATGCGCGTACTCACCACCACCGTGGCCGTATCCGGAGGCGACGAGGCGTTGCTGCCCGTGCGCACGGCCGAAGCCGTCCCGCTGGCGCTCCACGCCCAAGCCATGAACCTCATCCGAGGCCTAGTCGTCAACGCCCCCATCCGCATGGGCGACATCATGCTGGAAGACCTCCTCGGCACCAGCATCAACCTCATCGCCAGCATGGACATCAACCGAGCCCAAGAAGCTAATTAGGGGCAGGGCTCTTCTAGCTACCCCGCCATCCACCCGCCCCTCCTCAATTGCGGTGAAATAGATCCTGATTTCCGCCAAGACCCCGGCATCCAGGAACTATTCCACCGCAACTATCCTTGGAATTGGTATTTAGCCTATGCCTACTTTAGTGCCATTTCAAAACTATGCCGGATTACGGGGCTGATTCGGAGACCCCCATCCATACCGGCATTTTTCGATTTTTGATAAGCCGTCTACCTGCGCTTTTGTTTTCGCGATTTTTCCCATGGTCAAGTAATACAGGTCCAGCCCCGTAATCCGCCATACTTTTGAAACCAACCCATTTGGGACGGGCTATATTGACTACTTTTACCTATCAGCTCGCTCAAATGATTTTTCTGGGACGGGGATTAAATAATCATTCGGCACCCAATGATTATTTAATCCCCGTCCCAGAAAAATCATTCCGCATGTTTGACGCAGCTAAAATAGCCCGTCCCAAATTGACTACCCTGGCATTGGGGATACCATGGTGGCACCCTAGCGAAAGGATGTTTCATGGCACATGTCGATGACCAGCGTGTGGCGCGCGTGCTCGATGCGCTCGAGGCTCAGCACCCCGGTGCGCAGCTGCTCGTAAACGACCCGTGGTCGATCTATTACCTGACCGGCTTTTATGCCGATATGTTCGAGCGTTTTTGCGGCGTACTACTCGCGCGCGGTGCCGAGCCGGTGATCCTAGTCAACGCCCTTCATCAGCTGCCCGAGTATGACAATGCCCGCGTCGCCTACCACACCGATACCGACGTCGTAGCCGACGCCATCGTTCGCGAGGTCGATCCGACCAAACCGCTCGGCATCGACACCGTCATGCGCTCCGGCTTTTTGATGCCGCTTATGGAGCGCCACGCCGCCAGCGAGTTTTTCCTGGGCGACTTTGCCGTCACCGCCGCGCGCACCTACAAGGATGCAGCCGAGCAGGAGCTGATGCGCGCGTCCTCGACCGCTAACGACGCCGTGATGGCCGACGCCATCAAGCTCGTCCATGAAGGCGTGACGGAGCGCGAAATTGCCGACCAGATGCTCGGTCTGTATCGCAAGCACGGTTGCGAGGGCTTTAGCTTTCCGCCCATCGTGAGCTTTGGCGCCAACGCCGGCGACCCGCACCACGAGCCCGACGATACGGTACTCAAGCGCGGCGACGTGGTGCTGTTCGACATTGGTGGGCGACGCCGCAACTACTGCTCGGACATGACACGCACGTTCTTTTGGGGCGAGCCGGACGAGGAGACGGCACGCATCTACGACATCGTGCGCCGCGCCAACGAGGCCGCCGAGGCGCTCATAGCACCAGGCGTGCGCATGTGCGACCTGGACCGCGCCGCGCGCGACGTAATTGAAGGCGCGGGCTATGGGCAGTACTTCACGCATCGACTGGGACACTCGATTGGCCTGCAGGACCACGAACCGGGCGACGTCTCGCTCGCCAACGAACAGGTCGTAGAGCCGGGCATGACGTTCTCCATCGAACCGGGCATCTACCTCCCCGGCCGCACCGGCGTCCGCATCGAGGACCTAGCCCTGGTGACCGAGAACGGCATCGAGATTCTCAACGCCTACCCCCACGATCCGGTCCGCCTAGACTAGACAATGTGTCAAAGGGACAGCCCCGTTGACACATTCCGCTAACGTCGCGCCGCGAAAACGGGCTATCCACTACGTTTAACCCGCATGGGTCAACCATGCGGGTCTTTTTTGAAAAATGACAAGCCCTCTACCTGCGGTTTTGATTTCACGATTTTCCGTGTGGTCGAGGGTAGTCGGTAAAACGTAGTAGATAGCCCCATTTCGTGGCAAGCGAGTCAACTCGGGGCACAGGGCAGCTAAAAAAGCCCCGTCCCAAATTGGCTGCTTTTGAGTTGCGGTGATATACGGACTGTTTGAGGCTTCTGGCTTGTAAAACAGTCCGCATTTCACCGCAACTGATGAGGGGATGGGTTAGCGCAGCAGGCCTGCTACTTCGCCGGCTAGGGTGATAGTGCCGGCTGCTACGAAGGACTCGCCCGCGGCATCGAAGGCAGCGAGGGCCTCGGACACGCTCGGGTATACGCCCGCGAGCTTATCGGCATCAACGAGGGCGGCGAGTTCCTCTGCCGGCAGGGCGCGATCGGAATCGGTCTGGGTCACGACCACGCGCGGGAAAGCCGGAACAAGCACGTCGACGATGCCCGCCACGTCCTTGTCTGCCAGCGCGGCACATAGCAGCGTGGGGCGATTCTCTACACACGGATCGATCTCGTCCAGTGCGCTCACAAAGTTCTCGCAGCTCTGGGGGTTGTGGCAGGCGTCGATCAGCTTGAGCGGATCGGTTCCCAGCACATCAAAGCGACCCGGCGTGGGACAGCCCAAAAGCGACGCATCGAGCTTGTCATGGTCGAGTTCGCGACCCAGATACCCCTCGCACAGCATAATCGCGCACGCGGCATTCTGCGGCTGATAGGCCGGCTTGACCATGCTCGACGTATAGATCGCACGCGGCGTGGTGCAGCTGAACTCAACTGTGTCGCCCACGTGCTCCGGCACCTTGGTCGTGGCGTGGCTGACCACCAGCGGCACCACATCACACTCGCGGCAACGGGCATCCATCACACGCTGAACGCTCGGCTCATGCGTGCCCTCGCCCAGTACAACCAGGCGTCCGGGCTTAATAACCGCAGCCTTCTCCCCCGCAATAGCCTCAAGCGTGTCGCCCAAAATACGAGTATGGTCGAGCCCAATGCCCGTAATGGCCACGGCGACGGGATCGGTCGCACTCGTGGCGTCCCAACGACCGCCCATGCCAACCTCGAGCACAGTAACGTCCACTGCAGCCTCGGCAAACACCACCAGTGCGGCAGCCGTCAGCAAGTCAAATGGCGTGATGGTATAGGCGCGCTCCCCCGCCGCCACACGGTGCGCATTCACGCGACGCCCCGCCTCAACAGCAGCAGAAACGCCACGGGCAAACGCCTCATCGCTCACGACGCGCCCATCAACCTCCATGCGCTCGGGATAGCGAACAAGCTGCGGCGACGTATACAGCGCAGTCTTGAGCCCCTCGCCGCGAAGGATGGCAGCCGAAAAACGCGTGGTCGATGTCTTGCCATTGGTACCGGCAACCTGAATGCAATCGAAATACTCGTCCGGACGTCCCAGCTCATCGAGCATATCGACAACCGTCTCAAGCAGAGGACCAGCATCCCCAGAAATCCGCCCCGTATCAGCAGCCAGCCCAACAGCCTCATCAAACGAAAGCAACTCAAACGAGAACGGAACGACATAAGACCCAGAACGCTTAGCCATAACCCAAAGTCCCCTCAACATAAAAAGAGGCCCGAATCAACAACGAGCCCCTCCCATACAAAATATCAGCCAAACACCGCTTTGCAGCGACCTCAAGGCCACAACCAAGTGGCCCCACCAGGCAGCGGACGCCTCCGTAACCGCCATGGAAGCGGTTTGGGGCTTTGCTCGATACAAGTTCCGCACGAGCCGAAGGCCACTTAATGTGGCCTTCGTGCGAGCAGGACTGTCCGCAGTAGCGAGCAATGCCCCAAACCGCGTCCCCCAGTAACGCCTACGAGAAGTCAGCAACCTGAGCAGTCAGCGCCGCCAGGATCTCCTTGAGCTCAGCTGCACGGTCCCTCTTCTTCTGGACCACCGCGGGAGCGGCCTTGGCCACAAAGCCCTCGTTGGCGAGCGTCTTCTCGCAGCCGGCGAGCTCCTTCTGAGCTGCGGCAATCTCCTTCTCCAGGCGTGCCTTCTCGGCCGAAAGGTCGACCTTGCCCTCGAGCACCACAAAGACCTCGACGCCGCTATCGACCACGGCGATGCTCGCGGCCGGCTTCTCAACGTCGGTACCCATAACCAGCGAAGCGGTGTTGGCCAGCGGCTCAATCGTGGAGCGCAGGCTCTCGAGCTTCTCGATGTCCTCGGCACCGGCACGCACGACCACGTCGAGCTCGGCCTTGGGGCTCAAGCGATAACGCGAACGCGTGGCGCGGGCGGCAGACACGACGGTGCGGCACAGCTCAAACGCGCGCTCGGCGTCCTCGTCGACGTACTTGACGTAGTCGGCGGGCTCGGGCCACTTGGCGATCATAAGCGCCTCGGCGCGGTTCACGTTGCCCTCGGCGTCTAGGTCGAGCACGCTCGCCGGCATGTTGTCCCAGATCTCCTCGGTGACGAACGGCATGAGCGGGTGCATCAAGCGAATGGAGGTGTCGAGCACAAAGATCAGGTTGCGCTGAGCCTGCAGACGGCCCTCGCCCTTCAGGCGGGCCTTGGTGACCTCGACGTACCAGTCGCAGACCTCGTTCCAGAAGAACTGCTGCACACCGCGGGCCATATCGCCAAAGGTGTAATTCTCAATACCCTCGGTGACCATCTTGACGGCCTTTGCCAGGCGGCTGAACATCCAGGCGTCGGCCGGCGTCTCAACGACGGGCTCGCCGGGCGTGTAGCCCTCCATGTTCATGAGCAGGAAGCGGCTGGCGTTCCAAATCTTGGTCACAAACGACTTGGCCTGCTCGGTGCGCGGGCTGTCGATGAGCTTCTTGGTCTTCTTGTCGATGTTCGCGTCGAACTTGACGTCCTGGTTGTTGGTGCACAGCGTAAGCAAGTTGAAGCGCATGGCGTCGGCGCCGTACATGCCAATGAGGTCCATGGGGTCAACGCCGTTGCCCTTAGACTTGGACATGCGGCTGCCGTCCTTGGCAAGAATCGTCGGGTAGATGACGACGTCCTTAAACGGCACCTCGTCCAGGAAGTACAGCGAGCTCATGACCATGCGGGCGACCCACAGCGCGATGATGTCGCGCGCGGTGACCAGCGCCGTCGTGGGGTGATGGCCCTCGAGCAGCTCCGGCTTCTGCGGCCAGCCCTGCGTGGCGAAAGTCCACAGCTGCGAGCTGAACCAGGTGTCCAGCACGTTCTCGTCCTGATGCACGTGATGACCACCGCACTTGGGGCACACGTCGGTGTCCTCGGTAAGGGCATCCTCCCAGCCGCAGTCCTCGCAGTAGAACACGGGGATGCGGTGGCCCCACCACAGCTGGCGGCTGATGCACCAGTCCTTAAGGTTCTCCATCCAGGTGGTGTAGGTCTGCGTCCAGCGCGCGGGGTGGAAGGTGACTTTGCCGGAGTTGACGGCGTCGAGCGCCGGCCCCTTGAGCTTGTCGACGGCCACGAACCACTGCTCGGACAGCCACGGCTCCAGCGCAGAGTCGCAACGGTAGCAGTGCATGACGGAGTGATCGAGGTCCTCGACGTGATCGAGCAGGTCGTGCTCCTCGAACCACTTGATGACGGCCTCGCGGCACTCGTCGCGGTTCATGCCGGTGAACTCGCCGTAGCCTTCGACGACCACCGCGTGCTCGTCGAAGATGTTGATCTGCGGCAGGTCGTGGGCCTGACCCATAGCGTAATCGTTGGGGTCGTGGGCCGGGGTGACCTTAACGAAACCGGAACCGAAGTTGGCGTCGACATGCCAATCCTCAAAGATGGGGATCTCGCGGTCGACGATGGGGAGCTTGACGGTCTTACCCACAAAGGCAGCCTTCTCGGGGTCCTTCGGGGAGACAGCGACGCCCGTGTCGCCGAGCATGGTCTCGGGGCGCGTAGTGGCGACGACGATGTAGTCCTGGCCGTTGACCGGCTCGGTCAGCGGGTAGCGCAGGTGCCACAGGTGGCCCTTCTCGTCCTTGTACTCGGCCTCGTCGTCCGAGATGGCGGTGGTGCAGTTGGGGCACCAGTTGACGATGCGCTTGCCACGGTAGATCAGGCCGTCGTGGTACCAGTCGCAGAAGACCTTGCGCACGGCCTGGGCATAGTCCTCGTCCATGGTGAAGCGCTCGTTGTCGAAGTCGACGGAGCAGCCCATACGCTTGATCTGCTCGACGATGATGCCGCCGTACTCGTGGGTCCAATCCCAGCAGGCGTCGACAAACTTATCGCGGCCGATCTCCAGCCGGCTGATGCCCTCGCTCTTGAGCTTCTTGTCGACCTTAGTCTGCGTGGCGATACCGGCGTGGTCGGTGCCCAGCACCCAGCGCGTGGACTTGCCGCGCATGCGGGCCATGCGGATGATGGCGTCCTGGATGGAGTCGTCGGTGGCGTGACCCATGTGGAGCTTGCCGGTCACGTTGGGAGGCGGAATGGTGACGGTGCAGTCGCCCACGCCCTCACGGCGCTTGTAGTAGCCGCCGTCAAGCCACTTCTGCAGGATCGCCGGCTCGTTGGTCGACGGATCGTAGTTCTTGGGCATCTCTTCCATATATCTCTCCCTTGCCCGTCGGCGTGTCCGCCTGCTTGGTTTTCGCTCGGTCAAGTCCTGACTCGCACGAAGAGCACATTTAGTGCTCTTCGGCTCGTGCGGAATCTACGAAAACCAAGCAGGCGGACACGCCTTAGGTATCGTTTACTTCAGTCTGAAGGTACTAGCTAAACAATCTCACAGAATAGCACAGGCATACCTACCAAAAAGGGACAGGTTTATTTTGGCAGGTTTTATCAGGGAAAATGACGTTTGCCCATATAAAAACCGACCAAAATAAACCTGTCCCTAAAAGGCAGGTCCCGCGGTGGTTGCCGCGGGACCTGGATTCAAGCTATTTACCCGTAGATGCGCTGGGGCTGTTCTTCGCCCTTTACGGCGGCTTCGGTCACGATGACCTTGGTGACGCCCTCCTCGCTGGGAAGGTCGAACATCGTCTGCTGCAGCACGTCCTCGCAGATGGCGCGCAGGCCGCGGGCGCCGGTCTTGCGGGCGAGCGCCATGCGGGCGATCTCGTGCAGGGCCGCGTCCTCAAACTCAAGATCGACATCCTCGAGCTGGAACATCTTGCGGTACTGGCGCACCACGGCGTTCTTGGGCTCGGTCAGGATCGACACCAGGTCGTCCTCATCGAGCGCCTGCGTCTGGGTGACGACGGGCGTACGGCCCACGAACTCGGGGATCATGCCAAAGGCGTTGAGGTCCTGCGGGAGCACCTGGAGCAGCAGGTCGTTCTCGTCGACCGAGGTGGGGCCGGCGATCTCGGAGTTAAAGCCCACGCCCTTGTTGCCAACACGGTCGGCGATGATCTTATCCAGGCCCACAAAGGCACCGCCGCAGATGAACAGGATGTTGGTCGTGTCGATCTGCAGCAGCTCCTGCTGGGGATGCTTGCGGCCGCCGGTGGGCGGAACGCTTGCCACCGTGCCCTCAAGAATCTTAAGCAATGCCTGCTGAACGCCCTCGCCCGAGACATCGCGCGTGATGGAGAGGTTCTCGGCCTTGCGGGCGATCTTGTCGATCTCGTCCACGTAGATAATGCCAACCTGAGCGCGCTCAATGTCGCCATCGGCAGCATTGATAAGCTTGAGCAGGATGTTCTCCACGTCCTCGCCCACGTAACCAGCCTCGGTGAGCGCGGTGGCGTCGGCGATAGCAAACGGCACCTCGAGGATGCGCGCGAGCGTCTGGGCCAGCAGCGTCTTACCGGTACCGGTGGGACCGAGCAGCAAAATGTTGGACTTGGCGAGCTCCACCTCATCCATGTCATCACCGAGCTGCGAATCCAAGCCGTCGTCAAAGGCGGACACCGCGGCACCGCCCTCGATCACGCGACGGTAGTGGTTGTACACGGCCACCGACATGGCGCGCTTGGCGTCCTCCTGGCCCATGACATAGGCCGAAAGCTCGTCATAGATCTCGTGCGGCGTCGGCACGTGCGTGATGACCTGACGGTCGTCCTCGAGCTCAAAGCCCTCGGCCTCGGGGTCAACGGCAGGCTGGGACGCAGCCTGGCCGTGATCGTTGAGGAAACCCGGCAGCTTGCCGTTGCGGGCGGCGTCCATAAAGTCCGAAGCCAGCGACTCCTCAAGGATTTCGGAGCAGGCGGCGACGCACTCGTCACAGATAAAGATGTTGGTCGGGCCCTTAACAAGGCGGCGAACCTGACCCTGCTCTTTTCCGCAGAAGGAACAGCGGATGGGGTTGCCGTTCTCGTCGAAGTTGTCCTGCATGTTACCGGCCATCCTAGGCGTCCTTCGCGGCGAGATCGCGCGAGGTGACGATACGGTCGATCAGGCCGTAGTCGAGGGCCTCGGCAGCGGTCAGGTAGTTGTCGCGCTCGGTATCGGCCTGGACCTTCTCGATAGGCTGGCCCGAGGCGTCGGACAGGATCTGGTTGAGCTCGCGGCGGGTCTTCTTGATCTCCTCGGCCACGATCTCGATCTCGGTCTGCTGACCCTGGGCACCGCCGCTGGGCTGGTGAATCATGACCTTAGAGTGCGGCAGGCAAAAGCGCTTGCCCTTGGCGCCGGCCGAAAGCAGCACGGCGGCCATAGACGCGGCCATACCGACGCAAATGGTGGAAACCTGCGGCTTAATGAAGTTCATGGTGTCCAGAATCGCCAGACCGGAGTAGACCTCGCCGCCGGGCGAATTGATGTAGAGCGAGATATCCTTCTCGGCATCCTGGCTCTCAAGATGCAGCAGCTGGGCAACGACCAGGTTGGCGCTAACGGAGTTGATCTCCTCGCCCAAGAAGATGATGCGATCGTTGAGCAGGCGCGAATAGATATCGTAGCTGCGCTCGCCGCGCGGCGTCTGCTCGATAACGTATGGCACGAGGGCGGAATCGAACTTGGCGATCATACGCATCTCCATTTCTCTTACGGACCAATATTGGTTCTAGACAAACGTACGGTGCCCGCATGCTATGCATTGGCTGGCACCGTACGAAGCAACCGGATAACCGGTGTATAACTTTACCCCATCACGGACGCGTGCATGCGCTCGTGGGAAAGGTGGCGAGAATTACTCGGCGTCCTGGGCGGTCTCGTCGACCTCGGTCACCTTGGCGTTCTCGACCAGGTAGTCGACGGCCTTGGAGCGACGGATGGACTCGCGGACGGCAGGCATGCGGCCATCGGCGATGAACTCGGCCTTGGAAGCCTCGATGTCCTTGACGCCAGCCTTCTCGAACTCGGCGTTGATGTCGTCCTCGGTGACCTCGATCTTGAGCTCGCGGGCGAGGGCGTCCAGAGCCAGGGACTCACGGGCAACGTCGTTGGCCTGCTTATGCAGGTCGCCGATGAACTGCTCCATGGTCAGACCGGAAGCGGGCAGCCAGGTGTCCAGGGTCATGCCGCGGGCAGCGAGGTTGGACAGGAAGTTCTGGCCAAGCTCCTCAAAGACGGACTGCTCGTAGTCGGCGTCCATCTCGTCGAGCTGCAGGCGCTCGGCGAGAGCGGAGACGCAACGGTTCTCCTTCTCGGCCGGGAGGCGGGAAGCCTTGTCCTGCTCGATCTCGATCTTGATGGCGTCGCGCATAGCGTCGATGCTGTCGAAGCCGAAGTCGGACTTGACAAGCTCGTCGGTGAGCTCGGGGGTGTTGCGGACCTTGATGCCCTTGACGGTGACCTCGACGGTGTGGGTCTCGGCCTCCTCGCCCTCCTCGACCTCGTCGGTCCAGGTGACGGTCTTGACGTCGTCAACGTTAGCACCGATCAGGGCCTCGTTGAACTCCTTGGGGTTGCTGTCGTTACCGGCGATGAGCAT
The DNA here is from genome assembly GCF_003458415.1 of Collinsella sp. AF25-2LB. Taxonomy (GTDB): domain Bacteria; phylum Actinomycetota; class Coriobacteriia; order Coriobacteriales; family Coriobacteriaceae; genus Collinsella. The sequence continues at coordinate 18,596 of NZ_QRUF01000006.1, forward strand.
GCGACCCTCGGCGGCAAAGTTGTCGGCGTTCTCGACGGCCTTGAGGTCGACGGTCACATAGTCGTCAGCCTCGACAGCGCGACCCTCAACGTCCTCGAAGGTGGCACGGTAGTTGAGGAGCATCTCGACCTGGTTGTTGATCTCGGACTCGGTGACCTCCGCGGGGGGCATCTCGATCTCGACAGCGTCGAAGGAGGAGAGCTCGGCAGCAGGACGCAGGGAGAACTCGACGGTGTAGGTGTAGTCCTCGTGATCCTTGGCGAGGTCGAGCTCCTTGTAGTCACCGTTCTTGGTGGGGACGATGTCCAGCTCGTTGAGGACGGCGGGCTCGTTGGCGGCGATCAAGTCGTTGGTGGCCTGAGCGAGGGTAGCCTCGGCGCCAAGTGCGGAGTCGATGACCGGACGGGGAGCCTTACCGGCACGGAAGCCCGGGAAGCGGTACTTCTTGGCGGTGTCCTTGTAGGCCTTCTTGATCGCGGCGTCGACGTCGGCGGCCGGGATGGTGACCGTAGCGGTGAGCTTGGCGTCCTTGACGTCAGAAGCGGTGATGTTCAACACGTTCCTCCTCATACTGCCCAGCTTATCTGAGGTGCTGGTACCTTTATGCAACAAAGAGTCGCGACGGCCGAAGCCGACGCAGGTGCGATGGTGCGGGCGAAAGGACTCGAACCTTCACGGGAATCCCACCAGAACCTAAATCTGGCGCGTCTACCAATTCCGCCACGCCCGCATGAGCGCACAGATTAGGAATGATAGCAGATACGAGCGGCAAGCGCACGCACACCTTTTACAGGCTCACGACCTCACCACGAGTGCAATTGGCGGGGCGAGTTGCCCCACCCCGCCAATTACGACTTGTTCGCTGACCCGCTACTCCCCCAGAAGGGCCTTCTCGGACGTGATGGGCAGCGAGCGCACCTGGTGGCCGGTGGCGTGCGCCACGGCCGAGGCCACGGCGGCGAGCGGCGTGTTGATGACGACCTCGCCGATCGACTTGGCGCCAAACGGACCCGTCGGCTCGTAGCTCGGCTCAAAGGCTACGCGAATGCTGCCGATATCCAGGCGCGTGGGCAGCTTGTAGCTCATAAAGTTGCCGGTGCGCAGGCGGCCGCGGTCGTCGTGCTCAACAATCTCGTAGAGCGCATGGCCAATGCCCTGGGCAATGCCGCCCTCGGCCTGGACGCGCGCGAGCGCCTCGTTGATCACGGTGCCGCAGTCAACGGCCGCCGCATAGTCCACCACAGTCACCTTGCCGGTGGCCTTGTCGACCTCGACCTCGGCAATGCCGGCCATAAACGGTGGAGGCGAAACGGGCAGGCAGGCAGAGGAGTGCGAGGTGAGCGCGTCGCCACCCGCGATGTTCTTGACGCACAGGTTGGCAAAGTCGCGCAGCGTGAGGTAGCGGTTCTGCTCGCGTGCGGCACGCTCGTCGGACAGGCGCACGTACTGGCCATCGAACACCACAGCGGCGGCGTCCACGTCCCACATCTGGGCGGCCTTGGCGCAGATCTTCTCGCGCAGCTCGGTCGCGGCGTTCTTGGCTGCCAGGCCCGTCACGTACGTGCCCGAGCTCGCGTACGAGCCGGCATCGAACGGAGACACGTCGGTGTCCACGCCGCGCACCACGATCAGCGAGCTTTCAACGCCCAGCTCCTCAGCGGCAATCTGCGCCAGAATCGTGTCGACGCCCATGCCGTTGTCGGTGGCGCCGGTCGAAATCGTAATAAAGCCATCCTCTTCCAGGCGCATGTCGATACCGGCAATGTCGACGTTGGAGATGCCCGAGCCCTGCATGGTGAGCGCGCAGCCCAGGGCGCGCACGCGGTCGCCCAGGTCCACAGCCAGCGGCTTGTCGCGCCAGCCGATCATGTCCATCGCGCGCAGCAGACAGCGGTCGAGCGCGCAGGCGTTGAGCTTCTCGTTGTAGTACTGCGGCATGATCTCGCCCTCGCGCACGATGTTCTTAAGGCGCAGGTCGGCGGGGTCCATGTGCAGCATGTCGGCGAGCTCGTTGACGGCGCTCTCCACGGCAAACTGGCCCTGGGTGGCACCATAGCCGCGATACGCGCCGCCGCGGTTGGTGTTGGTGTAGACGGCATCCCACCTAAAGCGGCTCGCCTTCACATGGTTGTAGATGGGCAGGCTCTTGTGGCCTGAGAGACCGATCGTCGTGGTAGCGTGCTCACCGTACGCGCCGGCGTTGGACAGCGTATGCAGGTCGATGACCGTGATGGTGCCGTCGTTCATGGCGCCCAGCTTAACGGTCATCTGCATCTGGTGGCGCGAGTTGCCCGCGGTGATGGTCTCCTCGCGGGTGTAGCAGCAGTAGCTCGAACGGCCGGTCTGCTGCGTCACAAACGCAACGAAGATCTCGCAGCAGCCCGTCTGCTTGGAGCCAAAGCCACCGCCGATGCGCGGCTTAATGACCTGCACCTGCGACTGCGGAATGTCGAGCGACTGCGCGACCATGCGGCGCACGTGGAAGGGCACCTGCGTAGAGGTGGTCACCGAGATGCGTCCGAATGCGTCAGTCGTCGCGAAGGCACGGAAGGTCTCCATGGGCGCGGTCTGCGTGGCCTGGCTGGTGTAAGTGCGCTCAAAGACGATGTCGCTCTGGGCGAAGGCCTCGTCAAGGTCACCAAAGTCGCTCGTGCCGCTGCACACCAGGTTGCGCGGAACGTCGCCGCCCTGCGGGAACATAAAGGTCACGTCGCCCTCGGGGTGGACCACGATATCGTTATCGAGTGCCTGGGTAAAGTCGAGCAGGGGCTCGAGCACCTCATAGTCGACCTTGATGAGCTTGAGCGCCTTGTCGGCGGCCTCCTCGGTTTCGGCGGCAACAATCGCCACCTCCTCGTTTTGATAGCGCACGAGGTTCTCGAGGATCAGGCGGTCGTAGGGACTCGGCTGCGGATAGCTCTGACCGGCGATGGTAAAGCGGCGCTTGGGCACGTCCTCGTAAGTGTAAACGCCCACGACGCCGGGCACCTTCAGGGCACGCGACGTATCGATGGAGCGGATCTTGGCGCGGGCATAGGGGCTGCGCTTGAGTTTGACGATCAGGGCGCCGGCGGGCACCATATCGCCCGTGTAGACGGGACGGCCCTCGAGCAGCGCCTTCGAGTCCTTCTTGGGCTGCTTATGGGTGATCTGCTTGTACGAGACACCGTCGCAGCTGGTGTCGTTGACCGGCAGCTCGGGCATCTCAAAGCCCACCTGCACGCCGGACTCGTTGAGGAAGCGGACAATGGCGCGCAGCTGGCTCTCGTAGCCGCTGCAACGGCAGAGGTTGCCGGCGAGCTGGCGCGACAGCTCCTCGCGCGTGGCGACGAGGCTCGGGTCCTCCTTGGCGGCGCGGGCGAGCGCCAGCACGTTCATGATGAGGCCGGGGGCGCAAAAACCGCACTGCTCGGCGCCTTCGGCAGCCATCGCGCGGGCGAGCGCCTCGGACTCGGCCTTGAGGCCCTCGAGCGTGGTGACGGAGCGGCCCTCGACGCGCGCGGCGGGAACCGAGCAGCTCAGCACCGGGTCGCCGTCGAGCCACACCGTGCACAGGCCGCAGTTGGTGGTTTCGCAGGCGCAGCGTACCGACCCGCAGCCCTGCTCGCGCAGCAGCGCAAAGAGCATGGTGTCAGGGGCAATCTGAACCTTGACCTTGCGACCGTTGAGCGTAAAAGAAAGATCGATGAGTTTGGCAGCCATTAGCGCACCTCGCTAGAATCGACGCCGGGCACGCGGCGGCAGGAATACTCGTCCGTGGCGTGCTTGGGAATCTGCACGCCCTCGAGCTCGCGGGCAAGCGCGGCCGAAAGCTCAATGCCGGCGGCGCGGCGCACGGCCTGAATCGCCAGCGGGGCCGAGATGCGGCGGCGGTAGTCGGCCGAGCCCCACAGGTTGGTGCCGTAGCTCAGGGTACGCACGGATGCGGCAAGGGCGCACAGCTCGTCCTCGGAAGGCTGCTCGTTCACCAGGCCGCATGCCTCGCCCCGCAGCAGGGTCGCGCGCAGCGGGCGGGCACCCACGGTGACGTGCCAGGAGCCGTCCCACCAGGCGGCGGTGACGTTCAGCGAGGGGAAGTCGGTCGCGGCCTTGCGCACGGCCTCGTAGCTTGCGCGGTAGTCGTGTTTAACGACCACAACATGCTCGATCACGTCGCGCACGTAGCCCATGTTCACAAACTCGGCGAGCGGCACGCGGCCGGCACCTGTCAGCTTAACGTATGAATCGAGTGCCAAAAAAGCCGAAAGCACGTCCGAGAAGCCAAAGCGGCCGTAGATGCTGCCGCCCACCGTGGCGGTATTGCGCAGCTGCACGCCCACGATATCGTGGACGGCAAACTCAAAGACATTGTTGACGAGCGCGTTGAGCTCGGCATGGCGCTCGAGCTGGCGTAGGGTGCACATGGCACCGATGCGAAACTCGGTCTCGGTCTCCTCGATCTGATCGAGTCCGCAGGCCGAAAGGTCAATCGCCGTCGCCACGCGACGCGAACCCAGGCGCATCCAGATGCCGCCGCCCACAATCTTGTTGTTGCGGTTCTTCTGTAAGAGCTCATAGGCTTCGGCCGCGTTTCCAACACGGACGTAGGTACCGAACTTGAGCACGTTCTCCCCCATCTCTTTACTTGTCCAGTACCCCTAAGTGTACCAAACGAGGGTGCACGGCCCTCACCACCATAGAAAAAGGCTCCCAGCACAAATGCTGGGAGCCTCATCAGGTGCTATGTCGAGCTGGGCTTAGCAGACGCCCTGGGCGAGCATGGCGTCGGCGACCTTCAGGAAGCCGGCGATGTTGGCGCCCATGACAAAGTTGCCCTCCTGGCCATACTCCTTGGCGGTGTCGTCCACATTGTGGAACATGCCGCGCATGAGCTGCTCGAGCTTGCCGTCGACCTCCTCAAAGGTCCAGGACAGGTGCTCGGCGTTCTGGCTCATCTCCAGGCCGGACACGAGCACGCCGCCGGCGTTGGCAGCCTTGCCGGGCATAAAGGCGACGCCGTTCTCCTGGAAGTAGTTCGTGGCCTCGATGGTCGTGGGCATGTTTGCGCCCTCGCCGACCACCTTGCAGCCGTTGGCGACGAGCGCCTGGGCGTCCTCGAGCAGCAGCGTGTTCTCGCGAGCGCAGGGCAGCGCGATGTCGCAGGGCAGCTGCCAAACGCCGCGGCCGTCGCCCTCGTGCCACACGGCACCGGGCTTCTCGTCAACGTACATGGCGAGCGTGACGCCCTTGTCGTGGCCAGAGCGCTTCTGGTTGTAGACGTGCTCGAGCACGGAGTAGTCGATGCCGTCGGGATCCTCGACCCAGCCGTGGGTATCGGAGCAGGCCAGCACCTTGCCGCCGAGCTGGGAAACCTTCTGGACGGCGTAGATGGCAACGTTACCGGAGCCGTGAACGACGACGTTCTTGCCCTCGAAGGAGTCGCCGCGGCTCTTGAGGTACTCGTCCACAAAGTAGACCAGGCCGTAGCCAGTGGCCTCGGTGCGGGCGAGCGAGCCGCCAAAGGAGAGGCCCTTGCCGGTGAGGACGCCGGTCCACTCGTTGGTCAGGCGCTTGTACTGACCGAACATGTAGGCAACCTCGCGGCCGCCAACGCCCAGGTCGCCGGCGGGAACGTCGGTGTTGGGGCCGATGTGACGATAGAGCTCGGTCATGAAGGACTGGCAGAAGTGCATGATCTCGTTGTTGGACTTGCCCTTGGGGTCAAAGTCGGAACCGCCCTTGCCGCCGCCCATGGGAAGGGTGGTCAGGCTGTTCTTGAGGATCTGCTCCAGGCCCAGGAACTTGAGCATGCCCAGGGTGACCGTCGGGTTAAAGCGCAGGCCGCCCTTGTAGGGTCCAATGGCAGAGTTGAACTCGACGCGGTAACCGCGGTTGACCTGGACCTTGCCCTGGTCGTCGACCCAGGGAACACGGAACATGACGATGCGCTCGGGCTCGACAAGGCGCTCCAGTAGGGCGGCCTCCTCGTACTCGGGGTGGGCGTCGAGCGCCGGCTGGATGGTGCCGAGGATCTCGGTCGCGGCCTGGATGAACTCAGGCTGCTCGGGATAGCGGGCCTTGAGCTCGTCGAGAACTTTCTGCGTGTAGCTCATGCTTCCTCCAATTGATGGAAAAGAAAGGTGTCGTTCGCGGCGCCCCATGCGCCGTGAGCTTTATCGAGTATGGATAATATCGCACTGTTGCTACAAAGTTACGAATAAGGCAACGAGCGGATGTTTCATTTTGATTACGATGCAGGTAGATAGCTTTTTGACCGCCTGACGAGCAAATCGCGTGTTTCGAAGCTGTTTCCCGCACGTTTCGAAACCACCACAAAGGTGCCTGTCCCCAATGTGGTGGTTTTGGCGAGATGCGTTGGCGGGAACGTATGTGAATCGAACACATCCAAGACGTTTTGCACGCCTCACAACGGTTTTGAGGACCGCGGGGCCCACCGGAGCCCATCCGCTCCCAAACGTGGCGGTATTTTACCAAACTAGCAGGGCGTCGTGGCGAACAGCGATACGGCAGCCCCTAACGAAGCGATCTTAGGCCGCCGGCTCCTTTGTCGAGCGTCGTAAAACGCACCGCATCCAGGTGCTCCAAGATGCTAATGGCTCGCTTGCGCGACACGCCCAGGGCCTCGCGCAGCACACTCGTGGTGACAGCGCCGCCGGCAGCCTCGATAGCCGCCGCAACGACCTCGCGCGCCTGAGCCTCGGCGGCGGCGGACAAGGCAACGTCGCGCTCGACCTTAACGATCGAGCGGTTGAGCGAAAGCTCGCGCAGGGCACGCGTCATGGTGTCGCGATCGAGTTGCAACTGCTGCCCCACCTCGGGAAGCGTCGGTGCATCGAGGCCCGCCTCGTCCAGCAGGGCCGCGATGCGCCGGCCTGCCTCGCGCACCACACGTATCGCCGCAGCGGCGGAATGTGGGTCGTAGACCTCAGACCCCTCCTGGGCGCAGATGCCGCGCGCACAGCCCTCGAGGATGAGCGCAGACGCGACGTCTTCGCCCGCTTTCGGCCAGGCGACATGCGCAACCTCGCCCGGGGTGAAGCCCGTTTGCTTGGGCGCGGCCTTATGCATGGCGACAAGCGTGTCGGCGAGGGCGGCAAGGGCGGCATCGAGCACAGCGGGGGCGGCATAGAGCTCCTCGGTCGAGCGCTCCGGATGGAGGGCGACCGCATCGCCCGACGCCACCGCGGCGTGCAGGAGCCTCGCGACTTCGACACCGGAAAGGTCGAGCGCACGGGCGGCAACGGCCGGCGGCACGGGCAGGCGCTGCAGCCCCAGCCATGCGGCAATGGCGGCGGCGCGGTCGCCGGCATCCAGAGCCCTGAGCAGCGAGACCTCTTCCGCGGAGAGGTCGCGCGAGCGGCGGCACCGCGAAAGAAGAACGCAACCGCCGCCGATAAGTACCACCGGGGAGAACGCAAGCACGATGAGACCGTCGCCCGAGCGCACGGGAAGGCGCTCCTTCAGGCGGATTTGCACGGTACGCGTCTCGCCCGGGGCAATCGGCCCCGCGCCCTCCATGAGCATGATACGGCCGAGGACCTCTGCCGTGCCCACCATCACGTGGACGCGCGTGCCGGACTCGAAGGGCACGGGCTTGGCGCCCTCGCGCCCCAGATAGGTGAAGCGCGCGATAAGCCTGAGCGTCGAGCCCTCGGCACCAGACCCGCAGAGGACCTCGCCGCGCGGAAGGTCGCCCGCGCCGTCGCCCACGATGTTGAGCGCCACGCGCTGTCCGGGCAACGCCCGAGGAGTATCGCCATGCACCTGAATCGCGCGAACGCGGCAGCGCACGCCCGCGGGACTCGAAACGAGCTCATCGCACACCGCCACGGGGGCATCGTGAAGCGTGCCCGTGACGACCGTCCCGGATCCCTTGATGGTGAAGCAGCGGTCGATGGGCAGGCGCGGGGCCAGACAGGGGCGCACCGGGCGGGATGCGGCATCGGCCAGGAAAGAGTCGATAGCGGTATCGAGGGCAAGGCGAACGTCCTCGATACCCGCACCCGTGCGAGAGGAAACGGGCACCACGGGCGCATTGGCAAAGACGGTATCGCCGAGGAAATCCATCAAGTCGAGCTCGGCGAGCTCCGCCGTCTCGTCATCGGCCAGATCGCGCATCGTAAGCGCAACGACCATGTGCGTCACACCCAACAGCTCCAGTACGCGAACATGCTCGCGGGTCTGCGGCATCACGCCCTCAACGGCAGAAACCACCAGCAACGCAACATCCACGCCGGTAGCACCCTGCACCATGGCGCGTAGGTAGTGCGCATGACCGGGTACATCGACCAGGCCGACAAGCTTGCCGCTCGGCAGCACCAGCTCGCCAAAACCGAGCTCCGTGGTCATACCGCGGCGCCGCTCGACCTCCAGACGGTCGGGATTTTTTCCGGTCAGCGCCTCGATAAGGGCTGACTTTCCGTGGTCGACGTGCCCCGCCGTTCCAACGACAACGGGACATTCGACAAGCTCGCGCGCAGTCATCGGCGCAAACCCGCCCGCACGGCGTCGGCCAACGCAGACGCACACAAATCAAGGTCGGTATCGTGCACAAGCGTGCGAACGTCAAACAGCACCTGGTCGTGCTGTACGCGCGTCACAACCGGCGTATCGGGCTCCTGAACCATAGCGCGCTTCAGGCCATCGACGGACAGGCGCCCATCGACGGGGCAGACGGCAACGCAAAAGGTTGGGAGCTCGACGGTCGGCAGCGAGCCACCGCCCGGGGCAGAAGCGCCTTCGACAACCTGCAGCTCCACCGCCTCCTCGCACTGAGAGTCACGAAGCTTGCGCAGCATGCGGTCATGCAGGCGCTTGGCCTGACGCTCGAGCGGAGCCGGCGCGCCGGAAAGCATGTTGAGCACCGGGATCTCCCGATGCGCTGTATCGGGACCGGTCACATACAGACGCAGGGTAGCCTCGAGCGCCGCGAGCGTGAGCTTGCCGGGGCGAAGCGCGCGCATAAGCGGATGAGAGGCGCAGGCAGCGATAACCTGGGTACTGCCGAGGATAATGCCCGCCTGCGAAGCACCAAGCAACTTGTCGCCCGAACACGAGACAACGTCGACGCCAGCGCAAAGCGAAGCGGACGTGGGCTTCTCCCCCGCATCGGCAAGCACCCTGTCTGCCAGCAAAGCGCCCGAGCCTTGGTCCTCGTAAAGCAAAAGCCCGTGCTCGTGCGCCAGTGCAGAAAGCTCCGCCGCGGAAACCTCCTCGTGGAAGCCCTCGATACGGTAGTTGGAAGGATGAACTTTCAGGATCATCGCCGTGTTGGGCGTAATGGCGCTTTGATAATCGTCCAGATGCGTGCGGTTGGTGGAGCCCACCTCGACAAGCTTGGCACCCGAAGCCGCCATGATGTCGGGGATACGGAAACTGCCTCCCACCTCGACAAGCTCGCCGCGGCTCACGATTACCTCTTTGCCGCATGCATGCGCGGCAAGCACCAACAGCACCGCCGCGGCGTTATTGTTGACAACCAAGGCGTCCTGCGCCCCCGTGAGTGTGCGCAGCAGGCGCGCGGCATGCTCCTTGCGGCCCCCGCGAGCACAGGTCGCGACGTCGTACTCGAGCGTGCTGTAGCTGCGGGCGACGTCGGTCACCGCCTGCACCGCTGCGGGAGCGAGCGGAGCACGGCCCAGATTGGTGTGAATCACAACGCCTGTCGCGTTGACGGCGGGACGCAGGGTCGGCAGCGACAGACGGTGGCACCGCCGCTCAATGGCCAAGGCGAGCTCGCGCTTGTTCCTCGCGGGGACGCCGGAGCGAATCGCCGCGCGCTCGGCATCGAGCTCAACATCGATCGCCTCGCGCACGATCGTATCGCCCGCATCGCCGGCAGCCTTCATGACCGGCCACTCCGCCAGCAGCTCGTGGACAGCGGGAATGGAGCGCAGGCGGTCGCGCACCTCGGCGGGCATGGATTCGCAGTCGCTCATGGAAAGCCTTTCGACATATTCAATAAAAAGCAGGTCCCCCACGATCATCGTCGGCCACCAAATGGCGACGCGCATGCAAAAGGGACAGGTCCATTATGGCAGCTCATGGCAAGACGGCGCAGCGCCTCGTCCAAACCCGCCAAAATAAACCTGTCCCTCTTTGGTCGGTTATGCCATGGGGCCTTTAGGCCTCCCTGTTGGCGTAGATAAACCAGTAGCCCAGCGCAACGATCAGGGCGCCGCCCACGATATTGCCGAGCGTGGCGACGGAAAGATTGAGCGCCAGGCCCGCCGCGTTGAGGGCGTCGGCGCCGGCGACATCAACTCCATAGCCGCAGGAGTGCATCAAAATACCCATGGGCAAAAAGTACATGTTGGCAACGCAGTGCTCAAAACCGCAGGCCACAAACGCGGCAATGGGCAGCAGAATGCCCACGACCTTGTCGATCACGGTCCTGCCAGCGGTACCGATCCATACAGCCAGGCACACAAAGATGTTGCACAGAATGCCGCGGAAGAAGATGGTGACGGCGTCAATCGAAACCTTACCGGCGGCGACGCTCACCATGGTGTTGGCGACGGCCTCGCCGTTGAGCTTGTAAATAGCTGCCATGTAAACCAAAAAGACGACGAACAGCGCGCCGGCAAAGTTGCCGATCCACACAGCGACCCAAGCCTTGAGCATCTGGGCGAGCGTGATCTTTTTGCTCTTGAGCGCGCAGACCATAAGCGAGTTGCCGGTAAACAGCTCCGCGCCGCAAATGAGCACGAGCACCAGACCCAGGCAAAAAGCAAGGCCACCCACAAAGCGCTGGGCGCCCCAGCCAAGCGTGGGATCGCTCAAAAAGACCGTGAAGAACAGGCCGCCAAAGGCGATGAACGCGCCGGCGAACATGGCAAGCATAAAGGCCTTCGAGGTCGGTAGATTGGCCTTGGTAACACCGGCAGCCTCGGTCTTGGCCTCGATCGCGGCGGGCGCCAGGCAATCGGGGGTGGAATATTCTGCCTTGGAATCTGCCATGTCGATCACTTCTTTCTTACGTTGTGGGACAAGCATTGCCAAAGCACATGTCCCGCGCCGGATGGTCAAAACAAAACAGGCCAGAAGTAAACGTACCTCTGACCTGCAAATTACTTGGAGCGACGGGTTCGTCACCCGGTACTCTCACAAAAACGGCCTTGATCCCAAAAAGAATCAAAGCCGTTAACCAATCTTGTGGAGCGGGCGACGGGAATCGAACCCGCGTCATCAGCTTGGAAGGCTGGGGTTCTACCATTGAACTACGCCCGCAAGATATGGTCGGGACGACAGGATTTGAACCTGCGACATCCTGCTCCCAAAGCAGGCGCGCTACCAAACTGCGCCACGTCCCGAAGGTGTTGAGCAGCTAAGGTCTAAACCTTGCGTGTCCCAAAGCGAAGGAAATTATAGGTGAGACTCCCCGCCTGTGCAAGCGACGATACCCTAGCTCCTCGAATGTGCGACAAACCGGCTATGGAGCAGACCGATCACAAAGGCAACCACGGCAACCGGTGCCCACGCAGCGCCGATATCTGCCAGCGGCAACGCATCGAACGGTAGCCACGCGCCCGCAAAGAACGCATCGCGGACCGAAGTGATTACGCTCTGCACCGCGACAACGCCGCCGACCCAGACCCAAACCTGCGGATGTGCGTCGCAAAAGCCGTGCACCAGGCCCATCAGCACCAGCACAATGGCAACGGGATACAAGGCGTTGAGCATGGGCACCGAGAACATAAGGATCACGTCGAGGCCCACGTTGGAAAGCACGCACGAAAATGCGGCGAACACAAAGGCGAGAACCGCAAAAGGACGGCGCATGGCCTCCTCGGAAGCCTCCGCTCCCCCTTCGACCACATACGTCTCGCAGAAGTAACGCGAGCAGCAGCTGATAAGGCCGATGCACACGTTCATGCAGGCGAGGAAAAAGATCGCAAAGACCACGACCGTGCCGGCAAGACCAAAATGCATAGAGGCCGAACGCGCAAGGATAGCGGCGCCGTTGGTAGCGTCGGGCATCACGGTGCCGAGCTGCATACCGGCAAGGCCCAAGCCGCAGTAGATGATGACCATGAGCACGCCGGCGATAACACCAGAGCGCGAAATCTCGAAGGCCACACGCTTGTCATCGGTAACACCCAGCTCATGAATGGTCTCGGCGATGATGATGCCAAAGGCGAGCGACGCGAGCAGGTCCATGGTCTGATAGCCGGTCAAAAAGCCCTGCACGGCAGCACCGGCATTATAGGGAGCCTGTGGCGCGGCAGCGGGACCCAGCGGCGAGACCACGGCAGCGCCCACGACCAATACGATAAGGGCGATGAGCGCGGGGCCCGTAATGCGGCCGAGTACGCGCGTGATGACGCCGGGACGCAGCGTGAGCGCAAATGCGACGATAAAGAACCCGACGGCAAACACCAGGCGAGCCGTGGCGAGCGAGACGCCCTCGGGCAGCAGCGGCACCAGCATCTCGAAGGCCGTGGAGCTCGTGCGCGGAATGGCCAGGCACGGGCCGATAGCCAGATACACCGCCGCGACAAAGAACTCGCCAAATTTGGGGTGCACGCGGCCGGCAAGCTCGCGCGCCGTTCCGGCAAGTGCCACGGCGATAAAGCCCATAACGGGCAAGCCGATGGCGGCGATGAGAAAGCCAAGCATGGCGACCGGCGTGGCAGAACCTGCCTGCAGCGCCAGCAGCGGCGGAATAATGAGGTTGCCGGCGCCAAAGAGCATCGAGAACAGGGCGATACCGACGGTAACGACATGGTCGGAGCGCAGGCCGCGCGGCGCGGATGAGGCCATGGGACCACCTTTCGGGTCGAAACAAAAACGGGACGGGCAAAAGGCCCATCCCGCAAGTATATACGCTTTAGTAAGCTAAATCGCGCAAAGCTTCAATCGCGGCGTCAACTTCCTCGTCCGTGTTGAAATACCCAAACGAGAAGCGAACGACACCCTGGCGCTCGGTCCCCAACGCGCGGTGCATGAGCGGAGCGCAGTGAGCACCGGGGCGCGTCGCAATCCCCCACCCTTGCATGAGCGCATCCGAAATCTCGGCAGAATCGATATCGCCCACGTTGAGCGAGACGATCGCCGAGCGTGTGGGCAGGTCAAACGCACCGTAGAGCTTAATCCCTGGAATCTCGCGTACACCGGCAAGGAAGCGATCAGCGAGCGCACGCTCGTGGGAAGCAATCGCCTCGACCCCACCCTGGGCCTCGATAAAGTCGAGGCCGGCAGAAAGGCCGGCGATACCGTGACCGTTGAGCGTGCCCGCCTCAAGGCGCGTGGGCCACTCCCGCGGCTGCAGCGCATCGAAGCTGTGCACGCCCGTGCCGCCCATGGCCCAAGGAGCCACGTCAATGCCCTCCGCCACGGCCAGGCCACCCGTGCCTTGAGGTCCCATGAGCCCCTTGTGGCCGGTAAAGCACACCACGTCGAGCCCCATGGCCCGCATATCGATATGCGCCGTGCCGGCAGACTGCGAGGCATCGACGATCACCAGCGCACCGGCAGCATGGGCCATAGCGGCCACGCGTGCAATGTCGACCGCGTTGCCGGTCACATTGGAGGCGTGCGTCACCACCACAGCACGCGTGCCCGGCGTGACCAACCGCTCGAGCTCATCGTAGTCGAGCACGCCGTTCGCGTCGCAGCCCGCGTGCTCAACGGTCACGCCCTGCTCTGCCGCCAGGCGGTTGAGCGGACGCAGCACGGAGTTGTGCTCGAGCACCGTTGTGACCACGCGGTCGCCGGGGCGCACCACGCCATTGATGACGGTGTTGAGCGCCGTGGTGGAGTTGGGCGTAAAACAAACATGGTCAGCACGCGGGCAGCCCAGCAAGCGCGCAAGCTTGGCGCGACAGCCGTGGATGGCACGCGCCGCGTCGAGGGCACCCGACGTGGCGCCGCGCCCGGCATTGCCGAGCGAGCACATCGCCTGCGTCACGGCATCGATGACCGCCTGCGGCTTGTGCATGGTCGTCGCCGCGTTATCCAGGTAGATCATCGCACGACCTCCCACATATCAATCACGGTATAGCCCTCGGTGGGAACGCCCGCCGCGGCAAGTTCGCTGCGCAGCAGCTCCTCATCGGCAGGCAACGCCTTCCACGCCAGACCGCAGCCGGCAGCGACCTCCCCGGGCACGGGAATCGTTCGCCCGGGAAGGCCGCGCTCGATGCACAGGGACTCGCAACCCATGGCGGCCGCCGTGGTGGGAAACGTGATGACAAGCGCCGGGCGCTTCTCCCTCATGGCAACTCCAACCAATACGCTACGGGCGCACGACGCGCACGGCCTGCTCCATCTTCTCCACGATCACATACATGTTGGTGACCTCGCCCACCGCAAGCTGGTCTTTAATGCCATAGTGGTCGAGACAGGTACCGCAGGTGAGAATCTCGACACCCTGCTCGGCCAGGCCCTTCAGGTCGTCGAGCACTGGAGATCCCTCGACGGTCAGCTTGGCACCGCCGTTGTAGAACAGCATAGTCGCGGGCAGCTCCTCCTGCTGCGTCACGGCAAAGATGAAGGCCTTCATGAGCTTGTGGCCCAGCACGTCGTCGCCACGGCCCATGCAGTCGGTGTAGACGGAAATGACGAGCTTGCCCTTGCCGGCGCTGGCGTCGCAGAAAGCGGCACCGTCCTGCTCGGGGTCCGCAACGGCCACGGCACCGGCGGTCGCGACACTCACGTGCCACTCGGCGTTCGAGATCTTCTCGACCGAAGCCGTGCAGCCCTTCTCCTGCGCCATCTTGGAGATGTTCTTGACGGCGGTCTCGTTGTCGACCGAGGTCACCACGGCACCCTCGCCATCAAGCTGTTTGAGTGCCTTAAGCGTCTTGACGACGGGCAGCGGGCAGGCATCGCCCATGGCATTGACTTCAATCTTGATAGACATAGCTACATCCTTTCAAAAGGGACCGCCCAGAACAGTAGGCGGTCGCATAAACGGTTTTCTTTAATGCACAACGCGAACAGCAGGACCGCTCGGCATCGCCTCGCACACGCGCCCGATAACGGCGGCGATGCACCCCTCGGCATCCAGGCGACGCGCAAGCTCATCCACATCCGCCGCGGGCGCCGCGATAAGCAGGCCACCAGACGTCTGCGGATCGTACAGCGCGTCGAGCATGCCCGGCTCCAGGTCCTCGTCGGCAGCCACACGCGGGCCAAAAAAGTCCTGGTTGCGGTAGGAGCCCGCTGGGATAATGCCCAGACGTGCCATGTCGAGCACCTGATCAAAGAGCGGCACCGCCCCCGACGCAAGCTCAACCTGCACGCCCGAGCCCTCGGCCATCTCGCACGCGTGCCCGATCAGGCCAAAGCCCGTGACATCGGTGCAGCCGTGAAGCTCAAGTCCCTCGGCCAGACGAATCGGCGCCTCGTTGAGGGTGCGCATCGAGTCAAACATGGCTGCGGCCTCGTCCTGCTCGATGAGCTCGCCCTTAATGGCCGTGGTGATGATGCCAGAGCCGATCGCCTTGGTCAGCAACAGGACATCGCCAGCGCGCGCGCCGCTGTTGGCGAGCATGCGGTCGAGCGAGACAAAGCCGCTCACGGACAGGCCGTACTTGGGCTCGTCGTCGTTGATGGTATGGCCGCCCGCGATAGAGCAACCGGCCTCGACGCACTTATCGGCACCGCCTGCCAAAATCTTGCCGGCAACCTCAACGCCCAGGCAGCTCGGGATGCACAGCAAGTTCATGGCATGGCTCGGCCGCCCGCCCATGGCGTAGATGTCCGACAGCGAGTTGGCCGCGGCGATCTGGCCAAACAGGAACGGGTCGTCGACCATCGGCGGGAAGAAGTCGATGGACTGCACGAGCCCCAGGTTCTCCCCTACGCGGAAGACGCTCGCATCGTCGGAGGTATCGAACCCCACGAGCAGGTTGTCGTTATGCACATTGGGTAAGTCGCCCAGGACCTGGGCGAGGGCTCCAGGAGCCAACTTAGCGGCTCAACCGCTCGCGGCAGTCATAGACGTGAGCTTAATCTGATCGTCAGGCATCGATACCTCCCCTCATCGGTCAATCATTTTCTCTCAGTATACGCATGAATGCGAGCCCAAGGCGGATGCATTAATTGAGCGCCTGTGCGCGAATCGCCGCGCCGATGGCACCGGCAAAGCGAGCCTGGGGCGAGGTGGTCACCGGCGACCCCAGTAGCTCGCCCAACCGCTCCACAACGTAGGCGTTCTCGCACAGGCCTCCCGTCAGGTAGTACGGAGCACCCGCCGCCTGCCCGGCCATGGTCGCCACGCGCGAGACCACGCTGTCGATCACACCACGGGCGATGTTCTCGCGCGGCTCACCGCGACCGATCAGGCTGATGACCTCGCTTTCGGCAAACACCGTGCACATGCTGCTGATCTTGGTAGGCTCGCCGGAACGCGCCAGGTCGGCCATCTGCTGCTGGGAAATGCCCAGGCGGTCGGCCATGATCTCCAAAAAGCGCCCCGTGCCGGCGGCGCACTTGTCGTTCATGGCAAACTTGGCCACGCGGCCACTTTTAAGCTGAATGACCTTGGTATCCTGGCCGCCCACATCGATCACGGTGCCATGGTCACCAAACAGACGCACGGCACCGGTACCGTGGCAGGTGATCTCGGTCACGACCTTGTGCGCATAGGGCACGGCGACACGACCGTAGCCGGTCGCGATCACGCGCACGTCGTCGGCTGTCACGCCATAGCCGGCCGCTGCCAGTGCCTCGCGCAGCCGCTCGGAAGCATCGACCGAGGAGAACCCGGTTGGCTGCACGCACGTCCACGCCAATGAACCCTCCCCGTCGACCACAGCAGCCTTAGCCGCCGTAGACCCGATATCAATCCCGATCCCTATCATGGCTCTCTCCTAATCAGCAAGAAAATCAAACGATCAGACACTGCTGCAACAACGGCCCTCTGGCGTCTGAGGTGCCCGAGATTCCGAGCGACAAGCCCGACGAAGCGTACTCAAGGTACGCGAGGAGGGTTGGAGCCGGAAGGTCGGGTGCCTCAGACGTCAGAGGGTTTCGATAAAGGCGGCGATACGCGTCTCAATCTGGCCCATGTCACCGTTGCTGTAGTCGGTCTCGATCTTCATATACGGAATACCCGCACCCTCGACAGCCTCCTGCATGCGCGCACTCTCCACGTTAAAGGTGTGGCAGGCCTGCAGCACGCTCTCCACCACGCCATCGACATGATACTTCTCGCACATGGCCAGCGTGTTTTCCATACGACCGTCGTTGGGCGTCATGACCGAGCAGTTGATGTCAAGGTAGCGGTCGGCGATGGCGCGCAGGATATCGGGAGCCTCCGGGTCGATCATCATGGCGGCCGTGCGCTCGCCCGAGCAGTCGTCCATGCACGCGACCACACCGCCGTTGGACTCGATAGTACGGCCTATCTTGTTGATCACGCCTCCCACCGGGCAGCCGGTGATCAGAATGCGCTTGGCATCCGCCGCAACCGGGCGCTCGCCGGCCTCGTAGGCCTCGCGCAGCTTGGCGACCTTTTGCTCCAGCTGCTCCGTATAGGCCACGATATCAAAGCTGAACGTACCGGCAAACATGGTGCTCATCAGGTCGACGCCGCTCATGGCCGCCGGCTGGTTGGCCTGCAACGCAAACATCTCGAGCTGGGCGGCACGCAGGCGGTTGCGACGACGCACGGCGGCGCGCAGGTCATCGTCGGTGATCGTGATGCCGTAGAAGTTCTCGAGCTCCTCCTTGAGCAGGCGGCACTCCTCGTACCAGCCCTCACGCTCATAAGCGCGATCGCGGCCCTGCGGAAGATGCAGGATGTGCGTGCGCTTGAGCTCGTTGAGCAACTCGTACATTTTCTTTTTGCCGTCGCAGGTGGTCTCGCCGATGATCATGTCGCTAAAGTACGTAAACGGGCACTTTTGCGAGTAGGCAAAGCCGTACGTCGATTTGATGAGCGGACACAGATTTGCCGGCAGCACCTTCTCGGCCTCGGGAATCACCTCATCGGACGTACCGCACAGAGCCACGCTCGCAGCCCCCGCGGCATCGATAATCTCGAGCGGCGTATAGCTGCACAAAAAGCCGACCAGACGATTACCCGCCTGTTTATAATCCTTGACGCGAATGAACGCCGCCTTGCGTTGCTCGTTGAACTCCTCAAACGTGCTGGGCAACGACTGCTCAATATTTTCCGACATATAACTCCTAAACCTTTTAACCAACCAAGGAAACGGCTTTCCCAGGTGCCCGAGGTTGCCGTGAAAGAGGCGCGCCGCGTACTTTGGCACGCAAGCGACGGTTTGAACGGCAAGATCGGGTGCCTAGGGAAGCCGCCGGGACGGATAGCCCTAAATGGTTTCCAAGAAGGCCTCGATCCTGGTTTGCAGTTGGCCTGCATCCTCACCGGCGTAGTCGGTCGTGATGTGCATAAACGGAATGCCGGCTTCCTCGGCGGCCTTCTCCACGGCAAACGACTCCATCTCGTAGAGCGTGCAGAACTGCAGGGCCACGTCGACGATGCCGTCGGCGTGCAGGTCCTTGGCCATCTGGACAATGTCCTTCATACGCTGGTCGTTGGGCGTAAAGACGGCGCAGTTGATCTTAAAGTAGCGCTCGGCGATGGCATCGAGCATCTTGTCAACCGTCTCACCGGACTCGTCGACCAGGTCCTTGTAATAGCGCGAACCCGTGCAGGACTCCTCGCCTACCACAACGCCGCCGGCCTTCTCGATGAGGTTGAACAGCTTCCAGTTGGGCACGGCCATGGGCGTGCCGGTGTACAGGATGCGCTTGGTCCCCTTGGGCGCCACGCCCTCGCCGGCCTCGACACGCTGCTCGCACTCAGCCGCCATATCGTTGATGGCCCCGGTCAGACGCGGCGTGTCGTCCATAAAGGCGGCCTGAACGGTCAGCAGACTGTCGAGACCGCTGATGGGCGCTGGGTCGGCAGCGCGCGTGGCAGCGAGGCGCTGCAGGGCGCGACGCTTCTCATTGACGGCGCGGATGGCGGCCTTCAGACGCTCAGGCGTAATCTTGACGCCACACTCTTCCTCGATCTTGGCTGCGAGCTTCTTGACCTCGGCCTTCCAGGTCACGAGCGTCGACTCGTCGTGTACGTTGGGAATATCCATGACGTACATGTTCTTTTGCGTGGCAAAGAACTCGTAGGCCTTCTTCTTGCCATCGCAGGTGTTCTCGCCTACCACCAAGTCACTCGACTCAATGTAGGGGCAGACCTCGCCCAGCTTAAAGCCGGCAAAGCTCTTGATGAGCGGACAAGTGTTGCGCGGCAAGTGCTCCTCGACCTTGTCGGTCGCCCAATCGGCACCCGAGCACAGACCCACGGGGATACCGTCGCAGGCGAGCACAATCTCCTCGGGCACGTAGACGCAGAAGCTGCCCACGATCTTGGTGGCCTCGCCGGCCTCCTTCTTGTCGAGCATCTCCTTAATACGGCCGCTGTGGATGTTGGTGGCGACAAAATCCAGGTAGGACGTGGACTTGGGGCGATTGTTCTGCGTCAGGAACATATCGCCGTACATCTGGCCCACGGCGCCCAGCAGCATGTCGTGGTCGGCAAGATTCATGCCGAGGCTCTCCCACATCGGATGGAAATCAATTTCTTCAGCCATAACGGTTCCCCTCTCGAACCAAAAACGGATAACAGCGGTATCGATGCACGACGGACGGCGATTGCCCGACCGTGCTCAAACCCGGAATTTTAGGGAACCTGCTTTGCGGTCGATTATTTAGTTGTGCGTCGTCTCTCCCGGAGCCGTGAACATACCTGCTCATATGCGGCTCCGAGCCATATATAGGGCACGCGCGGCAACGCGGCGAATGTATGTCGTCTGCGGCATGTGCGCACCTTCCTTTACAAGTTGAGGTCAACTATACCAACGGTCATCGACCATGCGAACACCGTTGACATTCGTACGACAGCGTCGTGTGCCTTCGTTTAATAAATAATTATCTTGATTGATAAGAGTTTGTCATTCCTCATTCGGCGAACGGCAAAAACAAAGCCGCCGAGGCTTATATTCCCCGACGGCATTACCCGGCGCTATCGACAAACCAAATGGATCCTGCTGGCATCAAAATGCATGCGCAGCGTCTCGCCTGCTTGCGGCAGCTCGTCGACAGGCATGCGCACTTTGTTGACCTTCCACTGCAGGCGCGTCGGCGCGTCGGCGCGCGGCACGTCCAGCAGCACCAGGCGCTCAAAACGTGAATCGCTCACGCGGGCCACATGCAGGTCGTAGCTGTTGCGACCCCGCTCAGCACGGTTGTCCACATGGAAGTAGCTCGCACGAATACCCAGGTACGCCACGTTATCGGGAACCTCACGGCCCACGTTGAAGGTCATGCCCCAGTCGAGGGCCTCAACTTCTTCGTCGCCGATCTTGCGCGCGCGGCTCGTATTCTTGCAGCCCGTCAGGCGCAGCGCAGCCAAGGTTTGCGGCCGGCGGACCACGTCCTCGACGGAGCCGATCTCCTCCATATGCCCGTCGTGCATCACACAAATGCGCCGGCACAGGCGGCACGCTTCGTCGATGTCGTGGCTCACGTAGAGCACGGTACGGTTGCACACATCGAACAGGTCGAGCATGTTCTGTTCGAGCGCGCTCTTGAGATACGCGTCGAGCGCGCTCATGGGCTCATCGAACATAAAGATGCCCGGATGCGCCGCCACCATGCGCGCAAGCGCCACGCGTTGCTGCTGACCGCCCGAGAGGCGCACGGGGTAGCGGTCGACAAAATCGGCCAGACCGAAAATGCCCAGATAACGCTCGGCGAGCTTTTTGCGCGCGGCGGCGTCACCCGCATCCTTAACACCGGCGCAAACGTTATCGGCCACCGTCATGTTGGGAAACAGCTGATAGTTTTGGAACAGTAGGGCGCATTTTCGCTCCTGGGGCGACAGGTTGATACCCGCCGCCGAGTCAAAAAAGGTCACGCCGTTGACGACGATCTTGCCCTCGTCGGGTGTCTCCACGCCGGCAATGCAGCGCAACGTGCAGCTCTTGCCGCAACCCGAGGCGCCCAGCAGCGCCACACGCTCCTCGCCGGCATCGAGCTGAATGTCGAGGGTAAAGCCCGGATAGCGCTTTTTGATATCCAGAACGAGCGACATGGCTTATCGACCTCCCTTTGCGACCGCGCCATCGCGCATAAGCTCGGCCAGCGCCTCGCGATCGATACGCAAGGCATCACCGCCCACCGGGTCAAGCGAATCGCCCTGTCCGGCGAGCTCTTTGGCCTGCTTGCGCTCCGCACGGGAAAAGCCCCGCTCGCGATACTTTTGAGAATGCGCCGTGTACATGTTGATGAATAGGATGACCAGGAAGCTGAACGCTATTACGACCACGACCCAAAAGAGAGCCACCGACGTATTGCCGCCCATCCACTCAAAGTAAATCGCAATGGGAATGGTCTGCGTAATGCCGGCGTAGTTGCCCGCAAAGAACAGCGTGCAGCCAAACTCGCCCATCGCGCGAGCGAAGGCGAGCACCGTGCCCGCCGCGATTGAGGGCCAGCCGAGCGGCATCATAAGCTTGGTGAAGATGCGAAGCTCGGACCATCCCAGGGTTCGTGCGGCGTCGAGCATCTGCGTGTCGAGGCTCTCGAAGGCTCCGAGCGCTGTGCGGTAGACCAGCGGAAACGACACAACGACGGCCGAAATAACCGCCGCGGGCCAGGTAAAGACGATCGAGATGCCGCGCGCGATCAGCCACTGGCCCACCCCGGTCGAGCGGCCAAACAGCATGAGGAGCAGAAAGCCGCAGACTGTGGGCGGCAGCACCATAGGAATCGTAAAGACCGAATCGAGCAGGCCCTTGATGCGACTCGAGGTACCCATAGTCTTCCACGCGGCAAACAAGCCCAGCGCAAAGGAGATCAGCAGGGCAAGGCCGCTCGTTTTGATAGACACCCAAAACGGGCGGTAGTCGATGCCGCCTAAAAAGGAGGCCAGAGAGGTCAAGGGCCCCTGCTCATCCCGCAACACGACAGACGATGCCTCTACCATTTGAGCGCTATCAAGCCAACGCGCGCCGCCCTTGGCATCACCCGAGGCCGATGCAATCACCACATAGCGGTCCCCATCCGCACCGCGCTCGTCAAAGCCATAGGTATAACCGCCGGCATCAAACGTTGTTTCCGCCGTAACATACCAAGGAAGATCAACGTCCCCTAGCTGCGCACCTCCCATGGAGTTTGCGCTGTCGAGCTCGCAGACGAGGGCCTTGAGACCCGATACGCACTCGTTGTCCTGCGGATCCAATCCAAACTTCTCGACCGCCTTGGGCGATATCCACACCACAACGCGATCGGCAGCAGGCGCCACTACAAGGTCCACGTCCTCGTCAACGGGAAACCGGAAGCCCTCAGGCTGGCCCTCCATGGCACGAGCGGTCCCCTTGGCCAACCGCTCAAAACCCTCGATCCCATAGGAAAGCCCATGAGCGGTCGCAGCAACCTGGGCCCCGTCCTCAGCGTCCCCAGCAAACGCAAATCCCGGCACCCAGCAAAGCGCGAAGGTCAAAGCACAGGCGACAAGCATGCGGAATCTATTAAGCACGAAAAGCTCCAAGCGAATACAAGGACGGAGTGAAACACAAAACGATGGAATTATCGCGCCAAGCCGCACTACGCGGAAAGCTCAAAGCCGTACTTAGCCCAAATCTTCTGAGCCTTCTTGTTGGACAGGCAAAAGTCGATGAACGCCTTAGCCTCGTCGGCATGTTCGGAGCTCTCGGCAACGGCGCCCGGATACACGATGGGCTTGTGCGAGTCCTCGGGACACACGAACGCCTCCTCGATGCCGTCGTAGCGGAAGATATCGGAGCTGTAGACAAAACCGGCCACGCAGTCGCCTGTGGACACATAGGCGGCAGCGGTACCAACTTTGTCGGCCAGTGCGACCTTGTCGGCGATCTCGGGAGCATACTCGCCGTCGTCGCCTTCGGTGCCGGTGTAGAGGCCCACGGAAGCCAACGCCTGGTTGGCGTACTTGCCGGCGGGGACGGTCTTGGCGTCGCCGATGGCGATCTTGCCGTCCAGATTCGCGACGTCGGCGATGGCCTCGACCTTGGTGTCGGAGCCCTCGGCACGAATGATCACGAGGTCGTTGACGAACATATCCTCACGCGTGTCGGCATCGACGAGCTCGACGGTCTCAGCGTCATCCATGGTGCCCTTGGAAGCGGTGATGAGCACGTCGACCGTGGCACCGGCACGCATCTGCTCAACGAGGTCGCCGGACGCCTTAAACTGCGTGTCGGCAAAGGTGGTACCGGTCTGCTCGGTGTAGAGCTTCTGAACCTCGGGCAAAGCCTTCTCGAGCGAGTTGGCAGCAAAGACCTGCAGCTCGACGGTTTCCTTCTTGGAAGAGGCCTTGGCGGAGCCGGCATCGGAGCCGGTCGCCTCAGGCTCCTTGTTGCCGGAGCAGCCGGCAAGCCCAAGGCCGGCAGCGGCGACAGTAGAGAGCGAGACGAATCCGCGGCGAGAAACCATATCGAACATGTTCAACCCTTTCGGACCTTGTGCCCGGGTACCCCACCGCGGGCTTTATTCTGTAATTAAATTATACTTCGGTGCGAATAATGATTATGAGAAATTATTCTCTTATGAGAATATAGCTTCAGGCATGCCTACAGAATGCCGTCCCCTTGGGCGCAAATAAAAAGCGGAGCAGCCGTTCAGGTCGCTCCGCCGCAGGTAAATCGCTTAGTTGGTATGTCCGCCGCCCGCTGTCATCTGAGCCGCATGCTCCAGCTGGTCCGCTATGGCCTCCCAGCTTTCGCGAGCGGCCTTCGTAGAACCGGGAAAGTTTACGACAAGTGTATGACCTCGTTGCATGCAAATAGCGCGCGAGAGCATGGCGCGGCGCGTCTTGGTCATCGAGTACGCACGGATCGCCTCGGCAATACCCGGCACCTCGCGATCGCAGACGGCACGCGTCGCCTCGGGCGTCACATCGCGCATCGAAAGCCCCGTGCCGCCGCAGGTGAGCACGACATTGGCGTGGCACTCATCGGCGGCTTCCACAATAGCATCACCAATCTCGCTGACGTCATCGCGCGCGACCACATGCGAGGCGACCGTCCATCCCTGCGCCTCGATAAGCTCCTCGAGTGCGGCACCGGCCTCGTCCTGGGCAAGGCCCCGCGTATCCGAACACGTCACGATCGATATCTTCAGCTCCATAGCATTCCTCCTACAACACGGCGCCCTCAGGCAGGTCGACACGCACGACATCCACGACGTCGCCCGCCTTGAGCTCGCACGGACCTTCGTCAATACGCAACAGGCAGTTGGCCCGCTGCATCGTGCCGAGCAACGCCGAATTCTGCGTCTTGGCCTCGGTCACCAACAGCTCACCGGTCTCGGAGTCGCGCAAAACCGTGGCGCGATCGAAGAAGCGGCGATGCTGTCGCTTTTTCACGCCGTGCGTGAGCGTCGCCTGCTGCACGGGACGCGCCCCCTCGGCAAAACCGCGCATCTTGCGAATCGCCGGGCGCGCGAGCATCTCAAAGCCCACATACGCCGCCGCGGGATTGCCCGAAAGCCCCAGATACGGCTTGCCGCCGAGCAATCCAAACGTGATGGCCTTGCCCGGACGCATCGAGATGCGGTCAAACAGCACCTCGCCCTCGCGCCGGACGAGCGCCGTCACGAAATCGTAATCGCCCGCCGAGGCGCCACCGCTCGTAATGACAAAATCGCACTCCTGCACGGCACGATGCACCAGCTCGGCAATCGCCTGCTCATCATCGGGCGCAATGCCGTAGAACACGGGCTCGGCTCCTGCATCGAGCGCCTCGGCCATCAACGCCGACGAGTTGGAATCGCGAATCTGACCGCGCGCCGGTACCTTACTCGGTGTGACCAGTTCCGTCCCCAGCGAGATAATGCCCACGCGCGGAGCGGCATGCACCTTCACGCTCGCATACCCGGCGCTCGCCAGCAAGCCGGCGCCCGCCGGTGCCACAACCTCGCCGACACGCATCACAATATCGCCGGCATGCGCCTCCTCGGCGGCAGAGCGAACGTTCTCCCCCACCTTGGCAGGCGCCGAGAACCTCACACGCGAGCCCTCGTTGCCGTCGCCATCGAGCACATCGACGATCTCGTACTTCACCACGGCATCGGCACCTTCGGGTACCGGCGCGCCCGTCATGATGCGGACCGTCTCACCCGCGCCGATTGCGCCCTCAAACACACGGCCCGCGGCCTCGTGTCCGATAACGTCGAGCGTCACCGGCGCCTCGCCAGATGCCCGCGCCAAGTCCGACGAGCGCACGGCATATCCGTCCATAGCGCTGTTGGCAAACGGCGAGATGTCGATATCGGCCACCGCATCCTCGGCCAAGGGAAGACCGACGGCCTGCCACACGGGAATCTCGACGACTTCGGTGCGATTCACGTGCGACAAGACGATCGCCTGTGCGTCCTCCAACGGAATGAGTTTCTCAGCCATATGCACCTCTAGCATGCTGCGGCGCGCAACAAAAGCGCCGATTCTTTATGTTTATCTCAGTATAATCCCTCGCCGCCTGCTCAAGACCTGGCCCGCGGCCGCGAATACATCTGTCGGCCGCAAGCCGCGAAACAATACCAAAACCAACCTGCCGGTTTGTCACGTATGGCACGTTCTATAATGCTCGTGTTGCAACCCAAAAGAGGAACGTATGGCTTTTACCGACAAACCCGAAAGCGCAAACGAGGCGCAGGATCATTCCCAGTCGCTCGACGACGGCGGCTTTTTCTCCCTTAATGACGTCATCATGGCAGGCAGGCAACAGCTCACCCGCTCCGAGCATCTCTTGGCTGCCGACACGCGCCGCAACGCCCGCAACCTACTCGCGAGCGCCAAGTTGCTCGCGCTCGTCGTCATCGTCTCGCTCGCCATGGGCGTTGCCGCTTGGGCGTTTTTGGCCTCGCTGAATATCGCGACCGACTATCGCGAGCACCACGCGTGGGTCTACGCATTGCTTCCCGTTGTGGGCATTGCCACCGCATGGGTGTACAAAAACCACGGCCTTGCCGCCAAACGCGGTAACAACCTGGTCATCGACTCCGCTCTGGGCACACGCCTCATCCATATGCGCATGGCCGTTCTCACCTTCGTCTGCTCCACGCTCACGCACCTAACGGGCGGGTCGGCCGGTCGCGAGGGAGCTGCGGTGCAGATTGGCGGCACCATCGCCAGCAACATCTCGAGCCTCGCCCACCTCAAAAAGCATGACCACCACGACCTCATGCTCGCCGGCATCTCGTCGGCCTTTGGCGCCGTATTCGGTTCACCCCTTGCTGGAGCTTTCTTTGGCATGGAGATGTGCTTTATCGGCAAGATCGACTACACCGCGGGCATCTACTGCCTGGTCGCCTCGTTTACCGGCTACTTTACGTCGCTTGCCTTGGGAACCGAGTACGAGGCGAATGTCATCGCCAGCGTTCCCAACATGACACCACGGACGGTTGTCATCGTAGTCATCAGCGCCATCATCTTTGGTCTCACCGCACGTCTCTTTGCCTGGTCGGTTCGTACCGTCAAGAGCCTGTACGGCCGCTTTATCACCAATTACCTCGTTCGCGCACTCATAGGCGCACTCGTGGTTTTGGCCGCCTACGCCCTCCTCGACGCCTGGGACTACGCCGGCCTTTCCACGTGGCTTTCCGGCGCCGGGTTTGCAGGCAACACCACCCTGGCGGACGCAGCCATCAAGTTGGTCGTCACAGCGCTTACCCTGGGCGCCGGCTTCCAAGGCGGCGAGGTCACGCCTCTGTTTGGCATCGGTGCGGCGCTCGGCGGCTGGATCGGCTGCCTCGTCGGAATCGACCCCAGCTTTCTAGCGGCGCTGGGCATGCTCGGCGTGTTCTGCGCCGGCCTCAACGTGCCCATCACCACCTGCATGATGGCCATCGACCTGTTCCACGGCACGGCCGCCGGCTTCTTCGTGATCGTGGCGTTTATCAGCTATCTCGCCGGCGGACACCGAGGCGTATATCCCGCACAGCGCATTGTCTCGCCTAAACGCCGTTCGCTTATTGTGGACGAGGGCGGCACGGTGGCAGAGGCTATCGAGCGCCACAACGACCTGATAGAGTAGACGTTAGTATTCGCCGTGCAGCCACAATCGGGAGCAATTCGACCCGAGCGCGACCGCACCGTCACGTCATACGCCGGGAGTCGCCCCATGCACGCAACTGATTTTGGTCGCACGCTCATCATCGCCAACCCAGCCGCTCAGTCGGGTGCGGCACGCGAAGTTGCCGAGCGCCTGCAACGCTTTTTGGACATGACTGCACGCGCATCCCAGTTTGACCTGGTGTTGACCGAGCGCATGGGACACGCCAAGGAGCTGGCCGCACAGGCACAGGGCTATCGCACCGTTATCGCACTCGGCGGCGACGGCGTGATTCACGAGGTCGTCAACGGGCTTATGACGCAAAAGGAGAACGCCCGCCCCGCTCTTGCCGTCCTGCCCGTGGGCTCCGGCAACGATTTTGCCCAGACGCTCGGCATCGACGATTTCTCCGGCAAGGATTTTGGCGCGCTGCTCACCTGCGAGCTGCAGCGTCAGGATATCGGGCGCATTCGCTCGTGGAGCCCTGCGAGCGGCAGCGGCGAGGCTACCGTTGAGTACTACGACCAGACGCTCTCGGTCGGCATCGATGCTGCCATCGGCCTTAGCACCACCGAGCTGCGCAAAAAGACCGGCTTGACGGGCGCGCCGCTCTACACCCTCTCGGGACTTGAGCAGTTTGGCCTACGCTATCGCAACTATCCTATGACAGTCAGCTTTGACGGCGCGCCCACAGAGCGCGTGAGGGCGATCATCATGGCGATACAGCTGGGCCCCACGTATGGCTCGGGCTATCGCATCTGCCCCGATGCCGACCCCTGCGACGGCATACTCGACGTCTGCTACGCCTGCGGCCCCGTCCCCCGTGCGGTCGCCCTACCCATGTTCCTTTCGGCCAAGGACGGTCACCACACCAAGCTGCCGCCGGTACGCATGCGCCGCTGCCGCCATGCCGAGTTCACCTTTGAGGAGCCCGACTACCCCATTCAGGCCGACGGCGAGCCCATCGTCGCCTCGCGCATCGAAGTCGACATCCTACCCGGCGCCCTCCAAGTCTGGCACCCCACCCGCTAGCAAGGCCAGTGGAACAAACGACTACTCGTCGCTGCCCGGCTTGCGTCGGTTGGCCTTTTTAATGGCATTGAAGTGCTTGTCATTGAGTCTGCGCTGACGAGAGCGCTGGGGCACCTTGGTCTTTACACGTCGACGCGGTGGACGTCCGCGTCGCTCGAGCTCGGCGTGCAGCTTGCGCAGGCAGCTCGCGCGATTTTGGAACTGGCTGCGGCTCTCGCGCGCCGTCACGGTAATCCCTGTGGGCACGTGCTTCATGCGCACCGCCGAGTCCGTCGTGTTCACGCCTTGTCCGCCCGGACCCGTCGCGCGAAACACCTGTACCTCGCAATCGCGCGCCAACTCTTCGGCCGCCATCGCGGCATAGCGCGCATACTCGCACCATCCCATCTTGTTCTCATCCATATCAATACCTCCCCTCATACAAAAAAATGTGACAAAGGGACAGTCCCTTTGTCACATCGCATACCAATCGCTTGTGTTGCGCGCTTAGGCGAAGGTAATCTCGTCGGTATCGCAGTCCATATCGGCGATACGGGCCAGGCTCTCAACGCGGAAGCCGCGCTCGCGGAGCTTATCGCCACCGCCTTGGAAGCCCTTCTCCACCGCGATGCCAATGCCGGCAACCTCGGCACCCGCAGCCTCGCAGATCTTGATAAGACCCTCGAGTGCGCAGCCGTTGGCCAGGAAGTCGTCGATAATCAGGACCTTGTCGCCCTCGGACAGGAAGCGCTTGCCAACGATGACCGGGTACTCCTTCTGTTTGGTAAAGGAGTAAATGGTCGTGGCATACTGCTCGCCGTCGAGGTTGATGGACTGTGCCTTCTTGGCAAAGACCACTGGCACGCCGCCAAAGTGCTGGGCTGCAATGCAAGCCATACCAATGCCCGAAGCCTCAATCGTCAGGATCTTGTTGATCTCGACATCCTTGAACAGACGGGCCCACTCGGCGCCCATGTGGTCGAACAGCTCAACGTCGCACTGGTGGTTGAGGAAGGCATCAACCTTAAGGACGTTACCGGCCTTTACGATGCCGTCATGGCGAATACGATCCTCAAGCTCCTGCATGGCGCAACCCCTTCTCGCGGCAACGATACCGCGCGATTAATAAACGTTGTTCGATAGTCTACCACGGACCGACCCCCGCCCGCCCCACAAGCCGCATCGCACCACAAACCAGTCTTTTTGGGACGGCGCGATTCGTGGCAGACAGCCTCCCAACACGCTAATGACGGGCGCGTATCTTCACCAAACGCACCATGGCAAGCGCAAAGCCCACAGCGGCCACGGCCATCAACACATAGAACACCGAGCGAAAGCCGAATAGGAATACATCCGGACGGCCTGCAACAAAACTGGTCACGGCCTCGCCCATCGCCACGCTCATCTGCCCATAGAGGGTATGCGAACCTGCCGTAATACCCAGCGCCATGCCCGCATAGCGCGCCAAGCTGCCCAAGCTACCTGCAAAGCCAAGTGCCTCGCGCGGAGCCGAGCCCATGTACAGCGAGTTGTTGGGGCTCTGGAAAATCGACGTACCGCACGACATAAACGCGACGCAGCACACGATCACAGGGATAGAAGAGTGCTCGTCGAGCGTGCTTACTGCAAAGAGACCGCACACATACACGCCCAGGCCGACCGCCGTGGGACCCTCGCAGCCAACACGGTCCGAAACCGTTCCCGAAAGCGGGCCGATAAAGGCATTCACCATCGGCAGCGCCAAAAAGAGCAGTCCGGAAATGTCAGAACCAAAGCCGTGGGCGTCCTGAAAATAGAACGGCAAAATAAACTCGGATGCGCCAATGCCAACGAACACGATGAGCATACAGGCAAGGTTGATGGTGAAGGCCGAATTAGCAAAGCAGCGACGCGCGGCCTCCGCCAACGACATGGGGCGCTCGCCGGCCTCCGGCTTAACATGCGGCAGTGTGTAAAGCCCCACGATAAACGAGATGACGCCAATGGGCAGGTTGATGAGGAAGATGCTCTCCCAAGGAAAGCTTGCCACCAGCATACCGCCGAGCACGGGGCCACACATCATGCCGAGGGCCACGAAAGTCGCGAGAATACCCATGGCACGGCCTCGTTCGCGCGCCGGAAACGACTCGGTGATGATACCCATGTTGTTAGCCATGGCCGCCGCGCAACCGATACCCTGAACAATGCGTGCCAGAATAAGAACCTCGAGCGAGGCCGAAAGGCCGCACAGCAGCGAACCGACCGAAAAAACGATGACGCCCAGCTGGAACACATTCACCTTGCCGCGCACGTCGCCCAGACGGCCAAACGGCAACATAGCCACGCAAGTCGCAAGCAGATACACCGAGCTCACCAGCTGGATGCGATCGAGGCCCACGCCCAGCTCCTTTTGCATCACGGGCAGCGCCACGGTCACGACGGTCGAATCCAGACACACCATAAACGTCATGATGAGCACGGTAAACAGAATCGCCCACTTGTTCTTGCCATGGGTATCGCCCTCTAGGGCAATGTGCTCGCGGCGCAGCTGCTCTGCGGTTTTCTCCATATCCATCCTTTCGAGTGGCCCAACGCAAAAAAACGGGGCCCCAATCGCCTGCAAACAGCCGCGATTGGGGTCCCGCCTACGGAATCGGAACGAAAGGTCGCCGAAGCTTTCTGCCAGCATCGGCGCCTTGCACGAACGCTAGCCTAGCACTGCTCGAGCGCCTGCTCAAGGTCGGCAATCAGGTCGGCCGTGTCCTCGAGACCGCACGACAGGCGCACCATGTCGGCGGAGATGCCACAGGCGATGAGCTCCTCATCGTTCATCTGACGATGCGTGGCATTAGCGGGATGCAGGCAGCAAGTGCGGGCGTCGGCCACGTGCGTGGCGATCTGGGCGAGCTTGAGGCTCTTCATAAAGGTCTCGGCCGCCGCGCGACCACCGTTAAAGCCAAAGCTCACAACGCCGCAGGTACCGTTGGGCATGTACTTCTGAGCCATGTCATAGTACTTGTCGCCCTCCAAACCCGGATAGCTCACAAAGCGCACCTTGGGATGGCTCTGCAGGAATTTGGCAACGGCCAGGCCGTTCTCGCAATGACGCGGCATGCGCACATGCAGGCTCTCGAGCGAGCTGTTCAGGAAGAAGGCCGCCTGAGGGTTCTGCATGGGGCCGAGGTCACGCATAAGCTGCGCGGTGGCCTTGGTAATAAAGGCGCCCTCGCGACCGAACTTCTCGGCATAGGTCACGCCGTGATAGCTCTCGTCGGGCGTGGTGAGACCCGGGAACTTGTCCGCATGGGCCATCCAGTCAAACTGGCCACGATCGACGATCACGCCACCCAGGTAGGCCGCATGGCCATCCATGTACTTAGTGGTGGAGTGCGTGACGATGTCGGCGCCCCACTCAAAGGGACGGCACATCACGGGCGTCGGGAAGGTGTTGTCGACCATCAGCGGTACGCCGTGGTCGTGCGCGGCCTTGGCAAAGCGCTCAATATCGAGCACGGCAAGGGCGGGGTTGGCGATCGTCTCGCCAAAGACGAGCTTAGTATTGGGTTCAAAGGCTGCCTCGAGCTCCTCGTCGGTGCAGTCGGGAGCAACAAACGTGCAGGTCAGACCCATGCGCTCCATAGTATGGGCGAGCAGGTTGTAGGTACCGCCGTAGATGGCAGAGCTCGCGACCACGTGATCGCCGGCACCGGCCACGTTAAAGATCGCGAGGAAATTCGCCGCCATGCCCGAGCTCGTGAGCATCGCGGCAGTGCCGCCCTCCATCTCGCAGATCTTGGCGGCAACCAAATCGCACGTAGGGTTCTGCAGACGGCTGTAGAAATAGCCCGACTCCTCTAGGTCAAACAGCTTGCCCATGTGCTCCGACGTGTCGTACTTCCACGTGGTGGACTGGTAGATGGGCACCTGGCGCGGCTCGGCATCTCCCGGGTGATAGCCGCCCTGAACACATGTAGTACCGATGGTCTGCTCGTTCATATCTAGCTCCCTTGCCTGGGTTACGTTTTATTCGGTTCACGATACCGCTACCCTGCACCCCTCTCAACCCATCCCCAAGGTAGGTTATGGGACAAATTGATCCGGGGCATTTATCTCAAGCCTTGGGAATTTGCTCGACAGAGAAAAATGAGGCATACATGAAGCTCTCGATGATTACATGCACCGTCACGGGTACCATAGGCGAGTACACCGTAACCAAGGAGACAACGATGAAGCAAATCGATACGGCCCAGCTCGACATCAACGCCTGTCAGGCTCAGGCTGCCGAATACCACGCCCGCGGCTTTAACTGCGCCCAGGCCGTCGCCTGCACCCTCGCGCCTGCCGTCGGACTCGACCCCCAGATCGCCTTTACCCTCACCGAGGGCTTTGGTGCCGGCATGGGCGGCATGACCGAAACCTGCGGCGCCATCTCGGGCGCCGTGGCCATCATGGGCTTCGTGATGAGCGACGGCATGGAAAACCCCAAGACCAAGGGCCAGACCTACAAGCTGTCGCGCGAAATCGCCAAGCGTTTTGGCAAGAAGAACACGACGACCGTCTGCGGCACGCTCAAGGGCATCGGATCGGACAAGGGTCCGCTCCGCAGCTGCCCCGGCTGCATCGACGATGCCGTCGAGATCGCCTGCGATGTGCTAAAACAGCTCGCCGAGTAAACGGCAGCAACATAAAAACGACGGCCGGCGCTCTTGGGATTCTTCCAAAAGCACGCCGGCCGTCGTCGTTAGAACTCCGCAAATTCGGGAGCGCCGACCTCGATCTCCTCGCGCCCCGCCATAAGCTCGCGCATCTTAGCGCAAAACGGCTCCTGCTCCCCCGCTTTAAACACCAAGTGAATCGTCACGGTATCCGCGTAATCGGTATCCGAAACCTTGGCACCCGAATCCTGCGCCAAACGAAGCACCTGTTCATACTGCGGATAGGCAACATGCACGTCAACCGGCACGACACTCGTCATCTCGACGATCTGCCCGGCCTCCTGAGCCGCGGCCACCGCCGCCTGCGTCGCCGCGGTATAGGCGCGCACCAAGCCACCAGGCCCCAACAGCGTGCCACCAAAATAGCGCGTTACTACGCAACAAACATTTTTGAGCCCCGCACCGCGCAGCACCTCGAGCGTCGGCATGCCGCTCGTGCGGCTCGGCTCACCGTCATCGCTCTGGCGCTCGCGCCCATCGACCAAAATCCACGCGGGAACATTGTGTCGAGCGTCGTAATGGCGCTTGCGAACCATCTCAATAAAGGCATTCGCCTCGTTCTCGGACTCAATATGGACCAGCTGGGCAATAAACCGGCTCTTGCGGTCCACAAACTCGCCCGAAGCCTCAATATTCGATTGCAGAGTAAAATAGCTGTCCAACAAAGCCCCTCAATAGAATAAAGCGCAGCAACAAACAGCTTCAATAATACGGCAAAGGCCGTACCGATAACCCCAGTAAATAGAACGGCAACGCCAATGACCAGGCAAAGACAGCGAGACGTCAAGGATGACGGCGCCGATGAATCCGTCAACGAAAGCGAGAACCCGTCAGCGCGAGCAAGGTGCCTTGAAAGCCGAGGGCATTGACCTTATGGTCATGCCCGAAGGCTTGAAAGGCAGATTGCCGCGCTGACGGGTTCGCAGCGTCAACAAAGTGCCGAGTGGGCTTGTAAGCCGGGTTCTGTCGTGAACGGTCATTTATCTTGTCTGCACGTTACCGTGCAGCTCCACGCACGCTACCCGAACGCGGACCGGGCCGGCCCATAGCGTTCCTATTCGCGCTTGCTCCGGATGGGGCTTGCCAAGCCGCCGTGTTACCACGACGCTGGTGGTCTCTTACACCACCGTTTCAGCTTTTCCCTTTACGCCTTGCGGCGCAGGTGGGAGTCTTCTTTTCTGCGGCGCTTTCCGTCGGATCACTCCGCCCGGCCGTTAGCCGGCATCCCGCCCTCTGGAGCCCGGACTTTCCTCACGCGTGCTGCAAGCAGCACATCGCGCGACCGTCTGGCCCACTCAGCAGTGAAAGAGTGTAGCACACCGCCAGCACACGCAATGGCACAACGCAAGCGTTCGACACGATAAACCAAGAACCACCCATGCGTTACAATAGTCCCGTCGATGGGCAACGTCGCCAGTCGAGACGCGACTGCGCTCCGCACCCCTCCGTCTACTCGGTGCGTTCCCGCCTCCTCCCCGAGGCGGGATGTCGGCATTTTTTCATGCACCGACAACCAAATAACGTGCGGACAGCACAGGAAACATCGTGCGTCTCTGCGCCAAATGCAAAAAGGGACCCGTCCATTACGGACGGATCCCTTCAAACAAGTGATCGTCAAACCGATTTACTCGGCGTCGGTCTCCTCGTCCTTCTTCTCGGAAGGCAGCGGGGTAACCTCGATCTCGACGCCCAGAGTCTCAGCAGCGGACTTCATGGACAGGGAGATACGACGACGGTCGAGGTCAATCTCCATGACCTTGACCTGAACCTTGTCGCCCACGTGGGTGACCTGAGAAGGCTGGTCGACGTGCTTGTTGGCCATCTCGGAGATGTGCACCAGGCCCTCGATGCCCTCGCCCAGGTCAACGAAAGCGCCGAACGGGACAAGCTTGGTCACAGTGCCCTCGACGATAGCGCCGACGGGGTACTTCTTGACCAGTGCGCGCCACGGATCCTCGGTGGTCTGCTTGAGACCCAGGGAAATGCGCTCGCGGTTGAGATCGACGTCGAGAACCTCGACCTCGACCTCCTGGCCGACCTTGACAACCTCGGAAGGATGGTTGACGTGGTTCCAGGAGAGCTCGGAGATGTGGATGAGGCCGTCGATACCGCCGAGGTCGACGAAGGCGCCGAAGTCGACGATGGAGGAAACGGTGCCCTGGAGACGCATGCCAGACTTGAGCTTGGACAGGATCTCGGAGCGCTCGGCCTTACGGGACTCCTCGAGCACGACGCGACGGGAGAGGACGACGTTGTTGCGGTTGCGGTCCATCTCGATGACGCGGGCCTCGATGCGGGTGCCCATGTAGGAGGTGAGGTCCTTGACGCGACGGAGGTCGACGAGGGAAGCGGGCAGGAAGCCACGCAGGCCGATGTCGAGGATCAGACCGCCCTTGACAACCTCGATAACCTCGCCCTCGACGTTCTCGCCGGAGTTGAACTTCTCCTCGATGCGGTTCCAAGCACGCTCGTACTCGGCACGCTTCTTGGACAGGACCAGACGACCGTCCTTGTCCTCCTTCTGGAGAACCAGGGCCTCGATGGGATCACCGAGTGCAACGATGTCTGCAGGGTTAGCGTCCTTGCGGATGGACAGCTCGCGGACCGGGATAACGCCCTCGGACTTGAATCCGATGTCAACGAGCACCTCGTCATGCTCGATCTTAACGACAGTGCCGTTAACGAGATCGCCCTCATCAAAGTCGGTAATCGTACCGTCGATGAGGTTGTTCATCTCCTCCTCGTTGACATCGTCAAGAGAGAAAATGGACGAGTTCTGAATCTCACTCAAAGGTGGACCCCTTTCGAACTACGGGGCCCCGATTGCTAGGACCTACAGAAGGGTGCGACAAGCACACAACGTTTAGGAACACTCGGGAGCCGACAGATACTAATGTGACGCTTATGCAATCACGTTCGTATAGGTTACGGGGAAATCATTTCGATTTCAAGCGTGAACTGCGATTTTTTACTCGTATGGAGACTTTTTCGCAATCTTGTTGACGACCGTCTCCATAAGTTGACGATAGGCAGTTAGGCATACGGCTTTGGGGTAAAGTATTCGGAGCCAACGATTCTGGAACGATTTTTCGAGAAAGGTGCCCGCGTGCTCAAAGCAGTCGTTTTCGATATGGACGAGACGCTTCTTAGCATCAACCTCAACGCGTTCATCCTTCGCTATTTTAAGGATGTCTCATCGATGCTCGCGGATATCGGACGTCGCAGCCGCGGGGGCACGATGGCACGCCTCGGCACCATCCTGGTCGACCTCAACGCCAATCGTCGCAACAGTACGGACAATCGCACCAATCTTGAGTTTTACCAGGAAGAGGTTGAGCGCCGGTGCGGCATTTGCCTCTCGGACCCACTCATCTACGAGGCGTTTACCTACTACGATCGCGAAGTCCTGCCGTACAAGAATGACGAACTCATCAACGCCCATGCCATGCCGGGCGCACACGCCGCGCTCCAGGCCGTACAGGACGCAGGGCTGCGCTGCGCGCTCTTTACCAACCCCAGCTTTCCGCAGGGGGCCATCGAGTGCCGCATGGGTTGGGGCGACCTGGCCGACGCCCCCTTTGAGCTCGTCACGCACATGGGAAACGCCACCCGCTGCAAGCCTGATGCCACCTACTATCTAGAGCAGCTTCAGGTGATGGGGCTCGAACCGCACGAGGTCCTTATGGTGGGCAACGATCCCAAACGCGACTTCCCTAGCCCCGCCTGCGGCATTCAGACTGCCTATGTAGGCCAGGGCAAGCCCAACCGAGTCACCTGGCGCGGAACCATGGAAGGCTTCGCCCGCGACTTTAACGCCGTAGTAGAAGCCTTCTACGAACACCAAGTAGCGGAAGAGTTGTCCTAACAGACTCGAGTCTTGCCGATCATGATGTTGAGGATCTCGACGTCGGTGTCCTTCATGCCCACGCGGCCTACGTAGCCCATACTGGCGATTGTCTGCTCAACGGTATCTTGGATCAGGCCCTCGCCGGCGCGGAAGCCGCGGCCCTGCATAGCCATATCGTGACCCAGAATCGCAGCGTCCACGGCTGCCGAAATCTTAGCCGCGCAACTCGCCTTGGCGCCATCGCACACGATGCCGCCCACGTTGCCAAGCGTGTTTGAGACCGTCGCGCCAATCTGCTCGCGCGTGCCGCCGCACAGCCAGGTAATGGCAGCACCAGCACCGCACGCAGCGCAAATAGCACCGCAAAACGCCGAGAGGGCACCAATATAGCTCTTGATATGCACGGCGATAAGATCGGATAGCATCACGGCGCGCACCAGGCGCTCGTGGTCGCAGCGCAGGTACTCGGCATACTCCATAACGGGCAGCGCGCAGGTAATGCCCTGATTGCCCGAGCCGCACACAATGGCGACCGGCAGCGCACAGCCGTTCATGCGGGCGTCGGACCCGGCGGCTGCACGGGCACGGGCGCGGCAGGCGACGTCATCGGCACGTGCGCCCAGCAGCGTACGGCCCACCTCGGCGCCCCAAGCGTGCGCCAAACCCTCGGCGCTAATAGCGCCGTTCAACTCAATCTGACGCTCAACGGCAGCGCGGGCGCCCTCAATGTCGCCGTCCTCGATAAAGTCAACGATAGACTCGATCGACATGGGCGTATCGGCACTATCCGCCGCACGCTCGGCCACGACGCGCTCGGCGCAGGCGGCACACTCCCCCGCCGACTTGCCGCATACCGGAATACCGTCGAGCGTATGGCACGTGACATTGGTGTGGTGGTCGGTAATCTCGACGACTGCGGTATGGCCCCCGGCTGTGGCAGTCACCTTGATGTAGAGGTTGGGCACACCCTCGACAAGCGACACATCGCAGTAACCGGCATCGGCGAGGAGCTCGGCCACGCGAGCACGGTCCTCGTCGTTAACGCTCTCGAGCACCTCGAGCGCGCTCTTGGCGTCGCCGCCCACGGCACCCAGCACGGCCGCCGCTTCAATACCGTGCATACCGCCCGAGTTGGGCACGGTCACGCTCTTAACGTTCTTGATGATGTTGCCCGAGCAGGCGACATCCATATGATCGGGTTCGCAACCGAGCGTCTGGCTCGCCAGCGCCGCTGCATAGGCAACGGCAATAGGCTCGGTGCAGCCGAGCGCACAGACAAGCTCGCGGTTCAAAACGTCACAGAATGCAGCATCGCGAATGGAATCGGTGGGCATTAGTGCCTCCTGTATACACAACGACTTATTTCTTATACATAGTCAACTTCTTTATTTGATACCAAGGTCCCAAAAACCGCAACCCAGGTTCCGGCAGACGGTTACGAGCGTCAAACTGACGGCAGATTTCGTGATGAACTGGTGTACTTACTTGATAAAGCGTTTGACCAAAAAACGCTCGATCGTTTACGCAAAAGACGCGCTATCATGCAGTCGAACGCGGTAAAACCTTTAGCAATTCCGCCGCACGGACCAGAGAGGAACCACTCATGAAGATCGGTATCGGTAACGACCACGCCGCCGTCGAGCTCAAGAACATCATTTCCGAGCACCTGAAGGAGCGCGGCTGCGAGGTCGTGAACTTTGGCACCGACACCTCCGAAAGCTTCGACTACCCCATCGCCGGTTACAAGGTGGGCAAGGCAGTTGCCAACGGCGACGTCGACCTGGGTATCCTGATCTGTGGTACCGGCGTCGGCATCAGCCTGGCTGCCAACAAGGTCGAGGGCGTACGCGCCGTCGTGTGCTCCGAGCCCTTCAGCGCCAAGCTCTCCCGCATGCACAACAACACCAACGTGCTGGCCTTTGGCGCCCGTGTCGTGGGCTCCGAGCTCGCCAAGATGATTGTCGACGAGTGGCTCGACGCCGAGTTTGAGGGCGGCCGCCACGAGCGTCGCGTCAATCTCCTCAACGAGATCGACCAGACGCGCGGCCTCAAGGTCGTTGACGAGGCCTAAAGACCTACAAAGCCATACGCTATCGCCAGCCCCCGCCCGGAAGAAACATCCGGACGGGGGCTCTTTAGTAGATTTCTAAGGGTTACCAAAAACCCACTGGAATAAAAGAGGCGCCGCGGATGGAGTTCCGCGGCGCCCAAGCCACACGCTAACAGCTTTAAGGAGTCAAAGCTGGTTTAGCCAAAGAAACGCTTAATCTCGATCTCGGCGTTCTCCAGGCAGTCGGAGCCGTGAATCACGTTGGCGTTGACATCGACAGCGAAGTCGCCGCGGATGGTGCCGGGGGCAGCATCAAGCGGGTTGGTAGCGCCCATAAGGGTGCGCATCTTGGAGACAGCGGAAAGACCGGAAACGACCATCTTGACGACCGGACCGCTCGTCATAAAGTCGCAGAGACCGCCAAAGAAAGGCTTGTCGGCCAGATGAGCGTAGTGCTCCTCGACGGTGGCGCGCTCAAGCGTGGTCATCTCCATGCGCTCAATGACAAGGCCGCTGCGCTCAATGCGAGCAACGATCTCGCCGATCTTGCGATCGCGCACGGCGTCGGGCTTAATCATGATGAAGGTCTTCTCGATAGCCATAAGGTAGCCTTTCAAGTAGGTTCGCGCGTGCCCAAGTCCCATTCCGGCACCCGCCTGAACTGCATCGTAACAGAGTTTTGGCTGCAGTTAAACAATAAGCTGTTATTTGAAACGCTACAATTTATTAAAGCGTTCCATATGTGTCACTTCTGTTTCGAAGCCCGATTAGAGTACCATCCGACCGCGCATCAACCGCATCGAACCGAGCGGACGGTCGGTTGCCGTCTGTGAACGCGCGCCCTTCACAACCTGCCCAAAGGTCCTCCAGAAGTTCTCGACAAGCCCCTCCCCCATAGCAACAAAATACGGGCGCCCGCAACAGCAGACGCCCGTAAAAGCAAAAACGATTTATCAATAAATGGCCAAAGCCGCTTCAGCCAAACCCCTACTTTGCCCCGTGGCCCATCTCGACGACCTTGGTCAGCGACCCAAACACGCCTTCGTCGGCCACGAGCTGTGCCTCGGCACGCTCCAGCTGGACGGCAACGGCGGCAGGAGCGGTGCCGCCCTCGGTCGTGCGCGCAGCGACAATCGACGGGATGTCGAGCGCCTCGGTAATATCGCGCTCAAAGAGCGGGCTTGCCTCCTGGAAGACCTCGAACGGTAGGTCCTCGAGGTTGCAGCCGCGCTTCTCACACATCAGGACCAGGTGTCCCACCACGGCGTGCGCCTCGCGGAACGGCAGACCACGCTTGGCCAGGTAATCGGCAACATCGGTGGCGGCAAGGTGACCCACGCCGCACTCGCGCGCCATGGCGCCCTCGTTGACGGTCCAGGTCGATATCATTCCGGCCATAACGGACAGGCACTGCATGAGCGTATGGGCGGTATCGAGCGCGCCCTCCTTGTCCTCCTGCAAGTCCTTGTTATAAGCGAGCGGCAAGCCCTTCATGGTCACGAGCAGCTGCACCAGGTTGCCATAGACTCGACCGCTCTTGCCGCGGATAAGCTCGGCAAAGTCGGGATTCTTCTTCTGCGGCATGATGGACGAACCGGTGGAGTAGGAGTCGGAAAGCGTGATAAAGCCAAATTCGGAGCTCGACCACAGCACAATCTCCTCGGAAAGACGCGACAGGTGCATGGCCATGACGGAGCCGGCATAATGCAGGTCGAGCAGGAAATCGCGATCGGAAACAGCGTCGAGCGAGTTAGGAATCACGCCCGCAAAGCCAAGCTCGGCAGCCGTCATCTGGCGATCGAGCGGATAGCTCGTGCCGGCGAGCGCGGCGGCGCCCAACGGGCAATTATCAGCGGCATCGAAGGCGGCCTTCAGACGCGTAAAATCGCGCGCGAACATCCAGGAGTACGCCAGCAGATGATGCGAGAGCAGCACGGGCTGAGCATGCTGCATGTGCGTATAGCCCGGCAGAATCACCTTGTCGTACATTTTAGCCGCATCCACCAGCACATGGCGCAGCTCAAGATTGGCCTCCATGAGCTCCTTGGCCAGCGCCTTGACGCCCAGTCGCGTGTCGGTCGCCACCTGGTCGTTGCGCGAACGCCCGGTATGCAAGCGCTTGCCGGCCTCGCCGATGCGGCACGTCAGCTCGCTCTCGATGGACATATGAA
Source organism: Collinsella sp. AF25-2LB (assembly GCF_003458415.1). Lineage (GTDB taxonomy): Bacteria > Actinomycetota > Coriobacteriia > Coriobacteriales > Coriobacteriaceae > Collinsella. The sequence goes on from NZ_QRUF01000006.1 coordinate 59,434, forward strand.
TGTCCTCGTCGTTGATATCGAAGGTGAAGTTGCCGGCATCGACATCCTGCTCGATTCCGGTCAGGCCCTCGGCAATCGCCCGCTCGTCCTCGACACTGATGATGCCCTGGGCGGCCAGCATCTTGGCATGAGCCTTAGAGCCGGCGATATCCTGCTTATAGAGATGCTTGTCGACCGGCAGCGACGCGCCAAACTCCTGCGTGACCTCGGCCACGCCCGCCTCAAAACGACCACCCCAAAGAGCCATGGGACCGTCCCCTTTCATCAAATACCAAAACAAGCGCCCAAAGCAATGCGCCCTGTCGCTAAAGCGATTTTTCAACCGCTAGTTTTACACACTCCCTGCCGTGCGCGGGGGCCATGTAGCTAATTTGCAAAGAAGTGACGCACCATGCACTTGGCACCCAACGTCTCCCTCCGAATGTTGCCCTGCGAACCATCGATCCAAGCCTTCAGGCTCATAGGGACGTCCTCGACCTTTGCAGTATCGATCTCGGGCGCGAGGGCAAGTAAAGCATGCGCGATAGCATTGAACATATTGGATACTCCTCATATATATAGGCGCAAGGCCGACAAATTGATAGAAAGAGCCCTGCCGGACAACCCCGGCGGGGCTCGGACTCAGCCGCAGGCGCGGCGTCATATATGCGGGCGGAACGTAGGGGCCACCGATGTTAAGAAGTGTCAGCAAGCATAACGAAAGGTAGGGACCCCGTGCGCCCGTTTTGTATCACGCGGATGGGCCGCGCGGATACCAAGGGAAGGAAAAGCCTTAGGCCTGAGCTGCAGCAGAGCTGGGACCCTGGACCTTGGCCCACGTCTTGAGCGACAGCGTGTCGATCTCGATAAAGCCGGCGCTGGCCTTCTCATCAAACGTGGTGTCGCGGTCGTAGGTAGCCAGGCCATAGTCGTAAAGGCTGAAGGGGCTCTTGCGGCCGACGACATGGCAGTTGCCCTTAAAGAACTTCAGACGGACGGTGCCGGTCACGAACTTCTGGGTGTCGGCCATAAAGGCATCGAGCGCGTTTTTGAGCGGGCTGTACCACTGGCCGTTATACACGGCGGTGGCCCAATCCTGCTCGAGCTTAATCTTCTCCTTGAGCAGGTCGCCCTCAACGCAAATGTCCTCGAGCGCCTTGTGGGCGGTGATAAGCGTCAGGGCGCCGGGGACCTCATAGCACTCGCGGCTCTTGAGGCCCACCAGACGGTCCTCGACCAGGTCCAGGCGACCAAAGCCATTGTCGCCGGAAATCTTGTTGAGAGCGATGACGATCTCGGAGAGCTTCATCTTCTTGCCGTCGACGGCGACGGGCTTGCCCGCCTCAAACTCAATCTCGGTGTAGGTCGGGGCGTCGGGCGTATCCTCGGGGTTCTTGGTCATAACCCAGGCGTCGTCGAGCGGCTCGTTCCAGGGATCCTCCAGGTGACCGCACTCAATGGCGCGACCCCACAGGTTGTCGTCGATGGAATAGGGGTTGTCGTTGGCACCCTCGGGAACCGGCACGTTGTGGGCGTGGGCGTAGGCGACCTCGTCCGGACGGCACTTCAGATCCCACTCGCGAACCGGGGCGATAACCTTGAGCTCGGGGTCGAGCGCCTTGACGGCAGCCTCAAAACGGACCTGGTCGTTACCTTTGCCGGTGCAGCCGTGGGCGACGTAGGTCGCGCCAAACTCGTGAGCAACCTCGACGAGCTTCTTGGCGAGCAGCGGGCGGGACAGGGCGGAGAGCAGCGGGTACTTGTTCTCGTACATGGAGTTGGCCGCGATGGCCTTGGTCAGGAACTCATCGGAGAACTCGTCGCGCAAGTCGAGCACCTGACAATCCAGAACGCCCAGGTCGAGCGCCTTCTGCTTCTTGGCATCCAGGCCGGTCTCCTCCTGGCCCACGTTACCGCAGACGCAAACGACATCAAGATTCTTCTCGTCCTGAAGCCACTTGACACATACGGATGTATCAAGACCACCGGAATATGCGAGAACGACTTTTTCCTTGCTCATGGCTGTTTCCTTTCGCCCTTGGTAGCTAGTTAGAACATCGGTCAGTTGCAAGTCATTTCGAGGTCAAAAACCGTGCAATATCAGGTTAAATAGCAAAAAGCAGCACAACATGCCCTAGAAACATGCGTCTATGTCGTGCTAAAACCCAACGACCTCAAAATGACTCTGTTGGGGCATTTAGCCCCATACGGACAGAGACGATTGTTATCGTCGTCGGGAAATTGCGCGCTGGCGTCGGATGGCATTGTCTGCAGTAGTGATGATCTTTACGAACTGCATCTGCCTCTCCTTTCACCTACCGCCGGGCGCAATTCTAATATCGTAAACGGTACCTTTTCCTCGGTAAGCGGTTGTTTTTCCGTCTCCGTTTTCGATGGTCGCTATATTACGCTAAAGTGCCTACAGCGCAAGCGACAAATTCAAATTTCTGAAATTTTTTTTCATTACTTTGTGAAGTGTGGTGCAAATACGCGCCAATCCTGCGAAAATACGCCAGATTACCAACTGGAGGGTTATTCCGCCCGAAACAAATTAGAAACGGAAAGGCGCGTTTTATGCAAACTTTTGAATCTGACGCCGCTATCGGCAACATTAAGCTTCTCGCCGTCGATATGGACAAGACGTTGCTGACCGACGAGCGCGTGCTACCCCAGGGCCTCGATGAGCGCTTGGAAAAGCTCGCCGAGGCCGGCATCGTGTTCTGCCCCGCCAGCGGACGTCCCGCTCCCAAGCTCGAGGAGATGTTCGAGGACATTAAGGGCCGCATCGCTTTTTGCCCCGATAACGGCGCGTGCGTAATCTATCGCGGCAACTATATCTATAAGAGCACTATCGATGTGGCGCTGTATCAGCAGGTGCTTGCGCGCGCCTCGGAGGATTCGCGCGCCGTCCCCGTGCTATGCTGCTTCGACGAGTTTTACGTGCTTGCTCGCGACCATCAATACCACGACGAGCTCAGCGTTTACTACAACACGATCAACTACGTCGATACCTTTGAGGGCCTTGACGTCGAGTCTAACAAGATTTCGATCTTCTTCCCCGGCTACGATGCCGAGCCTGCATTCCGCGAGACCTATAGCCCCGAGTTCTCGGACAAGCTCTACGTCACCAATGCCGGGCGCGAGTGGATCGACTTCATGAACTTGGGCGTCGACAAGGGCGCCGGCGTCGCGCACCTATGCGAGCACCTGGACATCGATATCGCCGACGCCGCCGCCGTGGGCGATACGTACAACGATATCCCCATGCTGGAGCGCGTCGGACATAGCTTTATCGTGGACAACGCCGAGGAGCATATGAACGCGCATGCTAAGTGGCGCATTCCGAGCAACAACGACGGGGGCGTACTGACGCTCATCGACGCTATCTTGGCGGCTCGGTAGCCGTCCCATCGGGCCTGGCCGGGCGGCACGGGATAACTTTTCGCTCGGTCAGGTCCTGCGCAAGACGAAAGCCACATTAAGTGGCTTTCTTTGCGTGCGGAATCTACGAAAAGTTAACCCGTGCCGACCGGCCAGGCCCTAGGTTTACTTGTCTGCCGCCTAGATGGCGTCTTGGCGTCTAGATACTTGGCTGATTTTTTGGAATGAAGGGGGCTCCTTGTTGGCAAGGAGCCCCTTCTACTTTTGGTTACTTTGGATTTGTTGGTGCTTCTTTATTTGGCATCGGCCCAGGTTATGCCGGTGCTGGCTTCGGCGATCAACGGTACGCGGAGGTCTACTACGTGCTCCATGACGTCGCGGACCATGGCGGTGAGGCGCTCGACTTCGTCGACGGGGCACTCAAAGTCCAGTTCGTCGTGTACCTGCAGAATCATGTGGGCGGCAAAGTCCTCTTCTTCCAGACGGCGGCTCACGCGGGCCATCGCGATCTTGATGATGTCGGCGGCGGTGCCCTGCATGGGGTGGTTCATGGCCGTACGCTCGCCAAAGCCGCGGAGTTGCGGATTTTTGGCCTTGAGCTCCGGAATGTGGCGACGGCGGCCGTACATGGTCTCGGCGTAACCTGTCTGCTTGGCACGCACCACCACGTTGTCGAGGAACGTGCGCACGCCCGGATAGGCCTCATAGTAGCGGTCGATCATGTCGCGTGCCTCGGCCATCGAGATATGCAGCGACTGCGACAGGCCGTAGGCCTGCTGGCCATACACGATGCCAAAGTTCACGGCCTTGGCGCGACTGCGCAAGTCGGGCGTTACCTCGGACACCGGCACACCAAACACGCGCGCCGCCGTCTCGGCATGGAAGTCCTCGCCCTCGTTAAAGGCGCGCACCAGGTGCTCGTCACCCGAGAGATGTGCCAGCAGACGCAGCTCGATCTGCGAGTAGTCCACCGCCAAAAAGACGCTTCCCTCGCCTGCCGAAAACGCCGTCTTGACGGTACGACCCAGCTCCGAGCGCGTCGGGATGTTCTGCAGGTTCGGGTCGCTCGAGGACAGACGCCCCGTTGCCGTGATGGTCTGGTTGTACGTAGTGTGTACGCGACCGTCACCACGGCGTAGCGGGCCCAGCGTGTCCAGATAGGTGGACTTGATCTTAGACTTCTCACGCCAGTCCAAGATCAGACGCACGATTTCGTGGTCACGGGCAAGATCGCTCAGAACCTTGGCGTTGGTTGAATAATAGCCGCGCTTAGTCTTCTTGAGGCCCTTGGTCGGAAGGCCCATCACGTCAAAGAGCACGTGCGAAAGTTGCATGGGGCTGCCGATGTTAAAGGTCTCGTCACCCGCCAGGTCGCGAATGCTGCGCTCAACCTCGGCAATCTGGGTCGCCAGACCCTCGGACAGACTGTGCAGGCGGTCGGGGTCCACAAGCATGCCCGCGCGCTCCATCTTGGCAAGTACCGGAACGAGCGGCATCTCGATACCATCGAACACGTTGGCGGCGTTCTCGCGGGCCATGCGGTCGCGCAACGGCGCCACGAGCGCCAGCGTCAGGGCCGCAGTACGGGCGGCAGGCGCCGGAGCGTCCTCACCGGCACCCTCTGCACCGCGCGCCGCAGGCAGCGCCATCTGCAGATAGGTATCGGCCAGATACGCCTCGTCAAACTCAGAGCGGTCAGAATCCAGCAGGTAGGCGGCAACCACGGTGTCGAAGATACGCGTGGAATCGACTGCCAGCGGATCCATGAGCTCGGGCTCAGAAGAATCGATGGGCGAAAGCTCGTGCAACAACGCCTTCGTATCCGGGCTCGCCACGCGGCCCTCCATAAACAGGCGCGCAAGCACGCCGGCAATCACGCCGTGGGCGAAGTTGAAGCCATCGACTACGGCAGTGGTACCGCCGTCGCCCTCCTCGAGCGCGAACAGGCCCTTGGACGTCGCCAACCACAGCGTGCGCGTCAGTCCAAAGAGCGCGCCCTCTTCCTTGTCGTCGTCCACCACGGCGGCGACCCACTCGCCGGCATCAATCGCGCGGGAGACCTCAGCCGCAACGGCACCAAGCGCGTCGGCATCGCCGGCGGCTGCGCGAACCATAGCAGGTATCTCAAACACACTGGAGGCAGCAGCAGCCCCGCCCTCGCCGCCGATCAACGCCAAGAAACGGTTCTGCATGGCGGTGATACCAAGCGTACCCAGTGCCGCAGACACCTCGTCGGCAGAAAACGCCGGGAAGGACGTCGCCTCAAAATCGAGCTCGACGGGCGCATCGGTGCGAATGGTTGCGACCTTGCGGCTCAGCAGCGCATCGTCGATGTGCGCACGCAGGTTCTCGCCCATCTTGCCCTTGACCTCGTCGGCATGCGCGATGACCTCGTCCAAGCTGCCGTACTGTGCGATGAGCGCGCTCGCCTTTTTGGGGCCGATGCCCGGTACGCCGGGAATGTTGTCCGACGTATCGCCCTTTAGACCGTAAAAATCGGGCACGAGCGCCGGCGTAATGCCATGATACAGGTCGTCCACGCTCTCGGGCGTCATGATCGCCACGTCGGACAGGCCCTTGCGGGTCGAGACCACGTTGACGTGCTCGGTCACGAGTTGATACATGTCGCGGTCGCCGGTCACCAGCAGCATGTCGCAGCCGGCCTCTTCACCCAGGCGCGCCATGGTTCCCAGGATATCGTCGCCTTCCCAGCCCTCGGACTGCAGAATCGGCACGTTGAGCGCGGTGAGCAGCTCCTTGATCATCGGAAACTGCGCATGCAGATCGGGGTCCATGGGCGGGCGTTGCGCCTTATACTGCGGCAGCATCTCCATGCGCACGCGCGGTTTGCCCTTGTCAAACGCCACGACCACACCGTCGGGGTTAAAGGCATCGATCATCTTGAGAAACATGTTCAGAAAGCCGAAAATCGCGTTGGTGGGGCGGCCGTCCGGCGCATTCATGGTGGGCGGCACGGCGTGGAAGGCGCGGTGCATGAGCGAGTTGCCGTCGATAACGGCAAAGGTGCGGCGCTTGTCAGACATATTGAATACCTCGCTTTGGGCTGGGCACGGTTTGCTTACTCCAGTTTACACGCTCCCCGCCCCGCGGCCACCGCACATCAAGCTCCCCCGCCACCGCGAGCCCGCGCGTGATACGATGGCTCACGGTACATCAACCAGCACGATCGATCCGAAAGGAGCCTGCGTCATGGAGCGTCCCTGCGCATGGAAAAAGTACACGCCACAGCAAGTCGAGGAGCTCGAGGGGCTTTGCCGCGGCTATAAGCAGTTTTTGAGCGAGAACAAGACCGAGCGCCTGTGCGTCAAGACCGGCATCAAGATGGCCGAGGAGGCGGGATACGTCGACCTGGAGACCGTGATCGCCGAGGGCCGCACGCTCAAGGCCGGCGACAAGGTGTACGCCGCCAACCACGGCAAGGACCTTATGCTCGTCAACCTGGGCACCGCCCCGCTCGAGCAGGGCTTTAACATCCTGGGCGCCCACGTGGACTCGCCGCGCCTGGACCTTAAGCAGAATCCCGCCTTCGAGGCCGGCGACATGGCCTACCTCGACACGCACTACTACGGCGGCGTCAAGAGCTACCACTGGGTAGCCTCCCCGCTCGCACTCGTGGGCGTCATCTGCAAAAAGGACGGTACCACCGTCGACATCAATATCGGCGACAAGGCAGACGATCCGGTCTTTACCATCTCCGATCTGCTGATCCACCTCTCGAGCGAGCAGATGGCCAAGCCCGCCAAGGACGCCGTCGACGCCGAGATTCTCGACGTGATCGTGGGCGGCCGTCCCGTCAAGTTCGATGAGGACGACAAGGACGCTTCCAAGGAGCCCGTCAAGCAGATGTTCTTGGACATCCTCAAAGAGCAGTACGGCGTCGAGGAGGAGGACTTCCTCTCCGCCGAGATCGAGGTCGTGCCCGCCGGCCCCGCCCGCGACATGGGCCTCGACCGCTCCATGATTCTGGGCTATGGTCACGACGACCGCGTCTGCGCTTACCCCTCCATGCTCGCCCAGATCAATGTGGCCAATGTCGAGCGCACGAGCATCACGCTCATCGTCGACAAAGAGGAGATCGGCTCCGTGGGCGCCACCGGCATGACGAGCCGCTTCTTCGAGAACACCGTCGCCGAGATCATGACGCTCGCCGGCGAGGACAGCCCGCTGGCTCTGCGCCGCGCGCTCGCCCACAGCCGTATGCTCTCCTCCGACGTGTCCGCCGGCTTCGACCCGGGCTATGCCGGCAAGTTCGAGACCAAGAACGCCGCCTTTATGGGTCGCGGCCTGTGCTTTAACAAGTACACGGGCAGCCGCGGCAAGGGCGGCTCTAACGACGCCGACGCCGAGTATGTGGCCCTCATTCGCGACATCATGGACAAGGCAGGAGTGGACTTCCAGACCTGCGAGCTCGGCCGCGTCAACGCGGGCGGCGGCGGCACCATCGCCTACATCATGGCCAAGTACGGCATGAACGTCATCGATTCCGGCGTTGCCGTCCTGTCCATGCACGCCCTGTGGGAGGTCGCCAACAAGGCCGACATCTACGAGGCCTATCGCGGCTACAAGGCCTTCCTCGAGCGCGCCTAATCCACCCCACCCATAACTTGCGGTGGAATACGGATTGATTTGGTCTTTCAATAGCCCAAACAGACCGTATTCCACCGCAATTTCTTTTTTGGCAGAGGAGAGTCCATGCTGCAGGTCATCATTTCGCCCGCCAAGCAGATGCGCGCGGCCCAAAATGCTTTTGAAGTCCTGGGCATTCCACCCTTTGTGCGCGAGACAGCTCGCCTCCACCGCGCACTGCTAGATATCGAGCGGAATGAAGGCAGCGGCGGCCTGCAGGCGCTGTGGAACGTGAGTGACAAACTGCTGGGACCTTGCCTCAACACCCTGCATGAGTTCGGGCCCATCCTGAAAAACGGCGATCTCGACAATCCCGCACTCGCCCGTCACTTCTCCCCTGCCATCATGTCCTATCACGGCATTCAGTACCAGAGCATGGCACCCGAGGTAATGGATGCCGAACAGCTCGCCTGGCTGCAAAGCCATCTGTGGATCCTCTCCGGCCTCTACGGGTGCGTTCGTCCCTTTCATGCCGTCGAACCGTATCGGCTGGAGATGGGCGCGAAGCTTGTCGTCGACGGTGCCCGAGACCTCTACGCATTTTGGAGCGATAAGCTCGCGCGGGCTATCGCCCCGGCAGGCTCAAACACCACGATCGTCAACCTCGCCAGCGTAGAGTATGCCAAAGCCGTTCTGCCCCACCTCGCGGGCGACGCCACGGCCGTCACATGCCTCTTTGGCGAGGGCATCCGCAACGGGAAGCCCATCCAACGGTCGACCGCCAGCAAAAAGGCGCGCGGCTCCATGGTGCGGTGGATGGCAGAAAACAAGCTCGAGGATGCAAGCGAACTTACCGCATTCAACATCGGCTATCGGCACATCCCCGAGCTTTCAGACAAAAACACCCTGGTTTTCATGAACGCGCAGGCACTATAGGCCCGCCGTTTCCAAACACCCCGTTACTCCGCCAAGCCATCGGCCTTTGCAATCTCGCTCGTCGAGCCATCTTGGTAGGTAATCTTAACGTGCTCTACGTCGGATACCGTAACGCCCGACGGAGGTTCCAGACGCCACTCCGTCAGCGCAATGTCCATGGTCGTGGGCACGTCCCCTTGATCTTTGAGCTTCACCGTCAGCGTTTTGAGCGTCGCATCAAACGTCACGCGTTCGATTTCTTCACCCGGAATAGACCCGCCGCTCAGCTGCAGCTGCACAAACTCGTCGCGCGGATACCAATAGTCGCCCGGTGCGGCAACCGTGTTGCCACCAGAAACTTTCATGGTCATAATCGGCAGGCCCTCGTCGGCTTCAAACCCCCAGGTGGCGCCGCCAGGACCGCCGAACGTCCAAATACAAAAGGCAATCACCAGCACGGCAAGCACCGCAAAACCAATCGCGACCAACCCATGGTGCGCACGGCTTTCCTCGGCCGATACACCCCATTGTGTCTCTCGATATAGATGCTTGTCTTCCATGTACGCCTCCCCACAGGCACGCTCGTTGGCCCAATCGTACCCATTCAGGCTATACTTGAGCCCATTACATAAACGGGGAGCTTGCAGGACAAGACGGCAGGCTGAGACTGGGCGCGCCCGCCCTGACCCGCAAACCTGATATGGGTAATGCCAACGAAGGGAGCCGTGCCAATGAGCGCACAGACCGAGCCCAAGCTCGTCACGCAAATCGACTTCGCCCGCGCCGGGCGGATCACACCGCAGATGAAGGAGGTCGCCGAGCGCGAGCATCGCGACCCCGAGTACATCCGCGAGCGCGTGGCCGACGGCCGCATCTCCATTCCCGCCAACATCGTGCACATCAAAAAGGGCATGCGCGCCTTTGGCGTCGGTGAGGGCCTGTCCACCAAGGTCAACGTGAACCTGGGCATCTCGGGCGACAAGGCCGATGCCGCCGAGGAATGGAAGAAGGTCAAGATCGCCGAGGACTTTGGCGCCGACGCCATCATGGACCTCTCCAACTCGGGCAAGACGCGCCAGTTCCGCCAGCAGCTCATCGACGAGACGCCGCTCATGGTAGGCACCGTCCCCATGTACGACGCCATCGGCTACATGGAAAAGCCGCTGGTCAAGCTCACCAAGGACGACCTGTTCGAAGTCGTGCGCGCGCATGCCGAGGACGGCGTGGACTTTATGACCATCCACTGCGGCATAAACAAGTCGGTCACCAAGACCTTTAAGGAGACCGGCCGCCTGATGAACATCGTGAGCCGTGGCGGCTCACTGCTGTTTGGCTGGATGGAGGTCACCGGTAACGAGAACCCATTCTATGAGTTCTACGACGAGTTGCTCGAGATTTGCCACGAGTACGACGTGACGATTTCGCTCGGCGACTCCTGCCGCCCGGGCTGCCTCTACGACTCCAACGACGCCACCGAGACCGCTGAGATGATCGAGCTGGGCAAGCTGTGCAAGCGCGCTTGGGCCGCCGGCGTCCAGGTCATGGTCGAGGGCCCGGGTCACATGGCGCTCGACGAGATCGCCGCCAACATGAAACTGCAGAAACGCCTGTGCCACAATGCTCCGTTCTATGTGCTCGGGCCGCTGGTGACCGATATCGGCGTGGGTTACGACCACATCACCGCTGCCATCGGCGGCGCCATCTCCGCCAGCTCCGGTGCCGACTTCCTGTGCTACGTGACACCGGCAGAGCACCTATGCCTGCCCAACGCCCAGGATGTGCTCGACGGCCTCATGGCCACCAAGATCGCCGCACACGCCGCCGACATCGCCAAAAAGGTGCCGCACGCCCGCGACATGGACGACAAGATGGGCCAGGCACGCCGCAAGCTTGACTGGGACGCCATGTGGGAGTGCGCGCTCGACCCGGTTACGGGCAAGAAGCGCTACGAGGAGTCCCCCGCCGCCACCGAGGGCACTTGCACCATGTGTGGCAAGATGTGCGCCGTCCGCACCGTCAACAAGATCTTCGAGGGCACCACGATCGACCTCGGCATAGAGGACTAACCCTGTCGCCGCGGCCGCCTCTGGCGGCGAGCTGGTGCCTGTCAATTGTTGACGTGTGAACATTTGCTTGCATTTGCGTAAAGATTGCATCGCCCGCCCGGGTTCGACATAGAGTCGGCCCGGGCATCTTTATAATGCTGGCTTAAAGACCCATTTGATTCCGACCGAACAAGGGAGCGAACATGGATCGTAGTAAGGTACCTGCCGTCCTGTCCATCGCGGGATCCGATTCCAGCGGCGGCGCCGGCATTCAGGCCGACATCAAGACCATCACGGCGCACCGCCTGTATGCCGAGACGGCCATCACCGCCATCACAGCGCAAAACACGCTGGGCGTCACCGCCGTACAGGATATCTCGCCAGATATCGTAGCCGCGCAAATTGACGCCGTTTTTGACGATATCCGCCCGAGCGCCGTCAAGATCGGCATGGTTTCTTCTGTCGAGATTATCGAAGTCATCGCCGACCGCTTGAGCGCCTGGAACGCAACGAACGTGGTCGTCGACCCCGTCATGGTCGCCACCTCGGGCGCGCGGCTGATTGCCGAAGATGCCGCCGAGGCGCTCACCCGCCGCCTGTTCCCGCTGGCGACGGTTATCACGCCCAATATTCCCGAGGCCATGGCCCTGCTCGACTACGAGGTCGACTCCGAGCGCACGCAGCAAAATGCTGCCATGCTCCTCACCCGCCGCTTTGGTTGCGCATCCCTCGTTAAGGGTGGGCATCTTGTCAACGAGGCCAACGATGTACTGGCCGAACCCGCGCCGCTCGATGACGAGGGCAACCATCTGGGAGATCCACTCACCACGTGGTTCCGCCACAAGCGTATCGATACCAATAACACACACGGCACCGGCTGCACGCTCTCGTCCGCCATTGCCTGCGCGCTGGCCCAGGGTATGGATCTTGCCGATGCCGTCAACGCTGGCAAGGCCTACCTGACAGGCGCTCTGGCCGCCGGCCTGAACATGGGCAAAGGCTCCGGCCCCGTCAACCACATGTGGCAGTATTAAGATTCGCAGTCCAAAACCACCGCAAAGGGGACAGGCACCCTTGCGGTGGTTCCCACAAACATCTCGATCTGTAACAGTTAAAGTCCATTTTTCGGCCCACCCGTTACAAATCGAGACATCCAAATTCCACTGAGAAGATAATCTCGATGTGTAACAGTAACTCGGCAAAATCGACCCTAGATGTTACAGATCGAGACAAACGACCGATATCGACCTAAATAATCTTAATCTGTAACATCTAGCCCGTTTTTGGCCTTACAACTGTTACAGATCAAAGCAAACCAACGAAACAAGCCGTCGCAAGGAGAACTATTGTGGTGGTTTGGGGCCGTGCTACTCACCGAGCATCTCTTGGAGCTTGGCCGCCACGGCGTGACCCAGGCTCTCATGGCTTTCGGGCATCATATGCAGATAGTCGATATCGCCCGGCTCGGCAAACTCCGCTGCATTCAAAAAGTCGCAGCCAAACTGCTCGGCTACGTGCGCGTAGTATTCAGCAAAATGCTCCGAGGCCTCGACGGAACGCTCGTCAAAATCGGTCATATATACATCGGCGATCTGCGGCTTGATCTTGATAGGAGCCATCAGCAGAATGCGCGGACAAGGCGCAGCGTCGGTCCACGGAAACGCGCGGACGGCGCGAATCAGCGCCATGGCGCCACGGGCGATATCGGCAGCCGTCACGTTAAAGACCGTCTTGCAGTCGTTGGTGCCCAGCATGATCACAATGGCGTCCAGTGGCTTATGGGCCTCGAGCAGCATCGGCAGCGCGCGGATGCCGTTAAGATTGGTGTCCAGATGGCACATGTCGTCGCGTACCGTCGTGCGGCCGTTGAGGCCTTCTTCAATTACATGCCAGCCCTCGCCTAAGTCACGTTGGGCCACGCCGCACCAGCGCACATCCCGCGCATAGCGCACCGCGGTGCCGTCGCGCATGCCCGCCGGATCGTAACCATAGGTGTTGCTGTCGCCAAAGCATAGAACGTTTTTCATCGTAAGCCCCTCGCTCAGTAAAAAGCCGACGGGAGCAGCCCTCCCGCCGGCTCGACCCATCTGTCAGCACGTACCGATTACAGGTACTTGCGCCAATCGTCCTCGTTCTCATCATCCTCGGTAGCAGCCTGGGCCTGCTCGGCGGCGCGAGCTGCCGCAGCGCGAGCGGCAACCTGGGCATAGGACTCCTCGTTGCGCTCGGGGAAGTTTGCCAGCACGTGCTCGAACTTGGCAAAATCCTCATCCCAGCGCGTAGAAGGCACGGCAAAGAAGACTTGCTTGACCTTAAAGTCGCCCGACGCGAGCTCCTTGCGGAAGAGCTCGGCCACGGCCTCGGCGTCAAAGCCGTTGTTGTCGCAGCCCCAAGCGCCCAGTACGAGCTTCTCGCGACCCAGCTCGTCGCAGATGGCAAGCACAAAGCGAATGCGGTCGCGCAGGGCATCCAGCAGAGCATCGTCGCTCACGCGATACTCCTGGCGGGCGCGCTTAACGTTGGGCGCGGCGGCCACGATCACGTCGGCGTATGCATGCACGTGGTTGCGATCGAAGCGCACCGCAGGCACCACCAGCGCACGGTTTCGGTAAAGCTCGCAGTTGATGTTGCGGCGACGGTTCTCGCCGTACCATTTGCGCTGCTTATCGAGAACGTTGTACAGATACGAATCGGCGCACAGCGTGGCCTCCTGGCCCAGATAACCCTGAATATAGCCACCGCCCGGATTGGTGAACGAGGCAAAGGCGAGCACGGCCATGTCGCAGAACTGCGCATAGCCACGACCGTTGTCCAAGATGGCCTGCGTGGCGGAGGCATCGAGCACGGTGACCTCAGGCAGGGACGCAGCAGGCTCCTCAGCAGGCGCGGACTCAGCTTCGGCGATTTCCTCGGCAGGCTCCTCGACGGGCTCAGGAGCTGCCTCGGTCTCGGGCGCTGCCTCGCTCTCGGGTGCCGCCTCGGTCTCGGCAGCCTCCGCGCCCTCGACGTCCTCGGCAACCTGTTCTTCAGCGGCCACAGCAGTCTGAACCTTGGCCTTCATCGCCGCGACAAAGCCGGCAGGCATACCGTCAAACTCGCGAACACCGGCAAGCGAACGCTCGATATCCTTGGCGCACGCTTCGGACACAGTTGACACGTGACGCTCGGCGGCCTTGGCACGGGCCTCGCGCTTGGGATTGGGCTGACCCGCTCGGTTGGACCTGCGGTTACGGTTCCTGTTGTCGACGTCTGCCATACGTGGCCACCTTTCCTGTCGCTGCCGCTATCGGCTTTTCCCATCCATGATACCCCGCCGCGTACAAAAAAGACGGCCCCGAAGGACCGCCTTTCGCATCGATTTGCCCGCACGGCAAGCACCGCCGCAATTCGCCACTAGTCGCGACGGCCAAGGATGTTCAGGATGCGCAGGAACACGTTGATAATGTCAACGAACAGATTGGACGCCATGAGCACGGCGTTGGGCAGCGTAGGCGGCACCGTCGTGGCAACATAGGTGTCGTAGCCAATAAAGCCGGCGAACACCACGATCACGATCAGGTCGGTGATGGACTGCGAGACGCCCATGAACATCAGCACGATCTCAACCAGAACAGTGGCGAGCAGAATGCCAAAACCGATGCCATATACGCGCTGGAAAAACTTGGGGAAGGTCACGCCCAGCGCGCCAAAGACAAAGGTGATGGCGGCCGTGGCGATAAAAGCGGTGTTGATGGTGGGCAGGTCGTAGTTGGCAAGGCCAAACGACGCGGTCAGGCCAAAGGTACTCGCAAAGATTACGTAGCCCACAAGGGACAGGCCCACGGACTGCTTGCTGGCGGCGGCCGACATCATGACCATGCCGACGATGGTCAAAATAAACGAGCCAAAGACCAGCGGCAAGGCTGCGCCGCTCATCATCATGCGCGCAAACGACATGGTGCTCGTAAAGTAGGCGCCGGCGCCCATGGCGCAAAAGCCCAAGAAAATCAGGGCAGACATGACAAGGTTGTACGCGCGCGGCGACATCTCCTTGGCACGGCTTGCACCGGTCTCGATGGGGCCGTTCTGATAGCCCTGGATATCGTTCATACTTCGTCCTTTCACAAAGCGCCGTGAAAGACGGCGCAGCAGATGACAAGATTCCTGCCATTGTACCCGAACGCCGTGCGTCCTTACCTACGGCGCTCGCCCTCAAGCGTACGATCAAACGCCCAGACCCACCAACGCATCACGTGGGCCTGCGAGCCGTCCGGCCGTCCGCACGCCTGGTCCTCCAGATACAACTCGGTCGCGTGCCCGCCAAAACGCACCTTATAGGTTGCCGTACGAACGCCGTGGACCGTCAGGCCAAAACCAGTGGACGAGACGATCTCGTCAATCGTAAAGCAGCGACCGTCGACCCAGCAGACGGTAACCGGCACGACTTGTCCGCCCGCGAGGATGCGGGCCACGACGTCCACATACTGCTTGTGCACGCGCCGAGTTTTGCCGTCTGTCTGTCGATATTCCATGCCTCCTATTATCGAACGCATGTTTGCATGTTGTAAAGCGAACAGACTGTGGTTTTGGAGTGTCGTAGTAATCGCACGTGTCCGTATGGCGTGTTAGCAAAAAGAACACCCGCGGCCAACAGGGCTAATATTCAATTTTAGTGCCAAAAAGTTCACTTCTCCCATCAGAACTCGGTAAAGAGACCCGCAGGAGGTGATACGATTTATCATGTTTTTGTAACGTGTCTGCAAACTTCGAGAAAGCCCATATATGGACGTAACGTTCTCAACCTTCCTCGGCCAAATTGTGTCGAACCCAGTCCTTGCCGTCACCGTGATCCTCGCGTTGGGCGCCATCTTCGTCAATGGATGGACCGACGCGCCCAACGCCATCGCGACCTGCGTCACTACGCGTTGCATGCCCGCCCGCGCCGCCATTCTCATGAGCGCCGCATTCAACTTCCTCGGCGTGCTCATCATGACGCACTTTAACGCGAGCGTCGCCAACACCATCTCACATATCGTCGACTTTGGCGGAAACAGCACCATGGCGCTCGCCTGCCTATGCGCGGCGCTGTTCTCCATCGTCGTCTACGGCGCCACAGCGTCGCGTTTTGGCATCCCCACCTCGCAAAGCCACAGCCTTATCGCCGGCCTGACCGGTGCCGCCATCGCCCTCGGCGGTGCGAGCAGCGTCAACGTCCACGAGTGGATGAAGGTCATCTACGGTCTGGCGCTCTCCATCGGCCTGGGCTTTGTCATGGGCTGGGTCCTGTGCAAGCTCGTCTCGATTCTTTTCGCCGCCGCCAACAGGCGACGTGCCAATGTCTTCTTTAAATACGCTCAGATCGCGAGCGCTGCGGCCATGAGCTTTATGCACGGCGCGCAGGATGGACAGAAGTTCATCGGCGTGCTCTTTTTAGGCGTGGCCTTTGCCAGCGGCCAGACGAGCGTCGGCGATGCAGGCATCCCCATCTGGATTATGCTGCTGTGCTCGGCCACTATGGGTATCGGCACCAGCGTGGGCGGCGAGCGCATCATCAAGTCCGTCGGCCAGAGCATGGTCAAGCTCGAAAAGTATCAGGGCTTCTCCGCCGACCTGGCGGGCGCCGCAAACCTGCTGCTTGCCACCCTTACCGGCATCCCCGTGTCCTCCACACACATCAAGACCTGCGCCATCATGGGCGTCGGTGCCGTCAAGCGCCTCTCAGCCATCAACTTCGGCGTCGTCAAAGACATGATGTTCACCTGGTTCTTCACCTTCCCCGCCTGCGGACTCATCAGCTTTGTCATGGCCAAGCTGTTCATGATGTTCCTCTAGTCAAACCGAACGTCCATCCGGACTGCATTACCTCGCCCACCCGTCTTCGCCTCGAAAGGACCCACCCATGGCAAAGAAACCCGATTCGTTCTACTTCGACAACTACGTCGCCTGCGCCGACCTTGCCGTCCAGGCCGCCGAGCTGCTCACCAAGATTTTCGAGAACTTCGATCCCGCAAAGATTCACGATATGCTCAACAAGATGCACGCGATCGAGCATGCGGCCGACAAGAAGCACCATGAGCTTGAGGACGCCTTGCTCACCGCCTTTATCACCCCGCTCGAGCGCGAGGATCTGGATCTGATGAGCTGCTCACTCGACACCGTGCTCGACCGCATCGAGGGCGTCGTGCAGCGCGTCTACTTCACCAACATCCAGAGCATCCATCCCGACGCCATCGTCATCGCCCACAAGGTGACTGACGCCTGCCGCGCCATGAAAGACCTGATGGTCGAGCTGCCCAACTACCGCAAGTCCAAGACCCTGCGCGAACTCGTCATCCAGATCAACACCATCGAGTCCGAAGCCGACGAGCTCTATATCAACGCCATGCGCAACCTGCACGTTAACGGCAAGGACCCGCTCGAGGTCATCGCCTGGCGTGACGTGTACGCCTTCCTGGAGTACTGCGCTGACTGCTGTGAGAATGTGGCCGATGTTGTGGATTCGATTGTCATGAAGAACAGTTAATTGGGGGTACGTGTCCCGGCGGCGAAGGGCCGGCACCTGTTTGCTTTCTCACTCCGGCTGCATGGCAGAGTCGTTCGAAAGTAAACAGGTGCCGGCCCTTCGCCTTACGTACCACCATTGGGAACTTTGGCTGATACTTTGAAAGCGATGGGGCTTTTGTTGGCGGGGCCTTTGGACCCGATTGGGAACTTTGGGACCGCCTTAAACGTTTGGGTGGATGGGGCTTTGGGTACCCTTTGTTTTACTTTGGATTGATTCGTTGAATTTGGAGGGCTTGGTTGTGAGTTATTTGGATCTGGCTCGGTCTCGGTATTCTTGTCGCGAGTTTGAGAATCGTTCTGTTGAGCAGGCTGTGGTGGATGCCATTGTTGAGGCTGGGCGGATTGCTCCTTCTGCTTGTAATAATCATCCAACCCGTGTGATGGTGTTGGATACGCCTGAGCTTCTGGAGAAGGCTGCTGCTTGTCAGCCTCGGTTTGCTCGTGATGGGTCTATCTTTGGCGCTCCGCTTATCTTCCTTATTTGCAGCGTTACCGATGATGCTTGGGTGCGCCCGTATGATCAGATGAATTCCAGCGAAATCGATACATCCATCGTTTGCGATCAGATGATGATGGAGGCCACCGAGCAGGGCCTGGGAACGTGCTGGGTATGCCATTTTAAGCCAGAGGTGGCACAGGAGCAGTTCAATCTGCCCAAGGGCGTTTATCCCTATCACATGCTTGTCTGTGGCTATCCTGCCGACCACATCGCCGACCCCGAGCATCGCGAGGCCCGTACCATTCCCCTCCCCAACTTCCTCCTCAAGTAGTTTTTTGGCACATGCCCTAAAACCTACCTTTTACCGCTCACCCATTCGCCGAGTTCTGCGCCACAATGTGCAGGGCTCGGTTTTTTATGTTGCGCGCCCCTGCACAGTCATAAAAAAGGACCCGCAAGCTGCGGGTCCTTTCTAGGCACTAAATTGTAGGCCGAATGTTAGTCCAGGTCGTCGGCAGCAAAGTTGTCGATCGGGGCGAAGGGATCGGCCACGGGGACAACCGGGTCAGCGACGGGCAGCGGCTCGGCGGGAACAGTCACTGCAGGAGAAGCGGCAGAACCGACCGGCGTGGAGGCCATCAGATCGGCCGGGAAGGAATTCTGGGCATCGTCCATGAAGTGCTGGATGAGCTTGAGATACTCTGCCTTGAACTCCTCACGGGAAGCCTTGAGACGATCGATCTCCTCGAGCTCGGCCTGCTTCTCGGTCAGAGCCTGGCGGATAACCTCGCGGGCCTTGGCGTCAGCCTCGTTGCGGATACGCTCAGCGTTCTCGTTGGCATCGTTGACGATGGTCTCAGCGGTCTGCTGGGCAGCGATCAGGGCAGCGGAAATCTGGCGCTCCTGAGCGGAGAAGTCAGGGGCGGGAGCAGCCACGGGGGCGGCAGGAACGGCCTGGGCGGTGGCATCCTGAGCTTGGGCAAGCTGAGCCTGCGCATCGGCAAGCTGCTGCTCGGTAGCAGTCAGACGACCCTTAAGGTCGACGATCTTAGCGAGCATAGCGTCAACCTCGGAAGACAGCGTCTCCAAGAAGACGTCGACCTCAGCAGGATCGTAGCCACGCTTGGCCTCAGAGAAAGTCTGAGCCTGGATGTCTGCAGGGGTAATAGCCATAACAAGTCTCCTTTTTCATCGCCTCGGCGCTACACGCCCGACGTAAGTTACTAAGTCAGTTCTACACGAGTATACCTATAAGAAGCTGCAGAACCAGCCTCTGCACCAACTGCAACGCAATAATCGCAACGACCGGCGAAAAATCGATACCGCCCATCGGCGGGATGAAACGACGGAACAGGTTGAGCCACGGACCGCACACGCTATCAAGCACCGCGGCAATATCCTGAAGCAAACCACCCTGCTTCATGGGAATCCACGTCATAAAGCAGTAGACGACAATGAGCGTGGAATAGAAGTTGAACAGCGTGTTGACCAGCTGGACGATAGTGTAGATGTTGATGGGAATCTCCTCGTCTTGTCTTTACTTAAGGTAGCCGTCGGCACGAAGCTTCTTGAGATCGGAATCTTTGACCTCGCAACCGGCGGGCAGCACCATGAACACGCGGTCGCCCACCTCCTTGACCGTGGCACCCAGACCGCAGGCAAAGCCGTAAGAGAAGTCCAAGACGCGCTTGGCAACTTCGGTGCGTACGCCCACAAAAATCAGTGCGACAGGCTGCTTGGTGCGAACGCGGCGCACCACGGTCTCCACGTCGTCATAGCTCTCGGGGCGCAGGACATAGGCCGGCAGCTGCGGCGTGGCGTTGATGATATTGCTCGCATAGGCCGAGGCATCGCTCGGTGCAGGCGCGGGTGCAGCGGCGGCACGGGCGCGGGTATTCTCGGCGTAGCTCGACGGCGTGTCATAGGCACCAGGACGATAACCGCTCGCAACACTGTCCTGCGAGCGCGAAGGCGGGTTATACGTCGTGGCATGGCGGGAGTCATCGCCGACCAGCTGACCGGAGCGCGTATACACGGCAACCGACTCAGCTTCACCGCGGCGCGTCTGGCCAAGCAGGCCGTTGCTCGGCTCGTCTTGGGTGTAGAAGCCCTCGCCCGAAGCACCACTGTAGCCGTTGTTCTGATAGCCATCGTCGTAGCCGTCATCGTAGCCGTAGTCGTCGTCCTGGCCATAACCCTGGTCGTAACCCTGCTGGCCGCCCAGGTGCATCTTATTTTTAATCTCGTCAAGGAAGCCCATGGTTGTGTCCTCTCGCGGTTTAGTGCAGGCGCCCCGATAATCAGTGCGCACTTCAGAGCCTTATTTTACTGCAAACTCCGGGCTAAATACTACCCTGCCCAGGCGAACGAGTGTAGAGCCCTCCTCAAGGGCAGGCTCAAAGTCCTCGCTCATGCCGCAGGAAAGCTCAGGTAGGTTCAAATCGGGATGCGCCGCCTCCAGCTCATCCCTCAGCTCACGAAGCCCCGCAAAGGTGCGGCGTGCCACATCCTTATTCCCCCGGGGCGCCATAGTCATAAGCCCCTGCACGCAAATTCCCTCAAGCTCCGCAAGCTCACCCGCGGCGGCGCGAATCTCATCGGGCGAAAAGCCTCCCTTCGACTCTTCACCACTCACATTGACCTCAATGAGCACACGCTGAGGGCCGGCAAGCTCGCCTGCCCCAATCTTGCGGACAGCACGGCTCGAGATCGCCTGCGCCAGATGCAGCGAACCCACCGAGTGAATCAGCTCGGCTGAGCCCAGCACCGCATTTATCTTATTGGTCTGCAGGTTGCCGATCATATCGAAGCGCACCTCGGGCAGCTCCGGATGCTCCGCCAGACCCGCGAGCTTGCGAACCAGCTCCTGCGGGCGGTTCTCGGCAAAATGGCGATACCCCGCCTGGATGGCGGCAACGGTCTCATCGACACCAACGGTCTTGGACACGGCAATGAGGCGCGCGGCGTCGTGGGGGCGGCCCGCGCGATCGAGCGCCGCATAAAAACGTTCCAGAATCCGCTCGCGGCGAGCGCGCATCAAGTCCAAATAGTTATCCATTGCTAATCGCCTCCGCTGACAGCCAAACAAGTAGTCCCATGCTAACGCAAGAGCGCGGCCCCGCATGTGCAAGGCCGCGCTCACTTAGGTATTTACAATCTTTCGATGAACGGGGTTACTTACTCCTCGTCGTCCTCGCCATCGTCCTCGTCCTCAAGATGATCGAGCAGGTAGCGAAGACCCTCGCTGACCTCGTTAACGGGCACCTTGGCAACGTAGCGTGCATCGACGGCGGGCCTCATGATAACACCCTCGCCCGAAGGCACGCGCATGCTCTCGAGCTCATCCTCATCAGTGCAGGCGATATCACCGGCAGTCATACGCTGTCCGGTCAACAGGAAGGTCAGACGGCAGGCGGCATCGATGGAAATCGAGGCGATGCGATCGAGATAGCGCGATACCATGATGGCGCGGCGCAGGTCGTCATAGTTGCTGTCGTCGTCCATAAAATCGCCCGTGTCCATGCGGTTAAAGGTGCGGAAGAACTTCTCGTAGGCGGCGTGCACTGGCTCGTCCTCGACGGCCAAGTTGCAGATGATGGACATGTCGTTGGTGACGAGCGCAGAAAGCGAAGAGCCCAGTACCTGGTAGACGGCCTCAGCCTCGGCCTCGACCGTGCCGACAAGCTCCTTGGGCAGCGAGATGTCGGCCTTGATCATATGACGCGTGGCGCGGCAAATCTGGCGAACCTTATCGGTCATGCGCTGCAGGTTAAAGTCGACGTAGATGATCGTCTGCAGCAAGCGAAAGTCGGAGGCGACCGGTGACTGCGTGGCAATCAGGTTGTAGCAGACGGCCTCCAGGTTGGCGCAGCGTGCGTCAATCGAAAGCGTGCGCTTCTTGGTCTTGGTGGCGAGCTTGCGGTCGTCGGTCACATAGGCCTTCACGGCATCGTGGAGGGCCAGATCGACGGCCTCGTAGATGCTCAGCATCTCGTGACGGGCCTCGATGAGCTGACGGGAAAACAGTTTGCGCATGGTTCACTCCAATCAGTTGGGTGCGGTCATGCCGCCCGCACAGTGAATACGCACCGGACCAGATCCGATCGGCTTGGGACTAGTCGCACCGATCAGCCAAAGCGGCCGGTGATATAGTCTTCCGTCCGCGAGTCCACCGGGCTGGTGAAGATCGCGTCGGTTTGACCATACTCGATGAGCGTAGCGGGCTCGCCGGCAACTTCCTGCAAGAAGAATGCGGTGTAGTCGCTAATGCGAGCTGCCTGCTGCATTGAATGCGTGACGATGATGATCGTCATCTCGGGCGCCAGCTCGGCCATCAGATCCTCGACCTTAGAGACGGACGTGGGGTCGATGGCGGAGCAGGGCTCGTCCATCAGAAGAACATCGGGTTGCACCGCAAGCACGCGCGCGATGCACAGACGCTGCTGCTGACCGCCCGAGAGCGCCAAACCATCCTTGTTGAGCTGATTGGATACCTCTTTCCAGAGGTTGGCGCGCTTGAGCGAT
The DNA here is from genome assembly GCF_003458415.1 of Collinsella sp. AF25-2LB. GTDB lineage: Bacteria > Actinomycetota > Coriobacteriia > Coriobacteriales > Coriobacteriaceae > Collinsella. Next base: position 81,847 of record NZ_QRUF01000006.1, read on the forward strand.
TCTTCCACGATGTCATCGAGGTCACTTTTGCTAGTCACGCCCTGCAGACGAGGGCCAAAGGCGACATTCTCGTAGATGGATTTAGGAAACGGGTTGGGCTGCTGAAAGATCATGCCCACGCGACGACGGAGATCGACCGGGTCGACACCCTCGACATAGATATCGTTGCCGTCGAGCGTCATGGTGCCCTCGACGCGCGTGCCCTCGATCAGGTCATTCATGCGGTTGATGCAGCGCAAAAACGTCGACTTGCCGCAGCCCGAAGGGCCAATGAAGGAGGTGATGGCGTTTTTGGCGATGTTGAGGTCAAGCCCCGTCAGCGCATGAAAGTCACCGTACCAAAAGTTGAAATCCTTGGCCGTAATGGCCGCTTGCTCCAACGTGGGAGCGGACTGATAAACGGACATGGGACTCCTTAACTAGCGACGCTTGCGCGACAGGAAGCGCGCAAACAGGTTGAAGGCCAGAATGATCACCATCAGCAAGAGCGCGGTGCCGTAGGCTGCGTTCATGTTGATGCCGTCGTTGGCAAGCAGATACAGGTGAACCGTCATGGGGCGGCCGGAATCGAGCGGCGAAATAGGTAGATTGATGGCCTGCCCCATGGTATAGAGCACCACCGCGGTCTCGCCAATGGCACGGCCGATGGCGAGAACGATGCCCGTGGCAATACGGCCAAAGGCAGAGGGAAGCACGATCTTGGAGACAACCTGCCACTTGGTGGCGCCCAGGCCATATGCGCCCCAGCGGATATAGCGCGGAACGGCGCGAATGGCCTCTTCGGTGGTACGCATGACGATGGGAAGCATCAAGAGCGCGAGTGCCAGGGCGGCCGAGACCATCGAAAGGCCCAGGCCCATGGCCTCGACAAACAAGGCGTAGCCAAACAGGCCCATAACGATGGAGGGCACCGAGGCCAAAGCGTCAGCAGCGTAGCGAATGAGCTCGACGACCTTGCCCTGCTTGGCGTACTCGGCCAGATAGACGGCTGCCAGCACAGCGATCGGCGTGCAGATAAGCATGGCGAGCGCCGTCACGTAGACGGTCGAGACGATCGTGGGCCAAATTCCGCCCTCGGCGTTGACGCCCTGGGGCCAACCGAAGATAAAGTCGAGCGAGATGTGTGGCAGGCCGTTGATGACCACGTAGGCGATGATAGCGACCAGCACCAGCGTGGTGATGTAGGCAGCGGCACGAAACACGCCAAGCATGATCTTGTTGGACAGGTCCTTGTTGATGCGGCCCTTCTTGCCGTGGGAAAGGGCACGCTTGATGCGCTCGCGCGACGAGGTCGTATCGACCGTCGTGTCAACGGAATCGGACATAGCCTACCCCCTCTTCTTCTTGGAAATCAGACGGACGATGCCCACCAGCGTGGCGGAGATGATAAACAGGACCACGCCCATGCCGAACAGCGCCGAGCGATGCAGACCCGAGGAATAGCTCATGTCGAGCGCGATCTGGCTCGTGAGCGTCGAGATAGGGCTCGCAATGCTGTCGGGAATAACCGGGGCGTTACCCACGACCATGAGCACGGCCATGGTCTCTCCGATGGCACGGCCCATACCCAGCACGATGGCATCCACGATACCCAGCTTAGCGGCAGGTAGCACGACCTTATAGATGGTCTGCCACTTAGTAGCACCCATGGCATACGATGCCTCGCGAATGCCCATGGGAATGGAATTGAGGGCATCGATGGTGAGCGTGGTGATGGTAGGGACGATCATGATGGCGAGCACAAACCACGCCGTCAGCGCACCAAAACCAAGGCCGCCGGTCAGTTGTGCGATAAACGGGCGGATGATGATCATGCCAAAGAAGCCGTAGATGATGGAGGGTATGCCCGCCAGCAGGTCAACGGCGGGGCTGATGAGCTTGCGCACGCGCTTGCTGGCAATCTCGACCAGGTAAACGGCCGTACCCACGCCCAGCGGCACGCCCATGGCGAGCGCACCGACGGTCACCAGACCTGAGCCGGCAAGCAGCGACATGATGCCGTAGTGGCCCTCAGAGGGCGCCCACGTAAAGCTAAAGAAGTCCGCCAGACCGATGTCGGTAAAGACGGGCAGCGCCGAGTACGTGGTAAAGACAAAAATCAGGATGACGGTAACGACCGCCAAAAACGCGCAGGCAAAGAAGATCCACTGCAGCGCCTTCTCCTTGATATAGGTACTGCGCGATACGAGCGCCAGCTCGCGCTTCTTGGGTGCCTGAGCATTCTGCTCAGTCTGGGAGTTTTCCTGTGCTTCCATGCTACTCACTCCCCTTCTCGTCGTTGGTGACGGGAATAAAGCCCGCCTCGCGAATCTGCTTGTCCATCTTTTCGGACGTCACGTAGTCGATGTAATCCTGCGCCTGCTGCGAAGGCGCACCCTTCACAAAGAAGTAAAGGTCGCGCGAGATGGGATAGCCGCCACTCGCGACCGTCTTCTCGGACGCCTCAACATGATTGACCGAGACAGCCTTGACCGAGGTCTTGGCGTTGAGGCTATCGACGAAGCCCAGCGAAATGTAGCCGATGGCCCCACGCGAACGAGATACCACGTCGCGCACCTGGCCCGTACCCGAAAGAACAGCCGAGCGGCGATCGAACGGCGTGCCATCCATCACGATGGTACGGAAGGCCTCGCGCGTACCGGACGCCTCGTCTCGGTTGATGACCTGAATCCTCAGGTCCTCGCCACCGACCTCTTTCCAATTGGTAATCTTGCCGGCGTAGATATCGCGGAGCTGCTCGGTCGAGAGGTTATCGACGGGGTTGTCGTCGTTCACGATGACCGCAATACCGTCGTGGGCAATGACGATGGGAGTCAGGCCCAGATCCTGTTCGTCGGCATTGAGTCCACGGGAGGAGCTGGCGATATCGGCCGTGCCGGCGCTGACGGCCTCGATCCCAGCGGAAGAACCCAAACCGGAAACGAGCACGTCGATGCCGGTCTCCTCCTTAAAGCCCTCGGCCGCAATCTCGGCGATAGGAAGGCAGGTCGTGGAGCCGGCCACGGTAATGGAAGAGGTAGAAGATCCCGAAGAACAGGCGCACAGCGTAAGCGTAAGCACAGCGGCGCTCAGGACCGATACGATCTTTCTCATAGCATCACGCCGATCGCAGCATGGCGCCCACAGGTGCCGTCCTCGTTACGGTAGGAATAAAAGCGGTCGTTCTGACGCACGGTCGAAAGCTGGGTATCCACGATATCATCCGCGTCGACACCGACATCTACCAGCGCCTCGCGAATGGCAGCGGAAAGATCAAGCATGCGAGAGGTATTCGCATCGATGCAAGAGAACTCGGCGGCAAAGCGATCCATGAGTTCCTGGGATACCTCATATTCGTCACCCAAGATATGGGGGCCGATATAGGCGGAAACGTCGCTCGCATCGCAACCGGCAGCATCGCAAAGCGCCTGGCACGCCTTGGCGGAAATACGTGCAATCGTGCCCTTCCAACCGGAGTGCACCACGGCAAATCCGCCGGGGGCCACCAGCACCACGGGAACGCAGTCGGCAAAGCAGAGCAGCACGGGCACGTTATGCGCCGTGCAGACGATGGCATCACAGCCCTCGGCAATCTGCTCGCGAACGTCCTCAAGGTCATCGGCGCCGTTCGAGGTCACCGCAACGATATGATCACCATGGACCTGATTGGGAACGAGCAGGTTGTGCTCGCACTCGGCGGCACCCATAGCCTCGAGCGCACGACAACGATTTTCTTGAACAGCAAAGGGGTCATCGCCAACATGCGAGCCCAAGTTGAGTGAGGAGTACGCATCTTCGGAAACGCCACCGGCGCGCTCGGTGAAGGCAAAGCGAACATCGGATGTCGCGCCCTCCACCAACGTAACTCCATCATGGTCGACACGCGAAACTTTGTCCGCACGTGCTGCCATACTAAAGCCTCCTAATAACACAAGTACCGCGGCATCGCCGCTACAGCCCGCGTTTATACGGCTGTCATACTTCTCTAAAAGGATACCTGCTGCGCTGGAGGCAATCGTAAAGGGAACGTAAAGAGATTGGAGGTTCTAGTTTACAAAGTCGAAATAAAAAGGGCGCGTCCATACGGACACGCCCCTGTGCACAACAATGCAAAGAACGACTTAGAAGCTGCCGCGCTTCAGGAAGTCGGGAAGCTCGAACTGATCGTTGCCGAAGTTAGGAAGCTCGGTGCCACCGACGTTGCGGGTCGGAGCGGCCTGAGCCGGGCTCGTGGCAGGAGCGGTGCGCTGCGGCTCAGCGGAGGCAGCGGCCTTGCTCTGAGACTGCTGAGCAGCAAAGAGCTCGTCCTGACGGTTGACGTTGGAGTCGGAGAAGCCCGTAGCGATGACGGTGATACGCACCTGATCGCCCAGGGACTCGTCGACAACGGTACCGAAGATGATGTTGGCCTCGGGGTCGACGGCGTTGGCGACAACGTCGGCGGCGTCGCTGATCTCCTGGATGCCCAGGTCCTTGGAACCGGCGATGGAGAGCAGCACGCGCGTGGCACCATCGATGGAGCTCTCGAGCAGCGGGCTGGAGATGGCCTGCTGGGCAGCGTCGACGGCACGGGTGTCCCCAGAAGAGGTACCGATACCCATCATGGCGGTACCGGCCTGCTTCATGATGGTCTTAACATCGGCGAAGTCCAGGTTGATGATACCGGGGACGGTGATGAGGTCGGTGATGCCCTGGGTGCCCTGGGAAAGGACGCCATCGGCAATCGCGAAGGCCTCGAGCATGGTGGTCTTCTTCTCGGCGATGTCGAGCAGCTTATCGTTAGGGATGACGATCATGGTGTCGACGCAATCGGAGAGGGTCTTAATGCCCTCCTCGGCGCTCTTCTTGCGCTTGCGGCCCTCGAAGGTGAAGGGCTTGGTCACGACGGCGACGGTCAGCGCACCGACCTCGTTCATCGCGATATCGGCAACGATGGGAGCAGCGCCGGTACCGGTGCCACCGCCCTCGCCGCAGGTGATGAACACCATGTCGGCGCCAGCGAGCGCCTCGGCAATGTCGTCGCGGGACTCATCGGCAGCCTTGCGGCCAACCTCGGGGTTGGCGCCGGCGCCCAGGCCGCGGGTAAGGTCGGTGCCGATGTGCACCTTGATATCGGCATCAGAGATCGCGAGTGCCTGAGCATCGGTGTTGATGGCAACAAACTCGACGCCGCGGATGCCCTCTTCGATCATTCGATTGACCGCGTTGGTACCGCCGCCGCCGACGCCGACCACCTTAATGACGGCAAGGTAGTTGTTGATCTCTGTCTCGTGCATGTCGGTCCTCCGAACAAAGGTTATAGCCATAGCATGGGTCGACCCCTGCGCACATTAACCTTCAGGTTGAAAGTAAATGCAAAGGTAAACCGTATTATGTTTGCACATTATGAACGTATCAGTCAAATAATTGACCGTGAAAACCAAACAAACCAGATAAACGGCGTGGTATGGCCCCTCAACAAAGCATCAACCAGCGCTACGAGGTCGGAGCGTTCCTAAATGTATAGTTACCCGGAGAGCGCACATTGATATACGTTACGCCCTCTACCTGCGAAAGCAGCTTGGTGACTACGCGCTCCTTCTTGACGATATCGTTCGAATCGCCCAGCGACACCTCAATGCCGTTATTGAGGTTTGCCGAGATGGCTTCGACCGAAGGCGTGGAAATATCCTTGACTTGTCCCAAGAACTCGCTCGAAAAACCACGCACATAATCCAAGCCAGCCTTAACGGCCTTGGAGCTCACCGCCTGGCCGGAAACCGGAGCGACATCCGCCGAGACATCAGTCAACAACACCGCGCCATAGTGCTTAGCGAGCGCCAGCGCGGCATCGATTCCGGTCAAGGTATTTGAGCCCTGCCCTGTCGTGATGACGTTGCCTTGGTCGTCCACTTCGACCGACGTCGACAGTGGGGCGATCCAGGTGTCATCATCCCCGATGGCCCAGGCAAGGTCATCGGAACTGATATAGGCAATTGCGATGACCTTGCGCTCCATCGGCGTAATGATGAGCGTATGCGGGAACTGACGCTGGACATCCACGCCCGAGACCCACGGATTCTGCTTGAGGTCCTCGGTAATCTGGTCGGGATCGACGTTAAAAAGCGACGTTCCCTCGGGCAAATCGATCAGCTGGATAGCATCGTGCTTCGTCACATGCTCGCTGCCTTGAATCTGAATATCAGTGGCGGTAAACAATCCAGAGTTGATCACCACGATGGCAACGACGACGAGCACGGCCAAGGCGGCCAGAACGCCGCCCACGATTTTGCCTTTGCCTGCAACGACAGAAGCGGCGTCTGATGTTTTATTTACCATCGCCCCAAGTGAAGATAACGGGTTGACGCTTTTTTTACCCGAAGGCTTCTTGGCGGTAGCCGGCACCGATGTCAGCGAGCGCGGTTTCGATGCGCCCAGCGTGCGACCTGGACGCGGCGCTTTAGTTCCCGTCGAGGGCTTAGGAGTTGCCATGGGACGGGCGGGTTTGGCGCCCATAACAGGCTTTGACGTCACCGAGGGACGCGAGGACTTTTTTGCGGCCGGACGATTACCGAGCTGCGAGCCGACAACCGGACGACTGGTCTGTCGAGCATGCCCGACAGACTTAGAGTGCGCGACGGTATTGCGTTGAGGTTTGGCAGGCGCGCCGGAACGCCCTCCGGCGCGGCGGAAGGTGGGTTTCGATGCTCTAGAAGCCGAGGAATTTAACTTCCGGTCTGAGCTCGATGCCATACGCCTCCCTCACCTTTCCGTGCACATGTCTGATAACCGCGGCAACGTCATCGGCCGAGGCAGTTCCGTTATTAACGATAAAATTAGCGTGAACGGGCGAAACTTCCGCGCCGCCAATCGAAAAACCCTTTAATCCACAATCCTCGATAAGCTTGCCCACACTCGCATCGGGCGGGTTGCGAAAGACCGACCCGCAGGATGCGCGACCCATGGGCTGCGTACGCTTGCGCCTCGTCAGGTACCGCTCCATGCGCTCGCGAATGTCGGCCTTGGGCGCCGGTTTAAGCTTGAGCACGCACTCGAGGATAATCTCATTGCGGGGAAGGCTACATTCGCGGTAGCCCCAAGTGATCTCGGACCCCGCATAATGCTTGATACCGGATGCCGGGTCAAACGTTACGACATCCTCAACCAGCGAGCCAATCCACTCGGTCCGTGTGCCGGCATTCATAGATATCGCACCGCCAACCGAGCCAGGGATGCCAACGGCAAACTCAAGGCCCGAGAGGCTACGCGACAGGGCATCGTTGACCAGGCGCGCAAACATCACGCCCGCACCGACCGTCAGCGTACAACCGTCATCGGCAACAACCGTGCGCTGAAACTCACGTCCGAGCGAAATGACGGCGCCGCGATAACCGCCATCGGCAACCAGCAGATTGGAGCCCTTGCCGATGATGACCCACGGCACCTGCTCGCGATCGAGCACCGCCACGGCGCGGCGGAGGGCATGATAGCTATGGCACGTCACAAAGAGGTCGGCCTTGCCGCCGATACGATAGCTCGTATGACGCGCAAGGCGCTCGTCCTCGATCACATCCGTGTCGATCATGCCCGAGAGCGCCATGACGGCATTAAACAGATCCATTAGACTTAAGCGTCTTTCTTGGCAGTCAGATACTCAATGAACTCGGGACCGACGGTCGTAACGTCACCGGCACCCATAGTGAGCAGCAGATCGCCCTCGCCCACCATCTGCTCGAGCTCCTGATTGAGCTCAAGACGGCTGGAGCAGTACACGACCTCCTTGCCAGGATGCTTGGCGCGCACGGTATCGGCGAGCATCTTAGAGGTAACACCCGGAATGGGCATCTCGCCAGCCGAGAACACATCAATCAGCAGCAGTTTATCGGCATTGGCAAATGCATCGGCAAAGTCGTCGCACAGGGCCTGCAGGCGCGAATAACGGTGCGGCTGGAACACGACGTCGACATGCTTGTAGCCCAGCGACGAAGCGGCAGCAAGCGTCGCCTTGATCTCGGTGGGGTGATGGCCGTAATCATCGACCACGGTGATGCCATCGATATCGCCCACGTGGGTAAAGCGACGGCGGACGCCCTCAAAGCTCGAGAGCGCCTTGGCGGCGGCGTCGATGTCAAGGCCCAGGACATGGGCGACGGTGAGCACCGCCGTGGCGTTGAGCATGTTGTGGCGACCGGGATTGCTCTTGATCTCCACGGCATGCTCAGTGCCGTCCTCAAAGCGAACGATAAAGTCACTCTGGATGCCTTTGACATCCGGGTGCATGCAGACGATGTCGTTGCTCTCGGCAAAGCCGTAGGAAAGCACGTGACGGCCCGTCGACTTGGCGAGCTCGACCAGATGCGGGTCCTCACCGCAGACGATGACGGTGCCGTCCTCGCCCACCAGGCTCATGAATTTGGCGAAAGTCGCTTCGATCTCCTCGATACCCGAGTAGTGATCGAGGTGGTCGGCCTCGACGTTGGTCACAATGACCACGTTGGGGTTCAGGAACAGGAAGGAGCTGTCGGACTCGTCGGCCTCGGCGACAAAGTAGTCGCCCGAGCCGTTCTTGCCGTTCGTGTCATAGCCCTCGACGATGCCACCGATCAGGAAGCTCGGATCCAGACCCATGCGGTCGAGCATGGTGGCGCACATCGAAGACGTGGTGGTCTTGCCGTGCGTGCCGGCAACAGCGACGGTAGTGTAGCCGTGGCCCAAGGCAGAGAGCATCTTGGCACGGGGCCACACGGGAATACCAAGCTCGCGAGCGCGCACGAGTTCAGGGTTGGACTCCGGAATAGCGGTGGAGACAACAACCACGTCGGGCTTGACCTCGTCGATCGTGGCGGCCTCATGGCCCACATGTACCTTCACACCAGCGCGGGTAAGCTGGCGGATATAACGTGACGTCTTAAGGTCGGAGCCGGTAACGGCATAACCGCGCTCGTGCAGAACGAGGGCGATGCCGCTCATGCCGGCGCCGCCGATACCGATAAAGTGGGCGCTCTTAAACTCGGGCGCGGAGGTTGCAGTCTGGGAATCAGCCATGTGCTCGTGTACTCCTTGCGTAAACACTGCCTGTAACCCGTTAACTGTACCGCACCTACCGCATCAGCGCGAGGGCGACCGACGATATCCCGTCTAACTAACGCAAACCCTCTACCGCATCCGCCAGAAGAGCGGCGGCCCTATCCTGAGCCAGACCACGCGCCGCCTGACGCATGGCGTCGCGCGCCGCCGCGTCATCGACCAGGTGCAGCAGTTCATCGGCAAAGGCAGAACCGTCGATATCGGCATCGGCGCAGAGCACGCCGGCCCCGGCGTCGACCAGATACCGGGCATTGGTGGTTTGGTGGTCGGCCGTCGCATGCGGATACGGCACGAGCACCGAGGGCACGGCGAGCGCAGCGATCTCGGCCACGCTCGATGCGCCCGAACGCGAGAGCACCAAATCGGCAGCAGCCAACATATCGCCCATGTTGTCGATGTAAGGCTGGACGCGGTAACGCTTCGCCTCCTCGGGCGTCAGCGCCAAAGCGCGCTCGGTCTCCTCAAAGCCGTCGGCACCCGTCGAATGCAACACATAGAGGTTCTTGCGCGAAAGCAGCTCGTTTTTGAGCGAAACCACGCGCTCGTTGAGGTGCTGGGCGCCAAGTGAACCGCCAAAGACGAGCAGCAGCGTAGCGTCCTCGGGAACGCCAAGTGCCTTGCGGCCGCGAGCGCGATCGCCTTCGATTACCGAGCGACGTACGGGGTTGCCGGTCATGAGCACGTGGTCAGGGTCACCTTCGCGCTCAAAGACCGAACGCGCTGCCGGCACCGAGATGCACACGCGGGCGGCGTGGGAGTTCATCATCTTGTTGGCCAGGCCCGGAACAGAGTTCTGCTCATGCAGCAGATACGGAACGCCTGCGCCCTTGCACCACCCCAGCAGCGGAACCTCGACATAGGCACCAAAACCGACGGCAGCATCGGGCTTGCCGACCTTTGAGAAATGACTGGCGAGCGCACGTTTGGCCTTGTTGACACGCCACAGCGAGGTCAGCGCCGTCCAAGGACGGGAGCGGTCGAAGCCCGTGACCGTAATGGGCACAAAATCAAACCCAGCCTCGGGGACCAGACGACCCTCGAGCTTGCGCGACTGGCCCACGAACACAACGTGGTGGCCACGGTCACGCAGTTCTTCGGCCAAGGCGAGCGCGGGGTTGATGTGTCCTGCCGTGCCGCCGGCTGCAATAGCAACGGTCATTTTATCGGTCATGGTAGTCCCTTCGTACACGCGGTCCCTGGTCGTCGGTACGCAGACGCGCCGACGGGTCCGAGTTCAAATCGATTCGATTATATCCGCCGCCCGCGTTGCGAGGGCTGGGGCGCTGCGGACGACCTTGCGGAGCCATTCGCGGGCGTGGACGAGCTGCCGGCTCGGATGCAGAACCATCCAGAACGGTAAAGCCGCTACGCGAAGGTCGTTCACCGCGCACATGGGCTACGCCGGCGGTGCTCTCGTCCATAACGGCAAAGCTCTCACGGCGGCGGTCATACTCATCGCGGCGGGCGCTCTCGTACGAAACGCGCAGGATCAACCCGGCAAGCATAAGCGACACAATAATCGACGAACCGCCGTAGCTAATAAACGGCAACGGTTTGCCCGTCATGGGAAACACGTTGAGGATGCCCAGCGCGTTAATCAAAAACTGCACTGCGAGAATGACCGCGGAGCCAGACGCCATGAGCGCGCCCCGACGATCGGTCGCCTGCTCGGCAATGCGAAACGCCGAGTAGATCAGCATCGCAAACACCAAGAAGAACAGCACGGTTCCGACAAAGCCGACTTCCTCGCCAATGATAGCCAGAATGTAGTCATTGTGCGCCTCGGGCAGATACGAGTACTTCATGGTTGAGTTGCCGATGCCACGGCCGAACAGACCGCCCGAGGCAAAGGCCATGATGGCAAGCGTGGCCTGATAGCCGTCACCATACTCGTCGGCCCAAGGGTTCAAGGCAACCTGAATACGCACCATACGGTACGGCTCTGCGACAAGCGCAATCGCGATCACGAGAATGCCGAAGATTAGCACGCCGATGATAAATCTGGGGTCGAGACCCGCAAACAACGCCATGCACATGAGGGTCAACAGGATGATCAGGACAGTACCGAAATCGGGCTGGATAAAGATCAGAAAGAGCGAAATGCCCAGGTAGATGCCCATCTTGCGAAGGAATTCGTTGATGTTGCCACCGGGCGAAAAGAAGCGATCGAGCATGATGGCCGAATACGCAATGGCAAATGGCTTTAAAAACTCGGAAGGCTGGAACTGAATGCCGGCGATGTTGAGCCAGCGCGTGGCGCCACGGCTGCCGCTGCCCACCAAGAACACCAGAAACAGTAGCCCTATCATGCCTATGAGGAAGATCCTGAGCACGTCTTCCCCAAACCAACTGTCCGGCAAGATGCGCACGATGGCAACCATAGCCAGCACGCCAACTCCGGCAAACGCGGCTTGTCGAAACAGAAAAAACGTCGCCGAGCCATTCTCGTGCAGCGCCTCGACCGAAGACGCCGAGTACACCATCAGCAGGCCAAAGCACACCAAGGTAAACAGGCAGGCCATGAATATCAAACGGGGGCGCATGATACGGGCGGGAACGCCGGCAATATAGCGTTCGCTAAACGTCTGCCCGCCGCGACCGGAACGCGGTGTGCTGCGCCGCGAGGAAGCACGGTCCGAGTCGGGCCTCCTCATACCTTGTCGGGGGCTCTCCTCTCTCACCGGCAACCCCTATTCCATTTGCGATTTCGCCGCAGCGGCAAGCTGGGCCACATAGTCCTTAAACACGCGGCCGCGCTCCTCATAGCCCGAGAACTCATCGAACGAAGAGCAGGCAGGAGAAAGTAAGATCACGTCGCCACGGCTCGACAGCGAACGGGCGACGTCCACGGCATCGCGCAGGTCATCCGCCTGGGCGATATCCACGTCACCATCGACATCGGCCTCGTCCATAGCGGCGGTAAAGCGCTCGCGCGCATCGCCAAAGCAAACGACCGAGCGCACGTTGTCCATAACGACGCGGGCAAAGTCCGCAAGCGGCGTACCCTTATCGTGGCCGCCGAGCAGCAAAATCACATCGTCGTCGGGAAACGCCGTCAGGGCCTTTTCGACTGCATCGGTGTTCGTTGCCTTGGAATCGTTGACGTAGCGCACGCCATCGATCTCGCCACAGGGCTCAACGCGGTGCTCCAGCGGCTGGAACGATGCCAAACCACGGCAAATGCCCTCGGGATCGGCACCGACGGCCAAAGCAGCCGTGGCAGCACATAGGGCATTGATGACATTGTGATGGCCCGAGATCTTGAGCTCGGATGTAGCGATGAGCGGGGTCTCGACACCCTTCAGACGCACGATCATCTTGCCGTCGCGCACAAAGGCGGCGTCTGCACCCTCGGGCTCGTCAAAAGCGACCTTGCAGATGCGGCGGCCCGGCATGTAGATGTACTCATCGAACTCATGGATGCCGGCATCCTCAACGTCGATAACCACGAGGTCGTCGTCGACCATATTCTCGAACAACTTGATCTTGGCAAGCGCATAGTTCTTGTGGCTCTTGTGCCAGCCCAGGTGGTCGGGCGTGATGTTGAGCAGCACCGCCACGCGAGGATGAAGCTCGGCGGTCGTAGCAATCTGATAACTCGACAGCTCGGCCACAAACCACTCATTATGTGCGCGGCCGTCGATCTCGTTCACCGGCGGCTCACCGATATTGCCGACGGCCACGCTGGCTTCACCGGCGGCCTTGAGCAGATAATCAGTCAGCGACGTGGTAGTTGTCTTGCCGTTGGTGCCCGTGATGGCAATCCAATTTTGGGGAGACAAGCGATAGGCAAACTCGGGCTCGCCCATAATCTGAGCGGCATGCTCACGCCCCGCCTTAAAGAAGGACGAGAACTCCGAAATACCCGGGCATGTCACGCACACGTCATAGGCGCCCTCGACCTGTTCGGCCCCATAGACAAACGACGCACCAGCAGCCTCGAGCGCACGCGTGGCGTCATTGGGCTCAGAGGTGCCGCCGCCATACACGGTAACGGCGCTTACGCGCTCGGGATGTGCCAGCGCCCAGCGGGCGACATCGAGACCGGATTTGCCCTGACCCAAAACGAGCAGGCTAAAGACATCAGCAAGAGGCATGAAAGACCACTATCCCAACTGGAAGAACAAAGCAAGGCCAACGGCACCAAAGGCCGCAGCGATAATCCAAAAACGGATGACGACCTTGGTCTCGGCCCAGCCCTTCTTTTCGAAATGATGATGGATGGGCGCCATAAGGAAGACGCGCTTGTGCGTAAAGTGGAAGTAGACAACCTGAATCATGACCGACAGGGTCTCAACGATAAACAGGCCGCCGATGATGAGGGAGACGACCTCGGTGTTGGTCATGATGGACGTGCAGGCAAACGCGGCGCCCAGGGCAAGCGAGCCGGTATCGCCCATAAAGATGCTCGCCGGATAGCAGTTGAACCACAGAAAGCCCAAGCAGGCACCGGCACACGCGGTGCAGAAGATGGACAGGTTCACGTCTCCGTGCAAAAACGCCATGGCAGCCATGGCGAGCATGGCAATCATGGAGGTGCCGCCGGCAAGACCGTCAAGGCCATCGGTCAGGTTCACGGCATTAGAAAGACCGGCGATCATCAGCCAGCAAAAGACAATGTAGAGCCACGGGAACGAAAGGCCGCAGATGGTGGTCGAAAGCACGCCAAGGTCAATCGTCAGGCCGCCGGGAAAACGAATCTCGGGGGCGACGCCGCACCAGTTGACGGCAAGTACCGTAAAGGTGACACAGATAATGGTTAGGCCGATCATCTTGGCATGAGGCGTCAGACCGAGCGAGCGCCCATGCGTAACGGAGGTCAGGTCGTCGATCAGGCCCAGCACGCCGGTCGCCAGCGTGGCGAGCAGCACGAGCACGAGCTCGGTGGTGAGCTTGCCCATCAGCAGGCAGGTCAGCGAAATCGCAACAAGGATGATGACGCCGCCCATGGTCGGCGTACCCTGTTTAATCAAATGACGCTTGGGGCCGTCGGCTCGGACCTGTTGGCCGATACCCTCGACCTTCAGCAGCTTGATCCACCACGGCATGAGCAGCAGCGCAATGGCAGCGGCGATGCCAAGCCCCAAAAAAGCCTGATACGTTGGATACGAGGGATTGCCGAACATGGGCTAGCACACACCTTCCACAAAGCGGTCGAGCTCAACAAAGCGGGAACCCTTGACCAGTACAACATCATGTTTTTCAAGCGCGCCGCCCATGCGGTCGAGCACCTGCTGATAATCGGAGAACACCTGGATGCGGTCCTCGTCCATGCCCATCATGCGCGCGGCATCGGCCATAAGCTGGGCCAGCTCACCACCCACGCACGCCAGCATGTCGAGCTTCTTGGCGGCCGCATAGGCGCCCACGAGCTCATGCATGCGAGGAGCCTCATCGCCCATCTCGCCCATCTCGCCCAGGATCGCCATGCGAGACCCCGTGCACGAAAGCGAGCACAGTAGATCGAGGCCAGCAGCCATGGATTCGGCACTGGCGTTATAGGAATCGTCGATGACGCGGGCACCGCTCTTGGCGCGCTTGATCTCCTGGCGGTGACCGGTGATCGTGAGGCCCCTAAAGGCAGCATCGATCTGCTCGGGCGTCACGCCCAGGCGATAGGAAACCGCGGCGGCCTTAACGGCATTAGGAACGGACTGCACGCCGGGGATGGCAAGCATGGTATCGATCGTCTCACCCTGGCCAAAATCGAGCGTAAAGACCGGACGTCCCTCGTCATCAACACGAATGTCGCGGGCACGGACCTCATCATCGTCCGAGACGCCGGCCAGCATCACATCGATACCAGCAGGCTGGGCGAACGTATCGCGAATGAACGGAGTAAAGTCGTCCTCGCCGCCCAAAACCAGCAGCGGCAAGAAGTCGCCGGCGGCGCACATACCCTGGACAATCTCGGCCTTAGCGCGGGCGATGTTCTCGCGGCTGCCCAAAATGCCGATGTGAGAGGTACCAATCTTGCTTACGATGGCAAGGTTGGGATTGGCGGACTGGGAAAGGCGCTCAATCTCGTGGAAATGGTTCATGCCCATCTCGAGCACCAGGACCTCGGTATCGGCCGGAGCGGAAAGCACCGTGAGCGGCATGCCGATCAGGTTATTGAAATTGCCCTTGGTGGCCCAGACACGATAGCGCTTGGCGAGCACGGCGGCGAGCACGTCCTTGGTCGTCGTCTTGCCGATGGAACCGGTAATGCCAACGACCAGGCAGCCAAGCTCCAGGCGATACGTGTGCGCCAAACGCAGCAGAAACTCCTCGGGATCATCGGTCAGCAGGATGGCGCACCCCTTGTCCTGCGCCAGCGAGACCAGCTCAGCCTCGGGCTCACGCGTCATCACGACGGCGCCGGCACCCGACTGGACGGCACGGGAAGCAAAATCATTGCCGTCGACGTTTTCACCGGGAAAGGCGACGAAAATCGTCCCTTCCTCGACCTGGCGCGAGTCGATAACGCACCCGCGGCATACCCGATCGGCTTCTCCCGTCACGGTTCGGGCCCCTGTTGCGGCCGCGAGGTTGTTGACGGCGATCTCTATCATTGCAGCTCCCCTGTAAACCTAATAATGCTATCGGCGTATTGTATCCCAGCGCCGCACATGCGTGGTGCAGGGCATGTGAACACCCTCATATGGGACAACAAACAACGCCCCAAAGATTGTAACCCCCTACTTCGTGTGCGGGATACCCAGCACGTCGAGCGCGTTGGCCATAATGGACTGGAACGGCACCGCAGCGGCATCTGAGCCGCTCGGCGTTCCGTCGAGCGTGATATAGCACAGCACCTTGGGCGATTGTGCCGGTGCAAAGCCCATAAAGGACGACATGTAGTTCTCCTTGAGGTAGCCGCCGTTCTCGTCGGCACGTTCGGCCGTACCGGTCTTACCCGCCACGTCATAGCCGTCAACCGCGCCGCCAACGCCCGTTCCCTCGGACACGACCGTCTGCATGCACGATGTCACCTGGGATGCGGCGTCCTCCGAAATCGCGCGCTCGCCTTCACCCCAGTCCTTCTCGTCGCCTTTGCTGGACTTATAGAAGTGCGGTGTCATCATCACGCCGCCGTTGGCGATGCCGCCCACGGCACGTGCGATCTCAATCGGCGAGACGGACAGTGCCTGTCCAAAGCTCATCGAGCCCAGCGTGGCGCCGTCATACTGATCACGCTCCTTGACGATACCCAGACTCTCTCCCGGAAAATCGACACCCGAGCTGTGACCGATGCCCCACTTGTCCACATAGGCGGCAAAGTCGTCGGCACCGATCTTGCGCCCCACCAGGACAAAGCCCACGTTGGACGAACGGCGCATCATCTCGCGCACATCCATGGTCATGGCATAG
This sequence comes from Collinsella sp. AF25-2LB, assembly GCF_003458415.1. Classification (GTDB taxonomy): domain Bacteria; phylum Actinomycetota; class Coriobacteriia; order Coriobacteriales; family Coriobacteriaceae; genus Collinsella. The sequence continues at coordinate 98,245 of NZ_QRUF01000006.1, forward strand.
TCGCGCTTGTCGGCATCGGTGACGGTATCGTCGCCCACCTTGATGCTCGCCGGCACCTCAAACGACGTACTCGATCGCACGACGCCCAAGTCGAAGCCGGCGCCCGCCACGAGCGTCTTAAAGACCGAGCCGGGCTCGTAGGCGTCGGTGACCAGGCGCAGATTCATATCCTCGGTCTTGGCATTCTCCAGATCGGTCTGGTCGTAGGTCGGGTACGAGCAGGCTGCCAAAATCTCGCCTGTCGTAGGATCGGTGACCAGCGCCGAGCCGTTCTTGGCCTTAGTCTTCTCAACTGCCTCTGCCAGGGCATCCTCGGCCGCACGCTGGATATTGACGTCGAGCGTCGTCACGATATCAACGCCGTCGACCGCAGCCACCTTTTTATAGGCACCGCCCGCGATATAGCTGCCGTCCCTCGCGCGCTCGCGTACGAGAGAACCGTTCGTGCCGGTCAGAAGCTTGTTGTATTGCTTTTCGAGACCCGTCAAGCCGTCGTTGTCTACATTCACTACACCCAGCACCTGCGATGCCAGATTGCCGTATGGATATACGCGCTTCATGGCCTGCTCAAAAAGCACGCCGGGCAGGTTCTTCTTCTCCAGCGCCGCAACATCGTCTTCGTCCACCTGGCGCTTGATATACACCCAGGTTCCATCGGACTCAACGAGCTTGCGGCAGGTCTTTTTATCGATTCCAGTTGCCTTGACCAGCGCCGACACCGTCTTGTCAACATCCTCGACAAGCTGCGGGTTCACGGCGATGTTGCGACATTCGACCGACGACGCCAACACGTTGCCGTTGCGGTCGTAGATGGTGCCGCGTTTGGCATAGAGGGTCTGCGCAAGCAGGCGGCGCGCATCGGCACGCTCGCGCAGTTTATCGGCTTCGACAATTTGATAGTCGGCAAGGCGAAAGACGCCCAAGCCCAAGCCAAGCCCGATGAAGCCCATGACGGCTTTGCGGCGAGGCAGAGGCGCGCCTGTGAGCCATTCGGTCGACGAACTCTTGCGCGACCTGGTGTTATGCACTTGAGGGCCGCCCGAGCCGCGAAGTCGCGACGCCGGGTCGTTGCCACGGGACTGCCCGGCGTTGTAAGATTGCCGACCCGTTCCTTGATAACCAGAACGTCCCCGCGACGAGGGACGTCCAGAACCGCGGCCCCCATCGGAACCGCGGCGATAGTCATTTGTCATACTCAGCTACCGTCTTGCTACTGAGCGGTCGCGGTCGCGTTGGCGCCCGCGGCTGCATCCTGCGAAAAGTCAAGTGTAACGCTCTCGCTGGGCTCCACCATGCCATAAGCGCCCGCAAGGTCGCGAATGCGCGTGTCGGCACCATAGACCGAATGCATGACCTCCAGGTCGGAGCTCTCATCGGTCGCTTTTTCGAGCGTGTTGGTAAGCTCGGCGTTGCTGTTGAGCACCTGGGCCGTAACGCCGGCGAGCGCCACGCGGGCGACGCCGATCGTCATGAAGATAGCCGCAATGATGCAAAACGTTTTAAGAACGCTCATGAAAACCGGGCTTACCGCCTGGTTTGCCTGACGGCCCGCGCCCGTGTAGACATCAAAGCGCGGCGTGCGCTGCTCACGGGGAGCAACGGGGGCCTGCGGCGTCTCACGATAGGCGGGCATGGCGTTCATATCATAGGCGAGTGCTGCGCTTGAAGTGTTGTAGCCCATGATATGCCGCCTCCCATCCCGAGTACGTTGGTAGTGTGTTTAAGCTTCGTTTATGGTGCGAGCGGGAGGTCCAATATCGCACGGTCGCGCCTACAGACGCTGCGCCACGCGGATTTTGGCTGATCTCGCCCGAGGGTTGCGCTCAACCTCATCAGGCTGGGCAACCAAGGGTTTGCGGGTGATGACCTTGAGTATCGGCACGTTGCCGCACACGCACACCGGAATCTCCGGCGGACACGTGCACCCCTGGCTCATCTCCTTAAAGTGGTTCTTTACGATACGGTCCTCGAGCGAGTGATACGAGATGACGCAGATACGTCCGCCCGGGTTGAGCCACCTGGTGGCGGCATCAAGCCCTCGTTCGAGCACATCGAGCTCGTGATTGACCTCGATGCGAATGGCCTGGAAACTTTTCTTGGCCGGGTGTCCGCCATGCCGACGAGCGGCAGCCGGGATACCCGCCTTGATGATCTCGACAAATTGGCCGGTGGTTTCGATCGGTTCTTGCTCGCGGCGGCGCACGATCTCGCGCGCGATCTGCGAGGCGAACTTCTCTTCGCCGTAGACGCGTAGAATCCGGGCGAGGTCGTGTTCGTTATAGGTGTTGATGACCTCAGCTGCGTTTAAGGTGTTATTACCCGGATCCATCCGCATGTCCAATGGGGCGTCCTCGTTATACGAAAAGCCCCTGCCAGGGATATCGAGTTGCGGCGACGAAACGCCCAAATCGAACAGGAAGCCATCGACCCCGGGCACCTCGGCCGAGCAAAGTAGCTCGTCCAAGTCGCCGAAGTTGCCCTTCAGCAGCTGGTGCGGAACGCCGGGAACCTCGCGGTCCAGACGGGCGCCAGCGGCCTCGAGGGCCATGTCGTCCTGATCGACGCCGAGCAAAAGGCCCGTCTCCCCCACCTGCGCGGCCATCTTTACCGAATGGCCGGCACCGCCAAGGGTGCAATCGCAGACAACGGAGCCGCTCTTTAGCCGCAGCGACTCAAGCACTTCGCCGAGCATGACAGGTTCATGCCGATATTCTTGTGTCAAGATCCCACGCTCCATCCGTTACCCGTGCCTTGCCCTTACGAGAAGAAGAGGTCCAGCAGGGCCTCATCGTCATCGTCCTCATCGGCCGCGGCGCGATCCCAAACCTCAAGGTGGTCGTAGTTGCCCACAACCGTGACCTCGCGGTCGAGGTTCGCCTGCTTGCGGAGAGACTCGGAAAGACCGATACGACCGGCGCTGTCCACGTCCATCGACGTGGTGCGCTTGTTGATCGCCCTCATGAGCTTCTGGTCATTAATGTCACGCGGGTTAAAACCCTCGTGGCCCTCACGACCCGCGAAGAGTCCTTCGACCCACTTATCGAAGGCCTCGGCAGAGAACACGTACAGAGCATCGACATCCAGGGCTTTGAACACGCGAACGTGCTCTCCAAGCTCCTCGCGAAGGGGTGCAGGCAGGGACAGACGACCTTTTGCATCGAGATTGCGCTCGTATGCACCAGTCATTCCCATGTGCGCCCTCCCCTCGGTTACTCAGATGGCACGTACGCGGGGAACCACCCCGCTTGTCGACGTCATTAATAATATGGGGAACCGCCCCATTTTTCAACACCTTTCCCCACCCCTTCCCCCACCCCGCCCCACTACTCCACTCACCATATATTGCAAAACACCCCCAAGCATATGTTCGAAAACACAATATGTTGTGTTTACAGCAACGGCGGGATGCCACCTGTAGAACCACGCCCGCGAACCTCAACCTTCAAGTTGACCTTGAGGCGATTTTTACGTCCCTTTACACGCCGTTCACATCGCCCCCAAACTCCCCCGCCCACGGTACACACGGCCCACCACCGCGTCGGTGTCTGGCAAAAAATGGGACGGGCCCCAGATTGCCCATGCGCGCAAAAGTGCGTATCGGCAATCTGGGGCCCGTCCCATTTAATATTTATAAATATGCAGGTCAGCGAGGTGCTAGCGATGTGCTAGCGGATGCGCCGCCAGATAGACCTCGGTCAGTTGCGTTCGGTCGACATGCGTGTAGACCTGCGTGGTCGAAATATCGGCATGGCCCAAAATCTCCTGCAGCACACGCAGGTCGGCACCGCCCGCGAGCATGTGGGTGGCAAAGGAGTGGCGCAAGGTATGGGGATGGAGCCCCACCAGTCCCACCTGGCGCCCGTAGCGCTCACAGATGGCATGGATGCCCTGGCGCGACAGACGGCGGCCGTTCTTATTTAAAAAGACCGCCGAGGTCTCGGTTCCGCGGGCATGGGCCGCCAAGCGAGAACGCCCCTCAGTTACATAAAGCGTCAGAGCTCGCGCCGCGCTTCCTACCAGCGGGGACAGGCGTTCCTTCGAGCCCTTACCACGAACGAGCACAAAGCCATCGTCGATATGGATATCGCCCACATCGAGCCCCACCAACTCGCTCACACGCAAACCGCATCCGTAGAGCACTTCCAAGATGGCATGGTCGCGCAAGCCCATCTCGCCCTCGGGGAAGTCTTGATCGAGCAGCGCCGAGACATCCTCCACCGATAGATACTCCGGCAAACGCTCAGCCTTTTTAGGCAGGCGCAACGCCGCCGTTGGATTTTGGGCCACAGCCCCATCGCGCACCAAAAAGGCATGTAGGCCCTTCACGGCCGCAAGCGCACGCTCCACCGAGGCATCGGAATAGCCCCCATCGCGACGGTCGGCGACAAAGCCCTCCACGACCTGACGGGTCACCTCTTCAAAAGACACAATACCCGCCCGCTCCAGATAGGCGCAGTACGTCGTCAGGTCACGACGATAGGCCGCAATCGTGTTGCGCGCCAAACCCCGCTCGACCGCGAGGTAATCGAGATACTCCCCCGCCGCCACGGCGAGCGACGAGGGAGTAGCTTCGGTATGTTCCTTATTCGCCGGCACCCTTAGTCCGTAGCGAGGTTCATGGGCGTCACCTGCAGACGGTCGACACCCTCGTGCTGGCCGATCGAAGCGCGCACGAACTCGCGGAACAGCGGCTGCGGGTTGGTCGGGCGGCTCTTGAACTCGGGATGAGCCTGGGTTGCCACATACCACGGATGCACGTCGCGCGGCAGCTCGACCATCTCGACCAGGCGCTCGTCGGGCGACAGACCCGAGATAACCAAGCCGGCGTCCTCGAGCTGGTCACGGAAGGCGTTGTTGAACTCAAAGCGATGACGGTGACGCTCGTAGACGAGCTCCTCGCCATATGCCTCGCGAGCAAGGGTATCGGCGGCGAGCTTGCACGGATAGGCGCCCAGGCGCATGGTGCCGCCCTTCTCGGTCACGTCCTCCTGCGAGCTCATCAGATCGATGACACTATACGGCCCATCCGGATCGAACTCGGAGGAGCTGGCACCGGCAAGGCCAACGACATTGCGGGCAAACTCGCACACGGCGACCTGCATACCCAGGCAAATGCCCAGATACGGAATCTTGTGCTCACGGGCAAACTCGGCCGCGAGGATTTTGCCCTCCAGGGCGCGCTTGCCAAAGCCGCCGGGGACCAGGATGCCCGAGGCGTCGCCCAGAACCTCGGAGACATTCTGCTCGTCGAGACTCTCGCCGTCGACCAGCTGGACGTCCACATGGCGATCGTAGAAGACGCCCGCATGGTGCAGGGCCTCGATAACCGACAGGTACGCATCGGGCAGCTGCGTGTACTTACCCACGACGGCGATCTTCACCTTGTCGGTGTGATGGTTGGCGTGATTCTGTTTGCGCAGGAACTCGTTCCACTCGCTCATGTCGCGCTCACGCGGATCCAGACCCAGGCGCTCGCAAATGCGCAGGTCAAAGTCCTGCTCGGCAAGCAGCTGCGGAACATCGTAAATGCTCGCGCAGTCCTCGTTGGTAAAGACGCAATCGGTGTCGACGTCGCAGAAGCTTGCGATCTTTCCGCGGATAGCGTCATCGATATGGTGGTCGGAGCGCAGCACGATGATATCGGGCTGGATGCCAAAGCTGCGGAGCTCCTTGACGGAATGCTGCGTGGGCTTGGTCTTGACCTCGTGGGCGGCGGCGATATAGGGAACGAGCGACACGTGAATGTAGCAGACGTTCTCGGGGCCGGCCTCCTTGCGGTACTGGCGGATGGCCTCGACAAACGGCTGCGACTCGATGTCGCCGATCGTGCCGCCCAGCTCGGTGATGACTACATCGGAGCCGGTCTGCTCCTCGATGCGGCGGAACTTGTCCTTAATGGCGTTGGTGACGTGGGGAATCACCTGCACGGTACCGCCCAAAAAGTCGCCGCGACGCTCACGGGCGATCAGGCTTTTGTAGATGGCGCCGGTCGTAAAGTTGGAATCGCGGGTCAGGTTCTCATCAATAAAGCGCTCGTAATGACCCAGGTCCAGGTCGGACTCGTAACCATCCTCGGTAACGAAGACCTCACCATGCTGGAACGGGCTCATGGTACCGGGGTCGACGTTCAGATACGGGTCGGCCTTCTGCATCGTTACTTTGTAGCCACGCGACTTGAGCAGACGGCCCAGCGAGGCCGCGGTGATACCCTTGCCCAGAGACGAAACCACGCCACCGGTTACGAACACATGCTTGGTCATATTGAGTTACCTGCGCTTCCCGTAGAAGTTGTTTATCCACATCTTACGGGTCTTCATTGTAATACTCGCGCCGCGGACCGTTCGCAATTTTTCTCGCGTGAGATTGCATTTCTCAATCTTGAAACAAAACGCCGCCCGGTTTCCCAGGCGGCGTCGCTATGGCAAGGGTTACATGCTGCTATCGATCAGCAACCTCGTCCTCAAGCATTTCTTGAACGAGCATGCCGGTACGGACGCCCTCAAGATACCACTCGCCACGTTCGGTGAGGCAAATGCCATTTGCAAGCTGACCGCCGTCGTCGCTATAACGCGAGACGACATCAATCATGCCTTCGGAATCCAAGCGATCGATTGCGGCGCGGGCACGATACGGCGAAACCCCCACGCGCTCGGCAAGCGTTTTGCGCGAGAAACCATACGGCCCGCCATTGTCTTCAGTTTGCTGGTCGATCTCCATCAACACCAGCACCTCGACACGCTTCATATCGTTGACACTCGCACGACCCTTGCCCGCCATAGCAGCCTCCTCAAACCGAGCACGAGCATCTAACGCGCCGTGCGCGACCGACACACCTCACGATGGCAGGTAATATCCATCATGCGGCATCCCGCTAAGGATGAAACAGTTACGGTTATTGTATACCGCTCAAATTGTTTCTAGGCAGGTAAACAGCTATTTTTCGCCGAAATAGGCGCTTTATTGATCAAAAAGCCGTACCGGGCGCTAACCCGATACGGCCAAAATGCAATGCAATTACCGCGGTGCTTCAAACTTAGCGATGGAAGAAACCGCGGCGCTCAAACTTGGGCTCGCAGCACACGTTGATACCCAGTTTGCGCAGTACCGTCTCGTCCGTCGGCGAGATAATCACGCTAAAGAAGGCATCGCAACCGCGCAGCTGCTCCAGGCCCGAAAGGACGCGAGCGGCCGTCTCACTCGTGGCCGAGGTGATCGACAGCGCCATAAGCGTCTCGTCGGTGTGGAGGCGCGGGTTTTTGCTGCCCAGGAAATGCGTCTTGAGCTTGCTGATGGGCTCGATCGCCTCATCGCTAATGACCTCGAGCTCAAGGTCGACGCCCGAGACATGCTTGAGGGCGTTCATAATGAGCGAACTTGCGGCGCCCAGGCGCGTGGAGGTCTTACCGGTCACCACGGAGCCATCGGGCATGACCATGGCACCCACGGGACCACCCGTCAGCTGCTCCCTGGTGAGGGCCGCTGAGCGCGCCGGTGAGTAGTTCTTATCGATGCCGGCTTTCTTCATAATAATCTTGAGACGGTCGACTTGCTCATCGCCCACGCCGGTACGGCGCACATTTTCGACCGCGGTAAAGTAGCGGCGGACGATCTCCATCTTGGAAGCGTCGCGGCAGGCATCGTCATCGGTGATGGCAAAGCCGACCATATTGACGCCCATGTCCGTAGGGCTCTGGTAGGGGCTCTTGCCCAGGATCTTTTCCATCAGGGCACGGACTACCGGGAAGGCCTCGACGTCGCGGTTGTAGTTGACCGTGGTCTTGTTGTAGGCCTCAAGGTGGAACGAATCGATGATATTGGCGTCGTCGAGGTCAGCCGTGGCGGCCTCGTAGGCAATATTGACCGGATGCGTCAGAGGAAGATTCCAGACCGGGAAGGTCTCGAATTTAGCATAGCCGGCGGCCGTGCCATGCTTGTGCTCGTGATAGAGCTGAGACAGGCAGGTGGCAAGCTTGCCCGAGCCAGGACCGGGGGCAGTGACCACGACGAGCGGTCGGGTGGTCTCGACAAACTCGTTCTTGCCGTAGCCATCGTCGGACACGATCAGATCGACATCGTGCGGATACCCCTCGATGGGATAGTGCAGCTTGGCGGGAATACCGAGCGCGTTCAGGCGGTTGCGGAACACATCGGCAGCAGGCTGGCCGGCGTACTGGGTGATGACCACAGCCGCGACGGCAAAGCCGTTGCCGCGGAACAGGTCAACCAGGCGCAGCACATCCTCGTCATAGGTAATACCGAGGTCACCACGAGCCTTGTTTTTCTCGATGTGGTTCGCGTTGATTGCGATGATAACCTCGACATCGTCGGCGATGCTCTTGAGCATGCGGAACTTGCTGTCCGGTTCAAAACCCGGTAGCACGCGGCTCGCATGATAGTCATCGAACAGCTTACCGCCAAACTCCAAATAGAGCTTGCCACCAAACTGCGAGATGCGCTCCTTAATGTGAGCAGCCTGCAGCTCGATATACTTCGCGTTGTCGAAACCCTGGCGCATATATGGCTCCCGTCCCGTTTCCATTTAATGTTCTAGGCGATTATAACGGAGCCCGCCCTCCCCGATACCCAGACCATCAACAGGCACCAACCAAACACGCCCACCGCAACCACCGGGGACCCGGGGTAGATCATTTGGGACGGGAAACAAGGCACTCAGCACCAACAATGAAAACGTCACAGGCAGAGCCAAAGCCAGCGAACGGGCACCAGAGTAGGCAAAGCGCCCTCTGCACCAACAATGGCAGCGCCGCAGGTGGAGCAAAAGTCAGCGAAAGCCCGCCAGAGCGAGCAAGGTGACGTGAAAGAGGAGGGCATAGGCCTTTTGGCCATGCCCGACGATTGAACGTCAGATTGCCGCTCTGGCGGGCTTGCAGCGTCGAGTGGTTCCGGCGTTTGGTAAAACGCCGGAACACAAGAGCGCCCCCTCCCGCGCACGGAACGGAAGGGGGCTAAAGGTAGGAGTCTACCGGTGGGTTGACCCCACCGGACAGACGATGACCAGGTGATCCTTTACAGGATCGTCAAGGTTTCCGTGGGGTACCCGTTGGGTACTTAGATCAACACGCAGGCGACGGTCAGGATGACGGCGCAGACGACGGAGAGCGCGACGATGAGCTTAAGGGCAAACTTGAGCCAGGTCGTCCACTCGATCTTGGCCAGGGCGAGACCGCCCATGATGGCGCCGGAGGTCGGGGTGAACAGGTTCACGACACCGATGGCGGCGGAGAAGATCATGACCATGACCTCGGGCGAGAAGCCGAGCTTAACAGCCAGCGGTCCCATGATGGGCATGGAGACGGTGGCCATACCGGAGGTCGAGGGGATCAGGAAGGACAGGCCGAAGTAAACCAGGAAGCTCATGGGAGCGAAGATCACGCCGGACAGGCCAGCCAGGGCATTGGCGGCAGCGTCGAGGACGAAGACGTCGAGGCCGGTGTTAGCCATGAGGACGGAGATACCACGGGCGAGGGCGATGACGAGAACAACGGACATCATGTCGGCAGCGCCGGTGATAAAGGTGTTAACGATCTGCTTCTCGGACAGGCCACCGATGATACCGATCAGGATAGCCATGAGGAAGAACCAGGTGGAAGCCTCGTCGAAGTACCACTGGCCAATGGGCAGGCCAGTGATCAGGGCAGACCAGCCCTGGACGACGGCGTTACCGTCGGCGTCGTAGACAGCGCCAGCGTCGAAGAAGTTGGCGACGCCCTCGTTGAGGTCGGCCAGCGGAATGAAGCCGACGATCATGACGACGAAGGTGAAGGCGAAGGCGATCAGAACACCCTTCTGACGACCGGTGAGCTTGACCTCCTTGTGGACCTCGGAAGCAGCCTTGCCGTGAGCCTCTTCGGCATCCTTGAGCTCCTGCATCGACAGGATGGTGGAACCCTTGTCAGCCTTGACCTTCTTGGCATAGTTCATCACGAAGACGATGGACATAGCGGTAGTGACAATCCACAGGACGGCACCGAGGCCGATGATGATGGACTGATTCACGGCAATGTCAACGCCGGTCAGAGCGTCAACGGCAGCGCCGACGGCGAACGGGTTAACCGTGGAGCCCAGGCAGCCGCAGCCAGCGCCGAGCAGGACGGTAGCGGCGCCGACCATCGGGTCGAAGCCGGCAGCCATCATGGTAGCGGCGAGCAGGGCGTAGAAGGGAACGGTCTCCTCGCACATACCATAGGTGGTACCACCGAGGGAGAAGATGAGCATCAGCACGGGAATGAGCATGATCTCGTTGCCCTTAAGCTTCTGCACCAGGACGGCGATGCCGTTGTCCAGAGCGCCGGTCTCGGTCATCATACCGAGGAAGCCGCCCAGGATCATAACGAAGAGGCAGACGGGCAGAGCGTCAGCGAAGCCCTTAATCGGGGCGGTGCAGAAATCGCTCAGACGGGCGGCAGTAACCGCGCCGCCGGACGTGCCGGAGACGATAACGGTAACAACTGCAACAATTGCCAGCAGAGCTAGAAGAATGGTGAACGATGAAGGCATACCGCGCTTTTTCTTAGCGGTCTCAGTCATGGTTCTCATCCCCCCTTCATAAATCATTTAACTTTCTCGCGCGAAGCGGATTTTCCGTGCCGTGCCCACCGCCCGACGCAAGATATTTACCAGACAAAACTGCTCGGGGTGAGCAGCAATACACCCCGAGCGAGATGCTAGATGCTCTTACTTGAGCGTGGCGTACATGACAGCCTTGATGGTGTGCATGCGGTTCTCGGCCTCGTCGAAGACCTTGGAAGCGGGGCTCTCGAAGACCTCGTCGGTGACCTCCTGCTCGGTGATGCCGAACTGCTCGCACTTCTCGGCGCCAATCGTAGTGTTGGTGTCGTGGAAGCTGGGCAGGCAGTGCAGGAAGATGGCACCCGGGTTGGCCATAGCCATGACCTCGGAAGTAACACGATACGGGGTGAGCTGAGCGATGCGCTCGGCCCAGACCTCGTCGGGCTCGCCCATGGAGACCCACACGTCGGTGTAGATAACGTCGGCACCGGTGACGCCGTCCTTGACGTCGGTGGTCAGCTTGATGGTGCAGCCGTTGGCCTCGGCGATGGGCTTGCAGGCCTCGATGACGTCGTCGGCGGGCATGCACTCCTCGGGGCCGCAGGCCACGAAATTCATGCCGAGCTTGGAGCAGACGACCATGAGGGAGCGAGCAACGTTGTTCTTGCAGTCGCCCATGAAAACGAGAGTCTTGCCCTTGATGTCGTAGTTGAAGTTCTCCTGGACGGTCAGGATGTCGGCGAGCATCTGGGTGGGATGCCACTCAGTGGTCAGGCCGTTCCACACGGGCACGCCGGACTTAGCAGCGAGCTCCTCGACATCGTCCTGGGCAAAGCCACGGAACTCGATGCCGTCATACATGCGGCCGAGAACGCGGGCGGTGTCCTCGATGGACTCCTTCTTGCCCATCTGCGACGAACCCGGATCGAGGTAGGTGACGCCCATGCCCAGATCCATGCCGCCGACCTCAAAGGCGCAGCGGGTACGAGTGGAGGTCTTCTGGAAGAGCAGAACGATGTTCTTGCCCTCGAGATAGCGGTGCGGAACGCCAGCGCGCTTCATGTCCTTGAAGTTCTTGGAGAGCTTGAGCAGGTACTCGATCTCCTCGGTGGAGAGGTCGAGAAGCTTGAGGAAGCTACGGCCGGAGAGGTTAACACCCATGGTTCGATTCCTTTCGAAGAAATGAATTACGTAAGTATTAGTGTTGCCCGTTTAACGGGCGAAGCCGGTGCGGTTGTAGGGGGACCGCACCGGAAACGGAAAGACTTAGAGGTCCTCGCGCCAGAAGGGCATGCTCATGCAGCGC
>NZ_QRUF01000007.1 GCF_003458415.1 Collinsella sp. AF25-2LB
CCTCCCATTTCTTGTGTCCAAGAAATGGGAGGCAGTTCACTACTGGGGGTTCGTTTTGTGTCTACGTGACACATTATATCTTTTCTTAGCTATTGCCATTATAGCATATGCTCTCAGGCAAATCAAGTTTACGCAATTATTATATTTTTTATACGTATCACTCTATTTTCTACCTTGATTCTCATTTTCATTGCAACAGCCTCAGGACTCAGCGCAACGCGTTGCGCTGAGTCCTGAGGCGCGAATCCGGGTAGGCAACCCCAGAGGGGCCGGAATCCCCCGGCCCGCGATGGAGGGAGGCCGGCATGTCCAGACCCAAGCCGTCCGGAAGGTCGTACGGGAGGCTCACGAGGCACGAGAGGAACGCGGTCGAGAGGATGCTCGACCGCAACCGCAGCGCCCGCGAGATCGCCGCGGAGCTCGGCAGGTCGCCCTCGACCGTGACCAGGGAGGTTGCGGCGCACCGCTACGTCACCGCGCCGCGCTCGCGCTACGGCGAGCCCGCGCCCGCGGACCTCTCGGGGGCCTGCCCCAGGCTCTCCGCGTGGCCGAGGTGCTGCAACGGCTGCTCGCACAGGAGGGGCTACGGCTGCTCGAGGAGGCCCAGGGTGTTCTACAGCGCCAGGAGGGCGCAGGAGGCGGCCGACGCCGAGCTCTCGGCGAGCAGGTCCGGGATCGACGAGACCGAGGAGGGCGCCGCCGCCAAGCTCGCGGCCATCAGGGACGGGCTCGCGCGCGGGCTCTCCCCGCAGCAGATAGCGGCGACGACCCCCGGGCTCAGCGCCTCCACCGTCTACAGGTGGGTGGACGCCGGCTACGACGGCATGACGAACATGGAGCTCAGGCGCAAGGTCGGCTACAGGCCGAGGTCGCGCCGGGCCCCGAAGAGGGCGACGTCCCACTCGTCGCGCAGGTCGCACGCGTCGTTCCTCGCGCTCGGCGAGGACGCCTGCGCCGCGGCCTGGGAGATGGACACCGTCGAGGGCTCCAGGGGCGACTCCGCCAGGCTCCTCACGCTCCTGCACCGCCCGAGCCGCTTCCAGCTGGCCCTGCCGCTGCCGGACGGCACGTGTGCCTCGGTCCTGGCGGCGCTCTCCTCCCTGCGTGGGGTCCTCGGCGAGGACGGCGCGAGGCGCGCCTTCGGCGCCGTGCTCACCGACAACGGGAGCGAGTTCGCCGACGAGGGCGCCATCGCGGCGCTGATCGGCGAGCGGGACGGCGAGACCAGGCTCTTCTACTGCGACCCCCGGCAGAGCCAGCAGAAGGGCGCGTGCGAGAAGAACCACGTGGAGATCAGGAAGCTGCTGCCCAAGGGCGCCGGGGCCAGGTTCGACCGGCTGGAGGCGGCGGACTGCGCGCTGCTCATGTCGCAGGTGAACTCCGAGCCGAGGGGGGCGCTCGGGTTCCTGACGCCGGCGCGCGTGCTGCGGATGGCCCTCGGGGAGGACGCCTCCGCCCTCATGGACGCGTTCGGGATAGAGGAGCTGGCGCCCGGCGAGCTCGACCTCACGCCCGGCTGCATCGACAGGGCCAGGGCCGCGAGGGGCGAGGGGCCGCTGGCGGGATAGGCGGCGGGCCGGGACATGGGCCGGAAGGCCCGTTGCGCTGAGTCCGGAACGGCTGCGCGGCGGGCTGGCGGAGCATGCGGCGGCGGCATGGGGGCACCGGCCTCCATAGCCTCTCCACCTGCGGAAACGGTGCGACGGCCAGGTGCCGGGGGCTATTCCCGCGTTGCGCTAGCTGCGGAAACGCGGGGCCCGTTCAGGCTGTTGCGTTGAGATTGAAAATCAACCCCTTATATGTAACAATCATACCGGCTTCCTAACGTTCAGAATGGTTTCTACTGTCTGCTGCGGTGTTTGGTTGGAATTGTCCAGCCAAAAGCCGATCCGTGGTGTTGTCTGCATTTTACTAAATACAAATTCAATGTATACAGAAAGAAATATATAAGGAGTGGGAGGGATTCCGCCGTAGTCGGCATTGTAGGAAAATCCAAAAGTTTAGATTTTCTCAAAATGCTTATCTTTTGGTCTTTGGTTCGGAATAGTGTAGTGCTGGCGGTCTATCTATTGTTTTCGGTTGCTTGCTTCTTTACCGTACATGAGCATTTAAGCACGGGTGATATTGTGCTTGATTTTTTCTCAGGCTCAGCATCGACCGCCCATGCCATGTTCCTGCAGGAGCTCGGAAAAGATGATCGCTATCAGTTTATCCTTGTCCAGCTTCCAGAGCCTTGTGACCCGAAACGCGACGCCTACAAGGACGGGTATGAGACTCTCTGCGACATAGGCGAAGGACGCATTCGCCGCGCAGGCGACAAAATCAAAACCGAGCTCGAGGAATCCAACCGTCAACTCAAGCTTGGCGAGGGACCCAAGCAGCTTCCCGACATCGGCTTCCGTGTGTTCGAGCTCGATGAGTCCGGCATTGAGAAGCCCGAGCCCGGTCAGCTCCTCTTCGACGTGGTCAAGCCCGATCGCTCCGATATGGATATCGTCTTCGAGATGATGCTCAAATGGGGCCTCGAGCTCACGCTGCCCGTCGAGAAGTCTGAAGCCGCGGGCTATCCCATCTGGTCCGTCGCTTGCGACGAGCTCGTCTGCTGCATGTCCCGAGGCCTCACCATTGAGGCGCTCGAGGCCATCGCCGACATGGAGCCCAGGCGCGTTCTCATCCTCGATTCCGTCCTCGACGACACCCTCAAGCTCAACGCCGTGCAGATCTTCAAGCACGCCGGCGAGCGCATGGGCTGTGAGATCGAATTGAGGACGGTCTAGCATGGCGGCGCTCGAGTTCAAGTTCTCATCCGACCAGCAGCACCAGCTGGAGGCCATCGAAGCAACCTGCGACCTGTTCCGCGGACAACAATTTATTGGCAGCGTATTCTCCGCCGATTCCGGCCGCAAAGGCCAGACGGCAATCGGCGAGCTCATGGTCGGCCACGGCAACGAGCTTCGCGTGGCGCCGGGCCAGCTCCTCGACAACCTGCACGCCGTGCAGGAGGAGGGCTGCCTCCCGGCAACCGACGTCCTCACCGATGGGCGCCTGCGAGACTTCACCGTCGAGATGGAGACCGGCACCGGCAAGACCTACGTCTACATCCGCTCCATCTACGAGCTAAACCGCCGCTACGGCATCACCAAGTTCGTTATCGTCGTGCCGAGCGTGGCCATCCGCGAGGGCGTCCTCAAGAGCCTCCAGACCACCCGCAGGCACTTCGAGACGCTCTACGACCGCACGCCGCTCGACTACTTCGTGTACGACTCGAAGGACATGGGGCCGGTGGGTAACTTCGCCACGTCGAGCTCCATCCAGGTCATGGTCATAAACATCGACGCGTTCAACAAGGGCCTCGAGAAGGATGGCACCGCGAAGGAGGGCAACCTCTTCCACCGTCCCAGCGAGAAGCTCACCGGCGGCTTCAGCCCTCGCGAGCTCGTGAGCGCCTGCAAGCCCGTCGTCATCATCGACGAGCCCCAGAGCGTCGACAACACCAAGCAGGCCAAGGCCGCCATCAAGAGCCTGAACCCGCTGTTCGTGCTGCGCTACTCGGCCACGCACAAGCAGGCCTACAACATGATCTACCGCCTCACGCCGGTCGACGCCTTCGAGCGCCACCTGGTGAAGGGCATCTGCGTGGACTCGATCAAGGCCGAGGCGAACCTCAACGGCGCGTACGTGAGGCTCGAGTCCGTCAAGTCCGACCCGTTCTCCGCCAAGGTGTCCATCGACGTGCGCCAGGCCGACGGCACGCAGAAGCGCAAGGCCGTCACGGTGAAGACCGGCAACGACCTCTACCAGAAGAGCGGCGAGAACAGCGACTACGAGAGCGGCTGGGTGGTCAACAACATCGGCGCCGCAGTGGGCGACGAGTTCATAGAGTTCCAGAACGGCGAGGTGCTCGAGCTCGGCGAGGCGCTGGGCGACGTCAACGAGGAGGTCGTCAAGCGCGCGCAGATCCGCCGCACCATCGAGGACCACCTGGCCCGCCAGTTCGAGCTGTGGCCGCGCGGCGTGAAGGTGCTCTCGCTCTTCTTCATCGACCGCGTCGACCGATACCGCGTCTACGAGCCCGAAGTCCACGGCGGCCTGTACGCCCTGATGTTTGAGGAGGAGTACGCAGGTGCCCTGAACTCGAAGGCGCCTCGTCGCATCGCAAAGGCGGCGGGGATCGGCAAGGGCACGTGGCTCGAGTGCTACGAAGCCGTCGGCGCCCCGCTGGTGCGCGACCCCCACGCCGTGCACCAGGGATACTTCGCCAAGGACAAGAAGGGCAAGTTCAAGGACTCCAAGGGGGCCGCCGGCACCGCCGACGACGCCGGGGCCTTCGAGCTCATCATGCAGAAGAAGGAGACGCTCATCTCCTTCCCGGATGGCAAGGACGCGGACAAGGACGTCTCGTTCGTCTTCAGCCACTCCGCGCTCAAGGAGGGCTGGGACAACCCCAACGTGTTCCAGATCTGCACGCTCGTCGAGACCAAGGACAACCTCACCAAGCGCCAGAAGATCGGCCGCGGCCTGCGCCTGTGCGTGAACCAGGACGGCGAGCGCCTGTACGACCCAGAGGCGAACGTGCTAACCGTCATCGCGAACGAGAGCTACGACGACTTCGCCAACGGCCTTCAGAAGGAGCTCGAGGCCGAGGACTTCAGGTTCGGCGTCATCACCCCGGAGAGCTTCACGAAGGTCACGGTCAAGACCCCCGAGGGCGTCGAGGAGCGCCTGGGCTACGAGAAGTCCAAGCAGGTCTTCGACCACCTCGTCGCGATCGGCATGGTCGACGGCAAGGGCGCGGTGACGCCCGAGCTGAAGGCGGCCGCCGAGGAGGGCGAGGTGGAGCTTCCCGCCGAGCTCGAGCCTGCCAAGGAGCAGGTCGAGGCGATCATCATCCACAAGTCCCAGAGGGTCCAGATTCGCGACAAGGCCAAGGAGGTCTCCGTCGAGCTGCAGAAGGACGTCACGCTCGACCCTGCGTTCCAGGCCCTGTGGGACCGCATCCGCCAGCGCACGCGCTTCCAGGTGGAGGTCGATTCCGAAAAACTCATCGAGCATGCCACCGAGGCGGTCGATGGCATGCTCGCCGTGCGCCCGCCCCAGGTGACGAGCGAACGCGCCTCGTTGGGCATCGACGACGTGGGCGTTAGCGCCGAGGGCACGGGCACCTCCGTGGTTTCCGTTGCCGGCAAAGTGAAATACGATCTTCCCGACCCGATCGCGGAGCTTCAGGACGCCGTCGGGCTCACCCGCGGCACCATCAAGGCGATCCTCGAGGGCTGCAGCCGCCTCGACGAGTTCGAGGTCGACCCCGCGACCTTCCTCGCGCAGGTCGGCGACAAGATCAACCGCGTGAAGAACGACCTCATCGCCCAGGGCATCAAGTACGTGCGCCTTCCCGAGGACGAGTGGTACACCATGCGCGACCTCGAGCTCGACGACTACACGGCCTATCTCGGGCAGAACGCATGGAAGCCGGATATGGCTGGCAAGAGCCTGTACAACTACGTGGTCTACGACTCGGCAGGGGTCGAGCGTTCCTTTGCCGAGGCGCTCGACAAGCAGGAGGAGGTGCTCGTGTTCGCGAAGCTCCCTTCGGCGTTCAAGATCGACACGCCGCTCGGCAGCTACAACCCCGACTGGGCGTATGTCGAGGAGTCCGACGGCGAGCGCCGCGTGTACTTCGTGACCGAGACCAAGGGCGGAAAGAACGGCGAGCCCGCCCTGCGCGACGCGGAGAAGATCAAGATCGGCTGCGCCAAGAAGCACTTCGAGGCGCTGGACCTCGGAAACGACTTCCACTACAACGTGCGCACAACGTACCAATACGAGGCGGTGAAGGCTTAGGATGTCGAAGCTGCCCGGAAAGATGACGCGAAAGCAGCATTGGGTGCCGCGGTTCTACCTGCGCCATTTTGCGGACTCCTCCGGGCAGCTCCATGCCTACAGCAGGCAGAAGGGCTCCTTCTTCCGCACGAATTGCGAGAACCTTTGCAGCATGCGCGATCTTTATGAAGTCGAGCATGCCGATGCAACAGGCGATGCGACAGACAGATTCTATGCGCAGAACCTCATCGAGGTTAAGCTATCCGAGTTCGAGAGTCGTATTGCGCCGTTTTACAATCGCTTTTTGGAACGCCAGAAAGAAGACCAGTGCGAAGGCGAAGGGTGTTCTGAGGGGAAAGCCGCCGTTTGCGAGCTGGCAGCAAATATCATCGTCCGGCACCCTATCAGCATGAGCGTCGACAAGAAATGGTCACGCGAGACTGCCGAAGAGCTGCTCAGAAACGTTCATCTGACACCCTATGAGCTCGGCTTGCTCGATTGGTCGGATTGGCGCGGGGATTCCCAAGCGGTGGTCGAGCTTGCCGCCGCCGCAACCATGCTCTTCTCCAACGATGATATTGTGCCAGTTAACCGTATTCGAAAGGCTTTTTTTGAGAAGAGCTTCTCCATCCTTGGGGCACCCGTCGGCTCAGGGTTCGTTACGACGTCGATGCCCATGTTCATCATCGGGCCCGAGGACGACTCGTACGATTTTCATCTCGCGTATATGCCGTTGAGCAGTGAGTATGCTGCGGTCTTTTCGGATGACCCTCTATTTCCGCCGTTTGCGAGACTCGGTTTTTCGGGCACCGAGTTCATGAACCGACTTCTTCTGCTTAACTGCGAGCATTGGGATGTCGTCATATCGAGGGGAAGCGGCCCGCTCGAGCACGTGGTACGCGATTGGAGTCAAGCGAACAGTGCCGAATCCATGCACGAGATGTTCACGCGCGACGGCAGGGAGCTATTCCTCGACGCAGTGATCTACGACCGCTCGAAGAAGAAGGGGCAGACGATGATCGACGCCATCGACCGTGGCTGCCTCGAGGGCGGCTGCCTTGATGACGAGGACCTGCGCATCATCTTCGAGCACCTTCCAAGGAGAAGACGGCAAGGACCTGGAGTATTAAAGGGTCAAGCAGCGTATTGATTAAATTGACCCCGCCAGCAATAACCGCAAAGGATAGAAAGGTCTTTAAGGATGGATGCAGGATAGTCTACGATAAGCG
Source organism: Collinsella sp. AF25-2LB (assembly GCF_003458415.1). Taxonomy (GTDB): domain Bacteria; phylum Actinomycetota; class Coriobacteriia; order Coriobacteriales; family Coriobacteriaceae; genus Collinsella. Next base: position 7,050 of record NZ_QRUF01000007.1, read on the forward strand.
GCGTGTTCAACGGATCGCGCCTGCTTGAAATACCCTTCTACCAGCGCGCGTACGTTTGGGGAGAGGAGCAATGGGAGCGCTTCCTCGGCGACATGGAGTTCGTCACAGCCTCGAAGCGACCCTATTTCCTTGGCTCCATCATCCTGAAGCAGGCCTCCTCCGGCAACACCTGGTCTGAGGTGTCCGAGGTTCGCACCGTTATCGACGGGCAGCAACGCCTCACGACCATGGTCATCTTCTTCAAGGCGCTTTGCGCGAGAATCGACGCCGACAGACTGTTCGAACGAGATTTCGTCCTGGAGACCGGCGAAGTCGCCTTGAGACATGGCAAGTACGACCGGCAGGATTTCGAGAAGGTCGTCAGCGCCACGGGCTGCGAGCCCGTTGAGGGCTCCTCGTCCATCGTCCTTGCCTACAACTACTTTCTCAAGAACATCGACCCGGAGAAGGTCGACAGGAACACGATCAAGTCGAACGTCCAGTTCGTCTGCATCGACCTCACCGAGGGTGAGGACGAGCAGCAGATATTCGACACCATCAACTCGCTCGGGGTGCGCCTGACGACGGCGGAGCTCCTCAAGAACTACTTCTTCAACCGCGAGAACGAGCATGCGTTCAAGGAGTGCTGGGAAGACGTCTTCGAGCCCACGGCGGAGAAGAGGGAGTATTGGGAGCAGGAGGTCGTTACCGGGCGGATCAAGCGCACGCTCGTCGACCTGTTCTTCGACGCGTTCCTCCAGATTCTGGTTCAGGATAAGAGGCGCGGCGTCACGACCGAGGACAAGCTCTTCTATTCGCGTACGTCGAACCTCTTTCAGTCCTACAAGGATTTCATCGGCAGGTACTGCAACGGAGACAAGGACGAGATCCTCGGCAGCATGAAGGCGTATGCCGAGGTGTTCGAGTCCACGTTCGACCCCGGCTACTGCGACGCGGACATTCCCTCCGCTCCCGGCGTCGAGCGCCTGAACGTGCTGATATTCGGCCTCAAGAACTCGACGCTCATCCCGTACGTGCTCTACGTTCGCAAGAACGCAGAGCCTACGGGCGAGGAGTCCGAGGTCTACGCCCTGCTTGAGAGCTACATCGTCCGCCGCACGCTGGTTCAGGCGACCACGAAGAACTACAACAGGCTGTTCACCTCGCTGATCCTGAACGAGGTGAAGGACGCGGAGGCGCTGAGGAAGGCTCTCGAAGCCAATGACGAGGCGACGACGTACATGCCCGGCGACGCCGAGGTTCGAGCGGCGTTCGAGGAATCGTGTCTGTACAACCTCCAGTCCAAGGGCGTCCTCTATCTGCTGGAAAGCGCCATTCGCCCAGGCATGAGCAGCACGGCCCTGCTCGGGTTCAACCAGTACACCCTCGAGCACATGATGCCCAAGAAGTGGCGCAACAAATGGGGAGCCCTCGACGATGAGTCTGCCACGCGAAGGGACCGGAAGCTCCTCACGCTCGGCAACCTCGCCATCATCACGCATTCGCTCAACGCCTCCATCCGCGATGCCGATTGGCCCACCAAGAAGCAGGGAAAGGGATACAAGGACGGCCTTGCCCTCTGCGCCGCCGGCCTTGCGACCATGGCCGGCGCCCTGGAGAAGGAGTCTTGGGACGAGGACGATATCGCCGATCGTGCCGAATGGCTTGCGGACAAGGCGTTGGAGGTCTGGCGCTAGGCCCTACCTGCGTCCCATCTCGAAGATGCTTGCGGTGTCGGAGCCCGCATCCATGACGGATGTTGTCGGCTCTTCCAAAGGCGAGGTTTGCGGTGGCGCTTCCGTCACTGGTGCCTCAACCCCCTCGCCGAGCGCCAGGAAGAACCTCATCACCAGCTCGATCCTCTGCTGCAGGAACTCGCTCAGCTCGCCGTAGGAGGCCGTCAGGTGCACCTCCTTGGCCAATTCCGCCATCGAGTCCCTCAGTGCCTTCTGCACGCTCACGGAGGGCCTCACCTCGACCTGGGTATCGGTGAGCTTGGCGATGATGTAGTCCTGCCTGTTCATGCCGCTCCAGGCTGCCATCTCGCATATGAGCTTGCGCTCCTCGGGCGTGCAGCGGAACGCCATCGTCTTGCTGCGCTTGCGGGCGCTGTTCTCGCACGGCATCCTTCTTACCCCCTCGCCCCGTCGAGCGCGGCGGCCATCTCGTCCTGCTTCGTGGGGAACAGGTGCGCGTAGCGGTAGGTGATGTCCACCGCCTCGTGGCCCATGCGCTCGGCGATGGCCAGCGCGGAGAAGCCCATCTCTATCAGCAGGCTCACATGGCTGTGGCGTATGTCGTGTATGCGGATGCGCTTCACGCCCGACGCCTTGCACCCGCGCTCCATCTCGTGGGCCAGGAAGTGCTTGGTCACGGCGAACAGGCGCTCGTCGGGGGCGACGTCGTCGCGCATCTCGATGAAGTCCGCCATCTCGTCGCGCAGGAAGGCGGGCATGACGATCGTGCGCACGGACTTGGGCGTCTTGGGGTCGGTCACGGTGTCAACGCCGTTGAGGCTCTGGTACGACTTGTTGATGCGCAGCCGCGAGCTCTCCAGCATGAAGTCGGACGGCGTGAGCGCCAGGAGCTCGCCGCAGCGTATGCCCGTCCAGTAAAGCAGCTCGAAGGCGTGGAATGAGAGAGGCTTGTCCATGACGGCCTCGCTGAACCTCAGGTACTCGTCCTTGGTCCAGAACTTCATCTCGCCGCCCTTCTTCGAGCCTATCTTGTCGACCCTGCGCACCGGGTTGTCGCTGAGGCCGTAGTAGCGCTCGGCGTGGTTGAAGATGGCGTTGAGCTGGTTGTTCACTGTGCGCAGGTACGTCGGTGCCCAGGGCTTCCCGTCGGCGTCCCGGTGCTCGGTGAGCTCGTTTTGCCACCTGATGACGTCGATCGGCCTCACGTCGCACATGCGCATGTCCCCGAAGAACGGCACGAGCTTGTCGTTGATGATGTACTCCTTGGTGATCCACGTGTGCTCGCGTATGCGCGGCTTCACCTCGGAGGCGTACACCTCGACGAACTCGGAGAACGTCATGTCCATGGCCCCGCCGTTAAGGCTCTTGAACTGGCTCTCCCACACTGCGGCCTCCACCTCGGAGGAGAAGCCGCGCTTCGTCTTGTGGCGCTTCGAGCCGCGGGCGTCGCGGTAGTAGCACTGCACGTAGAACGTGCCGTTGCCGTCGTCCTTGTACACGGGCATGTCAGTCCACCTCCGGGAAGTACAGGGCGTCGAAGACGTCGCTTCGAACGCGCCCGCGGATGACCACGCGCCCGCGCGCCTCCTGCTCGGCGTTTATCTTCCTGATCACCTCGTAGGCGCTGCCTTTCTTGATCCTCAGCAGCTCCGCGACCTCGTCGGCGTCCAGCATGTGCGGCCTCGGCGTCTTCGCCACCTTCTCGTCCATGGCTCCTCCAATCAATGGCGTACGGATACGTACGGTTCACAGATTCAGAGTAAACGTACATATCTGTACTGTCAATAGAATTGCGTACATTTGCGTACGCTGATAAGATGTGCTGGTACGTAATTCCAGGAGGAGGGCTCATGTCCGTAGGCGAGAACATAAGGCGGTACCGCAAGTCGCGCGGCATGACGCAGGCGCAGCTCGCCGAGGCGGTCGGCCTGACCGAGGGGGCCGTGCGCCACTACGAGAGCGGCATCCGCGCCGTGAAGCCCGAGCTGCTCGAGTCCATCTCCGCGGCGCTCGGCGTGTCCGTCAACGCCCTCAAGGATTACGGCGTCGAGACTGCGGGCGACCTCATGTCGCTGCTCGTGCGGCTCGAGGACTCCTTCGGCATCGTGCCCGCAGCCGACGGCACGGGCCTCTCCCTGAACCCCAAGGCGCCGCACGCGCCCAAAGCCGCGATGGCGATCGAACTGTGGGCAGAGAAGCGCGCGCAGCTCGAAAACGGCAAGATCGACGCCGACGAATACGAGGACTGGAAAGCCTCGCTGTAGCGGCTCTCCGCATTTCGCGATCAACGCAACCGAATCAGGACGGTGGACCAGGCGGCGAGCGCCGCTCGGGCCTGCGTAAGCTGAGTTTTTACTCCCCATTGCATGCCAAGGCATTTCCGGCGCACCTGGGGAGTAAATGACGCGGTGGCTTACACGGCGGCACGCGGCAGTACGCCGCGGCATTTCCCCTGGTTACTCCCGTTTTCATTGAGGCGGCGAGATTCTTTACTCCCCATTAACCACCTGGGAAAACGCTGTGAGAAGACCGCCGAAAAGCCTATTGAGTTCGATTTGAGTTTCACAGGCCCCGAAACGGCCCCGTTTGGCTCTCGGAGACAAAAATCGCGCGTCTACTCACTTGGGATGAATCCTTACTCCCGTTCCTCCGAATGCCGCACCGTGCCTTGCCGTCTTGAAACACGGGGGAGTAAATTGCGAAATCGCAGGTGAAAGGGAGTAAAACGACAAAGAAAAAGCCTCCGTCCCAACGCGGGAACGGAGGCTCGGTTATCGTATTTACTCACCAACATCGCTGGCGGCTTTGCCATGACTCTCGTACGAAACGAAACTCAGCGGCACAGTGCGGCACTCAAAAATGCAGGTCAGAACCCTATCAGCCTACTCCCACTCGATGGTCGCGGGCGGCTTGGACGTAATGTCGTAGCACACGCGGTTGGCGCCGGGAACCTCGGCAACGATGCGGCCGGAGATGCGGGCCAGGACGTCATAGGGCAGCTTGGCCCAGTCGGCGGTCATGGCATCGCTGGACTCGACGGCACGCAGGATGATCGGGCGCTGATAGGTGCGCTCGTCGCCCATAACGCCGACGGACTTGATATCGGGCAGGACCGCGAAATACTGCCAGCAGCTGTGCTCGGAGTTGCGCTCGCCGGTCTGCTCAAACAGGCGCTGGTTGTAGGCGTCGAGCTCCTCGCGCACGATAGCGTCGGCGTTCTTGAGGATCTCGAGCTTCTCCTTGTCGACTGCACCGATGATGCGGATGGCCAGACCCGGGCCCGGGAAGGGCTGACGGAACACGATGTGACCCGGCAGGCCAAGCGCCAGACCAAGCGCGCGGACTTCGTCCTTAAAGAAGTGGTCGAGCGGCTCGATGAGGTCGAAGTGCACGCCCTCGGGGAACGGGATCAAGTTGTGGTGGCTCTTGATGGTGGCCGTCTTGCCACCCGTCTTGCGAGCGCCGGACTCGATGATGTCGGGGTAGATGGTGCCCTGAGCCAGGTACTTGACCGGCTTACCATCGGTCTCGAGCTGCTGCGCCACGGCGAAGAACTCTTTCCAGAACTGCGTACCGATGATGCGGCGCTTCTCCTCGGGCTCGGTCACGCCGGCCAGAAGCTCGGCATAACGGTCCTCGGCGTGGACGTGGATAAAGTCGACGTCAAACTGCTTGGTGAAGACCTCCTCCACCTGCTCGGGCTCGCCTTTGCGCAGCAGACCGTGGTTGATGAACACGCAGGTCATCTGCTTGCCTACGGCGCGGGCGCCCAGCGCAGCCACGACGGAGGAGTCGACGCCGCCGGACAGGGCCAGAATCACGCGGTCGTTGCCGACCTTCTCGCGGAACTCGGCCGTCATGGTCTCGACCAGGTTGTCCATGCTCCAGTTGGGCTCCAGGCCGCAGATCTCAAACAGGAAATTGCTCAACAGCTGCTGACCGTACTCGGAGTGCTTGACCTCGGGGTGGAACTGCGTGGTGAAGATCTTGCGCTCGGGGCACTCCATGGCGGCAACCGGGCACACGTCGGTGCTGGCGGTAACGGTAAAGCCCTCGGGCACCTCGGACACGGCGTCGCGGTGGCTCATCCACACGGTTTGCTCCATGGGCGTGGAGTTAAAGAGCTTGGCGCCGGCAGTACGCGTAATAGTGGCACGGCCGTACTCGCCCACCTCGGAGTGACCGACCTTGCCGCCGAGCGTCACGGCCGTGATCTGATGGCCGTAGCAGAAGCCCAGGACGGGAAGGCCCAGGTCAAAGATGGCGGGGTCGATGGACGGAGCGTCCTCGGCGTACACGGAAGCCGGACCGCCGGAAAGGATGAGCGCAGAGGCGTTCATCTCGCGAATCTCATCGGCCGAGATGTCGCAGGGGACAATCTCGGAATACACGTTGAGGTCGCGGACGCGACGGGCAATGAGCTGACCGTACTGCGCACCAAAGTCGAGTACGAGGACCTTTGCGGAAGCCTTTTGATCCATGGTTTCCCCCTCTTGTTGGCGGGGAGCCGGTGCCCACCCGCGCGAATGAACGAAAATAACCTCCATAGTGTACACGTTATATGGGGTTTCTCGTCCCTCGCAGCCATCAGCGCACGGCAAACGCACGACCTGGGCCCCTATTTGACGGCAATTGAAGTGTTACCAAACGTTGCAGATGATGTAATACGTTTGAACATTGGACGCCCTGTGCCACAATACTGCCGAACGACTCCGCCTCTGCGGCGGCAAATACGATAGGAATACCAGCATGAAGCGCATCCTTCTCATCGCCACGGGCGGCACCATCGCATCGACCGAGGACGGCAACGGCCTCTCCCCCGCCCTGACCGGTGAGGAGCTCGCCCAGAGCGTCCCCGAGATCTCGGGCCTCTGCGAGCTCGACGTGGTACAGCCCATGAACATCGACAGCACCAATATGCGTCCCAGTGACTGGATGCGTATCCGCGACGTCATCGTCGAAGGCTATGCCGACCACGACGGCTTCGTGATTCTGCACGGCACCGACACCATGAGCTATACCGCGGCAGCACTTTCCTATCTGATTCAGGACAGCCCCAAGCCCATCGTACTCACCGGCTCGCAAAAGCCCATGGGCAATCCCTTTACCGATGCCAAGCTCAACCTGTACCAGAGCCTGCTCTATGCGCTCGACGAGCATTCACACGACGTCTCGATCGTGTTTGGCGGCGTCGCCATTGCCGGCACGCGCGCCCGCAAGCAGCGCACCATGAGCTTTAACGCGTTCATTAGTGTCAACTATCCGCCCATTGCCTACATCCGCAACGACCGCATTGTGCGCAACGGGCTTCACGGCACTCACCAGAATGAGAATCCGGTTCGTTTCTACGACAGTATCGACCCGCGCGTGTTTGTCCTTAAGCTGACACCCGGCGTGAACCCGGGTATCCTGGACGCCCTTGCCGATAGCTACGACGCCATGATTCTGGAGACCTTTGGCATTGGCGGTATCCCCGAGTTTGGTGAGTCGGGCGAGTCATTCCAGGAGGCGATTTTCCGCTGGGTCGATTCGGGCCGTACTGTCGTTATGACCACGCAGGTCCCCGAAGAGGGCCTCGATTTGGGCGTTTATGAGGTCGGCCGTGCTTACGCGGATCATCCGGGCATTCTGCGCGGCGACGACATGACCACCGAGACGCTCGTGGCCAAGACCATGTGGGCGCTCGGCCAGTCACGCGATGCCGCCGAGATCCAGCGCCTGTTCTACAGCCAAGTCAACCACGACCGCATCCCGATGGCGTAATTCAGTTGTCGACGGGTATCCCCTATTCGATGCCCTCGAGAAGCTCTGATACCGTCATGCCGAGTGCGGGCGCGATCTTAAATAGAACCTTGAGCGTGAAATTTGCCGTCCCATCTTCGATTCGGTCGAGGTAGGGTCGGCTGATTCCTGTCGCCACACAAAAATCGACCTTGGAGATACCAAGGTCCCTGCGCGTCTGCTCGACTCGCTTGCCAAGAATCTGTTTCGCACGTTCGTCCATGCAGCCGAGTTTGAAATGGAGCCGAACATAAACGTAAACTATAGTTTACGTTTTGCCGAATACACAGGAGTTTTCTATGTCGGGTTCTTCGGTCCGCACGTACCGAGCCACGCTTCGCACAAACAGCGCACCGCCCAAGCTCGTCGTCGTTGAAGCAGAATATCTTTCGCCCGATGAGCGCACAGCATTTGCATTGCTATCAAGTCGCGTCGCCGCCGTTCTGGTCCCTTGTCCGGCGCAAGGTGCGCTTGCCATCCAATGCCAAGCGCACAGCCGCTCGCTCAATCAGGCTGCCGTAATCGTAACCAGCCAGCGTGGCCTGCCCCTTCTCCTGGAAGCCGGCGTCGCGCTCGCCCTTCGCGGTGCCGGATACGAAAACGAGGCCGCCGCCGACATGGTCTTTCAACCACGATCGAGCGGCGGCCTCGCAGCAGCCATCGAATATGCTTGCAGGCTCGTTGCCTAAAGGCGCAAGCTAAAAGCCCAGGCCAAAGCCCATACCGGTAATCGCCGAATACATAAAGTAGACGTTGATTACGTTGAGAAATACACCCGTGATGCAACCGTTGCGCAGGTAGCGCTCGCACACGATGCGTGCCATGGCGGCGGAGTCATCGTTGTTTTTTGCCTGGCGCCCCGCCGTAAAGTACGTCGCCACGCTCAGCAGCAGATTGAGCACCGGCAACGCCAGCAGCTCGTAGCTCTTGCCCCAGCGCGTCGCCTCGCCGGCAGCATTAAACTTTGTTGCCACCTCGGGACCAATGTTGGGGATAACACACGCTGCGACCACCAGCGGAATCACCGCAAGTACGAGCAGCGCAATACCCATGTAGCCAGCTTTTTTGCCATATTTAAACATATGCGTCGTCCTTACACGTTAAAGCGGAAGTGCACGACGTCGCCATCGGCCATAACATAGTCCTTGCCCTCAATACGCAGCTTGCCGGCAGCCTTGGCGCCCTGCTCGCCACCGAGCTCGATGTAATCGTCGTAGCCAATGACCTCGGCCTTAATAAAGCCGCGCTCAAAGTCGGTGTGGATGACGCCGGCGGCCTGCGGGGCGGTCGCGCCCTGACGCACCGTCCAGGCCTTGACCTCCATCTCGCCGGCCGTAAAGAACGACTGCAGGCCGAGCAGCTTGTAGGCTGCCTGCGCGAGCACGTCCAGGCCGGGCTGCTCCAGGCCCAGGCTCTCCAGGTAGTCGGCAGCGTCCTCGGGATCGAGCTCGGAAAGCTCGGCCTCGATCTTGGCGCAGATCGGCAGCGGCTTGACACCGTCGATGGGTGCCAGGTCCTCGTTGAGCATGTCCTCGTCTACGTTGGCCACATACAGGATGGGCTTCATGGTGAGCAGGAACAGGCCCTTGGCAGCGGCGCGCTCCTCGTCGGTCATCTCCATGGATGCGGCGCGCTTGCCCTCGTTGAGCCAGGCAAGCAGACGCTTGGCAACCTCGAACTTGGGCATGAGCTCCTTGTCGCGCTTGGCCTCTTTCTCGAGCTTGGGCAGCTGCTTCTCGAGCGTGCCCATGTCGGCCAAGATGAGCTCGGTCATGATGGTGTCGGCATCGCCGGCGGGATCGACGAACTCGCCGGTGCGGCCCACCTCACGCATGACGTTGGGGTCCTTAAAGTAGCGCACGACCTCGCAGATGGCGTCGGTCTCGCGGATGTTTGCCAAGAACTGGTTGCCCAGACCCTCGCCCTCGTTAGCGCCCTTCACCAGACCTGCGATGTCGACGAACTCGACCGTAGCCGGCACAATGCGACCCGGGTTGACGATGTCGGCGAGCTTTTGCAGGCGGCTATCGGGCACATCGACGATACCCACGTTGGGGTCGATCGTGGCGAACGGGTAGTTGGCGGCAAGGCCGGTCTTTTTGGTAAGCGCGGTGAACAGCGTCGACTTGCCCACGTTGGGCAGGCCCACGATACCGATGGAAAGGGACACGACAGCTCCTTTTGGTACAGGTACTTCAAACTGTATAAGTATAGCGCCGCCGCAGCATCCGGGCGAATCCGGACACCGCGGCGGCGCAAATGAAGCAGAGATGCGTGAGAGTTCTAGACAGTAGTCCTTACTTAAGCTCGGGCCAGAAATCCTTGTTGGCCTCGATGAGCTCGTCCAGGATCTGCTTGGCAACGCTCGCCGAAGGAATGGTCTTGGAGAGCGTGAGTGCCTGCCAGAGCTTCTGGTAGCTGCCCTCGACCCAAGCCTGGACAACGAGCTTCTCGACGGAAACCTGCTGCTCCATCAGGCCCTTCTGGAACTGCGGAATCGGGCCCTGGCAGATCTTCTCAAAGCCGTTGGAACCGACGATGCAAGGCACCTCGACCATGGCCGTCGGGTCGAAGTTGGGCACAGCGCCATCGTTGGGGACGATCAGCAGGAAGCGCTCGAGCGTATTCTCGGCCAGTGCGCAGGCAAGGTCGACGATGTAGTTGGCATGTACATCTGGCTCAAAGCCGCCGTCCTTGGCAGTACCCTTGGCGATGATGTCGCGGCAAGCACCAAAGACCTTCTTCTCGCGGCCGTCCATAACCTCATTGGCGCGAGTGTAGTTGGGGTCAGACGTCTCGACAACATAGTCCGGGTACAGGTAATACTTGAGGTAGGTATTGGGAATCGTCTCGGGATCGACAGCATAGACATCCTTGGCCTTGCCGAAGGTGTGAATCCAGCTCTCCTCGACATGCTGCTCCTTACCGGCCTCGTGCTCGATGCCGTCCAGGTAGCCGTTCTTAGCCATGTGCTCCTTAATCTGCGGCATGAGGTCGTTGCCCTCCTTGTCGTAGATTTTGCTCCACCAACCAAAGTGGTTGAGGCCGTAGTAGCTATACTGCAGCTCGCGACGATCCTTGATGCCGCACATACGGCTCATCTTATCCATAAGGTCGATCGGCATGTCGCAGATGTTGATGATGCGGCTGTTGGGGCGCAGCACGCGGCAGGCCTCGGCGACGATGGCCGCGGGGTTGGAGTAGTTGAGCATCCAGGCGTTGGGGCTGTACTTCTCCATGTAGTCGAGGATCTCGATGACGCCGCCGATGGAGCGCATGCCGTAGGCGATACCGCCGGCACCGCAGGTCTCTTGGCCAACGCAGCCGTACTTGAGAGGAATCTTCTCGTCGAGCTCACGCATGGCGTACAGGCCGACGCGGATGTGAGCAAGGACGAAGTCGGTCCCGGTGAATGCGGTCTCGGGGTCGGTGGTGTAGTTGAACTCAACCTCGGGAGCGTTCTCGTGGAAGTAGATCTCGCACGCCTTGGCAACAATCTCCTGGCGCTCGGCGTTGTTGTCATAGAAGGTCACCTTGTTGACCGGGAAGCGGTCGCGCTCCTCGAGCAGCATCAGGGCAATGCCCGGGGTAAAGGTGGAGCCACCGCCGGCAATGGTCACGGCATAGTTTTTCTTGGACATGATGTCCTCCTCATTCTGGCCGCTTGCTCAATCCGTCCCCGCACGCGGCCTTGCGCGGTTTGGAATTGTTACCTAGAAGTGGAGTTTTTTATCTCTAGAATCGGCCTTGCGGTGCATACCGGCTCTGCAAGGCCGATTGTTTCGATGGACGATGGTTTACAGAAGACTCTCGAACTTCAGAAGACTCTCGAACTTCTCGCGAACCTGCGGGACGGTAAGGCCGATGATGACCTGGATTGACTGACCTTGGACCACCAAGCCATGCGTACCGATCGCCTTGAAGGAAGCCTCGGGCGCAACGACGCTCTTGTCCTTGACGTTAACGCGCAGACGGGTAGCGCAGTTAGTTACATCGATGATGTTATCCGTGCCACCGAGCAGATCGAGGATCTTCTCGGCAAGCACCAAGCGCTCATCATCTTTACTCTGGGCGACCGATTTGCCAGCAGCAGCACCGCCCTGCTTTTGCTTGTAGTCGGCCTTGGACTTGAGCTCGACCTCAACATCGTCATCCTCGCGACCGGGGGTCTTAAAGTCGAACTTGACGATCAGGAAACGGAAGACCACGACCCAAAGGGCGGTAAAGCACAGACCGACAAGGATGGAGATGGCGTACTGCAGACCGTGTGCGGCCCAAAGGGGCAGCCAGTCCCACGAGAGCATCGAGATGATGCCGCCGTCGAAGATGCCCACGACGCCAAGGAGGTTTTGAGCCATGCAGCCAAGCGCTCCGAGCACGCAGTGGACGACGAACAGGCCGGGCGCGATGAACAGGAAGGTGAAGTCAAGCGGCTCGGTGATACCGCAAAGCATAGCGGTAAGGGTGACGGGAATGAGCAGAGCCTTGACGCGCTGCTTGCGCTCGGGTTTGGCGGTCATATAAAACGCAATGGCGACGCCAAGCGAGCCGAAGACCTTAGTCCAACCAGGGCAGGTATAGGCAGCCCAGGGTGCGGCATCCTTAAGAGCAATGCTCGGATCGGCAGCCAGTTGGGGCAGGATGTTGGCCCAAGCAGCAAAGATGCCGCCGTTGACCGCCGCGTTGTCGTAATAGAACGGCGTATAGATAAAGTGGTGCAGGCCTGTAGGGATCAGCACGCGCTCGAAGAAAGCAAAGACACCCACGCCAAACGTACCGGCGGAAAGGATGAATCCCTGGAAGGCAGAGATAGCAGCCTGAACATGCGGCCACACCAGGCAGGCGATAAGAGCGACCGGAACCATAACGAAGAAACCGATCATATAGATGAACACGGAGCCCGAGAACACGCCCAGCCACTCAGGAAGTTCGGTGTCGAAGTACTTGTTGTGAAGCATCGTGGCGATACCTGAAATGATAAGCGCGCCCATGATGCCCATATCAAGCGTTTTGATGCTTGCGATAGTGGCAAGACCAGTACCGCTGCCCGCCTCGACAGAGTAGTCGACCCCAAAGACAGGGCCCCACTGCCCCAAGATTGTGCTTACAAAGTAGTTGAAGGTAAGGTAGATGGCCAAAGCCTCCATGCAGCAGCGAGCGTTCTGCTTGTTCGCGAGCGAGATTGGCAACGCTACGCAAAACAGCAACGGCATCTGGTTAAAGAGCGTCCAACCACCCTGGAGCAGCACATTCCAGCAATCAAACCAAAGATGACCCGCAGTGGCCATCTCGCCAAAGATCGCCTCGGTGGTAAACAACGTACCCAGGCCGACGACGATTCCGGAAAATGCGAAAAGAATTGCAGGCGTGTACATTGCACCGCCGAAACGTTGTATCTTTTGCATCATGACGGGGAATCCCCCTCTCTTCATTCGGAGCGGCTGCGGTTTTGGCTTCACTCGAGACCGCAGACGCGCCGTTTGCGTGTACCTCGTGCAATAGGACGGGTGGGCCCGCTTCCCTGACTTCTTGCGCTTCTATTTTTATCATATCACTTATCTAGACAAGTTAATACGGTTTCCATGTTCGGTCAGCGGTCGATATTTGACGGTGAACGGTTTATTTCAAAGGTTTTGCCTGTTATTGCCTGTTTGTCTAAAACTTCTAAAACAAAATATTTATCGACTTGTCTAGATAGGCTTGTATAAGGATGTTTGCATACCTATACTTCATTACAACATTCACCGCCACGTTAAGGAGTCACCATGAAAAGCGCGGTCTTCTATGGAAAGCACGACCTCAGAGTCGAGGAATCGGCAAAGCCGGCCGTGGGCAGGCGCGACGTTCTGATCAACGTCAAAGCTTGCGGCGTCTGCGGTACCGACGTTCATATCTATGAAGGCGACAAGGGTGCAGCCGACGTTACCCCGCCTACGATCCTTGGTCATGAGTTTGCGGGCGTTGTCGAGGCCGTAGGCAGCGACGTCACCGACTTTAAACCGGGCGATCGCGTGTGCATTGACCCAAACCATCCCTGCGGCTGCTGCGAACCCTGCCGTGACGGAATCAACCACTACTGCGAGCATATGACCGGCTACGGCACCACCGTTAACGGCGGCTTTGCGGAGTACTGCTCCGTCGATATGCAGCAAGTCTACAAGTTGGGCGATCACACCAGCTTTGAGCAGGGTGCTATGACCGAGCCCGTCGCCTGCTGCCTGCACGGCATCGATATGTGCAGCATCAAGCCCGGCAGCACAGTTGTCGTTATCGGCGGCGGCATGATCGGCCTGCTCATGATGCAGCTTGCCAAAAACGCCGGCGCCACCAAAGTCGTCTTGCTCGAGCCTGTCGAGGGCAAACGCGAGGTTGCACTCAAGCTCGGCGCCGATCTGACGATCGACTCCATCCACGAGGACGTCCCGGCCCGCCTGAAGCAGGAGGGCGTCGGCAACGTCGATGTCGTTATCGAGTGTGTTGGCAAGCCCGTCACCATCGAGCAGGCCATCCAGATCGCCGGCCACAAGGCTACGGTCATGATGTTCGGCCTCACCAAGCCCGATGAGACAATCACCGTCAAGCCCTTCGAGGTCTTCCAGAAGGAGCTTGTGCTCACCTCGTCCTACATCAACCCTTATACGCAGCGTCGCGCGCTCGAGCTCATCGACTCTGGCAGGCTCGACGTATCCTCGATGGTCGCAAAGGTAGCTTCCCTCGATGAACTCGGCGCCATCCTGTCAGACCCGGCCCTGCGTGCCATGGGCAAATATATAATCGACCCCAGCAAGTAAATCGATTGACACCTGCGCGGGCGGCCCTCATCCGTCGTTCACGCGCCCAGCTCTAGGAGACCGTCATGGCGCGAGCCATCTTCCAAACTATTTATGACAACGTGAAGCAGTCGATTGACGACGGCACATACGCCTATCAGAGTTATCTGCCTTCGGAGACTGAGCTCACGCAGCTGTTTGACTGTTCACGCATGACGGTCCGTCGCGCCATCTCGATGCTTGCGGCAGATGGTTACGTGCTCCCCCAGCAAGGCAAAGGCATGCGCGTCATTCGCAACATCAGTGACGAGAAGAGTCGTGGTGGCGGCGGACTCGAGACCTTTAAGGAAATCGCGACCAGCCGAGGCTTTGAGCTCAAGACTGTCACCACCGTCTTTGAGCTCCTCGTCTGTAGCAAGGCACTCTCCGGGATTACCGGGTTTCCCGAAGGCTGTGAGCTCACACGCGCCAAACGCATTCGTTATGCAGACGGACATGCCGTGTGCTCCGACGACTCCTATTACCTAAGCTCACAGGTACCGGGACTGACACCCGAGATTGTCAACGATTCGATTTATCGTTACCTCGAAGAAGACCTTGGCATTAAGATTGCCACGGGCAAACGCGATGTAACGATTGAGCACCCCACGCCCGAAGATGCGCGCGTGCTCGATCTCGACGACTTTAACGCACTCGCCGTTATACGCGGGCAGACCTACAACGCCGACGGCATCCTTATGGAATACACCGAGACAAAACAGGTCCCCGGGTTCTTTTTGCTCCATGAAACCGTGACGCGCAACGGTACCGGTCGAACCGGCCACCAAAGCAGCATGAACTAACCATTTATTAGTTGCGGTGGAATAGTTCCTAGAATGGCCAGCTTAAGGGCAAAACAGGAACTATTCCACCGCAACTTTTTTGGCCGGTGGGGCAGTACCTGTCCCACCGGCCATCATTTACGTTCTTTTAGCTAGTCTGCGAGCTTCTCCACCTGATCGAGCATCTTGTCGAGCTTGGCCTTTGCTTCGGCCTTGACCTTCTCAGCTTCTTCATGAGCCTTCGCCTTCTGGGCGGCCTTTTCCTCGGCCTCGGGATCGACGACCACCAGGTTGGATGCATCATGCTCAACCAACTTAAGCGCATGCTCGGGACACACCTTGACGCAAGCTCCGCAACCTAGGCAATACGTGGACTCCAGTGCAAAGCGACCGCTTCCCACCAAATCGCAGGCGAACGTGGGGCATACATTGACGCACTCGCCGCACGACGTGCACTTGTCAAAATCGCACTCCGGCGTGCTCACCTGCATGTTCTGGGCAAGCTCGGGGTGGTTTTGCAGCGTCGAGAGCACCAGCTGCCGCCCGTGCGTGAGCGAACGGCGACGCTTGGTCGTCGTGGTGCCGCACATGGTGTTGAGCGTGCGCTCCAGCTGGGTAATCTGATGGCGATGGGCCTTGAGCTTTTGCGTCACCGAGGCCAGCGCCGCCGTCGCCGGATTGAGCTTGGTCACCGTCAGGCCCGTGGTGCGGGCGATCTTTTCCATGTACTCCTTGCGCTCGTACTCGCGGCGCTTATGGCATTTGAGGCTCTTGGAGTCGACCTCCAAGCCCATACCCGTGCCGGACCACTCCTCGGCCTTCGCAATCGCCTCGCCCAGAATGTCCTCACCGCCGGTGTTGCGGCATTTATCGCACACGTCCAACGGCAGGTACACACTCACGTTGGGATAGTCTGCCAGTACCGAGAACCAGGTCTCGGCCGTAATATCGCCCACGCAGGCAACGACGACTTCGTTCTCGCGCGGCATGCGCTTAAGGGCACGCGTGCAGGTGACGTAGGCGGTCTCGTGGCTCGTAGCCGCCGAGACAATGTCGTCGTAGACGTTTTTGGGCGCCAAGCGCGGCGAGATGATTGCCTCGGTCGGACAGGCAGCGGCGCACAGGCCGCACTTGCGACAGGAGTCGAGGATCTCGATGGCGTCTTCCTCGACCTCGATAGCGTTGACCGGGCACACGTCCATGCACGCGGTGCAGCCGCTCTTTTCGTTTTTGCAGGTCAGGCACGGAATGGTGTTACCGCGCGGACGCTCCTTGTAGTCGGCAGGATTCCACTGCGGCGCCGACGGATCGAGTGCATCGGTCACACCGCCAAGCGGGTTTTTAAGAAAGTCGAAACCCTTGCTGATCTCGATAATGTCATCAAACAGATCGTGTTCCTGCGCCATGCGCGGCCCCTCCCTGAGCAGTGCAAACAAGCAAGAGATAATGATACGCTATCGGCCCACGCCTCGGGCAAATTACACGCGGAGCATCTTTGCAGCAAATAGCCCATGGCCTATCGCCGTCTCGATTGCACAAGGTCAATCAAGCGCCAAACTATGCCTCGCACATGAGCTGCACGAGTTTTTGTTTGGTCACCTTGGCCTGTTCGTTAGCCATATTGCGCTCGTTTCTAAAGACCGCATTTGCAACACCCTGCAGATCGCCATCGGAAATCACGCTGCACGGACCGTCCATCGACGCCGCCGTGGGGCATACGCACAACGGCAACTCGGCATAAAACGCAACGGCCTTGGCGATATCGAGCATCTTGCCGCCGCCAATACCCACCACCATGTCGCAATACTCAGCCTGGGCTTCCTTATCCATTTTTACAACGGCCTCTTCCGTACACGGACCGTCATAAATCTTAAAGAACGGCTCGCTTAGATCTTCATCCAGAAATCCATCGACGATCTGTCTGCACAGCCGATCCTCGGTGCCCTGGTCAAACAAGACATAGGCAGCGCAGCCCAACCATGACAAATACCTGCCCTGACGCGAAAGTTCGCCCGGCCCCTGAACATACCGGCCGGGACCGCCATAAACCATGGGAAGCGCCATACGAGAATCCGCCCTTCATCAAACAACGATTGGTGCAAAGTAACCTGACCCCTTTGCACCATAGCAAAAAGGGGCAAAGCCATCTGCCGGCTTTGCCCCTTCCTTAGCTTGATTTACTCATCCATGAGATAGTAGTGGCCCAGCGCGTCGGCACCCAGGATGGCGTTTGCGACCATCTCGGGCGTCACCTCAAACGGCATGTTGCACATGGTGTCATCGGGCGCGCAGGCGGCTTCGGCAACAATCATGGCCTGCTCGCGCGTAAGCTCGGCAACGCCAAGTTCCTTCATCGTAACCGGCAGGCCCAGCTCAATGCAGAAGCCCAAGACTTCCTCGAGTTTCTCAGTCGGAGCGTCCTCGAGTACCAGCTGGACGATGGTGCCGAAGGCGACCTTCTCGCCGTGGTACATGCCGTGGCACTCGGGCAGCATCGTCAAGCCATTGTGGATGGCATGAGCAGCAGCAAGGCCCGAGCTCTCAAAGCCAATGCCCGAAAGCAGCGTATTGGCCTCAATGATGTGCTCGACGGCAGGAGTGAGCGCACCCTTCTCCAGCGCGACCTTGGCCTTGACGCCATCGGCCATAAGCGTCTCGTAGCAGAGCTTGGCAAGCGCCAGGCCGGCCATACCACCCTTGCCGCCAGCGCAGGTGCCACCGTCGGCATCATGCGTCGCCTGGGCCTCAAAGTAGGTTGCGAGCGCATCGCCCATACCGGAAACCGTCAGGCGCACCGGGCTCGCCGCGATAACCGTCGTATCCATCAGGACGATATTGGGATTTGCCTTAAGGAAGAGGTACTTGTCGAACTGGCCGTCATCGGTATAGAGCACCGAAAGCGCCGAACACGGGGCATCGGTCGAAGCAATGGTGGGGCAAATGATAACCGGGGATTCCAGGTAATAGGCAACGGCCTTCGCGGTGTCGAGAATCTTGCCGCCACCGACGCCGACGATGATGTCGCAACCGTTGTCGCGAGCGAGCGCGACCAGGCGATCGACCTCGCCCTTGGAGCACTCGCCGTTAAAGTCCTCAAACAGCAGCTCGGCCTTAGCCTCGGCAAAACCGCCCTCGATCTTGGCACCGACGCGCTTCTTGCCCGAAGGCGTCACGACGACGAGGGCCTTAGCGCCGAGCGGCTCGACATAGGAGCCGAGCTTGGCGAGCTCGTCCGGACCCTGGATGTACTTGCTGGGGCTATTGAAAATTGCAGCCATAACTATCCCATTCTCTAAAAGAAAAAGAAAGGGGCTCCGTACAGATACGTGCGGAGCCCCTCGTTACGATAACAAGAGTCGATTAGAAATCGATGTCGGTGTCGTAGTAGCAGGCCTTGAGAATCTTCTCGAAGTCGGCAGCCTTGGTCTCACGCGGGTTCTCGGGCGTGCAGGCGTCCTGCTCGGCGTTCGCGGCGATCTCGGGGAGCTTGGCGAGGAACTCCTCCTCGGAAACCATCTGCGGGTTCTCGGCGTCGACCTTCACGCCACCATTCGCGTAATCCTTGATGGACTGCGGAATGTTGAGCTGGTCGTTGAGGTCGCGGATCTTCTGGACGAGCGCAGCGATGAGCTCCTCGTTGGTCTCGCCGGGAAGGTGCAGGATCTCCTTGGCCACGTAAGCGTAACGCTCGGCAGCACGCGGGTCCTTGGAGTTCCACTGGATGACCTTGCCCAGGTACATGGCGTTAGCAGCACCGTGGATGATGTGGCCGTTCTCGAAGGCAGCACCGGTCTTGTGAGCCATGGAGTGAACGATGCCGAGCAGGCCCGAGGAGAAGGCGATACCGGCGATGCACTGAGCCTCGTGCATGTGCTGACGGGCCTCATGGTCGCCAGCATAGGACTTGGGCAGCCACTCGACGATCTCGCGGATGCCGTGCAGGGCGTTGGCGTCGGTGAACATAGAGGCGCAGGTGGAAACGTAGGCCTCCATGCAGTGGGTCAGAGCATCCATGCCGGTGTGAGCGCACAGCTTGGCGGGCATGGTGTAGGTGAGCTCGGGGTCGACGATGGCGACATCAGGGGTGATGTTGAAGTCGGCCAGCGGGTACTTGATGCCCTTGGCGTAGTCGGTGATGACGGAGAACGCGGTGACCTCGGTAGCGGTGCCGGAGGTAGAGGAGATGGCGCAGAAATGAGCCTTCTGACGCAGCTCGGGGAAGCTGAACGGCTGGATGATGTTATCGAAGGACTCCTCGGGATACTCGTAGAAGACCCACATGGCCTTAGCGGCATCGATGGGCGAGCCGCCGCCGATGGCGATAATCCAGTCGGGCTCGAACTCGCGCATGGCCTCGGCGCCCTTCATGACCGTCTCGATGGACGGATCGGACTCGACGCCCTCGAACAGCTTGACCTCGAAGCCGCCCTCTTTGAGGTCGGCCTCAACGTCCTGCAGGAACCCGCCGCGGCGCATAGAGCTGCCGCCAGAAACGATGATGGCCTTCTTGCCCTTGAGGTTCTTCACCTCGTGGCGAGCGCCCTCACCAAAGTACAGATCGCGAGGATTGGTAAAACGTCCCATACTGTGCCTCCTAAACAAGCCCCTCTTAGACTTGCGTATATAACGGAGCACCCGATTGGCTCCGTTAGGACCGTTTTGCGCGTTGCCGGCGATGACAATGCGCGATGTCTAAACGTCTCAACGCTCAGACAAACACTATTCTACCGTTCTGGTTGGTCAGTTATTCACCTAAAGCCGACAATGATGAAACGTTTTTTCTATCCCTGAAGACCCTTGTGGGGCATTCATACTCCCAAGCTGGGCAAACGTTTTATCAAGGTTGACCACATATCCCGGGCAGGACTGTGCCCCTCCAAAATGCACCCCGTTCGCCGCCAAAAATCGACCGTTTGCGGCACCGTGATACCACTCAGTCGTCCCAGGTGCCGACATTTGTGCGGCATCCGTCTTCGTGGTGCAAAGGTGCATGTCCAAGTGCGGCACCCCCGGTGTGCCACATGCGGGTAAACTAGAACCTTATATAGAGACATTTGAACCCTAACCGCAGCAAAGGAGGCCCCATGGCATTCGATCCCATTCAAGAGGATTGCCATCGCCTCGTTCTTGAGGCCTTGCGCCGCGACAATATCCCGCTCACCGACGGTGCCGCCGTAGAGCGTCTGATGGAACAATTCACTCGCAACCCCGCGCCGCTCATCGTGCACGACCGCGACCGCGCCGGGCACCTCATTGCCAAGGTGGTCGAGGCTGTCGACTACCGCATTCCCTTTATCCCTGACGATACCCAGGCAGAGCAAGAAGAGGCCGCAGCCGAGAACATGCTCCGCGAGGCAGCCGCGCTCGATCCGAGCAACTGGGATGCCCAGCGCATGCTGACGGCCCTCACCGCCGACTCCAACGAGGAATACGTACAGTACCTGGTATCCAAGCGCGATGAAGTCGAACACGACCTGGCGCTCAAGATCGTCTCGGCGCAGGACCCCTACGAGCGCGAGGCCGCAGGCGACCTTATGCGCCGCCCCTACCTGCGCTGGCTTGCCGCCTTGGCATCGCGCGCGCTCATTAGCGGCCGCTACCGCATGTCGCTCGAAGCCGCAAACCGCAGCCTCGACTTTGCGCCCAACGACCCCGCCGGCGTCCGCCATACTGCGATGCTTGCCATGGCAAAGCTCGAATACCCCGCCGAGGAGCTCAAGCGCTTTCGCTCTGCCCACTCCGTCCCCTATCTCGCTAACACGCCGCTGCGCCGTCGTCCCAAGGACGCGGAGCGTGACTTGGACCCGTGGACGCTCATCGCGCTGATGAGCGCAGCCTGGCGCGAGCTGGACTACGAGGGTGCCGAGCACTACCTGCGTATCCTTGCGCGCTCGTGCCCGCACGCAGCCGAGGCGCTCTACTTCCAAACCGAGTTTCCCGATGGCGTCTATGCCCGCGTCAACGTGGGTGCAGGCTCCACCGACGAGCTCGTCCTTGCACTCTCCGAGGCGACGCCGGTACTGCAGGAGGGCCTGGGCGCGCCCGACAACGCCAGCTTTGCCGCCTGGGTCGCCACCAACGACATCGTGCGCTCCCAGATCGACGAGCGCATACTGCGGGCGGCCGAGCAGGGCTTGCCGTTTAAGGGAGGAGACCTCTAATGGATCCGAGCGTCTACATCCCCGCCTACCTGGAGCGCACCTATCTGGCGTCGCACCCCGAGCTCACCGATGCAGCACGCGAGCTTGTCCATAACGACATTAGTGCGAATCCCCAAAAGTATGCGCAGTCCGAGCATGCTCAGGCGCTGCTGTCCTATGCCGGTGTGCATCGTCATTTGCTCGACGAGCTCCATCGCATCGAGGACATGGGCAGCGACGAGGAGTTTGAGCAGACGCGCAACCGCCTGTTCGACGATATGCGCGATGAGCTGCTCAAGATCGTTCGCGTCGATGCGCTGGCGGTCGATGCCCAGCTGCTCGCCATCATTTTGGCGGACACACCCGTCGACGCCTGCCTGGGCGACCTGATGAAGCTCGAAGCGACCACGACCGATTACCTGCGGCAAAGCGTGCCCGGGTTCGACATGGAGGCCCCACACTACTGGGCCAATAATGTTTTGGCCGACGGTGTCACCGCAGCGGACCTTACCGTGAGCGAGCCGGCCCTTATCGGGTGGCTCCACACACTCGAGGCCATCTCGCAGCTGTGCATGGCAAGCGCCCGCTACCGCGCTGCTGCCAACTACGCCCGCCGCGTCCTTAAGGCAGAAGGCTATCCCACCCGAGCTGCCGGCACCGTGTTGCTCGCTCTCGCTCGCCTGGAAGACCAGGACGGCTTTTTTGCCCTAGCCCACCAGCTCGAGGAACAGATGGGGGCAGACGCACTCGAAAACTCTCCTTGGTACCTGCTCGCCCGCACGATCTTGCTGTTCAAAACAAACAAGATGCGCCCGGCGACGCGCGCGCTGCGTGAGTTCGCTAACCGTTGCGAGGGCGGCGCGTTCTTTTTGCTGAACCCCATGTATCAGACACCGTACCTTCCCTGCCGGCCCGAACCGCACGACCCCTGGGACCTTTCGCATCAGGCAGTTTGGGAAGCCGACGGCATCATCTCGGACACCCCCGACTTTGCCCCCTGGGCCAACGCCTGCGAAGATGTATCGCAGCTTGCCCAGGAATTTGCGCGCCGTTACGGATTTTAGTGACGCACTCGACCCGACCATGTCGTTTACGTTAGGAACGGTTTCATGAATCTCCGCTCATCTCTTGCCTGCACCTCGAGCGATATCGCTCGCTGGGGACTGCGCTCTGTCCTCAAACGCCAGGGCGGCGTACTCCCCGGCCGCATCGCCATGAAGATCGATCCCGAGTTGCTGAGCGACCTCGCTGGCCTTGTCGACCGCAGCGTGGTGATTACGGGTACTAATGGCAAGACCACCACCTCCAACCTCATCGCCGACGCCGTTGCCGCCAGCGGCGCCACCGTGGTATGCAACCGCGCCGGCAACAACATGGAGCCGGGCGTGGTGGGTGCGCTGCTCGAGGCCCGCAGTGGCCTTAAGCACACCAGCAGCGGCAAGCGCGTGGGCGTTTTTGAGTGTGACGAGCTCTACACCGTACGCGTTCTGCCCAAGCTCAAGCCGACGTACTTTGTGCTGCTCAACCTGTTCCGCGACCAGCTGGATCGCTATGGCGAGATCGACCATACCCAAGACGTCATCGCCCATGCGTTGGAGCTCTCTCCGACGACAACGCTCATCTACAACGCCGACGACCCGTTGTGTGCCTCGATTGCCGCGCGCGTTCCCAACGCGAGTATTGCCTTTGGCATCGACGGCGCCACCAACACCGAGTCCGACCGCATTAGCGACTCACGTTTTTGCTCACAGTGCAACGCGCCGCTGGAGTATGACTACGTGCAATACGGCCAGCTCGGCGCCTACCATTGCCCCTCGTGCGGCTGGGCCCGCCCTGCGCTTGTCCGTCGCGTGACGGACGTGAAGCTCGGCTGCGACGGCTACGGCTTCGACCTGGTCTTTGGATCTGCGCCCGACGCGGCTGCCGTACACATCGCCACACGCTACAACGGCCTGTACATGGTCTACAACGTTGCCGCTGCATTCTTTGCCGCACATGAGTTAGGCGTGGATACGGCGCACCTGCAGCCCACGCTCGACGCCTACGTCCCCGCCGGCGGACGCATGGGCCGCTGGGATATCGCCGGCCGCACCATCGAGGCCAACCTGGCTAAGAATCCCGTAGGCTTCGATCGACAAATCCAGTCCATCAAGACGGCAGGCGGCAGACTCTGCGCTTTCTTCCTCAACGACAACGACGCCGACGGCCACGATGTATCGTGGATCTACGACGTCGACTTTGAGCGCATCGCCGACACGCCGGGTCTTGTCGCCTTTGCCGGAGGCACGCGCGCGCACGACATGCAGGTGCGCCTCAAGTACGCCGGCATCGATGCCGCGATTATCTCGGACGTCGCGCAGGCAATTGGCGCCGTGGCAGACGAGGCCGCCGATGACACCTTCTACGCCGTCGCCAACTACACGGCCTTCCCGCCGCTGGTCAAGGAGCTCGACGGGCTGAAAGGCGCCACCGCCGACGCTGTTGCTGGGCGCGCCGTAGCCCGTGCCGACGGCAGCGCTCTTCCTGTCGGTATCGCGCCAGTCGAGCTTTCGCGCCCGCTGCGCATCGTCTACCTGTATCCCGATGCCCTTAACCTCTACGGCGACGGCGGCAACGTCATCGCCCTCGAGCGCCGCTGCGCCTGGCGTGGCATTCCCGTGCGCGTGGACGAGGTCCGTATGGGCGAAACGCTTGATTTGACCGATGCCGATATCGTCATGATGGGTGGCGGCTCCGACCGCGACCAGCTAGCCGTGGCACACGAGCTGCTCGCCCAAAAAGACAAGGTCGCGGCCTATGTTGAGGATGGCGGCTCGCTGCTTGCCATCTGTGGCAGCTATCAGCTGCTCGGCCGTTCGTACTATATGGGCGAAAATCGCATCGAGGGCCTGGGCGTCATTGCCGCCGAAACCGTACGTGGCTCCGATCGCCTGATCGGCAACGTAGCCGTCAAAACCGATCTGGCACCTGAGCCCTTTGTGGGATTCGAGAACCATGGAGGTCGCACCCTGCTCGACGCGGAGGCAACGCCGCTCGGAACGTCCGTCGTCGCGGGCACCGGCAACAACGGCGACGATGGCCTTGAGGGTCTGATCTACAAGGGCGTCATCGGCACGTACCTGCACGGGCCGGCGCTGCCCAAAAACCCCGAACTCGCCGACTGGCTGATCGCGCATGCCCTCGAGCGCCGCGGCGATGCGCAGGCCACAGCCCTGCTGCCGCTCAAACCCCTCGACGACACCTACGAGCACGCCGCCCACGACGCCGCGATGAAGCTCCTCCCCTAACGCCTCGCCACCACAAAGGGGACAGGCACCTTTGTGGTGGTTTTTCAGTTTGCCAACGATATGTGAACGGCTAAAAAAGTCTGCTATACTCTTTCCCGCTGTCCCCATCGTCTAGCGGCCAAGGACGCCACCCTTTCAAGGTGGATATCGCGGGTTCGAATCCCGCTGGGGGCACCATTTGAATTGAAGAGCCCGTTACCCTCGCGGTAGCGGGCTTTTTGCTACCCATGCGCCGGGATTCGAACCCGACAGGGTGCGGAGCTGAGGAAACGCGAAGCGTTTTCCAGCGCAGCACGCAAGGAGCGAAGCGACGCGGCGAAAGCGGGCGGCGTCAGCCGCACGCGGACATCCCGCTGGGGGCACCATTTAAATTAAGAAGCCCGTTACCCCCGCGGTGACGGGCTTTTTGCTACCGATATGCCGGGATTCGAACCCGGCAGGGTGCGGATCCCGGCATCATCGCAAGGCCTGTGGTCAAAAAATGGCAAATATGAGTACTGTTACCATTTTAGTTACAGAGATTTCATGCCTTCAGAAGGCGATTTAGCCGTCAGGCGTCCTACGGCGGAAAAATTGCAGACGTTTATCGGCTAAGTACTTGGGCATATGTTGCGTAACACTACATATTTTGCAAATAAATAATGCTACAGGACTTGTGACAGTACTCATATTTGACGTTTTTTGTCCACAACCCTTTATACCTAGGCAAGTCGGCGGCAAAACGGGCTTCAAAGCGTCCTTCGCAAACAA
Organism: Collinsella sp. AF25-2LB; assembly: GCF_003458415.1. GTDB lineage: Bacteria > Actinomycetota > Coriobacteriia > Coriobacteriales > Coriobacteriaceae > Collinsella. The sequence goes on from NZ_QRUF01000007.1 coordinate 32,275, forward strand.
AAACCGGGGCCCGCATGATGCGGACCCCGGCTCAATACCGTGACGATATGTCAGTTACGCTCTACACGTAGAACAGGATGTCGTCGTAAGTCGGGACCGGCCAGTAGTCGGCGGCCACGATCTCCTCCATGGCATCCACGGCGGCGCGCAGCGTATCCATAGCGGGGACGACCTCGTGTGCATACACGTTGGCCTGCTCCTGACCATCGAGGCCCTCGGCCTTCTGATGCACGGCGTCGAGCGCCTTGATGGAGTCGTTGATGGTGGTGATACCGTTGCAGAGCTTGTTGAGCGTGTTCTGCTCGCACTGCATGGCGGCCTCGGCACCGGCGGCACGAATAGTCTCAAGGCCCTTAGCGACCTTGGTGGCATAGGCAGTAATGACCGGGCGATAGGTACGACGCGCCTCGCGAACCATCGTGGTAGCCTCGATGTTCATGAGCTTGTTGTACTTCTCGAGCTTGCAATCGTAGCGGCACTGGGCCTCGGCCTTGGTCAGGACGCCCGTCTCCTCAAAGAGCGCAATGGCCTTATCGGAAACAAAGGCGGGCAGGGCGTCGGCCGTGGTCTTGTTGTTGGCAAGGCCGCGCTTCTCGGCCTCGACGGGCCACTCGTCGGAGTAGCCATCGCCGGAGAAGAGGATGCGCTGGTGGTCGGTCAGGACCTTCTTGCAGTACTCGAGCGCGGCGTCCTGGAACTCATCCTCGGGCGTACCCTCAAGCGCGTCGGCGAAGGACTTGAGCGACTTGGCCACGGCGGCATCGAGCACCAGGTTGGAGTCGGAGACGTTCTGCTCGGAGCCGCAGGCACGGAACTCGAACTTGTTGCCGGTGAAGGCAAACGGGGAGGTGCGGTTGCGGTCGGTGTTGTCCTGCATCAGCTTGGGCAGGGTATCGGCGCCCAGGTCGAGCACGCCGCGCGTGGCATGGACGGAAGCCTTACCATCGATGATCTTCTCGACGACCTCGGTAAGCTGGTCGCCCAGGAAGATGGACATAATCGCCGGAGGAGCCTCGTTGGCGCCCAGACGATGGTCGTTGCCGGCCGAGGCAACAGAGGCGCGCAGGAGTTCCTGATAGTTATCGACGGCCTCGATCACCGCGGTGAGGAAGACGATGAACTGCAGGTTGTCGAGCGGGGTGTCGCCCGGATCGAGCAGATTCTCGGACTCGGTGCCAAGCGACCAGTTGTTGTGCTTGCCCGAACCATTGATGCCCTCGAAGGGCTTCTCGTGCAGCAGGCAGACCAAGTCGTGGCGGGAGGCGATGAGCTTCATCTTCTCCATCATGACCAGATTCTGGTCGATGGCCTCGTTGACCTCGCCATAGACCGGTGCGAGCTCATGCTGGCAGGGAGCGACCTCGTTGTGCTTGGTCTTGGCGGGAATACCGAGCGCCCACAGCTCATCGTCCAGGTCCTTCATGTAGGCCGAGACGGTGGGGCGGATAGCGCCAAAGTAGTGCTCCTCGAGCTCCTGGCCCTTGCATGGAGCAGCACCAAAGAGGGTGCGGCCGGTGATGACCAGGTCCTTGCGCTTGCGGTAAGCGTCCTTCTTGATCAGGAAGTACTCCTGCTCGTCGCCCACGGAAGGAACGACCTTCTTGGGGGTCTTACCGAACAGCGCCAAAACGCGCTTAGACTCACGCGAGAGCGCGGTCATGGAACGCAGCAGCGGGGTCTTCTTGTCCAGGGCCTCGCCCGTGTAGGAGCAGAAAGCCGTGGGGATGCACAGGACATCGTCCTTGATAAAGGCGGGGCTGGTGGGATCCCAAGCGGTGTAGCCACGGGCCTCGAAGGTGGCGCGCAGGCCGCCGTTGGGGAAGCTGGAGGCGTCCGGCTCGCCCTGGATGAGGTTCTTGCCCGTAAACTTGGTAATGGCGGTGCCGTCGTGGTTGGGCTCCAGGAAGCTGTCGTGCTTCTCGGAAGTAATGCCCGAAAGAGGCTGGAACCAATGTGCGTAGTGCGTCGCGCCCTTGGAGATGGCCCAGACCTTCATGGCATGGGCAACGGCGTTGGCCACATCCAGGTCGAGCGGCTCACCGCCCTCGAGGGTTGCAGCAAGGCGCTTCCAAATGTCCTTGGGGAGGTAGTCCTTCATGACTTCCTCAGAGAACACCATGGTCCCGAAGCGGTCAGTAAGTTCGGCCATACGGAACTCCCTTCGTATCGGCACCGCGTGAGAAGCGGTGTTGATTACTAACGAACGAGTCATAGCTTAGACTCGCCGTGTTTCCGCGACATTACCGTTATGTTGCTGTCGCGAAACCAATCAATGAGGTTACCCTATCGAGGCGGCGTTGCCACCCTCAACAGCCAATCAACTGCATAAATTGCAGACCTCTCCCCATAGTTTAAGGGTAGTCAATTTGGGATGGAGCTCTATTAACTGGTATTTTGCATCAGATACCAGTCTTTATAGTCCGTGCCTAGATTAGCCGCTCTGTTATAGAGAAAGCCGATAGCAAGGCATCTTTGATTGGTATCCTCAAATAGCGAGTGAAACTCCACCGTGGCACAGTGGTGCTGTAGAATCCTTACAACACATCACACTATTACGTATCTAGAGGAGCACGATATGCGCGTCGACGAGGTTTTTAAGCAGGCAGCATCCCAGGGCACCGCGCCCATTTCGTTTGAGATGTTCCCGCCCAAGGGCGAACTGACCCTCGACATGGCTCGCGAAGTGGCAGGCAATCTGTGCAAGCTTTCGCCGAGCTTTGTCTCGGTCACCTGCTCGGCCGGCGGCTCGGGCAACGGTGCCGCCACCGCCCCCATCGCGCATATGATTACGAGCGAATTCGACACGCCCTCGGTGGCACACCTTACCTGCGTGGGCCGGTCGCATGCCGATATCGCCGCCAAGATCGATGAGTATCGCTCGGCCGGCGTGGAAAACGTGCTGGCCCTGCGCGGCGATCTTCCCGCCGGCGCGACCGAGGACGACAAGCCCGCCTCCGACTACGCCTACGCCCGCGACCTCATCCCCGAGCTCGTCGACGCCGGCTTTTGCGTGGGCGCCGCAGCCTACCCCGAGGGCCACATTGCCTGTGAGGACCTCAACGTCTCGGTCGAACACCTCAAGCAAAAACAGGACGCCGGCGCGAGCTTCTTTGTGACGCAGCTTTTCTTTGATAACGAGTGCTTCTACCGTTTTCGCGAGCTTGCCGACAAGGCCGGCATCACCGTGCCCATTACCGCGGGCATTATGCCGTTTATGGGCAAGTCGCAGATCAGCCGCATGGTCTTTATGTGCGGCGCGTCGCTGCCCTCCCCCGTCATCAAGATTCTCGCCAAGTACGAGAACGACCCCGAGAGCCTGCAGGCAGCCGGTGTAGATTATGCCGCCCGTCAGCTTTGTGACCTCAAGGAGCACGGTGCCGACGGCCTGCACCTGTACACTATGAACCGTCCTGCAATCGCCGCGACCATTATGGAGCGCCTGGGGTAATGGAAAAACCGCACATCGATACAACCACTGTCGAAGTGCCGGCCGACCTTGCGTCGCCGGCGCTTTACCGTGTCGATGCTGCGCACCATCCCCGTGTCGACCGTGCCGAGATGCTGCGGTATCTGGGTTACGGCGGCCAGCAGATTGAGCCCGAACTGTCACGACGTATTGAGCTTGTCGTTGAACGCCTGGAATTGGACATTGAGCCCCGTGGCGTGCGCCGCGTATTTGCCGTCGATGCCACGGGCGTGGACGAACAGGGCAAGCCTTGCATCCGTCTGGTCGGCACCAACGTTGAGCTGCGCGGTCGTGATATCTATCGACATCTCAAAGACGCCCGCTTTGCCGCGCTCATGGCATGCACTCTCGGCATGGATGCTGAGCGCCGTTTGCGCACCACGGGAGCCCAACATCCCCTGGAGGGCGCCGTGCTCGACGCCGCGTGCTCCGCTTACGTGGAAGCCGCCGTTGAGCAAATGGACCAGCAGGTCAAGATGGACGCCGCCGTTCATGGGCTCGCCGGCAACTGGCGCTTTAGCCCCGGCTACGGCGACTGCCCGCTCTCGGCCCAGCGCTCGATCGTCAATGCGCTCAACGCCACGCGGCTCATCGGCCTGACCGTCACGCCCACCAGCCTGCTCATGCCCACTAAAAGCGTGACAGCGGTGATCGGCCTGTTCGACGGCGAAGTCCACGACGCCCAGAGCCGCCCCACCTGCAATATCTGCCGCATGCGCGAGCACTGCCGCTTCCGCGCCGCCCACACCACCTGCTATTCGCATTCTGAATAAAATGTCAATTGATGGCACGGTATCGAGGGAATCTCATCCGTATGTAAGCGGATGTCCTCACAAACAAGTACCATAAGATTCCAAATAACAACTATCTGAAAGCCAGTACATGCACAACATTCTGCAGTTCTCGCCACAACTAACCGCGCTTGAGTTTTTTTCAGGCATTGGCTTGGCTCGTGCCGGCATGGCAAAAGCCGGAATCAAAACAATCTGGGCAAATGACATAGACCATACTAAATGCGCCATGTACGGCCAGTGTTGGGGCGATGAGCATCTAGTCGAGCAGGATGTCCACACACTCGACCCCGACTTAATACCCCAAGCCGACATCGCATGGGCGTCAAGCCCTTGCACAAACTTATCTCTCGCGGGAAACAGGGAGGGACTTATCTCTGGCAAAGAGTCCAGTGCGTTCTTTGGCTTTATTAAGGCCATCGAAGGAATGGGCGATCGTGCCCCGCGGGCACTTGTTCTCGAAAATGTCATCGGCCTTGCCACGTCTAATAACAGTGATGACTTTAGACTCGTTTGCCAGGAATTTAATCGTTTAGGCTATTCATGCGACGCTTATTTTATCGATGCACGGCACTGGCTTCCCCAGTCACGCCCCCGCATGTTTGTCGTCGGATTAAAAAACCCTCTTCCCAACAGCCGACTCGATTCCTCGCTTCGTCCTGAAAAGGTCTCCTGGATTCACTCCGACCCTTCACTCATTACGCACGTCTCTCACCTAAACGAGCCAAGTCCACTTCGCATGACGGGCCTTGCAACGGTTGTTGAAAATATTCCCGAGAACGACAAGCGTTGGTGGAACAAAAACCAAGTACAAGCATTTATCGACTCACTTGCACCGCATCAAGCAGAGCGCCTTCAGCGCTTCTTAAATGCCAAAGAAAAAATTGTTCGCACTGCTTACCGTCGCACGCGATCGGGCGTTGTGCGCTGGGAAATCCGTGAAGAAGAAATTGCCGGATGTCTAAGAACGGCTCGCGGCGGCTCATCAAGACAGGCAGTCGTTATATGCGAAAACGGAAAGATAGAAGTTCGCTGGATGACTGGAACTGAATATGCCCGTCTCCAAGGTGTTGACTCATGTCAGTTTAGCGGCTTCTCGGATGCTCAGATTCGCTACGCATTCGGCGATGCAGTTGCCGTGCCAGTTGTCACTTGGCTTATAAAAAATGCAGTCAAACCCGCGCTTATGTCTTCAAGGAACGGAGTGGACAATAATGGAAATGACCAATTGCTCCTTGAGCGAGCCCGATAAAGACATCTTGGATGCCATTGAACTCTGGTACGAATCCAAGCGCAGCAAGCGAGGCAACGTCAACCGTAACGTCATGGCGGTTGGCATAGGCATAAGCGAGCTGTTGCAAAACCGTTTTCCGCTCACCGACGATTATGTGCAATCGGACAAGGGGAGCCAAGTACGAGGCCTAAGTGGAGCATGCATCAAAACAGTTTTAGCCAGACATGGGGAAACGCGTGCCTTCGCGTCAGAGGGCGGCAGAACCTCACGCGGCACACTCCCGATGGCGCTTGAGCTTGCCACGATTATCAACTCTGCCCTACCCAGTGACATTTGCGAAGACACTCGTCTTGAAGCTGCGAATGCAATCGCCAATTTCTTCGTCGAGCGAATCCAGGTCGATTTCTTTAACCGGCAGAGAATCAAAGTCGAAATCGATCTTCAAAAACCAATTTCTGTCATTGTCGATGATATCCTAGCCGAAGCAAGCCTACGGTCCGATAAGCCAACGGGTACCGTCGCACAGCACCTGGTAGGTGCAAAACTAGAGATGTTATTTCCAACCATAGAAATCGGAAAAGACAACTCAAACGCCGCCGACCAGCAGACAGACCGTTCTGGCGATTTCCAAATCAATGATGCTGCATTTCATGTGACTGTATCGCCAATGGCCAAATTGACCGATCGATGCCGAGATAACATTCGAAATGGCATTCGGCCCATCGTCGTTGTCCCCCACGATAAAGTTTCCTTCGCTTACGGACTGTTCGAAAGTGAGGGACTCGGCAATCGCGTACAGGTTATCGCACTCGAATCGTTTATCGGCATCAATATTGAAGAGTTATCGTTCTACAAGCGAGGCCTAATTCGATTAAATGTCGCACGGCTTCTTGCCCACTACAACAAGCGAATCGAAGATATCGAGCCCGACAAATCTCTTCAAATAGAAATTCCTCAGTGGGCTCTAGACGAAATGGATGCACATGGCGAATAGCTCAAACATACTTATCACTCATGATCTGGACGGTGCCGCGCTGGCGGCACCCGTTGATGCCGCACGTCGCAACGGTGCCACGTACAAGACGCGCACGATCGACGATCTGCGCATTAAGGACGATCGCCTGCGCGCCGCCATCGAGGGCACGGGACACCTGCTGTTCGACGGCGGCATGGGCACCATGTTGCAGGCCGCTGGCATGAAGGCGGGCGCCCTGCCCGAGCTGCTCAACTTTGAGGAGCCCCAGGTTATCACTGATATCCAACGTCAATATGTCGAGGCCGGCTGCGACGTGATTACCGCCAACACCTTTGGCGCCAACGCCCACAAGCTCGACGGTGCCGCCGCCGTGGCAGACGTCTTTGCCGCGGCCGTCGCCTGTGCCCGCGAGGCCGGCGCCCGCTACGTCGCCGGTGACATCGGCCCCATCGGCGCGCTGCTTCGCCCCCTGGGTACCCTGAGCTTCGACGAGGCCTACGACCTCTTTGCCGAGGAAGTGCGCGCCGGCGTCGCCGCGGGCGTCGACCTCTTTATTATCGAGACTATGACCGACCTGGCCGAGATCAAGGCGGCGGTCCTCGCCTGCCGCGAGAACTCCGACCTGCCCGTCTTTGCCACCATGACCTTTGAGGAAGACGGTCGCACCTTCCTGGGAACGAGTCCCGAGGTGGCCGCCATCACGCTCGACGCCATCGGCGCCGACGTTTTGGGCATCAACTGCAGCCAAGGACCGGCCGAGCTCCGAGGACTCGCAGCACGTATGCTCACCGTTACCGACAAGCCCGTTATGGTGCAGGCCAATGCAGGACTCCCCCATGTGGACGACGACGGCAACACCGTCTTTGATATCCAGGCCCCCGAATACGCCGAGGCCGTCGCCGGCATGATCGCCGACGGCGTGAGCGTCGTGGGCGGTTGCTGCGGCACCACGCCGGCGCACATGGCGGTCTTGCGCACGCTTATCGACAACCACACGCCCAGCCCGCGCCACCGCAAGCCCAGTATGTCGGTCACGAGCGCCCAAACGGTCGTGGACCTTCCCTGCGACGGCCACAAGATCGCCGTCATCGGCGAGCGCATCAACCCCACCGGCAAAAAGCGCCTGCAGCAGGCCCTGCGCGACGGCGACCTGGACTACGTTGTGAGCCAGGGCATCAGCCAGCAGGAACAGGGCGCCGACATTCTGGACGTCAACGTGGGCCTGCCCGAGATCGACGAGGTCAAGATCATCCAACAGGCGACCGAACAGCTCCAGGGCTCCACGCTGCTGCCGCTGCAGATCGACTCCACCGACCCCGCAGCCGTCGAGGCCGCCGTGCGCCGCTACGCCGGCAAGCCCATCATCAACTCGGTCAATGGCAAGCAGCAGATCATGGATGAGATCTTTCCGCTGGTCGCCCACTACGGCACCAACGTTGTCGGCCTTACGCTCGACGAAGGCGGCATCCCCGATACCGCCGAGGCTCGCTTCGCCATCGCCGAGCGCATCGTGGCCGAGGCTGCCCGCTACGGCATCGGACCGGACCGCATCCTCATCGACTGCCTGGTCATGACCGCCTCGACCAATCAACGCCAGGCCGAGCAGATCCTACGCGCCATGTCCCTGTGCAAGGAACGCCTGGGCGTTAAATGCGCACTCGGCGTGTCGAACATCAGCTTTGGCCTGCCTGCCCGCCCGCTGCTGGGCTCGGTCTTTTTGGCCGCCGCTTTTGGCGCGGGCCTGGACGCCCCCATCATGAACCCGGGTTCCAAGCGCTTTATGGATACCGTCTACAGTTATCGTGTGTTGAGCGTTGAGGACGAGGGCTCGACCGGATACATCGAGCGCTACGCCGGCTGGACCGATCCGTATAAGATCGCCGCAAACCCGGCAGCAGCTCAGGCCGCATCGACCGACGCCGCGCCCGCTGCTGGCACCGCCGGCGCCGACGGCAACGACGACCCCATCCGCCACATGGTCGTCTCGGGCCGCAAAGGCGAGATCGCTGCCGAAACCGAGCGTCTGCTGGCAGACCACGACGCCATGGACCTCATCAACAATCACTTTATCCCCGCCCTCGACGAGGTTGGCGTCCTCTTTGACCAGGGCAAGTTCTTCTTGCCGCAGCTTATGGCCTCGGCCGAGGCCGCACGCGTGGGCTTCGACACCATCAAGCGCCTGATGCCCGCCGGCGAGATTGCCGACAAGGGCAAGATCTGCGTGGCCACCGTCAAAGGCGACATCCACGATATTGGCAAGAACATCGTCAAAATGCTGCTCGATAACTACGGCTACACCGTCTTTGACCTAGGCCGCGACGTCGACCCGCAAGAGGTGCTCAAGACCGTGCAGGAGCGTGACATCAAGCTCGTCGGCCTCTCGGCGCTTATGACTACCACGGTCGTCGCCATGGAAGAGACCATCAAGCTGCTTCATGCCGAGGTGCCGGGCGTCAAGATCATCGTAGGCGGCGCCGTACTCACCCCCGAATACGCCAAGCAGATCGGCGCGGACTACTACGCCAAGGACGCCGCCGAAAGCGCGCGCATCGCCGAAGAGGTCTTTGGGCAGTAACACAACGGAAACAACCGAGCACCAAAACGTGCCGCACGCGCCACTTGGCACGTGCGGCACGTTAGAATAGAAAAGATTATGCTCGTTTTGGCAGATAGGAGCGCAAGGATGGCGATCACACCCGCAGAAATCGCGGAAACCCGCGGCATGGTTGAGGAGCAGAACCTCGACATCAGGACCATCACCATGGGTGTTTCGCTCATGGGTTGCGGTGACGAGAACCTCGACCGCATGTGCACGAAGATCTACGACCACGTGACGCACACGGCTGAGCATCTGGTCGAGACCGCCGAGAACCTCGAGCGCGAGTACGGTATCCCCATCGTCAACAAGCGCGTTTCCGTCACCCCGGTGGCGCAGATCGCCGCGTGCTGCAAGGATGAGGACCTCACCCCCATCGCGCACGCCCTCGACCGCGCGGCTGAGACGCTCGGCATCGATTACCTGGGCGGCTTCTCCGCGCTCGTCCAGAAGGGCATCGGCGACGCCGACCGCCGCGTCATCCAGTCCATCCCCCAGGCGCTCGCCACCACCAGCCGCGTCTGCTCCAGCGTCAACGTCGCCAGCCTGCGTGCCGGCATCAACATGGACGCTGTGCTCATGGCCGCCCAGACCATCATCGATGCCGCCAAGCTCACGGCCGACCAGGATTCCGTCGGCGCTTCCAAGTTTGTCTGCTTTGCCAACATGGTCGAGGACTCCCCGTTTATGGCGGGCGCCGTCCACGGCGGTGGCGAGGCCGACGCCGTCATCAACGTAGGCGTCTCGGGCCCCGGCGTTATGGCCGCAGCCCTGGAGACGCTGCCCGACTCCGCATCGATGATGGAAGTCGCCGAGAAGATTAAGCAGACCGCCTTTAAGATCACCCGCGCCGGCGAGCTCATGAGCCGCGAGGCCGCCCATCGCCTGGGTGTCGAGAAGGGCATTGTCGACCTCTCGCTGGCTCCCACGCCTGCCATCGGCGACTCCGTCGCGCGCATCCTCGAGATCATCGGCGTGGGCACCTGCGGTGGCCCGGGCACGACCTGCGCGCTCGCCATGCTCAACGATGCCGTCAAGAAGGGCGGCGTCATGGCCAGCTCCAGCGTGGGCGGTCTCTCGGGCGCCTTTATCCCCGTGTCCGAGGACGCCGGCATGATCGCCGCCGTCGAGGCCGGCGCGCTTTCGCTCGAGAAGCTCGAGGCCATGACCTGCGTGTGCTCCGTTGGCCTGGACATGATCGCCATCCCCGGCGACACCCCGGTCGAGACCATCGCCGGCATCATCGCCGACGAGATGGCCATCGGCGTCATCAACAACAAGACCACGGCCGTCCGCGTGATCCCCGCCATCGGCAAGGGCGTGGGCGACTGCGTCGAGTATGGCGGCCTGTTTGGCCGTGCGCCCATCATGCCGGTGAACCCCAACGCCGGCACCGTGCTTGCCCACCGCGGCGGACGCTTCCCGGCACCGCTGAACTCGCTGAAGAACTAGCTGAGGGGGACTGGCGAGGAGCCCCGGGGAGGGCAAATATATAAGGTCGCCTGCTCGGACAGTCCTGACTCGCACGGAGAGCACATTAAGTGCTCTCCGGCTCGTGCGGAACTCGCGATCGACCTTATATATTTGCCCTCCCCGGGGCTCCCGCACAACGGAACCTCAGTTGGGTTCTATCCCGTATGGCAGTCGCTTCGCTCCTGCCCGCCTTGGTTGTGAGGGCGATTTGGCGTTGGAACGGTTCTTTTTCTGATATATGCTGGTTGCGGCTCTTCTTTTGGGAGGAGTCGCTTTTTTGTTGCTAGGAGGTTAGCCCGTGGTTGAAGGGGATGCTCGCTCTGAGCTTCTTTCTGCGGATTGGAATGGCGAATGGATGCGCCTGCAAGCTGGTCGGCATCGGGCTGATGATTCTTTTGAGTGGGATAAACGGGCTCGGCATTTTCGGCCGCTTGAGACTGCTCCTTATGCCCGGGATTTTATAAAGTTGTTGGCGATTGAGCCCGGCGAGTCCGTGCTGGATATGGGGTGTGGGGCTGGGTCGATTGCTATTCCGCTTGCTCAGGCTGGGCATTCCGTGATTGCTGCCGACTTCTCTCCTGCCATGTTGGGCACGCTTGATGCCGGCATTGAGTATTACGGGCTCGAAGATCTTATTACGCCGCTTGAGCTTGCTTGGGATGATGATTGGGATTTGGTTGGACCGGTCGCGAAAGCGGTGGATGTTGCCTTTGCCAGTCGGTCGGTTACGACGACCAATCTAAAAGATGCGCTTGCCAAGCTCGACCGCACGGCTCGTCGGCGTTGTGCTGTCACGATGGTCGCCAACTCCAGCCCGCGCTATGACCTGCACCTGATGAACGCCATCGGTGCCTCGGTTACCTGCAGTAATGGCTTTGTGTATGCTTTTAATATCCTCATTCAGATGGGTGCCCTGCCGCAGGTTACGTACTTTGAATCGCCTCGTCGCGATACCTTCGATAACCTTGAAGCGGGCGTAGCAGATTTTTCCCGTATGCTCGAGCATGGCAACGAGGATAAGGTCGACCGTCTGCGCGACTACATCGCCCAGCACATGATTGAGAACCCCCATGCCGGTGAGCCGGGCTCCAAGGGTGTGCCGCAGGGACGCTATATGCTCGACCACGTCCGCAAGGTCCGTTGGGCGTTTATTGCATGGGAGCCGGTCTCTGCACCCCGCTCATAGCCTGTTCGCAGCCCGCACTGCCCACTCACTCGGCATCCGCATTCTTTTTGAACTGGGCAAACGCGCTCCACACCGCACCGTTCCTGCGCTATCGTGGGACAGCTCACGTAAATTAAGGCCCCGTCGCGGGGCGCCCCATACATAGAAAGCGAGAACCCATGGCACTGACAGGAGCACAGGTCAAGCAGCTTCGCAGCATGGCCCATCACCTCAACCCCGTCATCATCATCGGTAAGTCCGATGTCAACGAGGGCACCGTCGAGCAGACGGTCGCCTACCTGGAGAAGCACGAGCTCGTTAAGTGCTCCGTGCTCGATGGCTCCAGCCTTTCCGCCCGCGAGGCCGCCGAGGAGCTCGCCGAGCGTTGCCACGCCGAGGTCGTCCAGGTCATCGGCCGCAAGTTCTCACTGTATCGCGAGTCCTCGCGCAAGGACATCGAGAAGATCAAGCTCGTCTAAGAGCCAATGATCCGGCGATCCAACACATAGCAAGCTTACGGGTGCCCAAGTACTTCGGGCGCCCGTTTTTTATCGCTCGACCAGCACGCGATTGAGCCGCCCCTCCACCAAGCGCTCGTATAGACGCCGCGTCTCGGGCTCGGGCACGCCATTGACCTGCTCCCTCAGGTGGTGCATATGCCCGCTGTACAGCTCGACGATATCGCGCCGCCGCCCCGCCGCACTGTAGACGCGCATGGCGCAGCGCACCATATCCTCACGCGCCGTTTCCTGTCGAAGCCCCGACTCCGCCAGCCAAATCGCCGACTGCAGATCGTTTTCTTCTAGAGCGGCATTTGCTCCCTTAATCATGCAATCGATGTACTTTGACTGCATAATGCGCCGCATGCGCAAAAAGTAGGTGGGATTACAGCCATTGGGAACATACAGCGGTCCGGCATAAAGCTGCTCAATCTTAAGGCACAGCTCAACTAAATGGGGCCCGCGCGCACCCGTGCGATTTCCCAAAACCTCGCGGCTTATCTGGTCAAACAGCCGTACATCGGTCTTGACGTAGTCGCCGTTGAGCCCAATGCATTCATTTTGGATGAGCACGCACGACTTGCCATCCGGCGTCGGTCCCAAAGCCGACCGCAAGCGCGATATCGTCGAGTACAGGTTGTTGCGGGCGCTATTAAACTCGGCATGGGGCCACAGCTCCATGGCCAGCGTCTCACGATCGACGAGCGCATCCATGCCCAGCGCAAGCCGCTCGGCAAGCGTCGCCGCCTTCTTGCGGCGCCACATTTTGTCCGTGATGGGAAACCCATCGCGCTCGGCGCGAAACGCACCAAACATGCGAATCTCGATATGGTCGATGGTATCAACGGCTTCAACCTCGCCGGCCTGGAACAGGCGCTCGCCCTCTCCTTCCAAATCGTCGCGCAGCGAGTACCGCGACAGCTCGCGCACGGGAAGCTTCTTGCGTATCCTGCCCGCCGGCTCGCCCAGACAATGCATGGCAAGGCGCGCAAAGAGCCGATACGATGGCTCTAGAATCCCCGCACGATTCATGGACATCCAGGCCGCAAGATCGCTGTCTCGGCCCGCACAGGCCAAATGCAGCGCCACCATCCAGGCCTCCGCTCCACCAACCTGCGTCTGGCTTATATCGAGCAACTCCGCTTCCTCGCGCACCGAAACCATCGAGGTGTTACGCAGATATGCCGCGCGCTCCAGCAGCAATGCGTTATCGCGCATGTACGCAATCGACTCCTCGGCAAGTTTGAGCACTTGGACCGCACGGAACTTTGCATTAACCGGCCGTCCCTCTGCCAGCGACTGCCAGCCTTCTAGCAACAGCCCAAACAGCTGAATCTGGTTGTCGCGCATGCGCACGGCAAAACGATCGAGCTCGTTGAACGCCGCATCGTCGGTTACCGGCAAGCCGGAAAGGAGCCGCCGTGCCGCCAACACCATGCGCACCCAGATAGCCATCGCCTTAAGTCCACGTACGTCGAGCGCCTCCCGCACCACCGTCATCTCGTCGTCGCGCTCGTCGGTTCCCGCAAACGACCCATCAAAGAGCTCCACCAGCATGCTATCGGCCCGTATAACAATCCCCGCGATGTCGAGCTCGCAGTCATAGGCCTTGCTCGTTTTGAGCTGCTGTAGAACGCCGCTGTCATCTCCCCGTTCGGTCAGGCAGCGCTTGACCTCGATATGCGCAGACAACATATCGAGTGCGGTGTGAGATGCCTCGATTTCTGGCACGGCCAGGTTCGTAGGAAGCCCAAGCCCGTTGTCCCCATAGCAAACAGCCGTCAGTGTCTGGGCCACCCTCCATGAAACAGGGTCTATTTCGCAGGCCGCCCGTTCGCCCCCGCATTCGATGACCGATGCCATATAGCGAGCGAGCTTTGTATTGGACACGCTGACCGCTGCCAGATATACGCCAAGCGCTTCGGCAGGCGTTGGCTCTGGAGCCGGATCGTCGGCATCGATCGTGCCCAGCGCCGCTCGGCAGATATCGGCCCCGTGCCCCGTCAGAGCCAGATCGACCCCATACTGCCCAGCAAGTTCAAGGACCGCTTCACGGTCCAGAAAGGCGTCCGCCAGGCCCATCGCCGCATCGCATCGGCCCGCCTTAAGCAAAATCCGGGCCGCCCTCGGAACAAGTTCGGGGCGAACCTCGGCCACCAACTTACGCAAGCGCAAGCGTCCGTTATCCTCCGTGCCCAGACACGTAAAACTCCGCTCGGCGGGATCCAAGCCAAAGATCGGGTAGTCGCGTACAAAGTAGGACTGGTCGACCATCGACAGCCTCACCCCACAGGCCTCGAGTTCTGCGATATTGCCCTCGCCCATCAAAACCATGAGACATGCCACGCAAAACAGCGCATTATTGTCGAGTGAAGCCAGATCGGCAAGTGCCGCGCCATACACGTTGACAATCTCGTTTTCGAGCAGGCCGGCTACGTCGCCTTGGCCATACAGACCTGTCTGCAATGCCGAAACGAGCTCGGGCACGCCCTGCGTGAGCTGATAAAAGTCGAGCGATGTGCTGATCGAAAACGCCGATGCCCACGCCGAATACTCATAGGCATGCACCTTGAGCATCTGCGCATTGATCTTAACCGAATCGCCCAGCCCATGAATCAGCTGACGATTTGAAGGACGGCAGGAGATAAAGACCCCTACCCCCATAGCGCGCAGGCCGCGAATCCTGTCGATGAGGTCTTCGGTATCGTGCTGATCGAGGTTTGGCACATTATCAATCGCGATAAGGGAGTGCGGTTTGTCTTTGAGTTCTTCGGTAACCACCTCGAGCTGCATAAACACCTCGCGCCCAATGGCACGATCGGCCTCGATAATCCGCACGGGGCCTCGCGTCGGGTCGCATTTAACCTCATGGGTGTACTGCAGCAGCACCGAGGTCTTCCCAAACCCGTCGGGCGCATAAAGAACCACGATGCCGGCCTTTCGGCCCTTGGCGATAAGCTCATTCATCAAGCGTTCGCGTCGCACCATATAGCCTCCGCCCAGCGGCATCAGCTCGAGGTCGTCTATACCGCTCAAATCATTTACCATGCCCGCTCCTCAACTCGACCGTATGGACACTGTAGCCGCAAGACCATACAAGCCGCGCTATGAATAGAGCGACCTTGTGTTTTAGGTTGTCTTTTGGTACGCAAGCGGCAAGTTTTTGTACAGCGAGGGCCGATTGTTATTAATCCCCCGACTAATCGGTCTTTAAGCAGGTAAATGAGCTTGTCAGCTTGTCCCATCTAAGCGGCAGTGTAACGCAGATGAACAAGGTTCAGCCATGTCATTCAACTCGCCTAGCACCCGCTACCGTCTACGACCTTCTAGTGGCATTTTTGCATAGAATCTGGTATGGAATGAATCAAGCTGTTGGACATCTGGCGTTCGTCAAGCTTGCGGCAAGATTTTGGTCAAGTGGGCAAAAAGGGATAGCAAAAAGGCCCCCGCAAAGCGGAGGCCTTAGACAAGGCTATGTCGAGCTGCAGGATTCGCGCTACTCGCAGAGCGAAAGGGCGGCCTCGTCGGCAACGACAACGCAGTTGGTGTGCAGCTGCAGGATCGAAGCCGGGCACTCGGGCGTAACCGGACCATAGCACATGTCATGCACGGCCTGAGCCTTGGCCTCGCCGTTGGCGACGACCAGGATCATGCGGGCATACATGATGGTCTGGGTACCCATGGTGTAGGCCTGACGGGGAACATCGTCGATGCTGTCGAACAGGCGGCTGTTGGCCTGAATGGTGCTCTCGGTGAGGTCGACGCAGTGCGTGCCCTTGGAGAAGTGGTCATCGGGCTCGTTGAAGCCAATGTGGCCGTTGTTGCCAATGCCGAGCAGCTGCAGATCCGGATAACCGGCGTCGGCGACAATCTTGTCGTACTCAGAGCAGGCAGCGGCGGCGTCGGGGTTGGAACCGTCGGGCACATGCGTGTTGTTCAGGTCGATGTTGATGTGATCGAAGAAGTTCTCACGCATGAAGTAGTGATAGCTCTGGGGATCGTCGTGCGAAAGGCCGCGATACTCGTCCAGGTTGTAGGTGCTGACCTCGGCAAAGTCGACGTCGCCCTTCTCGTACCAAGCAGCGAGCTGCTTGTAGGCACCGATCGGGGTGGAGCCGGTGGCAAGGCCCAGTACACAGTCGGGCTTGAGGATAACCTGGGCCGAGATGATATTGGCGGCCTTGCGGCTCATATCCTCGTAGTCTTTAGCTTTAATGATCTTCATTACGCGTCCTTTCTCGTACAAGAGAGGCAAGGCTCCCTTACAAGCACTTGCCCGCGGCCCGCGTCGGCCGCAACCAACGTGTGCGGCCACCAGGGCGAGGTCGCGTAATGTATGTGTCTCGTGTCTAGCCGCGTCGAGGCCCCTGCCCGTCCACGGTGACCCAAAGCTGTTTAGCTTCGGACAAATCTCATCTTGCCACGGAGGGCGTCCTCTTTCAAGGGCGCCCTCCGTAAACGTGTTTGAATTGTAGGCTAATGGCCACGTGCACTTGCTAGCGCTCGCGAGCAACGATGAGCTGGTCCATCTCTTCGACATGCACGCCAACGGAACCCTTGATGCTCGAGAACTCAACGGAGTTGCACACCAAGATGGGAACCGTCACATCGTAGCCTTCGGCAGCAATTGCCTCGCGATCGAACTCAATGAGCACATCGCCCTTATGGACGATGTCACCCACTTGCGCATGTACGGTAAAGTGCTTGCCCTCGAGCTGAACGGTATCCAAACCAACGTGGATGAGCACGTCCAAGCCATCGACCGTGTTAAGCGCAACGGCGTGTCCCGTAGGAAAAATGGCCTCGACCTTGGCATCAGCCGGTGCAATCACACGCGTTCCGGTGGGCTGAATCGCCACGCCCTGGCCCAAAAGGCCGGTAGCAAACGTCTGATCGTTTACCTCGGAGAGCGGAATGACGTCACCCGAGATGGGAGCATCCAACGTAAGGACTCGACCACGCATACCAAAAGACCTTAGGACTTTAGTGAACATGCTCCCCCTCGGACATACCGATCAACCAAAATAACCTTAACAGTTTACCACTTGGCACCCGTTTTTGACCATTAGGGAAGTTCGCGCTTGACAACCTCGACGATGTCGTCGACAACGCGCTGGGTCAGCTCGTGCGTCTCGGCCTCGGCCATCACGCGGACCAGCGGCTCGGTACCACTCGGGCGCACCAGAATGCGGCCGCGGCCATCAAGCTCCTTCTCGGCAGCAGCGACGGCATCCCAGATGGGCTGGCAATCGTCCAGACCAGCCTTGTTGTCGGAATGCACGTTGACGAGTACCTGCGGGTACTTCTTCATGATGCCGGCAAGATCGGTGAGGGTACGACCGGTGCGCTTGAGCACGGCCAGCAGCTGCAGAGCCGTCACCAGGCCGTCACCGGTGGTGTTGTGCTCCAGGAAGATGATGTGGCCGGACTGTTCGCCGCCGATGACGGCGCCGTCCGCGAGCATGCGCTCCAGAACGTAGCGGTCGCCCACGGCGGTCTGAACCATCTCGAAGCCCTGCTCCTTCATAGCGATGGAGAAGCCCAGGTTGCACATGACGGTCGAGACGATCTCGGAGTTGGCGAGCTTGCCGCGAGCGGCAAGGTCAGAACCGCAGATAGCCAGGATGTAGTCACCGTCGATCTCATTGCCCTCGCTGTCCACGAACAGTACGCGGTCGGCGTCGCCGTCGTGGGCCAGACCGATGTCAGCATGGGTGCGCAGCACGAGCTCGCGCAAGGGCTCGAGATGCGTAGAACCGCACTCAACGTTAATGTCGGTGCCGCAATAATCGGTGTTGATGGCATGGACCGTAGCACCCAGGCGCTGCAGCGCGGCGGGCGTGGTCTGGCAAGAAGCACCGTGGCCGCAGTCGACGGCAACGACCAGGCCGTCGAGCCTCAGGCCATCGAGCGTATCGATGGCATGATCGACATATGCCTTGCGGGCATCCTTCATCTTGATGATGTGGCCCACGCCGGCACCGGTCGGCAGCGTGTCGGCAGCCATGGCTTCCTCGGACATGACCCAGGCGCTGATCTCTTCCTCGACAGCATCGGGAAGCTTCATGCCCTTGCGGCTAAAGAACTTGATGCCGTTGAACTCCGGCGGATTATGCGAAGCAGAGATGACGATGCCGCCGTCGAGCTCGTTTTGAACGGTGAGCAGGGCCACGGCCGGCGTGGGGATGACGCCGCAGCAATGCGGGCGGCCGCCCTCGGCCATAATGCCAGCGGTCAGAGCGCTCTCGAGCATGGTGCCCGAAAGACGCGTGTCGCGGCCGATGCAGATATCCGGACCAAGAAACTTGGTCGCCGCGCGGCCCAGGCGAAACGCGAGGTCGCACGAGAGGCCGGCATTGGCGACGCCACGAACGCCGTCGGTACCGAAGATGTTCTGGGGCATAGGATCGCTCCTTCCCTAGCAGGCGATATGCAACCGCCCGCCCTAGTCGAAAAAGAAAAGCGGGACCCGCCGAGGAATCGGCAGGCCCCGCTTGTACATTGTATCTCGAAAGGAGATAAAACCTTAGCGCTTGGAGAACTGGGGAGCGCGGCGGGCCTTCTTGAGGCCGTACTTCTTGCGCTCGACCACGCGAGCGTCGCGCGTAAGGAAACCGGCCTTCTTGAGGTCAGCACGGTAGTCGCCAGCGTTCAGAAGAGCGCGAGCGATGCCCAGGCGCAGAGCGCCGGACTGACCGGAGATGCCGCCGCCATCGCACAGAGCGATAACGTCGAACTGACCGGCGGTGTCGGTCACCTTGAAGGGAGCAAGGGCGTTCTCAACGAGCTGATGACGGCCGAAATACTGCTCGGCGTCACGCTTGTTGATGGTCACCTTGCCGGTGCCGGGGACGAGACGGACGCGGGCGACGGCGTTCTTACGACGGCCGGTACCCTGGTAGACAACGGTGTTCTCAGCCATCTTTAAGCCTCCAGCTCAATCTTCGTGGGGTTCTGGGCAGCGTGCGGATGCTCGGCACCAGCGTAGACCTTAAGCTTGGTCATCTGGGCACGGCCGAGGGTGGTCTTGGGCAGCATACCGCGAACGGCGCGCTCGATGACCTTCTCCGGGTGCTTCTCCATAGCCTGGCGGAAGCTCTCAGCCTTGAGGCCGCCGTTGTAGCCGCTGTGGCGATAATAGGTCTTCGTGTCGGCCTTGTTACCGGTAAGCTGGACCTTATCGGCGTTGATGACGACAACGAAGTCGCCGCAGTCGCTGTTGGGCGTGAACTGGGGCTTGTTCTTACCGCGCAGGATCATTGCGATCTGGGTGGCAAGACGGCCCAGGACAGCACCATCGGCGTCGACGAGAACCCAGTTGCGCTGGACCTCGCCCTGCTTGGCGTAGTGAGTCGATTTCGAAATCACTTAGACTCCTCCATGTACAGTACGTGTTGTTACAGAGATTCACGGGGCTCTGCAAGTAACCCGTCCATATTACCCCGCTCGCCGTACGAGTCAACAGGTATTTTGGCTCCGACCAGAGTTTCTGCACATGTCATCCACGAGCCGTGATTTTCCAGCTCTTTAGCTGTTGTCATTTTTTGAGGGTTCGCCGTCGCTAGCGCTCAACGAACTCTTGGATTTCCGCGAGCAGGCGCTTTGCCTCCTGACGTCCCTGGATATACAAGTCCAAAAGCTTTGCCGAATCGTGCTCGACATGGCCGACCTCGACCGGCTTTTGCGGAGCGACGACCAACGCACGACCCTCGCGCTCATACTTCCACAGGTGCATGCGCTGGATGTTGTAACGGTCGTGGCGCGTCTCGATAGCCTCGAGCAGATAGGGGTAGTCGGCATAGCGGGCGCGCGCGGCCGGCAAAAACTCGTAGGGCTTTTTCTCGTACGAGCGGTCCTGCGTGACGATGACGACCGCACGGTCGAAGCCCGCCTCCTCGAGCACATGCTCGATGGGGACCGAATCGGCTACGCCGCCGTCGACGTATTTGTGCCCGTCTATCTCGACCGGCGGCGTCACCAGCGGCAACGAAGTCGAGGCGCGCACGGCGTCGAGATCGAGCACAGCGCTTTTGACCGGCAGGTACGTGGCGGTTCCAAAGAGCATGTCCGTCGCGACGGCGTACATCTCGATGGGGCTCGCGTCGAACGTCTCGTTGTCAAAGGGATCCAGGCGGTCCTGGACATCGTTGAAGATAAAGTCGTAGCCGACGATAGAGCCCGTGGATGCAAACGATGCGGCGCCCATGAAGCGGTTGTCATTGCAGAAAGCCAGGTTGATGCGGTTGGCACGGCCGATCTGGTGCGACTTATAGTTCACGCCGTTGAGGGCGCCGGCCGATACACCGTAGACAGCCGGAATCTCGACGCCGGCCTCCATGAGAACGTCGAGCACGCCCGCGGTAAACTGCCCGCGAAAACTACCGCCCTCCAGGACGAGCGCGACCTTGCCGGCGTTCTTTGCCTTATCTTCTGCAGTCATGTTGACCTCCTGCTGTTTCGTTTTGGCTTTCTTCTACCCAGTTTTGGGATGGAGGGCGCGCAGGTTTTGGAGTTGAGGAGGGCGGAGCGGTCGGCGGGAAAGCGTGCCCCGTTCTCAGAGCAAATTCCGGGTCGTATTTTCCGCTGAGCCCGCCATCTGGAAAATGAATCCCATTCCGAGCTTAGATTCCGGGATGCGCTTTCCGCTTGAGCTGCCATTGGGAAAGCATGTCCCACTCTACGGCGGGATTCCGGGTCGCAGTTTCCGCTTGAGGCGCCATCCGGAAACTACGTCCCAGTCTGAGCGCGGATTCCGGGATGGACTTTCCGCCTGGGCCGCCATTGGGAAAGCGTGTCCCGGCCTGCGTTGACGCGGCATTTTCTTTACGCCCGCGCCCTGCACAGAGTTCGATTCTCCGCGGTTTGGGGGATCCGTTGATGGGTTGAGGCCAGGGCAAGACGCCCGATCGGCATCGCATCTATATCTGGCTGAAGCATTGCGCGGAGAATCCGCGTATTTGCTTCGCAAATACGCGCCGGCTTCGGCCGCCTACCGGCGTCCTCGCCCGCTCGCTACAAACGCTTCGCGTTTGCTTAACGCTCGCGCCCTGCATAGAGTTCGATTCTCCGCGGTACGGACTAGAAATAAAAAGGCAGGTAGATATAAATATCTACCTGCCTGTTACTTATGGTGGAGGCGCGGAGAATCGAACTCCGGTCCACGAAAGCCCCCTGATTGGCATCTCCAAGCTCAGTCGCTGGTTTAGTCTCGGACGCTTTGCGCGCAGCGACACGCTCGCGGCGTCCTAACCGGTTCGGTCTTAGCCTGCGCCATACCGATTACGTGCGCAGGAGCATTCCCCTAACATGACGTCGCGCCGGTGTCGGGGAAATCACCGGGTTGACGCGCCGCTATAAACTAAGCAGCGAGAGCCATAGGCTCAAAAGAAGAGTTGTTGTCAATTCAATTTGACGGTACCCCTGTTTAACGAGGCGAGGAGACCTCGGCTTGCTTCCTCTCTCAGAGCTATCGTGTCGAAACCAGTCGCCCCCGAATGTCGGGAAAGTCTGGATGGCACTGGGCACGAGCGCCCAACACCCGTCGACTTTTCAAGGAACACGCGGGGTGAACCCCGCTCGTGGATAGCTATCTTACCACGTTCTAAAGGCAGACAGCTGTTCTATGCACGAGCTGTGAAGACCCCAATGTGCGCCGCACTTCGCACTTTTGCTACCGATCGCGTAACGTATATTTTCGCCAAGCAAAACTGACCCGTCGAAAGGACCGTTATGGATACCAAGCAGCAACTCATCAATGCCCTCACAGGCCTGGGCTCAACCATTACCGAAGCTATGGATGTCATCGAAGGCTTTGTCCCCTGCGGACATCCCGCCCTCACGGTTTCGAACGCACTCGTCGCGCTGGACGCTGACGATGATGCAGCTCTCGCCCAGCAGCTTGAGACCGTCGAGGGCTTTATCGACCACGTGAGCGAGAACCGCGGCGTGACCGCCTACCACGGCATCGAGGTCGAGCTCGCGGGTCCCAAAGCCGATCTGCTCGCAGCAATCCGCGAGGTAGGCGCCCTTATGCAGACCGCAGGCGTCAAGAACACCCAGGTCAACGAGTGGGTCTACCGCAGTCTGGCAGCACTCGACAGCTCCGAAGAAAAGGCAGCCGAGCAGCTCGCAGAAAGTCCCGCCATTAAGGCCGAGCTTTTGTAAATAGCAGACGCGGGCCCCTTGGCGCATCGTCGTCCAAGAGGCCCGCAAACAGTTCGCGTCAACCGATAGCCGCGCCGCCGCGTTCGGCCAGAGCAAGAATCGGCATCATTTGGCGCGGGGTCTTTGCTGCGAGATCGGCATGTTCGAGCAGCTTTCGATCGTTAGTCACCAAGTAATCGACCTGCGCGCGCTTGCACGCGGCGAGCACCAAGTTGTCCTCGTAATCGCGATGGAGCGCTAAGTATTTGTCGGCCAGCCAAAGGTCCGACGCATCTGCACCAACGGCCATGGCGTTTTCGGTCATGTTCCGAACAAACGCCAACGCCGCATCGCCAATTGCACGGGCAGATGCCTCGTCGATCGCTCCCCCGCTGGCAAGAACGCTACGCTTCAGCTCATGTTGGACAACGTACAGCACGTCCTTAGCGATATACACCGGGAAGAACAGCAATGCCCCCGTCTCCGCCGCCTGCCCAATAAACGCACGCGCGGCAAGCGACTCGGCATGGTCGACGCAAAACGAATCAACCCATACGTTGGCGTCCACCATGATCTTGAGAGGCGCCCCACTCACTGGATCATCCCCTTTTGGCGATAATGCTCATCCATGGCTTCGGAATAGATTGTGTCCCAACCGCGATCGTCGGATACAGGCGACGCAGCGATGCCCATATCTGCATAAAGCCGGTCTGCCGCTGCCCATGATGCGGCGAACGGAGTATCGGGCGCGACGGTCTGCTGCCGGTCGTCGACGGCCGCAAGCACTTCCTCGCACTGCCCGCCACCCTGCGCGACCTTGGCCACCACCTTTTTGATGAGCTCGGGCAGCGACCCGCCCGAAAGCCGCAGCGCCTCCTCGGCACGCTCTTTAACCGAGCGATCTACGCGAACATTCACCTGTGCCATGCCGCTAACAGCACCCACGTCGATCCCGCTCCCTTCAATTGCTAGCCATGCTAGCACCACTTTATAGAGAAGCTAGCAAATGGTCAAATGCAAAAGGCCTGCGCCCGGACGACACCGATGCCGTCTGGGCGCAGGCCAGATAACGTGGGCGGACACGTCTGCTAACGCAGGTAAGCCTTCGCGTTGCTCAGACTGTAGGCAATCGTCGAGCCGTTGTGCAGCAACGACGACGTCTGCGGAGTGATCATGCCGGTAATACCCAATGCCAACAGCGCCGAGTTGGTGAGCATCACCTTGGAATACGAACTCGTCAGACGGTCGATAAGCCCCTGACTCATGCGGCGCAGGCGCACGATCGCGGCCAGATCCGTATCGGTCAGAATGATATCGGCGACCTCCTTGGCGATGTCGCTTCCACCGCCCATCGCCAAGCCCACGTCTGCCAAACCGAGCGCCGGCGAATCGTTGACGCCGTCGCCTACCATGGCAACATGGCGCCCCTCGCTCTTAATGCGCTCCACATAGGCGTACTTGTCCTCGGGCAGCAGCTCGGCCTTAAACTCGTCGACACCCGCCTCGCGCGCAATCCGCTCGGCCGTGCGCTCCGAGTCGCCCGTGAGCATGACCACGTGCTTAACGCCCAACGCGTGCAAGTCGGCGATAGCCTCGCGGACCCCGGGCTTAAGCGGGTCCTCGATACCGAGCACGCCCACAACGGTGCCGTCGACCGCCAGATACAGCGGCGACAGGCCCTGCATCTGGGACTCAATGCGCTCCTTAATGTCGGAATCGAGCTGCGCGCTCTCGTCCTCAAATACAAAGTGCGCGGAACCGATGATGGCGCGACGCCCTTCAATGGACGAAGCGATACCGTGCGCCACAATATACTCGACAGCAGCGTGACGCTCGCGGTGCTCGAGCCCACGCTCGTGAGCAGCGTTGACCACGGCACGCGCCACCGGATGCGGGAAATGCTCCTCCAAGCAAGCGGAAAGGCGCAGGATCTCGTCCTCGCTCCAGCCATCGGTGGTGAGTACGCAGGCAAGACGCGGCTGCGCCTCGGTGAGCGTGCCGGTCTTATCAAACACAATGGTGTCGGCCTTGGCAAACGACTCAAAGTACTTTGCGCCCTTGACCATGACGCCCATCTTGGCAGCATCGCTCATAGCGGTCATGACGGCAACGGAACCCGTGAGCTTGAGTGCGCACGAGTAGTCGACCATCAACGCCGCTGAGGTCTTGATAAGGCTGCGGGTGGTAAGCGCAACCAGGCCCGCGAGCAGGAAGTTCCACGGGACGATCTTGTTGGCGAGATCTTCCATGTGCGACTGGCCCTCGGACTTGAGCGAGTCGGCCGTCTGCACGAGCGAGACGATTGAGCGCAGTTTGGTTTGCGCCGTATTGGCGCGCACACGCACCAAGATGCTGCCGTCTTCCACGACGGTGCCGGCGAACACGTCGTCGCCCACGCTGCGCTCGACGGCCAGCGGCTCGCCGGTCAGGGTCGCCTGGTTGACCATGGCGCTCCCCTGCTCGACAACACCGTCGATGCAGATGGACATGCCAGTACGCACGGCGACCAGATCGCCGGGCTCAAGCTCGGTCGCGGCAACACTTACCTCGGTGTCACCGACCACTTTTTGTGCCTTATCGGGCACGTCGAGCAGCGAGTTGATGAGCTCGTTTTCGCTCATGGCGCGCGTGTAGTCCTCGAGCAGCTCGCCCACGTTGAGCAGGAACATTGTCTGGCCCGCGGTGTCGACGTCGCGTTTGACGAACGAAATGCCGATGGCCGAAGCGTCGAGCACAGGAACGGTCAGACGCGGCTGCGCCAGCTCATGAAGGGCAGCGCGCAAAAATGCCATGTAACCGGCCACGACAAACACCGCACGCAGGGGCGTGGGCAAAAACCAGCGACGTGCGTAATGGGCACCGACGAGTGTCGCCAGGTCCATAACGAGTTTGTGCTTGCGCGGCTCGAGTTGCATCACGTAGCCCGACTTGGCATCGGCGACGGCTTGAGCATCGAGTGCGCCCAAGGCGTCGAGCACGCTCGCACGACACTGCTCGTCGTACTCCAGCGCCATCTGGCCAATGCGGCCATACACGCGCACTTTGCGCACGCCGTCGATTTCGCCGCCAAGCTTAAGAAGTGCATCGAGATCGCTCTCTGGCACAGGACCCGCCAATTGAAGACGGGTCCTGCCGGGGATCTCGCTAATAATCGAGAATCTCATAGTTTGTGCCTGGGAGCGTTACTCGGCTGCCTCGTCAGCAGCGGCCTCGCTCTGGGTGATGTAGGCAGCCTCGGCAACCATGTCATCGACATTGGCCTTGGCCTGCTCGACCATGTCCTGGTAGCAGTTCTTGACGCGCATACCGCACGCAATACCCTGCACGCAGGCATTCTTTACCGGAGCGCTGGTGAGCAGCTTGATGCCAGCCGTACCAAGCAGAAAACCGCCACCGACAAGCAGGGTATTGAACGTCGACTTCTTCATGTTGCTTCTCCCTTTTGCCGCATTGGACGCGGCACGGTACCTCAGCACTCGAGTAAACAAGTTTGCTCGAGCACACTTTTGGAAAATAGTTTAGTTTATCTAACTATTAAGTTCAACAAAGGTTAACTCTTTGGAAATCTTAAGGTGGGGAACAGCCGGCTTCTAGCGATCCGCCCGCCGCGATGTACATCCGTAACGCCAAAGAGGGAGCCCTCCCCTCTCCAGCAAATTGAAGGTGAATGGTTTTCCGCGAAGTGAACGAGCAAAATTAGACCCCCGAAACATCCGCATTTTTTCGCAGCAAAACCGCAGGAAACACTCGACAAAACCGCAGGAAACCGAGCCAGAAAAGTGTTGATGTTTCAGGGGTCCAAAATAGGTCGTTCACTTCGCGGAAAAGTATTCACCTTCGTTTTCTCGTCCACAAAAATGAGGGCGCCAACGGCGCCCTCATTCACCAAATTCCATTCAGCCTACCTGACCCGAACGGCCGAGTCGTCACGGAGCCGAGGGGCCGGGCGCAGGGCCTTGCCTCTCAATGAGTTCCGCACGAACAGGAGGCGCCAGTGGCGCCTCCGTCGTGAGTCAGGACTGTCCGAAATTGAGAGGCAAGGCCCTGCGCCCGGCCCCTCGGTTCCCGCTTACGAGAGCGACGTTCTCAGCAACTCGTTGAAGAGCTTCGGATTGCCCTTGCCGCGGCTCGCCTTCATGCACTGGCCCACCAAAAAGCCGATGACCTTCTGGTTGCCGTCACGATACTGCTGCGCCTGATCAGCACAGTTTGCCAGCACCTCGTCCACGATCGGCTGCAACGCGCCGGCATCGCTCACCTGACGCATACCGCGCTCGTCGACGATCTTGTTGGGGTCGTCGCCGGTCTGGGCCATGGCCTCAAAGACCTCGTGCGCCTGGTTGGAACTGATGGCATCGGTCGCCAGTAGCTTGGCAAGAGCTGCCACCTGAGCCGGCGCGATCCCAGACTCGGTCAGCGAGACGCCGGCGCCCTTAAGGTAGGCAATCATCTCGTTCACCAGCAGGTTTGCGACCGTCTGAGCCTCCTTGCCAGCCATGCCGGCAGCGGCGGCCTCAAAGAACTCGGCAAACTCCGGATCGCCAGCAATCTGCTCGGCGTCGGCCGTCTTAATGCCAAAGTCGGCCTCAAAACGGGCGCGCTTGGCATCGGGCAGCTCGGGAATCTCGCCACGGCAGCGGTCGATGAACTCGTCGTCCAGATCGAACGGCGCCAGGTCGGGGTCGGGGAACAGACGATAGTCGTCGGCCGTCTCCTTCACGCGCATGACCACGGTGCGCTTGCGGCTGGGCTCCCAGTGGCGGGTCTCCTGATAGATGATGCCACCCTCCTCGAGCACCTCGGCCTGGCGGCAGATCTCGTAGGCAAGGCCGTCATGCAGACTCTTAAACGAGTTGAGGTTCTTGAGCTCGGTCTTGGTGCCCAGCTTGGTCTCGCCGCGACGACGCAGCGACACGTTGCCGTCGCAGCGCATGGAACCCTTCTCCATGGAGCAGTCCGAAATGCCCAGCGTCACAAAGATGCGACGGAGCTTCTCCATAAACAGGCGCGCTTCCTCAGGCGTACGCAAGTCGGGCTCGGTGACAAGCTCGATCAAAGGCGTGCCGCAGCGGTTGTAGTCGACGAGCGACTCGGCCGCGGCGGTAATGCGGCCCTCGGCGCCACCCACGTGGACCATCTTGGCGGCGTCTTCCTCCATGTGGATGCGCAGAATGCGGATAGGCACCGTGTAGGAACCGTCCTCGCGGCGCTCGGGCATCTGCAGGTTGGACGCGTCGTAGCTGGCCAGATGGCCGGCGCGCTGGTTGCCCTCGCGCATGGTCATCGTCATGGACGTGGACAGGCCCTCGGCGTTGGCCGAGGCGCTCGCCAGGCTCTGGGCCTCGGCCTCACCAAACGCGCAGTCGGGGCGCTCGGCGGCACCGCGACCGGTCACGTCCAGGTCCAGGTGGCCGTACATGGCAAAGGCGACCGGGCCCTGCGTGGTCTGGAAGTTCTTGGCCATATCGGGATAGAAGTAGTGCTTGCGGTAGAACATCGAGTGGCGCTGGATCTCGCAGTTGGTGGCGAGGCCGGCCTTGACGATGCTCTCGATGGCGCGCTTGTTGGGCACCGGCAGGGCGCCGGGCAGGCCCAGGCATACCGGGCACACGTTGGCGTTGGGCTCGTCATCGTGGCTGAGCTTGCAGTTGCAGAACATCTTGGTATCGAGTGCGGTGAGCTCGGTATGGATCTCCAGGCCGATCACGGCCTCCCAATCCTGCAGGACCTCGGAAAGCTCCTTCATTACAGCTCGCCTCCCTTCCCGGCAAAATCGGGCGCGACGGAAAGCGCGGGCGCACCCGTAGCGGTATCGGCAAAGCTGCGCTCCAGGGCGCGGGCAAACGTGAGCAGCTGACGGTCCTTAAAGGCAGGTCCCACCAGCTGGGCAGAAACGGGCAGTTGAGTATCCTCGCCCAGACCCAGCGGCACCGAGATGCCACCGTTGCCGCAAATGTTGAGCGAAATGGTGTACAGGTCGGAGAGGTACATCTGCGTGGGGTCGCTAATCTCGCCAAACTTAAAGGCCGTGCGCGGCGAGGCGGGCATGAGGATGGTGTCCACCTTGGCATACGCGGCGTCGTAGTCCTGCGTGATGAGCGTGCGGGCCTTTTGCGCAGCGTAGTAGTACTTGTCGTACACGCCCGAGCTCAGCAGGTAGGCGCCGAGCATCTGACGGCGCTTGGCCTCGGCACCAAAGCCGTGGGCGCGCGACAGCGAGCTCTGGTCGGACAGGTTGGCGCAGCCCTCCTCCTGGTAGCCGTAGCGAATGCCGTCGAAGCGGGCCAGGTTGGAGAACGCCTCGGCCGGGCCGATGACGTAGTAAGCGGCGATGGCGGCGTCCAGGTGCGGCAGGTCGACCTCGACCAGCTCGGCGCCCTGGTTCTGCAGCTCCTGGGCGGCGCGCTGAACAGCGGCCTTGACCTCGGGCGTCAGGCCCTCGGCCTCCATAAACGAGGGGATGATGCCCACGCGCTTGCCCTCGATGCTGTCGTTGAGATGCTCGGTAAAGTCGACGGCGCAGTCCTGGCTGGTGCAGTCGTACGGATCGTGGCCCGCGCCGGTAAGCGCGTTCATGGCCAGCGCGACATCCTCGACCGTGCGGCCAAAGGGTCCCACCTGGTCGAGCGACGAGCCAAAGGCAACCACGCCGTAACGGCTCACGGCGCCATACGTGGGCTTAAAGCCCACCACGCCGCACAGCGACGCCGGCTGGCGAATGGAGCCGCCGGTGTCCGAGCCCAGCGAGAGCGCGACCTCGCCCGCGGCGACGGCGGCAGCGGAGCCGCCCGAAGAGCCGCCGGGCACGCGCTCGGTATCCCAGGGGTTGTTGGTGCGGTGGAACGCCGAGCTCTCGGTAGAGCTACCAAAGGCAAACTCGTCCATGTTGGCCTTGCCCATGGGCAGGCAGCCGGCATCGAGCATGCGCTGGACGCAGGTAGCGGTGTAGACGCTCTGGTAGTTCTCGAGCATGCGGGAAGCGCAGGTGGTGCACGTGCCCACGAGGTTCATGTTGTCCTTGATGGCCAGCGGCACGCCCGCAAGCGGGGGCAGCGGCTTGCCTGCGGCACGGTCAGCATCCACGCGCGCAGCGGCCTCGAGCGCAAGCTCGGGCGCCAC
Source organism: Collinsella sp. AF25-2LB (assembly GCF_003458415.1). Classification (GTDB taxonomy): domain Bacteria; phylum Actinomycetota; class Coriobacteriia; order Coriobacteriales; family Coriobacteriaceae; genus Collinsella. Next base: position 61,738 of record NZ_QRUF01000007.1, read on the forward strand.
CTGCAGGAATGCCTGGACCCCGCCCTCGCGCGCCTCGATGGCGGCAAGGGAGGCCTGGGCCACCTCGGTAGCGGTAAAGTCGCCGGCGGCAACGCCCGCGGCGATCTGGGCGGCGGTAAGGGAATCGAAGCTTAGCGCCATTACTCGCTCTCCCCCTCTCCCAAAATGGACGGCACGCGGAAGTAGCGGTCGCGCGCGCTGCCGGCGTTTTCCAGCGCAACGTCGAGCGGCAGGTCGCGCTCGGGCTCGCGCAGGTCATCGCCCATCACGTTGGACAGGCTTCCGATAGGATGGAACGTGGGCTCCACGTCGGGCAAGTCATATTGCAAGACGGGCTCGAGCATCTGGACGGCGTCGTTCATGTAGGACGTCATCTGGACGAGCTCGTCATCGGTCAGTGCGATCTTTGCGTACTCGGCGATGCCGCGCACGTCTTTCTCGCTGAGTGCCATAGGCGCTCCCTTCCGCATAGCAGTTAAACCGCTCTAGTATACAAGGCAACGCCGCTTGGAGCAGGTGCTTTACCCAAATGCAGCGAAAACGTAACGAGGGCGGCGGTTGGCAGGCGGCGGGCCGGCCGTTCTGCAACGAAACCGCACCGTCCATAGCGAAAACCGTCCCGCCCACAGCGAAGACCGTCTCGACCACAACGAAAACCGTCCCGCCCGAAACGAAAAGCATCACAACATTCGACGCTTTTCGCCAAAATCGAGATTTTCATCGAATGTTGTGATGGTTTGGAAGTCCCGACCACCGCAAAGGCGCCTGTCCCCATTGTGGTGGTTCTGGAGAATGTCTTATGCCGAGGCTTTGGCCTTGCGGCGCTTGCGGACCGCGTGGATCACGATGTCCAGCAGCAACAGCGCAATGGCTATGACCACGATGAGCACGGCAAACTCGCGCTTACCCCAGTGGCGGCCGGCCAGCGACTTTTGCTTGTCGACGTCCTTCTTGCTGTACTTGGTGCGCACGCAATGCACCAGCAGGCGATGGTCGTTTACGCCGTAGGGCGTGCAGGTGACAAGCGTCACCTTGTCGGCGCCCGGCTCGATGGTCAGCGACTCCATCTCCTCGGGCAGCACGACCTCGGAGTCCACCATCTTGTAGGCGAGCGTCTTGTTCATGGTGTGCAGCAGCACCAGGTCGCCGGGCTCCAGCGAGTGGATGTCGTCGAACATGCTCAGGTTGCGCATGCCCGAGTGCGCGGTGAGCACGCAATGCGTCGAGGTGCCGCCCACCGGCAGGCTCGTGCCCTCCAGATGGCCGACGCCCGCCATGAGGACCTCCTCGCTCGTGCCGTGGTAGATGGGCATGCTCACGTCGATGGAGGGGATCTCGACCCAGCTCATCATGGGGTCGCGGTCAAAGATGAGCTGCTGGGCGTAGGGCTCGATCTGGTCGGCGGGGAGCTCGGTGGCCTCGCCCGCCAGCTGCTCGTTAAAGGAGCGCGCCTGGAGCAGGATGCGCTCGCGCTCCTCGGCAGACAGCGCGTCCACGGTGCTGGACACGGTGCTGATCTGGTTGAACACGCCCGAGGCCTCGAGCCGGTCCAAGATCCACGGCCAGGTCATAAGACCCACGCCAATAAGGATGATGACGATGGTGATGAGCCGATCGGCCCAGCGCGGCAGTCGCTTGCGACGGCGCTTGGGCTTTGGTTGAGGTTTGGGCTGAGGGCTTGAGCCGCCGTTGGCCGCAGCGTTATTGCTCTTCATATGTTTGGCGCCCTGCACCATCGCCGGTCACTCCTCTACAACTCAGGTTGTCTAAACAAATAATAGCCGATTAGCGAGCTCATACGCCGGACAACGCAGCTTGGCTGCACCGTCCGGGCCACGTAACCCCACTCAACCAATCAAGCCATATGTTGCTTTCATCGTCTCGAGCAACTGCGCCATCGTTACGCCCGCAACCCCAATCTGTTTCAGATTGACGTCGCCCACCTCACAATCTTTGACAAACGCAAGCATATCGTCCTTCAGTTCTCCGCCCAGGTCGACACCTTCCGACTCGCCGAGCAGCTGAGCAAGTCTCAGCGCATCGCGTTTATGCTTTTTTACCTTCCTCGAATCAACGTTCTCCCCCGCTTCCCTTCTAGCTTTTAGGTCGAGATACGCCTTCGCTTTGAACGGGACAATGTATTCCGTACCCAGGACCGAAACGCCGCCTACGGTCCGAATTCCCTGAAGGAACAAGCTGTAGTAAGCATCGTCCAACAAAATTGCCGACAGACTGCTTATGTTTTCATCAACGTGAATTGGCGCCACATCAATCCCCTCACGACCCTTTAGAAAGTCGGGGCACTTCGCGAAGAGTTCGATCATATGGGGGTAACCCGGCCTCTTTGGCTCTGTAAACCGATAAAAGCATGAGTCTTTACCTTCGCCCCAGCCGCAGCGGTAGCCGCCATCACGCACCAAAGTCCATATAGCTTCTGCCGTCTGAGGCAACCGGTCATCGGCGACAATTACCACATCAAAATCGTGAGTCGCCCTAAACGGAAGTCCCGCCTCCGAGAGCAAAATGTCGCATGCCGTGCCGCCGATAAGAGCATACGATCCTGCAGCTTCTTGCATATGCTGCTGAAATTCTTGGAGACCTTCTACAGCGCTTCTTGCCATGGATATTCCTTTCCAAACATGCGATCGACTTCGAGCTGAATTCGCTCATCGTCGATTGCCGCCAAAGATAGCGCAAGCGAAATGTTGTCGACACGGGAGGAGTCGGCAAACACGGGTGCATAGCGCCACACTTGGATCATCGCCGTCTCGTTATCCGGCAACTCCCCGTCTGCGACTTCGAGGTCGCTCAGTTGACGCCATGTACTTCTTAAGACGGCCTTTTGTTCCATGCCCGGCGCAGCGAGCATCGAACGCGCAGCGAGCGCCGTCTCCCCGGCGTCAACAAGATAGTCGATCTGCTGCGTCTTCCTTGCAAAAAAGACCTTCGAGACAGGCGAGGAGAGCTCTGCCATGTGCTCGCTGAGCAGAAGATCAACGGCAACAGGGAACACGACGACACGTCGCTCGCGACGCTCGCGCCTCGCGAGTCCCCTGTCAACAAGCTCGGTTATGGCCTCACTCGCGCGGCTTGCCGAGATCCCAAGTGCACGACAAAGGTCATAGGGACGATATAGCTCCTGGGCTGCTCCCCAGATTGCGGCAGCCTGCGCGTTGGGTGACATCTTGGTCGCGTGGTTGCGAAACCGGGCACCGCCCCTCTCCGTGCAGGCTGTGCCCATAAATGGAAGAAAAGCCTGTCTGCCGGGGCAAACAAACGGAATCCCTTGTGCGACCAATGCTTTGCGCTGACGTGCATCGGCATCAGGAAACGAAACGACAACAGGAGTCTCCGCGCGCAAGGCTAGCTGACTATAGACTCTCTTAGCCTCGGGAAGCCCGACGCCAGTAGGCAAGCTTGCAAGCAAAAACGAAAAACCGTTTGCGTCAACAGCGCGGACCTCAATCGTCCGCAGATGCAGCGGCAAGCGTGCAGATCCAGGCCAAGTTTTGGTCTTGGCAGAGAGGCCTAGTGCTTCTTGTAAGTAGATTAGCGCTTCGTTCATTTCCATCGTTTTCGTTTGATTCCAGTTTGTATTGGAATTATACATAATTTTCGGAATTAAAGAGATACCGTTCGTGCCTAAGTCTACATTTGAGTTTTCAAAATGTCCCGAATCGACTGGGCGATTCGGGATACAATGTCAATAAAAAACGACGCATCCCGCGTAAGTGTACGAGAGCGCGGGCGGCCTAGTTTTCTGGTTTTGTTAAATGCCCGGAATCCGACCCCCGGGCATTCTTATTTGCACTTGCGGCGCAAATGCCGTCCACCGTCCGCACCGCGCGTGCGCCTACGGACCTTAATCCGAACCTCATACGAGTCAAGAAACGCGATGACGAACGTGCCCGCATCGGACGATGGAGGCTGCCTGCGTTATCCAAAAAAAACGGGGCAAACTCCAGCGTGGAGTCCGCCCCGAAAAGAGGATGGCAAAGCAAGAACGTGGATGAACGAGAAAAGTGTCCGCAAGTCTCATGGCCATCACATCCCACCTGCCAAAGGGATGGGTGAGCGAGCGTTACTCCTGCTCGGACTCCTCAGCCTGCTTACGGCTGCGGATGAGGTGCGCCACGCCGATGCACAGCACCGCACCACCAGCGATCCACGTGAAGGTCACGCCATTGAGACCGGTGAGCGGGAGGCCAACCTGCTTGGTATCGCCAACGGTGATGTTGAAGATGCCGTCCGTCTTCTCCGAGCCAGACTTCAACGTCAGCTTGTTATCGCCGGAGTCGCCATCGGTGAGGCCGGCGATAACCTTGTCGTTCTGGCCAGTCGTAAGTTCTCCAGTGAGCTCAGTAAGACCAGCACCCGGATCATCGGCATTCATGCTCGGCTTGATCTCGAAGGTGAAGGGGTCGACCTTAGCGTAACCAGAGGGGGCAGAAACCTCCGTGACGGTATAGGTGCCGGCGTCGAGTCCGGTGACCTTGATGACACCGCCGTTGGCAGTCACGAATTTCCAGGGATCAGAACCAAGAGAACCATCCTTCTGGACATACAAACTCTTGGATGCGCCGCCGTCCGCTCCAGTGGCCTGAATGGTGAACTCGGCACCGTCGAGGGCTGCCTCGGTACCCAGGTCGACCTTATTGATCTTGAGGCCGTAGGTGTAATCCTTGACCGTGTCAGGCTTGGTCTCGCCGCGCTCGCTGGTCATGGGGTTATTGGAGTAGTTGAGCGTCACGGCGTTCTCGTTACCCTCGGTGCCCGCGACGACCGCATCCTTGTTGATTTGCGCCTTATAGGAGACGACGATGTAGGAGTCCTTAGTGACGTCACTGACCTTCTTCAGGTTATCGCAGGTCCACGTCGTCGTCTTGCTGCCGTCTTCGGCAGCCTCGGCGGGCGTTTCCTCCTTGAAATACGCAGTGATATCCGTGCCCTTCGTGCGGGTGAGATCACCCTTCGCATCAGACCTGTTCTTATACAGGTAGATCTTAGCGCCCGTCTGCAGCGTCAGACCCTTGGAGATCTGGTCGGAAAACTCGTAGAAATACGTGTCGTACTTGTCGAAGTTCTCGGCGACGGTGCCGTAGAGGTTGTACGTCACGTCCTGGCCGATCTGGGAATCGGCGGCATCGTGCTCTTTGTCATCAGCATCGCTCACGATTTTCTTCTCAACGGTAGGGATGCCCGTTTTCTCGTTGACGTTAACGGGCGTGCTTCCCACGACAGTGAAGATGGGAGACGTGCCCGCCTCGCCGTCTCCGATGGTGCCGGCATCGGTCACAAAGAGCCAGTAACCGTGCTCTAGACCGGAGGCAACACCAGCACTCGTTGTCTTTTTGTCAGTAAGATCGTCCACAGCAGCGGCAATCTTATAAGCAATGTTGTCGGGGCCAACGCAATATGCATCGTTGGTTCCCGTCACCTTACTCGTGATCCAGTCTGCAGCGTCCTGGGCGGTCTTGCCCTTGTAAGTCGGCTCCTCATTCTTAATGACACCCTCGACAGCCGCCTTCACGCTACCGTTTGCCCAGGTGATATTACTCACAACCGTCTTACCTTCGACTGTCGCAACATCAGCCTTAAAAATCTGATAGCCATCGAATTCGGTATGGTTGCCCTCAACGTTCGCAATGGTCACCGAGCCGTTCGCAGTCGTCGTGCCCTCGGCAAACGCCATCGTGACCGGTGCCATCACTCCGCCGAAGCTCAGGGCTGCGGTGAGGCCGGCGGTTACTGCCAGGCGTGCGATGTTCTTGGTTGTTTTCATGTTGGGACCTCTTTCTTGGAGGTTGCTTTAATTCTCGTCATCACCAAAAGTCAGCAGGCTCATTTCCCTGCGCTCTAATCGCTACGGAGGCAGTACGCCATTGAGCAGGGGGGGGCAATTATTTATCATGGCGACCTCCTCCCCGCTTGATGACGAGCGCGACGACAATAGCCACTACTCCGATGACGGCCAAAGCCGTTACCAACACCAACGTTCTATCTCCCGTCGAGGGCATAAAGCCTCGACTCACTTCGTTACTTGGGGTGTTAAGCACCGACAACTCGACTAAACCCTTCCCGGCATCGGCGGCATCAACTCGCAGAGGGCTTTCGGCCGATACGGTCACCTTAGGCTTGGCGGCGGCCACCTGGTCGACGTCCAGGCCCTCGGCTTTGACCGTCACGGATCGCGTGCCCTCGAAGGCGGTGTAGCCCTTGGGCGCCTTGAGCTCGCGGACCTCCAGCTTGCCCGAGTCCACGCCCGAGACGGTCACGCGGCCGTCCTCGCCCGTGGTGACGGTGGCCTTGCCTTGCGCATCCCACGTGCCGTCGGCCGCCAGCGTGCGACCGCGGTCGTCGGCGATGCTCAGGACCGCCCCGGACAGCGGCTTGTCGCCGTCGCTGCCGCGCTTGATGAGCGCGAGATCCCAGGTGTAGGCGCACGCGTCGTCGCTCGGCGTGCGGGTGAAGCCGGCGTCGCCGGACTGGTCGGCAAGAGGAGAGCGCGGGTAGCGCAGGTAGACCTCGTTGGGGTTGCCCTTGGCAATACCGTGGTTACAGTCGCCGGAGAGCGGTGCGTTGTACACGGCGACCACGCGGGCGCCCGCGGTGAAGGCGTTGGCCCCGCCGAGCGCGGCGATCAGGTCGCCGGTGCGCACAGTGAAGGTCCCGTCCGCGGCAACCTTGGTGGAGCACTGGGCCGTGATGTCGGTCCAACCCTTCGCGGCCTTAGTGCCGGTGCGGCCGTCCTTGCCGGTCTGGACGGCGTCGAAACCGCCGTCCGCGCCCGCCGCCACGTAAACATGTATGCTCGCGGCCACCTTGGAGGGGTCGAGCCCCGCGCTCATGGTGTCGACGAACTGCACCGCATAGGTATCGTAGGCCGTGAGGCCCGCCGGGACCGTGGCAGAGAGGCGCCAGTACAGGTCGTCTGCGACCGTGGCATCGGCGGCCTTCTGCCAGGCGGCGGTGCTGTCCTCCAGCACGTGCTTGGCCACCTTGGGCGTCGCGGCCTTGGGCTTGACGATGACAGCGCTGCCGCCGACCAGGGCCATGATCGGCGCGGTGCCGGCTTCGTTCTGGGAAATGGCGTCGTCTTTGGCGACGATGAGCCAGTAGCCACAGGACAGCTCTGCCGTCGTGCCCGCGTTAAGGGCCACAGAAGCGGCGTCGGAGCTCTGGAGGGAACGAGCGAGCTGTGCGCTCAGCGCGCTCGTAAGGTGGAAATCGGTGTTGAGCCACTCGGCAGCTTCCTGCGCGGTGGTCTGGGAATTGGGCATGCCGGCGCTGTGCAGCACGGGCAGCGCGGCGTCGCGCACGGCGCCACTTGCCCAGACAAGGTCGGTGGCGATCTTGGCGTCGCTGTCGCCGTCGACGACGTTGGCGCTAAAGATCTGGTAGGCGTTGTAGCTGCTCGCCACGGTGCCGCTCACCGTGATGGAACCGGTCGAGGTCGGCGCGGCCTGCGCGGATGCGGGGAACACAACCGCGCAGGTGCCGATCAGGAGGGCAAGCAGCGCAAACAAGATCGGGAAGGAGCAAACTTTCTTATTCACGACGCTCGCCTCCCTTCGCATTCGCCTTGCGACGAATGTGCATCCAGGCCGCAGCAGCGCAAAGCACCGCCGCGCCGGCAAGGTACGTCAGAGTGACGCCCGACATACCAGAAAGGGGCAAAGAGGTGGAGTAGGTGTTGATGAAGGTGGGGATGGAGTCGGGCTTGGTGCCGTCGAAGTTGACAGGATGCTGGTCTTTCGTGGCGATATCCTTGCCGTCGGCGTCCTTGATCTTGGTGTAGGTCACCGACTCGGCCTCGATCGAACCGTCCTCCTGGTCCTTCATCCTGACATCAAATCGATAGACCGACTTGTCGTACTTATATTGCGAGAACCACGAAACCTCTGCACTCTCGCGCACGTAGTACGTAAAGTCTTTGCAAGCACCACGACCCGGATCATCGGATTCCTTCTGCTTCAAGTCTTTAAGGCCGTACTCAATATTGGAGAAATAAAGCTTCTGGGGATTGTCGCCGCCGGCTTTGGTCGTAACCCTCTCGGCACTATTGAACTTATCGTTATCCGCAAACTCGAGCGTGAACTCCTTCATCTCGCCGCCCTTGACGACCTTGGTTGCCGCAGGCTTCCAAGAGCCGAGAGAAGTATAGGGCTCAATTTTGTTGATAAAGGTAGGGTTATCATTGTCACCGATAACGACCGTAGTCGTCGTGTCATCCGACGAGTTGTTATCCGATGGACGCGTAACGGAGTAGTGTGCGCTATCAAGTTCTACGAAATCCTGATTCCCCTCGGCCTTTTTAGAGACGGTGACTTTATTCACCTTGTAATAATTAATAGGAATCGACATGAGAAGGTCAGTTTTGTATGAATTGCTATCGACTGTTGCCACGATCTTGTAAATGGTCTTATCGAATTTGGTATCCAATTCGTTGTCGCCGCTGATGGGCTCCTCAACTAGATAGAAAACATACTGCCCCGAAGAATAGTCCTTGCCAGAGTCGAAGGTGATACTGCCGGTTGACGGATCAACAGTTGCCTCACCTGCAACGATGCAATCGCCCATATCAATTGTGCCGTCATCTTTCCAAGAAGGTGCTGTATCGCCATCCTGCCGCAGCAGCATAAACTTGTATCCGTGTCCGCTAAGGCTTTGCGAGACATCATCTTTTTTAAGCACCTTAGTGGCGTTGAGCTTCATGTTCGGATAAACGCTCAGCTCAGCAACCTCGCCAACGGTGAGATCGCCGTTGGTCATGATGCCGCCGCCATGGGTAAACGAGTAGTTGCCACTGATGATGGTCGTAGCCGCCACTCGCGCCTTTTCTACGGCCTCGTCAGTCGGATGGGCCTCCAAGCCGAACATGTACTTGGCCTCGGCGCCGCCGTTAGGATCGATGGCGATCTTTTGACCATCACAGGTACCCTTCCAGCCAGCAGAACCATTGCCGAGCATCTTTCCAAGAACGACTGCGACCGTCTTATCGCTGCCCTTCTTGCGCACGAGGAAGAAGTCCTTGTGGCCGGCAGTTTTGAAGTCATCGGTAATGTACTCAGGCTTACTGTCCTCGTCCTTGCCATTACCACCGGCAGAGAAGTGCTCGCCACGATCCGTATTGTTATAGATTGCGGCACCATTTGAGTGCGAGACAATCGTTTCACCCGTAGGGCAAGCACCAACGCCGCCGCCCCAGCCGCCGGCTTCATTATCAGTAATCAGCGTCTTTACGATGTTGAGCTTGCCGCCCTTCTGGATAAAGATGCCACCGCCGCCCCAGTCGCCGCCACGGCTCTCACCCGTCATGGTCTTGTTGTTGGTGATGTAAACCATGTTGGACATGCCCGGCTCAGTCCCAATATTGCCGGTAGTACCGGTGGAAATACGGAGACCACCGCCCTCGGCGTTTACAGATTTGTTGCCGGCAATCGTGCCGCCTGTCATCTTAAACGTAATCGCCTGGTTCCAGAAACCAGCGTAGATTCCGCCGCCGGCCTCATGAGAGTAATTGGCAGTAACGGAACCACCCGTCATGGTCAGCTTTCCACCGTTCGTGGACGCAATGCCGCCGCCACCGAGGAGACCGTTGTTGTAAAGGTTGTCACTAGTGATGCGAGCGTCAGCTTGGTTGTTAGTTATGCAGGCAGAGCCGCTAATGGTTACGGTTGCACCCTTGGTATAAACACCGCCACCGTAACCGCCGCTGTCGGTGTTATCGCCATTGTTGATTTCATTGGCATATGTTGCATTGCCCGAAATGACACCGCCGGAGAGATTCAACGTGACACCGCTGTCGGCAAAAATACCACCACCGGAAGCAGCCTTATTCGCTGCGATCACGCCGCCGGTCATGTTGACCGTGACTTTCGCGCCCGCTACGCACAGTCCGCCGCCCCAGCCGCCACGTTGCTGATTGAGATTCGCGCCAGTAATAAAACCGCGATTGATATTCACATGAGTTTCATTGCTTTTCCCCTCGGCAAAGATGATATGACCGTTGTTGGTCAAATCCCTCGGTGTCGTGATCATGCCTCCGTTGAGGTTAAGCGTACCGCCGTCCGCAACAGAGATGACCTGTTGGACCGAGCCACGGTCGGACGCAGCAACGATTGCGCCGAAACCGCTGACGACATGCTCAGTCGTGGTTTCAGTGGTGGTGGTGCCAAGGGTATCTGCGTTAGGCGCGCTCGTGGTTTCATAATAGGTTAAGCTCTGAGGAGTACCTTTGTTGTCACCGGTCCATGCCATAGTTGCAAGCTTGCCAGGATCTTTATCAACGACCGAAGGTGTATCGCTAACATGGGCAGAGTCTTCAACGGTAAGTGCACCGCTCGCTACCGTAATGAACGTGTCGTTATTACCAACGCGGTAATAAAGCTTGTGACCCGCAAGGTCGATCGTAGTATTTTGCCTGATAGTGATTGGCACACTTGAACTAATGTCAGCCTTAAGACGTAGTTTATCGGGTTTAGTCGGGGCGTTAAGGTACGCTGTCAGGTCTCCGTCACTCGCCAGCAGCGTGTACCCATCCTCATCTTTTTGAAGTCCCGGAACCTCACCTTCATTTGCAACAGTAGCGACCTTATAGACAGACTGTCCATCATCCGCGGGCTGCGCAGCGCTCTCGGCTCCCGTGTCATCAGACGACGGGGCCGTCCTGAGAGCATCGTCGCCGGTCTCGTCGCCCTCGGTCTCGTCACTATTCTGGTTTTCGGTATCCCTGTTGTTGGTGTTGTCTACATCAGTAGACTCACTTGAGGAACCCCCCCCCATCACAGTTTCCTCGGCTGCACCCGCCTGACCATCGTTGGCAATGGCCTGCGAGATCGGGGGCATGACGAGCGACAGTACCAGGCTCAAAACGGAGGCTCCGCACAAAACGCCTGCCAGTACACGGCGCGTCGCTTTATTACTCTGCTTAGATTTGTCCGAATTCGCTTTCATCGATGTCTCCTCCCCAAGAGACCGCGATCTTGCTCTTTCACCATCAAACGTATCTGCGCAATCTGTAATTGCGCTCGCTAAGTGATGCAATTATAACGATTGTTTAAACATCTGAGCAGCAAAATCGACATTTTTGTGCAAGTTCTTAATTCTCTTGACATTTACTCAGATTTGCCTTTGTTTATTCGCTATCTATTATTTGTTTCTGCTGGTAATTTAGTTGCGTATTATTATTTAATGGCATTAGATTTATTTGCACAACATTTTGCTCAAGAGCGAACATCCTGTGAACGGTTGAAAATCGACCGTGAGCGGTAGGTCATCAACCGGGAGGAATACCCTACCAAACTGATGAGAATATCTTTAACCCATCGGTGGTTAGAAGCGTAATGTTCAGACAACCATATTTGAATTTATGCGCAGATTTTAGGTATCAATTCGCCCAAATTGCCTGAGGCCACCACAAAGGTGCCTGCCCCTTCGTGGTGGTTCTCCCCCGGCGCTATAGCAGATGTTCCTCGATAAAGATCGCGATGCCGTCCTCGTCGTTGCTCGCGGTTACAAAGTCCGCGGCGGTACGGGTGGCGTCGCTGCCGTTTGCCATAGCCACGCCCACGCCGGCGTCAGCCACCATGCAGGTGTCGTTATCGGCATCGCCAAACACGCAGATGTTCTGGAGCTCCATGTCGTTGAGCTCCGCCACGCGCACAAGGCCGCGCGTCTTGGACACGCGCGGATCCATGAACTCGTAGAGCCGCTGCGTGGTTTGCAGAGCCGCCGCCTTAACAGTGTTATCGGCAAACGTCGACGCCCGTTCAATCACCCGCGGCATTACCTCGGGCGCCATGGTAAACATCACCTTGGGCTGCGGCTCGCGCAAAAACTCGGCAAAATCGACCACCTGGTAGGGCACGCAGTCAACGCGCGACAGGTGCTCGACGCACGCGTTGCTCTCGGGCACGTAGAACACGCCGTCTCGGGGGCAGACGGGCGTCGCCGGAAGGTCCGCCATGTGCTTGCAGATGCGCGCGATGGTCTCGCCCGGCAGCGGATAGCTCAGCTCGTTGATGTCGCGCGCACGGTCGATGACCTCGGCACCACCGCAGCCCACCAGCACGTCCACCAGGCCTTCGATGTTCCAGAGCTCGTACATGGCCTCGGTCGCGTGGGCGTCGCGCCCGGTGCACAGGCCAAAGAGCACGCCGCGCTCGCGCAGGGCGCGAATCGCCGCCACGGTGCGCGGGGACACCGTGTGCTGGCTCGTGAGCAGCGTGCCGTCGATATCGCAGAACACGGCTTTGATGTGGCTGAAGGTGGTGTCCATGGGGGCCTTTCTGGGTTGCGCGGCGGTGTGGGGTGTATTCGTGAACGGCGTACATGGTATACCAAGGCGGACACGGGGCGCTTTGGCGCAAAACCACCACAAAGGTGCCTGGCCCCCTTGTGGTGGCCGAACCCGAAGGGTGGCCTGGCCCGAGACGCAAAGCATCACAACATTCGACGTTTTTCGGCAAAATCGCGATTTTCGCTGAATGTTGTGATGGTTTTTACTGCCTTGTGGCACGATCAAAATGCCGGCGTCCAAACAGCAGCAACGCCGCGGGAACCGCCGTCACAACCATGCCCGCCCCTACGAGCGTCTGCTGCACGCCAAATGTCGCCGCCAGACACGGGGCAATCGCCAGCGGCGCCACGCCGGCGAACATGTTGCCAAAGCCCATGACCGAGTTCACGCGACCAAGCTGCTCGAGAGGAGCCGTCGTTTGCACGATAGTGTTGTGGAGCGGATTTACGACACCCCAGGCAACGCCCAGGGCAATCTGGCCGACAAGGGCTACGCCCACGTACGGTGTCCCCACATAGAGCAAACTTCCCAGGCCTACGAACATAAGCGCCACAAGCAGCGTCTTAAGGTTGACCAGGTGCGGCGGCAAGCGGAGCGCGGCCACGGCGCCCAGCACCGCGCCCACACCGCTGGCCGACGAGAGCCAGCCCATCCATTCGACACCGACGTGCAGGACACCGCGGTAGAAGAACGACTCCAGCGGGTCGAAGGCACCGTAGCCAAAGTTTGAAAGGAAAATAATGCAGAACAGCAGGGCAAGGACGCTGTTGGTAAAGACTGTCTTGATGCTGGTCGCGAAGGTGACGCGGGAAGATGTGTTGGGGTCGGGGCTTTGGCTGGCAGTGATTGCCGTTGTACTGCTGTCCGCGGGAGTACTTTCACGCGCGGCGACGCGAACTGCTTGCGGTCTAAAGCCCCAGCCGGCAATAAACGCCAGTACGGTAAAAATCATCATGAGCACGAACACCGCGCGCGACGACGCAGCAGCCGCGACAAAGCCGCCCAGCGTGGGGCCGACGATGATACTCACGTTTGAGAACATGGCAATGGCGGAGTTGATGTCTTTGAGCTCGACGGGGTCGTTGGTGAGGTAGGCCGGATAGGACGTGGCAATGGGCTGAGCGAATCCCATCGTAAAGCCTAGGAACACCGCGCCGAGCAGGATGACGCCGGTCGCGCTACCAAAGGCGAGGATTGCCGCGCCGGTTGCCAGCGTGCCCACGATGCTCAGCAAGAAATGACGGCGCGGACCCCAGGCGTCGAGCGCCGCGCCACCCGCAAAGGATCCCAAGATCACGAATACGTTCATAAAGAGGACAGCCAGCGATGTCGCCACGACCGAGGCATCGTCTGCATAGGTGAGCGTTCCGATGACGCCGATAAAGTAGCTGGTCTGAAAACCGGTGTAGATGAGAAAGCGCATCGCCACCAGGCGCTTGGCCTGCACGGACAGCGATGACTGAGGCTTTGAGAAAAGAGAGACGAGCATGGAGACTCCTTGTTTCATACGAATGCGGACGGCGGGCATTCGCCACCGTCTGTCGAATCAATCTATCCGCATGAAACATTAAGGACGCATCAAGAGCCCCTTCTCTCCGTTTTTCGCCCGTCATGAACTACTTGGTAGATTGTAAGGCATGTCCCACACATCTACTTAAACAAAAACCACCACAAAGGTGCCTGGCCCCTTTGTGGTGGAAGTGACGTTTGCCCAGATAAAACCTGCCAAAACAAACCTGTCCCTATTTGGCAGGTTATGGCAGCGCAGCGAGCCAGCCCTTAAAGGTAATCTTGGATAAGATCGCAGATGGCTCGGGCGTCGTTGATGTTGATGGCTCGGGTCGCAAAGCCGGCGTCGAATGCCTGGCGTGCCAGGGCCTCGTTGCAGGCAAGGGCCAGCGTGCGACCGTCGACCAGGTCGAGCGAGCTCTTGCCGCGCAAACGGTCGACACCGGAGCGCGCGACGACGATATTGTCAAAGCCCTCGGTCTTGTAGCCCTCGATGATCACCACGTCGACATCGTTGTAGCGCGACAGCAGCTCGCGCGCGGGCATCTCGTCCTCCTCGCGCGTGTCGGCGTACTCCGCCCAGCGCGTGGCGCAGATGAGGCCCACGTGCTTGGATCCGGCTTGGTGATGGCGCCAGGTGTCCTTAGCGGGCACATCGATATCAAAGCCGTGATGCCCATGATGCTTAAGCGAACCCACGCGCAGGCCGCGGCGGGTGAGCTCGGCAATGACCTTCTCGACGAGCGTGGTCTTTCCCGAGTTCTGGTAGCCGATAAACGCGATCGCGGGGACGGCCGGTGCCGGAGCTGCGGGCGCGACGGCGACGGGTGCGCTTGCGGGCGCGGCACCGTCAGCGGCCACGGCCTCAACAGCAGCGGCCTGGCGTTCGGCACGATCCCACACGCCCGAGCGGCCACCCTCCTTGTGCAGCAGGCGCACGTCGACGATCTCCATGCCGCGATCGACGGCCTTGCACATGTCGTAGATGGTTAGGCACGCGGCACTCGCGCCGGTCAACGCCTCCATCTCGATACCCGTCTTGCCCGTCACGCCGGCCGTGACCAGTACGTGAAAGCCAACCTGCCCGTCCGCGCGCGCCGGCGCCCAGCCCTCGGGCACGTCCTCGGCCGGCGTCCCCGCCGCAGCGATGGGCGCAATATCGCACTTGCTCTTGGTAATGAGCAGCGGATGGCACATAGGGATAATGTCGCTCGTGCGCTTGATGGCCATAATGCCCGCCACGCGCGCGCAGGCAAGCACGTCGCCCTTTTTGGCGCGGTCCTGCAGCACCATGGCCTGCGTCTCGGGGTGCATGAGGATGGTGCCCTCGGCGATGGCGATGCGATGGGTCTCGGCCTTGTCGGACACGTCGACCATGCGTACCTCGCCCTTGGCGTCCACGTGCGTCAGCTCGTCGCGACGGGCGTCGCGGGCGGGCTCGGCGGCAGCGCTGGCAGTCGGCTGTGCGGACGCGTCGGCGTTGCCAACATTCGCCGCAGCCGTGGCTTTGTGGGCAGACATCGCGGCCCTGCGAGCGGCCTTGGTGGCATCGGCGTACCTGCTCTTGGCCATATGATCATCCTCCGATTTGGGACATAAATCGTTGCGTGCCCTCAATTATCGCGTGTTCCTGCGGTTTGTGGGCCACGGCATCGCGCCAAATCGAAAGTACCTGCATATCATCACCACGGCGCAGCGCCTCACGCACCGAATACTCGGCATCGCTGAACAGGCACGGACGCACGTTGCCATCGGCCGTCAGGCGCAGACGGTTGCAATTCGCGCAAAAATGGTTGGACATGGCGCTAATAAAGCCAACCGTTCCCGCCGCACCCGGAAAGTGCCAGTAGCGCGCAGGGCCCGCGCCGGCAGGAGCGTCGTTGATGTCGAGCGGCTCGAGCTCGCCCAGTCCCGTCGCTGCGGCCCCGGCATTGATGCGCGCCCGCAGCTCGTCGCTCGGCACGGTATCGCTCGCGTCCCACAGCTCGGGATTGAGCGCAGGCGCATGCGGATCCACAGCGCAATGCGAGCTCGTGCGCTCGTCGCCGATGGGCATGTATTCGATAAAGCGCAGATGGATGGGGCGGTCGAGCGTGAGCCGCGCAAGGGCTCCCACATCCTGGTTGAGCCGGCGCACCACAACGCAGTTGACCTTAACGGGCTCAAAGCCCCAAGCCAGCGCCGCGTCGATGCCAGCCATGGTCTGCTCGAGTCGGCCCAGGCGCGTGATCTTTCCAAAGAGCGTAGGGTCGAGCGTGTCGAGCGAGATGTTGACGCGGTTAAGCCCGGCGTCTTTGAGCTGCGGCGCCAGCTTGGGCAGCAGGGCGCCATTGGTGGTGAGCGAGATGTCCTCGATCTGCGGAATCGCGCGGATGTCACGAATGAGCGGAATAATACGGCGGCTGACCAGCGGCTCGCCGCCCGTCAGGCGCACGCGGCGAATGCCCTCCCCCGCCACCAAGCGCACAAAGCGGGCGATTTCCTCGGCGCTGAGCAGCTCGTCGTGTGCACGGGGCGCCACGCCATCGGCCGGCATGCAGTAAATGCAGCGGAAATTGCACTTGTCGGTAACGGCAATGCGCAGGTAGTTGATATCGCGGCCAAAGCCGTCATGTTGCACGTGCCCGTCCACGCAACCCTCCCCTCACGCGGCGTTTTATTCTTCGGAAAACATAATACCCCACGAGAGAATCATGCCGACACCCGTACGACAGGACAGGTCGCTTCGAGCAAGACCGGCTTCCCAAGCCCATCCTCAGCATACAAACCATCACAACATTCGATGCTTTTCCCGTTTTTGGCGATAAACGTCGAATGTTGTGATGGTTTGCGTGCCCGCAGCACCCCGCAGAAGGACCAAAACGCCCCTAAAGACCGCCGTCCCAGTGCCGAATCACGAATTCTCGCAGGTCGTTCTGACGTTTCTGGAACGCTT
This sequence comes from Collinsella sp. AF25-2LB, assembly GCF_003458415.1. Taxonomy (GTDB): domain Bacteria; phylum Actinomycetota; class Coriobacteriia; order Coriobacteriales; family Coriobacteriaceae; genus Collinsella. The sequence goes on from NZ_QRUF01000007.1 coordinate 78,483, forward strand.
CGCTTCGGTCGCACTTGAGGCCCATGGCAAGCGCGATGGCGTTCATCGCCCGGTGCAATTGCAGCTGGTGGGCAAACTGAGTCCCGGTGAGGACGATCATCCTAAAGCCCAGCGCGCTCAGCACGGTCATACGCTCCGCGTCCGACGCGCTGCGCTGTTTATCAAGATGGTCCGAGCCGTTGTATTCAATCCCCGTACCGCTCGCAGGCGCATATACGTCAATCTCGAAATACCCGGCCTTTGCGAGATACTTGAACTCGTTGGGAACATCGACCCGATGGTTGAGCTCGATCTTGGCGTATCCCAGCCCTCCCTGGGAACGTTTTGCTACGACCATGATTGCGGTGGCCGTCTCCATGGGCGACCGCGCGCCATCGTGCACGCGCTTGAGCACGGCGGCCGCGCGTATAGCCCCCTGACGAGATCGGTTCTCGTTGCAATAAGCAATCAAGTCGGCAACGGTATACCTCTGCCCCATCTCGATATAATCGCCTGTCGACAGATGATTCAAATGGTATCGGGCGCAGATTTCGTAGCCATATTCCAGCTGCTCGGGCTCGCTCATCCACGAACCCGCTTGGACAAAGCACATGGCCTCATCAACCACTAGAAGGCCCTCTGCCACCTCGATAAGATGGCCTGGAGGTATCGGCGCCCCAAACACGTGGCACCTAAATCCAGCCGGCGTCGAACGCTCAAAATCGAAGTTGACGAGCGTGTCGATATGATCGAGCTCTTCTCGTGGAATACCAAGCGAAACCAGATAGTCGGTAACGATCCCAGCTGCCGTTGAAGCCCTCAGACCCTTGGCATCGAGTCCCAATTTGGGCAGGCCCGCAGTCGGCTCCGCCTCGTTAGCAAGCGAGTCCTCATCGTATAGGCTGCTTGCTCGCGAGAGCGGCTCGGACGGACGCGCCACGTTGTGGTACAGCCAGGCAGTCTTATGGGACAGGACGATCGGCAGGTCCATGAGCCCTCCAATGGAGTCGGATAACCAACCTTATTCCCCGGCCCACGGGTCCGCACACCTTCGTGCGCAAGAAAGCGATTCCACCCGGTCGAGTGGCAGAAAAACCATCACAACATTCGATGCTTTTCCCGTTTTTGGCGAAAAGTGTCGAATGTTGTGATGGTTTGAGTCGAGGTGAGGAGCACGGAGGGGTCAAAGCATCGTGCTCGAACGGGTTAATCCAACTCTTTTAAGCCATGCGCCAGCTGCCAGTACTCGCCGTGCTGGGCGAGCAGCTCTTCGTGCGTGCCGCGCTCGATGATGCGGCCGTGTTCGAGGACCATGATGGCGTCGGCGTCGCGGACGGTGGACAGGCGGTGCGCGATCATAAACGTGGTGCGACCGCGCATGATGCGGTCCATACCGCGCTCGATGAGCTTTTCGGTACGCGTGTCAATGGAGCTCGTGGCCTCGTCCAGGATGAGCACCGGCGGATCGGCAACGGCCACGCGCGCGATGGCGAGCAGCTGACGCTGGCCCTGCGACAGGTTGGCGCCATCGGCCGTGACCGGTGTGTCGTACCCTCTAGGCAGGCGGCGGATAAACGAGTCGGCGCAGGCGGCCTCGGCAGCGGCGCGCACTTCCTCGTCGGTCGCGTCGAGCTTGCCAAAGCGGATGTTCTGCGCAATGGTGCCGCTAAACAGGTGCGTGTCCTGCAGCACAATGCCGAGCGACCCGCGCAGGCTGGCCTTGGCAATGTGCTTGACGTCGATGCCGTCGTACGTGATCTCGCCGTCATCGACCTCGTAGAAGCGGTTGATGAGGTTGGTAATGGTCGTCTTGCCGGCGCCCGTGGAGCCCACAAACGCAATCTTTTGCCCCGGCTTGGCAAACAGGTTGAGGTCCGTGAGCACGCGGGCGCCCGGCACGTAGGAAAAGTCCACGGCATGGAAGCGCACGTCGCCGGCAAGCGGGACCAAGCCGCACGTGAGCTCGGTGCCGTCGGCGGCCACCGCGCGGCCCGACTCATCAACGGCTGCCACGTCATGCAGGTGCCCGTAGACGCCCACGCCCTGGCCCTCGGGAATTTTCCACGCCCATGCGGCATCGCCCGTCTGCACCAGCTCCACGCAGCCCTCGTCCACCTCGGGCTCAAGGTCCATAGCCGCAAACAGGCGCTCGGCACCGGCCAACGCGTTGAGCAAGAAGTTGCCGAGCTGCGTAAACTGGTTGATGGGCATGGCGGCCTGGCGCACAAAGACCAGGTAGCTTGCAAGCGCGCCCACGTCGGAGAGTCCCTTGATGCAGAGCATGCCGCCCGCCACGGCGACGATGGCATAATTGACGTAGCCAATCACGACGGTCATGGGCACCATGGAGTTGGCATAGCTCACGGCGGCGGTGCCGGTGCGGCGAAGCTCGTCGTTGCGGCAGGTGAAGCCGGCAACATTCGCCGCCTCGCGGTTAAAGACCTTGATGACCTTTTGGCCCGAGACCATCTCTTCGATATATCCGTCCAGGTCGCCAAGCGATGCCTGCTGGGCGGCAAAGAAGCGCTTAGAGCGCGCGCCCGAGTAGCGCGCATACAGCACAATGGCCGCATCGCACACGAGTGTGATAATCGTGAGCTGCCAGTTAAGGATGATGAGCATGGCCGTGGTGCCCACAACCTGAATGGCGGCCTGAATCACGTTGGCAAAGCTGTTGTTAAGCGCCTCGGAGACGGTGTCGACGTCGTTGGTGAAAAAGCTCATGATGTCGCCCGAGCGCGTGCTGTCAAAATAACTGAGCGGCAGCGTCTGGATGTGCGCGAACAGGTCGCGGCGAATATCGGACACCACGTGTTGGGCCGCGCGCACCATAATCTGCGAGTAGCCCAGGGCCGAGAGCACGCCCGCAGCGTAGATGATCGCCGTCAGGATGACCTGCTTGGCAAGCAGTTCCTCCCCGCCCGTGGCCAAACCGTTAACGATGGGGCGCACCATGTAGGTGCCGGCGAGGCTCGCGATGGCGGCAACGGAGGCGAGCACGCCCACCGCGAGCAACGAGAACTTGGCATGCCCCATGTAGGAGAGCAAGCGACGCACAGTGCGCTTGAGGTCGGCCGGGCGTGCTTGGGCTGCGGTCTTAGGCATGGCGCTCACCCCCTTCCAAGGGCGATCCGCATGCGACGGAGGAAAATGGATCATTCGCGCAACCATCGTCGCTGCCGTCGCCGGCGTCCGCGTTCCTCGCAAACTCCATCTGCGAGGCGTAAATCTCCTGGTATATGTTGTCGCCCGCCAGCAGTTCCTCGTGCGTGCCCACGCCGTGGACACGACCGTCGTCCAGCACCACAATGCGATCGGCATCCATGACGCTCGCGATGCGCTGGGCGATGATGAGCACGGTCGCATCGGGAATCCGAGCGATGTGCTCGCGAATCTTAGCGTCGGTCGCCATATCGACCGCGCTGGTGGAGTCATCAAAAATGAGCACGCGCGGATGCTTGAGCAGCGTGCGCGCGATGCACAGGCGTTGCTTCTGGCCACCCGAGACACCGGCGCCGCCTTGGCCCAACTCGCCGTCCAGCCCGCCGATGCGATCAAGGAACTCGTCCACGCACGCCGCGCGGCAAGCCGCGAGGAGCTCATCGTCCGACGCCTGCGGATTGCCCCACTGCAGGTTCTCGCGCACGGTACCCGTAAACAGCACATTCTTTTGCAGCACAATGCCCACAGCGTCGCGCAAGGCGGCGAGGTCGTAGTCGCGCACGTCGCGTCCGCCCACAAGCACGGCGCCTTCGGTGGCGTCGTACAGGCGCGCAATCAGCTGCACAAGCGAGCTCTTGCCCGAGCCCGTGCCGCCGAGGATGCCCACCGTCGAGCCGCTCTCGATGCGAAGGTCGATATGCTGGAGCACATCCTCGGCTGCATCCGCGCGGTATTTAAAGGAAACGTCGCGAAACTCGATACTGCCGTCCGCTGGCGCCGCAATCGCGAGGTCTCCCGCGGGGTTGGCGATAAAGGGTTCCTCATCGAGCACCTCGGCGATACGGCCCACACTCGTAAGAGCGCGCGTGAGCAGCAAAAACACGTTGGAAATCATCATGAGCGAATTCATGATCAGCAGCACGTAGCTCATAAAGCCCGTGAGCGAGCCCACGCCCAGCTTGCCGGCGAGAATCATGCGGCCGCCAATCCACAGGATAGAGAGCGCAGCCACGTACATCGACAGCTGAAACACCGGCAGGTTGAGCACCGCGCTGCCAAAGGTCTTTGTCGCAGTGCCGGCGAGCTCGGTATTGACGGTGTCGAACTTGGCCTCCTCGTGCTCGGCACGCACATACGCCTTGACGGCACGCACGGCGGTGAGGTCTTCCTGTACCACGCCGTTGAGGTGGTCCATCGAGGTCTGGAGTTGGCGGTAGAGCGGACTGACGCGATAGGTGATGGCGCCCAGTACGATTGCCAGCACGGGCAAGATGATCGCAAAGACGGTGGCGAGCGGGCGCGACAGCATCAGCGCGTAGATAAGGCCGACGATAAGCGTCACCGGGCCGCGCACCATAGGGCGAAAGCCGTTGCCCACAGCATTTTGGATAACGGTGATGTCCGTGGTCATGCGGGTGACGAGCGAGCTGGCGTCGTAGTTGTCCAGGTTACCAAAAGCGAGCGTCTGAATCTTTTTGTACTCGGCCTCGCGCAGGTTAGCGCCTAGGCCCGAGGCAACGCGGGCGGACGTGCAGGCATAACCCAAGCCCAGTACCAGCGAAAGCGCAGCGCACACCAGCATGTACGCGCCCTGCAGCAGCATGTAGTTGATATCACCCGCAGGCACGCCCACATCGATGATGTTGGCCATGATGACCGGGATAAACAGCTCGAGCACCGTCTCGACCGACACAAAGAACACGCCGAGGATGGCATCGCGACGGTATGCCCCTAGATAGGAAAACAGTATTTTGAGATTGCGCACGCAGGTTCAACCCCCATCAAACGTTGTTCGCAAACGCACGTATTATTGCGCGCCGAATAATGGTGTCAAGTATTCCGAAATCGTTTTCTGCAAGGTTAGCGCCGGCGGCGAGTTCTCGTGATGTGTGTCCATATTCACTCGGAATAATGGTGCGCGAGACTTTTTCGCTCCGGCGTCAACACAAACCTTGACTCTACAATCGTTGTAGGGTTTTCACTACACTGGTACGTAAACAAACCCAGCCAGAAAGCCCCGCCCATGGAACACGACCTCACACGCGGCAATGTCCTTAAGACCATCGCGGTCTATGCCCTGCCCTATATGCTCTCGTACTTTTTGCAGATGCTCTACGGCATGGCCGACCTGTACATGATGGGGCAGTTTAGCGGCGCCGCCGGTATCACCGCCGTGGGCAATGGCGCGCAGACGCTCTATATCATTACCGTGACGCTCGTGGGCCTGGCCATGGGAACGACGGTGATCGTCGGCCACGCCGTGGGCTCGCGCCGCTTCGACCGCGCCGAGACCGCCATCGGCAATACCATCACGCTCTTTATGGGCGTCTCGGTGGTGCTGGCCGCTGTCCTGCTTGCATTGTGTCCGCAGATTGTGGCACTCATTGGCACGCCGGCCGAGGCGGTCGAAGGAACCGCCGCCTACCTGCGCATCTGCTTTGTCGGCATTCCGTTTATCGCCGCATACAACATCCTCTCGGCCATCTTTCGCGGGCTGGGCGATTCGCGCTCGCCCATGTACGTGATCGGCGTGGCATGCATCATCAACATCGCGCTCGACTTTCTATTTATCGGCCACATGGGACTCGGCCCCGTGGGTGCGGCGCTCGGCACGGTAACCGCCCAGACGGCAAGCGTTGCCCTCGCGCTCGTGTGGCTCAAGAGCCGTCGCACGAACATCCACGTTAAGCGTAGCGACCTGCGCCCCCAGCCCGAGGTGCTCGGCAGCATTCTTAAGATCGGCGTGCCCGTGGCCGTGCAGGACGGCTGCATCCAGGTGGCGTTTATGTTCATCACCGTCATTGCCAACCACCGAGGGCTCGTCGACGCTGCCGCCGTGGGCCTGGTCGAAAAGATGATCAGCTTTTTGTTCATTGTGCCGAGTTCCATGGGCGCTACCGTCAGTGCACTCACGGCGCAAAACGCCGGCGCGGGCAAGGGCGACCGTGCACGTCAGGTGCTCAAAGACGCCATGACGATCTCGGTGGTGTACGGCTGTCTGATCACGGTGCTGATGTGGCTAGTGGCGCCGGCGTTTATCGGCTTTTTTGCCAAGGACGCCGCGGTAGTCGCGGCCGGCACCGGCTATATGCGCAGCTATATTTTCGACGCGATTTTTGCCGGCATCCACATTTGCTTTAGCGGCTTTTTCGCTGCGTATGGCAAGAGCTACATCGGCTTTGCGCACAACGTACTAGCCGTGGCGCTCATTCGCGTGCCGGGCGCGTGGCTGCTGTCGAACGCCTATTCCGACACGCTGTTTCCCATGGGCATCGCCTCGCCGTGCGGATCGATTTTGTCGGCGGTCATCTGTGTTGTCGCGTTTACCGTGCTCAACCGGCGCGGGGCTTTTGACAAGTTGGCAGCGTAGCGGGGCAACGTGAGATTGCCCTGATCGACGACATCATCAGCGACGATCCCACAACCTACGTGACGCAGATCACGGTGCCGGTTGCCCCGTCCAAATAAGAACTGCCCAGAAAACGTTCGGCTGAAAGCAGAATCTTGACGTTATAGGCCATATTTTGCCTCAAGGTCATCGAGAGCCTCAAAGGCATCACGCGCCATGCCAGCAGTACGCTCCCGCTCGGCCACAGCTATACGAGCCATCAGACGAGCCTTAGCCTGTTCCTGAACCATGAAGTCATAGTCTTCAGATCGAAGTACAACAAATTTGCTATAGCCGTTTTTTGTAACAGTCACTGGACCAGGAGCCTCCCAACAAGCTCGCCAAACGCCGGGGACAATCCCCGATATGGCGGTTTTACTCCTCCGGAATCGGAAACGCACGGATGAACTCTGCAGGCGAGAAGGTCTTGATGGTCGAGCGCACAAAAGCGGCGCGGTCACGCGTGATGATAAAGTCCACGCCGGCACGCTCGGCCATCGCACGGATACAGCCGTCCTCAAAGTCCGGCTCATCGGAATAGGCGGAGGTAAAACAAGCTTCTTGGTCGAGAGGCTCTACCGAGTAGCTCTTAAGACAGTCGCGCACTACCTCGCGGGCGCGCGCCTCGTCTGTCTGTTTAGTGAGAATGTAGTACGCGTCCTTGAGAGAGCAGGCCGAAACAACACCCTCGATAAGTCCCACGTCAACGAGCCCCTTGATCGTTTGCGCCGCTGCGTGCTCCAGCCGGCCCGGAAGCACGCAATCGAGCAGAAAGTTGGTATCAAGAAATGCCCTCATAGGTAGCGCTCCCTCGCGACGCGCTTTTCATCTTCAACCGTCATCGTATCGAGCGGCGTTCCCTTTGGCATGTTAGCCACGATATCGAGATACTCCTGGTAGTCCTCATTCTCCGCGAGCATCTCACGGATCTCCTTCCAGGTGATCTTGGGATGCCACATCGTACCCACGTCGCGCTTGGGCTTGTCCGTGCCGCACGCCGGCTTTGCGCCCCCACGCTCCTGAGCAGCGTCATATTCCACCGCAACGGGGCTTTCATAGTCGAGCGGCACGATCTTGAACAACGGCTTGCTCCGCTTGAAGACCACAACCTCCTCGCCATCATTGGCAACCCTTTCGGCCACCTGCGTAAGGTTTTGGCGCAGTTCCGAAAACGCGACGGTAACCATAACTGCTCCTCTCAACATATATCTTTACTGCTAAGTATACACGTTAATGTTAATGTTAAAGTGTATAAAACTCATCACGATGGGGCAGCCCTGTTGTGGGACCTCACTGCGGGGCCCCTTTGCTTTGTATGAATCTTCTATCGCTCCGGAACGACACCGCTCCGCAGGGTCACCCTCAGCAACCTACATGACGCGGATCATGCTGCCCGCCACCACGCCCAAATAAAAACCTCCCGGAAAGTATCAACCTTTCCGGGAGGTTTTCTAATTTGATTATCGATGTCCTAAGCCTGGGGCACCTGACCAGTCGCCAGGATCTGCTCGAGTGCGTCCTCGTCCAGCACGGGCACGCCCAGCTGCTCGGCCTTGGTGAGCTTGGAGCCCGCTTTGGGGCCGGCGACCAGATAGCTCGTCTTCTTTGAAACACTGCCCGAGACCTTGGCACCAAGCACCTTGAGCGCCGCGCCTGCCTCGTCGCGCGTGCGGTTGACGAGCGTGCCGGTGAGCACGAAGGTCAGACCCGCAAGCGGCTGTGCGTCGGCGAGCTCGCCCGCCACGCCAGCGTCGGCTGCGGCTTGCGCGTGCGCGGCGCCCAAATCGACCTCGAGCGACAGGCCCGCCTGGCGCAGGCGCTCCAGCACGGCAAGGTTCTCGGGCACGGCCAGGAACTGCTTAACGCTCGCCGCAATCTTGGGACCGATGCCCTCGCATTCGGCGATGTCCTCTTCGCTCGCCAAGATAAGCTTGTCAATCGACAGGAATCGCTCGGCGATGACCTCGCCCACGCTCTTGCCCACATGGCGGATACCTAGGGCAAACAGCACGCGACCGAGCGGCTGGCTCTTGGACTTGTTGAGCTCGGCGATGATTTTCTCGGCCGTCTTGAGGCCCACCGGAATGGGGTCGCCCTTCTTGACGCCCTTTTTGCTGTTGGAGCTGGCATAGGTGCGCCCCGTGTCCAGGCCTGCGATGTCGTCGACCGTGAGCTGGTAGAAGTCTGCGACATCGTGGATCAGGCCGGCGGCGATCATCTTGTCGACGATCTCGTCGCCCAGGCCGTCGACGTCCATGCAGCCGCGGCTCACCCAGTGGAGCAAGCGCTCCTTGAGCTGTGCGGGGCAATCGATGGAGACGCAACGGTAAGCGACCTCGCCATCCTCGTGGACAACGGGGCTGCCGCACACGGGGCAGACCTCGGGCATGTGCCAGTCGACCGAATCGACCGGGCGCTTGTCGAGCACCGGGCCCACAACCTCGGGGATTACGTCGCCCGCCTTGTGCACGATGATAGTGTCGCCCTCGCGCACGTTTTTGCGGCGGATCTCGTCGATGTTGTGCAGCGTGGCGCGCGCGATGGTGGAGCCGGCGACCGTCACCGGGTCGAACTCGGCGACCGGTGTGAGCACACCGGTGCGGCCCACCTGGATGCGAATTTCGCGCAGGACGGTCTGCTTTTCCTCGGGCGGAAACTTAAAGGCAATGGCCCAGCGCGGCGCGCGGGCGGTAAAGCCCAGGTCGAGCTGCTGCTGGAAGCTGTCGACCTTTACGACCACGCCGTCGATATCGTAGTCCAAGTCGCCGCGGTGCTCGAGGGCCTGGGCGCAGAACTCGTGGACCTCGGCCGGCGTGGCGCAGCGTGCCACGTTGGGGTTGACGCTAAAGCCGGCGCTACGCAGCCAATCGAGAAACTCACGCTGGCTGTGGACGTGCAACGGGTCGGTATCGGCGATGGCATAGATAAAGGTGGCCAGGTCGCGGCGCGCCGTGACCTTGGGGTCCTTTTGGCGCAGGCTGCCGGCGGCGGCGTTGCGCGGGTTGGCGAAGGGGTCGCGGCCCTCGGCATCGGCCTCTTCATTCAGACGCACAAAGCTGCCCTTGGGCATATAGACCTCGCCGCGTACCTCAATGGTGCGCTCGCGGTCGGCGCCCATGTGGGCGAGCGCCGGCTCGGACAGGTGCATGGGCACATCCTTGATAGTACGGACGTTGAGCGACACGTCCTCGCCCGTGGTGCCATCGCCACGTGTGGCTGCGCGTACGAAGGTGCCGTTTTGGTAAGTAAGGGCCACGCCCAGACCGTCGATCTTAAGCTCGCAGGTATAGGTGACGCTACCGGCACCGAGGGCATCCTCAGTGCGCTGGAGCCACGCGTCGAGTTCGTCCAGGTCCATGGCATCGTCCATGGAATACATGCGCGCCATATGCGTGACCGGCGTAAACTGCTCGCTCACGTAGCCGCCCACGCGCTGGGTATAGCTGTCGGGCGTCACCAGGTCGGGGTAGGTGGCCTCGATTTCCTGCAGTTCAACAAGCATTTTGTCGAAGGCGGCGTCCGTGATCTCGGGCGCATCGAGCATGTAGTAGCGATAGGCGTGGTAGTCGAGCTCGTGGCGCAGTTCGGCCGCGCGCGCTGCCGCCTGGGCACGGGCATCGGTCGGTGCGGTGGCTTCCGCGGTCGCGGGCGTTTCGGTATCGATGTCCACACCGTCACCAAACAGGCTCGATTGCTCCATAGCAGCACTCCTTCGCTCGATTTCAAACGGATACTAGAGTACCACCGGTCGCAATGGGGTCGAATAGCCCTTTCGAACCGCACCGAATCGGCAGCCGCCAGACCGGGGTGGACAGTTAGTTCAGATACGTATAAATCCTAGAGCTGAATCAGGCACGAACACCCCTGTTTCAACTAATTTGGGCTCCTCGAGACCATGTAAACGTCCCGCTCTCCCTTCCAAACACCCATTCGAGCCCCATCCCAATCAAAAATTGCTCAAAACGCATCCCAAGCTGCCCCAGATTTATACGTATCTGAACTAACTGTCCAGACCATTACGAACCAGGCCTCTTGTCAGCCCCAAGTGATCCGTTTTCCTCCGTCCCCAACGGATCAACAAGAAAAGAGGGGCTGTCCCACACTTGGCGGGACAGCCCCTCTGGCTTCGGCATATGCGATACAGCTCGTTAGAAACCCTGGCCGTAGCCCTGGCCCTGGCCCTGCTGGCCTAGCAGCTCCTCCAGGTACTGGCGCAGCTGCTCGTCGGTAATACCGCCGTTGCCGGTGTCGGTCGAACTGTCGTCCTGCTGCTGGTTCTGCAGCTCCTCGTCAGAGCCCAGCTCGACGGTGACCTTCTTCTCGTCCTTACCGCGCATAAGCGAGATCTCGACCTTCTCGCCCACCTCGTGGCTGCGCAGCGCGATGATCAGGCCATCGGCGCTCGTGATTTCGTCGTCGCCCAGCTTGGTGATGACGTCGCCCTCCTGAATGCCGGCCTTGGCAGCAGGACCGTCCTCGACGACGCTCGCCACATACGCGCCGCTATCGGTGCTCAGCTTGTTGGTGCGGGCGTTGAGCGCATTGACGCTCGAAAGCGTAGCGCCCATGTACGGATGCACCGGCGTCTTGCCGTCGATAATCTGGTCGGCAATGTTCTTGGCGTAGTTAACGGGAATAGCAAAGCCCACGCCTGAGCTGGAGCCCGAGTAGCTCTCGATGAGCGAGTTGATACCCACCAGCTCGCCATTGTCGTTGACGAGCGCGCCGCCGGAGTTGCCCGGGTTGATGGCGGCATCGGTCTGGATCATGTTGGCATAGATGGTGTTACCGCTGGTAGAGCTCATGGCCGTGGAGCGGTAGAGCGCCGACACAATGCCCGTGGAGACAGACTGCTCGTTGCCAAACGGCGAGCCGATCGCCATAACCCACTCTCCCACGTTGAGCTTGGAGGAATCACCAATCTCGATTGGCGTGAGCTTGGAGGCGTCGGCGTCCTTGAGCTTGATGACGGCCAGGTCGCTCGAGGCATCGTTGCCCACGAACTCAGCCTCGTAGGTGGTGCCGTCGTCCATGGTCACCACGTACTGGTCGTAACCATCGACCACGTGGTTGTTGGTGAGGATGTGGCCCTCGGTATCGAGCACGACGCCCGAACCGACGCTGCCCGAGCTATCCGACTCATCAGCAGACTGCGAAAGCGAGCCATTCTGGCTGCCGCTCGAAGTGGCGGTAATGGAAACGACGGAGGGCAGGGCCTTAGCAGAAACGGCCTCGGCCAGCGTGGTGTCCTCGGAGTCAATGGTGATCTTTTGCGTCGACGAACCCGAAGCACCCGCCGTCACGGCATTCTTGCCACCACCGATATCGAGCGTGCCGCTCATAATGAGCGCAATGACCAGCAGGGCTCCGCAGGCACAGCCGGCAAGCGCCGTAATAAAGATCGGCAGCTTTTTGGTCTTGGTCTTGACCACCGTGTGCTTGTTCACGACCTGCTGGCCACCCAGCGGCTTGCCGGTCTGCGTGTCGTAGGCCTGCACGTAGGGAATGTTACTGCCGGCAGGCGTCGACTCCACCTGCACACGCGGCTGCTGCTGGGTCTCGCCGGCGTTGCCCGCATCCTGGGGACGCTGGGAATCGTACTCGCTCATGGCTGCGATCCTTTCGTCAAATAACCAAAGGCCCGCCAAACATGTGGCGGGCCATCATTGTTCACGTTGAGTTGTACCCCAATATGCGGGCGCAAGTGTATGAGAACGCAATCTTTTAGGAAGGCTTAAGTTCTGCCGCAGACCCGAAAGGAATCCGTACCTGCGTCAAAACCACCACAAAAGTGCCTGTCCCCTTTGTGGTGGAAATCTAGTCTTTAAACAGATAGCCCACGCCGCGGACGGTGGTGATGTGCGCCGCGATCTGCGGACCCACCTTGGAGCGGATGCGTCGAATGTGCACGTCGACGGTGCGCGTGCCGCCGCAGTACTCAAAGCCCCATACGCGGTGCAGCAGCACCTCGCGGCTGTAGGCGCGGTTGGGGTGCGTCGCCAAAAAGCTCAGCAGCGAGTACTCCATCAGCGTCAGGTCGATGGGCTCGTTATCGAGCGTCACCTGGTAGGTGGCCAAGTTGATCTCGAGGTTATCGATGTTGAGCACATCGTCGGCGGCGACGGTCTCCTCCTCGCCCATCAGGCGCTGCGCACGAGACTTAAGCTCGTTGGGCGTCGCCGTGGGGCATACAAAGTCGGCATGCGCGTGATTGGGCAGGCGCAGGGTGCCGAGCGCCTCGTCGTCAACGATCACCAGCATGGGGACGCCGCCGCGGTCGTCGAGCCACTTGGCAATCTGATCGATGCGGTCACTGCGGATGCCATCGGAATCGAGGATCAGCAGGTCAAAGTCGTGCGCCGCAGTCGGCGAATCGGGGGTTGCCAAGCTCACCTCGACACCCAGAGTGGTCGTCAAGCTGCGGGCAAACTCGTGGAAGCGCGTCGTGCGCGCCATGAACAGGGCACTCTTTTCGGACATATCGGCCTCCAAAGAAATGAGCTCAATCGTACTGGAACAAGCCAGCACGATTAGGAGTTCGCCAGGTAGTGCTTGATCTCCCACTCGGTGATCGTAGACTCAAACTTATGCCACTCGTCGCGTTTCTTTTTGAGGAAGAAGCTGTGGATGTGCTCGCCGAGGGCATCCTTCATAAACTGCGAGTCCTCAAACACGTCGAGCGCCTCTTTGAGCGAGCGCGGTAGCGGCGTGTAGCCGGCCTCAACCATCTGACGGTCGGTGAGCTTGAGCGTCTCGGCCGTGGCCTCGGGCGGGAGCTCCAGCTTGCGCTCGATGCCGTCCAGACCAGCCGCCAGCGTGACGGCGTTGACCAGGTACGGGTTGGCCATGGGGTCGGGGCTGCGAAGCTCGATGCGCGTGGACAGCTGCTTGCCGGGCTTGTAGACCGGAATGCGGACCATGCTCGCGCGGTTGCGCAGGCCCCACGTGGCGTACTGCGGCACGGAGTCGCCGCCTGTGGTGATGCGCTTGTACGAGTTGACCGTGGGGTTGGTGATGGCGCTAATCTCGCGGGCATGCGCCAGGATGCCGGCCATGTAGTGCTTGGCGATATCGGAGAGGTGGTACTTCTCGTCGTCCTCGCCCCAAAAGACGTTGTTGCCGTCGTGGTCGAATAGCGACTGGCACAGGAACATAGCGCTGCCGTCCTCGCCCGCCAACGGCTTGGGCATAAAGGAGGCGTGGCAACCGCTCTCGTAGGCCTGCTGCTTAATGATGAGTTTGGCCGTGGTGATGGCGTCGGACATGCTCAGGGCCTCGGCGTGGCGCAGGCTCATGCCGTGCTGCGAGCGGCCGGCAGCGTGGAAGGTGTACTCCACGGGCACGGACATCTTCTCGAGCGTGAGAACCGTGTTGCGGCGCAGGTCGCGGGCGGCATCGCTCACCGAAAGATCGAAGTAGCCCACGTTGTCGAGCGGCTCGGGCGTGTGCTCGTCGGGGAAGTAGTAATACTCCAGCTCGGCACCCACGTTGAGCAGATAGCCAGCCTTCTCGGCCTTGCGGAACATGCGGCGCAGGGCATCGCGTGGATCGCCGGCAAAGGGCTTGCAATCGGGAGTGCACACGTCGCAGAACACGCGGGCGACGCCGTTGTGGCTCGGGCGCCACGGCAGGATCTGGAAGGTCGAAGCATCGGGAAACGCCAGCATGTCGGCTTCCTCGGGCGTGGCAAAGCCCTCGATGGCGGAGCCGTCAAAGCCAATACCCTCCTCAAAAGCGACCTCGAGGTCCTCGGGGCTAATGGCAAAGTTCTTGAGGCGGCCGAGAATGTCGACAAACCACAGACGCACAAAGCGGATGTCACGCTGCTCTACGGAGCGGAGTACGTAATCGATGTTCTGCTGGTTCATGTCGCTCCCCTTTCTTTCGGGCGGGTTTCGACTGGTCTATATCGCAGATACTATCGCAGAAAAATGTTTCCGCAGGGTTAAAGCGTATCAAGCGCTCAAAAAACGTGCGCGAACAGGCAGTTGCGAACGAGCGGCTAGCGTTCAGATTCGGAGACAATTTGTCTACAGGCTCGTTCCAGCGTAGGGAACTCCATCGTCACTGCATCCCAAACAACCGAGCGGTCGACATTGCCGTAATCATGCGCAAGATAATTTCTCATGCCGATAATTCCACGCCATTCGATTTCGGGATGAAGCCGCTGCGAGCGTTCCGACAATTTGCCCGCTTCTTCCGTTACCCTAAGCGCACACATCAAAAGGGAGTCCGCCAACGCCCTCGTCCGCACGTCATTCGCATGCAGAAACTGGTCCTCGGTGATATCAAAAACCTTGATGCGCTCGTTCGTTTCAGAAATGGCATCCAAAACCTCTTGGGCGCGAAGGCTGTCTGACTTACGCGCGATCATAAAGGATCACTCCTTCGCGCTCGATTACCGCGGCAAGATCGTCATCAAGATGATCACTAGAGACGAGATCAACCTGCCTCCCGGTTTCTTTGCGCACCGCCTCACCAAATGCCGACAGCGCGAAAAGACCAAAGCCCCGCTCGCGATCGACTTCGAGGCGCAAGTCAATATCACTATCGGCATGCGCCTCGCCACGGGCATACGAACCAAAAAGAATCACGGTTTTGATGGCGGGAATCGAGCTGGCCGCCTCGCGGACGGCGGACTCAATCTGGGCAGTATCCAAAATGCCCGCCGCGGCGCTTTCGCTCGCAGAGCTTTTACCGAGTGAAGGAACAAACGGCAGAGAGCGTTCGCGCAGCATCTGCCTCATAAACATATTGACCGCAACAGACGAAGTCATGCCAAGCTCTTCGCACAGTTCGGCAAATGAGTCTTTAATTGACGAGTCCACTCGCACACTCAGCACAGACGCAGCCATGGATACCTCCTGTATGACATTGTCTATATATTATCACACAGACTAGCGCGAGGTCGATGCGCGATGTTCGATGTGGCCGGGGATCTCGATGCGCTTGGGGGCGAGCTTTGCGGCCTCGCCCACGGTGGTGGTAACAACATCGATGCGCTCGGACAGGCGCTCGACTACGCGCTCGGCAATGGTAAGGGTGTCTTGCGCTGCCGTGGTCACGCCGCCAAAGAGCACGTGATTCCAGGGATAGTCGTCAAACGTTGCGATCTTGAGACCCGCCGGCAGCGAGGGACCAAGCTGCGCCAGCGCCTCGGTCAGACGCAGGAAAACCAGGCCGTTGACGGCAATGAGGCCGAGCTTTTTGCCTGCATAGCCGCGGATGGTCTCGTCCAAGCGACCGACGCCCGTGGCGCCACCGTCGGCCAGGGTGACGACCTCGCCCGCAAGGCCGCGGCGCGAAAGCTCGTCGGCAAAGGCCTCGGCGCGCTCTCGACGCACGGGGCTATCGTCGCTTGCCTCGGTGAGCAGGCACAGACGCTCGCTGCCCGCAGCGGCGAGCTCGTCTACCAAGCCGGCGACGAGCTCACGGTTGTTAGATGTCACCAGATCGACACCGCCGTCGGCAACATCGCGGTCGAGCAGCACAACGGGCAGACGTCCCGCTGCCGCGACGATCGCCTCGTCATTGCCTCCGCAGGTGTTGACGACCAGGCCGTCCACGCCGGCATCGATAAGTCTGGTGAGCGACTCCGCTTCCTTAGCGGGGTCGTTGCCGCTAATGGCCGTCATGAGCGAGCAGCCGCGCGCCGCGGCGCTGGCGGAAAGGCCCTCGAGCATGGCGCTCGAGAACGGGTTGGCGATGTCAGCCAGAATCACACCGATGAGGTTCGTACGCGAGCTGCGCAGATTGCGCGCGGCGGCACGTGGGCGATAGCCGGTGCGTTCGATAACCGCTGCGATGCGAGCGCGGGTTTCCTCGGTCATTTGCCCGGGGCGGTTGTTGAGATAGCGCGAGACCGTGGCCGGGCTCACGCCCGCCTCGGCGGCAATGTCCTTGATTCTCATCTGCGCCATAGCGCACCCCGTTTCCCAATTGTCGGCGATCTGAGCCATTTTAGGCATTTTTTAAAAATCTCGGTTGCAAAACGCTGTAGGTGAGTATACTACAACTCGAAACGAAACCGATTTCGTAAACCGATTTCGGCAAGCGTTGGCACGCAGGTGCAAAGACGCACCCTACCGTCTTGGCACCTGCGTGCCAACGCCATATCAAAGGTGTACGCACGAGTAAAAGGAGCTGCGCGACCATGGGTAAAACGGTTCTTACCTTCGGCGAGATCATGATGAGACTCTCGCCCAAAGACCACCTGCGTATTGAGCAGGCAACCGAGTTTGACGTCCGCTACGGCGGCGCCGAGGCCAACACCGCGCTTTCCCTGGCCTACCAGGGCGACAAGGCCGCTTACGTCTCCGTTGTCCCGGCCAACCGTCTGGGCGAGTGCGCCCTGCGTTCGCTGAAGGCCTACGACGTCGACACCACGCGCGTCGTGCGTCGGGGCGACCGCCTTGGCTCCTATGTGTTTGAGGTCGGTGCCTCGCAGCGCGGCAACGGTTGCGTCTACGACCGCAAGTACTCTGCCATCAACATGGCCAAGCGCGACGTCTTTGACTGGGACGAGATCCTCAAGGGCATCGATGTCTTCTATTTCTCCGGCGTGACCCCCGCCGTCTCCGATGAGATGGCCGCCGCCTGCAAGGATGCGCTCGCCGCCTGCCGCGCCAAGGGCATCACCACCGTGTGTGACGTGAACTATCGCGGCAAGATGTGGTCGCCCGAGAAGTCGCAGGCCACCATGAAGGAACTCCTGCCGCTCGTCGACATCTGCATCGCCAACGACGAGGATGCGCCTGCCGGCCTTGGCATGACCTGCGTCTCTGGCTCCCTTTCCCACGGCATCGAGGAGCGCGACACCTACGTCGAGATGGCCCGCCAGATCTGCGCCGAGTACGGCTGCAAGAAGGTCGCCTCGGTCGTCCGCAACATCTCCTGCGTCGAGCGCTCCATCTGGATGGGCATGCTCTTTGACGCCGAGAGCGGCGAGCACTGGTTCTCCCCTGCTCACGATGTACACGTGCTCGAGGGCGTTGCCGCTGGCGACGCTTTCAACGCCGGCCTCGTCCATGCCCTCATCAACGACTTTGACCCGCAGGCTGCCGTCAACTACGCCATCGCGGCCTCGATCCTCAAGCTCACCATCAAGGGCGATTCCAACTTGGTGACCGCAGACGAGATCGCAGCCGTGGCATCAGCCGCCAACGGTGGCACTCGCGTCGCACGCTAGTCCGTCTCCATTCCGCGGGCCGCAGCTTTCCAATCCCATACCCCTGCGGCCCGCTCCCCGATTCCTCCGGCCGGGCAAAACCACCAGTCCCATTCCGGTTTTGCCTGGCATTTCCTACATGACTGGTCGAGCAGCCGGTTTTGGAATTGCTTGAACCCCAAGCAGTGCCTCCGATAACCAATCCAAAATCGGCTCCTGACCAGCACATTTGGCAATCACGCGCCCATGCGCGCCACACATCGAAAGGAACATCATGTTCGATCAGTTCTACACCACGCTTGAGTCCCTGGGCATCGTGCCGGTCGTTGTGCTCGACAAGGTCGAGGACGCCGCTCCGCTCGCCCACGCCCTTATGGCAGCTGGCATGAAGTCCGCCGAGGTCACCTTCCGCACCGCCTGCGCCGCCGAGTGCATCGCCGCTATGGCCGAGGCCGAGCCCGAGATGTGCGTTGGCGCCGGCACTGTCCTGACCGTCGAGCAGGTTGAGCAGGCCCGCGCAGCCGGTGCCAAGTTCATCGTCTCCCCGGGTTACAACGAGGACGTCGTGAAGCACTGCATCGACATCGACCTGCCCGTCCTTCCCGGCACCGTGACCCCCTCCGAGGTCACCGCAGCCGAGAACCTGGGCCTCAAGGTCACCAAGTTCTTCCCCGCGTCCCAGTATGGCGGCCTGAACACCATCAAGGCCCTCGCCGCTCCGTTTGTCGGTCACCGCTTTATGCCTACCGGCGGCGTGAGCACCGCCAACGTCGAGGAGTACCTGAGCTCCTCCGCCATCATCGCCTGCGGTGGCACCTGGATGGTCAAGCCGGCCCTGTTTGCCGACGGCGACTTCTCCAAGGTCGAGCAGATCGCCCGCGAGGCCATGGACGTCGTCAAGAAGGTCCGCGGCTAGGTTTAGCTCTCTATCGTGAAAGGGGGCGTGCCCTAGACCTCGCCCCCTTTCTTTTAAAGCGGCTCGGAAGCGCGCCGTTTCCGTCACGGACAAGAACCGAAAACGTCTTGTATGCTGATAGAACGTGACGGAAGCGACACGCCCCCGAGCCGCTTTGCCTACTCGGTTGGCAACCGCGCTCAACTGAGCCACTTCGACAAAAGCCGAGCCACCAAAACAGCTGCGGCGCCGTCTGGAGGAATGGACTCTTGCTTCCGGTCTTTTCCTCCAAGCAGCGCCGCAGCTTTTTCGTGCCCCGATGTGCCCCGTCACTTGCGGTGGAATACGGACTGCCTACACCATCAGAGCCGCAAAACAATCCCTATTTCACCGCAACTAATGAAGGGGACGAGTTAGATGGCCGAGTCTTTGGACAGCTCAAAATAGTCGGGATGCAAGGCGATAACCGGACCTTGCTCCTCGGGCATCAGGTGCAGGTGCGTCTCTGCCAGATAGCTCGCCGCGTCGGTATCGCCCCTCTTAATGGCCTCGAGAATCCGGCGGTGCTGCCGACGAATCGGCTCCCAATCCAGATCCTGCGACACCATACGCAACCAGTTGTATCGCTCAAAATGCGTGTTGATGCTCTTCATCCAATCCCACAACATGTGGCGGCCGGCAATCTCAAAACATGTCTCATGGAACAGGTTGTCCAGATCGAAAAAGCGACGCGTTTCGCTATGGTCGAGCGACTCGGACTCGGCAAGAATCTGCTCGAGCCGACACTTCTGCTCGGGTGTGGCGGCAGAGCAGCATTTAATGAGCACGCTTCTCTCGAGTTTCTCACGCAAGAAACAGGCGTTCTCGGCGCGCTCCATGCTGATTTTTGAGACATAGGTGCCGCTTTTGGGACGCGTTTCCACCAGCTCCTGCTCACGCAGGCGCACAAAGGACTCGCGAATGGGCGTGCGTCCGATTCCCGTCTCCTTTTCCAGACCAATCGCCGAAAGGCGCGTGCCGGGCTTGAGCTCGGCATAGATGATCTTGGACCGCAATGCGTTGTACGCCTGGTCTTGCAGGCTCTGATAATGCTGCTGTTCCATAAAGCCCTCGGATGAAGCCTCGGTTAATCGAATACCACCATGCAATACTATCGCATCCCCCGCCCCCCCATAAGTTGCGGTGGAATAGTTCCTGCTCAAGGCCTTCAGCAGCAAAAACAGGAACTATTCCACCGCAACTACAGCCAACGAGTTGTTGCAATTAGGTGAACGTTCACCTTTTTATTGTTTTTCTCTTCGCAAATAAAATCCCGTCGTATACTTAGGCTCAAACGAAACCGATTTCGTTGAGCGTGGGCAATATGATGCTAAGACGCACCCTACCATCTTGGCATCTTATCGCCCACGCAATGCCATTTGCTTTCTTCCCGTCTCGTTGGACCTTTAGTCCCATTCCGGCACAGCGAGACACTTCCTAGACGACTGACCGTGGGGCCGGCTTTTCTGCTTTTGCAGCAGTGCCTCCGATAACCCTCTTTTGCCGGCCCGGGTCAGCTTTTTCACACAACCGAAAGGACGGGTAGCAACATGCGACCGCTCATCATCATGCATGGCGAGAACATCGACTGGTGCCATACCGTCATCAGAATGCTGATGTATCTGGTGGGCGTTGCAGTACTGGCACTCGGTATGAGTCTCCAGACGGCATCCGGCCTGGGCGTCGCCGCGCTCACGTGCTTTGCCACAACCCTATCCATGCTCACTGGCAAGACGCTCGGCTTTTGGATCACCGCAACCTACGTCGCCTACATCGTGGCGCAATTAGCCATCTTGCGAAGCGAGTTCCAGCCGCGCATCCTGCTCGAGTTGTTCTTCTCAACGCTGATTGGCGGCTTGACCGACCTCTTCATGGCGGTCAACCCACTGCATCCCACGGCACTCCCCACACAGATTGCGACCATGCTGCTCTCCCTCGCTGTCACCGCATTTGGCGTAAGTCTCGTCGTCAACATGGGCGTTGTCCCCAACGCGCCCGACGGCTTGGTGCAAGTCATTGCCGAAAAGCTTAAACGCCGCTTTGGTGACGTAAAAGTCGTGTTTGACTGCTCACATGTCGCCGCCTCGCTCGCGTTGTCGCTGATCTTTATGTACAACCTGGGCGGCTTTGGCGTCACGACCGCCATCTCGGCACTGTTCCTGGGCCATGTCATCAACGTCGCCAACAAGCTGTTCGCCCAGCGCTTTGTGCGCGCGGCATTCGGGAAATAGCACCACCGTAAGAACCCGCGAACAGCGCTATACGTTGCTATATCTCACTATACTTTGCTATACTTTGCTATACTTTGCTATATCTTGAGCAAAGGTGGCTCACATGCAAACAAACCCTTTTAAGCCCACAGCAGGTAAAACACCTCCCACGATTATCGGCCGCGAAGATGTACTTGAAGAATTCAGTGAAGGCCTCACCAACGGGCCTGGTGCCCCTGGGCGCCTAATGCGCATAGCCGGCGTCCGTGGAACGGGCAAGACGGTCCTCCTTGACAAGTGCTCACGTTTGGCGCAAAGCCGTGGCTGGACGGTCATAAAAGAGGTCGCAACCGAGGGACTTTGCCAGCGCATTCTCGAACAGCTGCAGCCCAAATTCCAGGCCAAACACGCCAGATTTGAGCCCACCGTAGCTGGCATATCCATCGGCAGCATAGATATTGAGCGAATCGGCCCATCGCTACGCGACGCCATGAGACAGACAATATCCAAGAATGGAAATGGCCTGCTCATCACTCTCGACGAGGTTCAAGACGCAGAGCTCGATGAGGTCCGAACGCTCTCCATTGCGATTCAGCAGGTTATCGGCGAAGACCTTGATATCGCCTTTGTTTTTGCTGGGCTGCCTTCGATGATTGAAAGCATCATCAACGGAAAGACACTTACGTTTTTGCGCCGTGCCCTCCCCTTTGATCTGAAGGCTGTGGCAGTAACCGAAGTGTCGTACTCCCTCGAGGAAACCATTGAAGCGTCTGGCATGGAGTTGCAGCCAGGTATTGCCGGCCAACTTGCCGAGGCAACGCAAGGCTATCCTTTCATGATCCAACTCGTTGGATACTACGCATGGCAGTTGGCAAGACGTGCACATACAGCGATTATTGGAGAAGAAGAAGCCGAGCGTGGCATTGCAACGGCACGCGAACGCTTCTGCGCCATGGTGATTGAGCCCGCGCTGCGGCGCATTCCGCCCACGTGCATCGCTTATCTGCTGAGCATGGCGTCTTTGGGGCAGACGAGCTCGACTAGCATGGTTGCCGATGGCCTAAACAAAACGCCTCAACAGGTGAGCTCCGTCCGCAGCCGCCTGTTAAGAGAATCGATTATCGAGGCCCCCTCGTACGGCAAGGTCTCATTTGCCATCCCCTACATGCGCAATTACCTCTACGAACACAAAGCCGAACTGGAAGTTGAACTGTAGAAGCGGTAACTGCCCTGCAAGACGAAAACCGTTTTCGTACGGATTTAAAGCAGACGTAAACGATTTTCGTCTTGATTTGCGTACGGAATTAAGACGTAAATTGCGCTTTCGTACGCTTATTACCAGACGCAAATTGTTTTCGTCCGGCCATGCGTCCCCAATCTAGACGAAAAGAGCCCCGAGCTCGAATCGGGGCTCGATGTAAGTTCTAGGGTGTCAGAAGTTACATCAGCCGCTTACGACCGCTCTGTCTATCTCTCCGAGCGGGACGGGCGCCGATGCCCTGATCTCTGCCATGTCGAGGTGCGAGATCAAATCCTTGGCGCGCTCGCCGGAGTGGTATGCCTTGTTCGGCGCCACCTTCCTGTAGAGCTTCTTGAGCTTCGTCTTCCCCTTGTTGCCCGGCGGCATCTCCGTCTCAGGTGGCAGCCCTAGGAAGGACAGGACGCCGGGCAGGTCGCACAGCATCACGTCCTCGATGTCGGCCTTGGCCGCCAGGTCGACGACTCTCTGCGCTGTCGGCGAGATGTTCGGGGTGCTGCTACCGCCCGCTGGTTCGGAAGCTGGCGGGCAGTAGCGGGCAGTAGCGGGCAGTAGCGGCAGTAGCGGTGTGGCTCGATAGGCCCGAATATCCGTAAGGAAGGTGCTCGCTCTCATATGTGCTGATATGCCTCGCCTCGCGAACCTTGGGATGCTTCCTGAGGTAATCCCTCAATTCGAGCCACTCTTTATGCTCATAACGCTTCGAAATCGTTTCCCCGTCGACAGTTTCCTTCACATAATGGTATGTTCGAACGCCTTCGAACTTGCCGAACCCGTTCTCGACGCTGAAGTTTCTGAACCAGCGCGAAAACCCATTCAGGTCCATGAAGTTGACTTGGGGATGCCTGTCTTTCGTTCGTTCGAATGAGTGGACGAGCGGAGTGCCTTTGACTTGTTCCAGGCCGAAGGCTTCCATTTCGCGGGCCTGCTCCTTTTTCCAGAATTCGAGATACGACGTCAGCGTCTCGCTTATCGAGATCCTCCGCACGCTTTTCTTGCTTTTGGGCGAGCGAACGCTTCGATCGGCCGCGAACTGCTGCTCAATGAGGATGCTTCTGTTCTCGACGGAGGCATCGGACCACGTCATCCCGAGGGCTTCTGCCCTTCTCATGTCGGTGTCGAGCATGAGCATCACGCATGTGATGTGCGCGTCCGTTCTCGATTGAGTAGGATGTCGAGTAGGCGAGCGGCGTGATGGTTCCTTCGCGGTTGTCGTGGAACTTTTTTGCGTACGAGCCGACGGTGTCCCTCGATTTTTGGACGTAGGTGCCGCTGTTGAGTTCTGCCTTGTAGGCTTCGAGTGCGGCGTCGACCTCTCGGCTTTTGGTGGTATGTATGGTCTGCCACGGCGAATAGCGGTATTTGCCCGTGACCGGATCCTTGCCGAGGCTGTGACGGTAGCGCCACGTGTATTTGTCGCGGCGTTGCTTCGTTCCTTTGCCTATGACGAGAGGTCGGTCGTTCATCGTGTTCCTTGCCTGAAGTGCCTGAGAATCGCGCTCGGTTGCGCGGAATGGCGCAAAGGGCTGGGGCGAGTGGGCATTACCCTTGGTGGTGGGCCCTGCGTGGGGTCACACCCCAAGGGTAATGCTCCGCCTGACCGCTTTCAAGCTCGTTGTGGGTCGAATTTGGGTCGAATTATTCCGCGTACTTTTCTTTCGTAAATCTATGAAAACATCAAATGACCTGGAGTTATATTGACTTCAATTTGGGTCGAAATGTCTGAATGAAACAACGTCGTAGCGACCTCATAACCCGAAGGTCGGTGGTTCAAATCCGCCCCCCGCGACCATGAAACTTCAGGTCGGAAGCATAAAAGCTCCCGACCTTTTTCTTTGTCTAGGGGTTTCGGCATCTCTCGTTCTTTGGGTACCTCGAGGCGGGCAATCAGATAGATGCTTACGAGTATCATAGGGTCTTTTTACGTCGCGGTCGTGTCTCGTACTGGTGCGCCGCTCTTTGTGGGACGTGTCACTTTGCCATAGGTTGTCCGGCGGCGGGGCGCAGGTCGTTCCCCGTGGCGTCGCTCCTTTCGACGCTACGCTGCCTGGCTACTCGTTCCACTGGTGCTTTTTCATGTCGACGCAGCCGTTGTCTCGGAAGGCGACTCCTTCCTCCGTCAGTAGTGCTCGCTGGTCGGGGAAGTTTGGCGCGAGGCGTCCCGCGTGGTTGACGACGCGGTGGCAGGGATAATCGCCGTAGCGATCCGCCTCGCTCAGCACCGCTCCGACCAGGCGAGAGTTTTTCTCCCTGCCGATGAGGCGCGCTATCTGACCGTACGAGGCGACGCATCCCGCCGGAATCTCTGCCACGACGGAGAGAATCTCATAAACCAAATCTTCGTCCAGGACTTTTCCCATCGTATCGCTCCCGTGTTCGCTTTTGCCTTCGGGGGCGCGGCGCCGATCACCCGTGCTGCGATTTTCGCAGCTCCCCTTACCGAAGCATCGAGGGAAAGCGCGTGCGTGTCAAGGTTGTCTGGTCCAGTTGCTGGCTCGATGCCTCGAGATGTTCGCCTCAAGTGCGACCTGCCCCTATTGGAAAAGGATGCCGAAGATGTATTTGGTGATGGCGGAGCGGCGGATGACCCCCACGAGTTTGCCCTCGTCATCAACCACAGGAAGCTTCTTGAACTTCTTCTTCGCCAGCAGCGCGGCGACGCGGGCGATGCTCTGCTCGGGACGGGCACACACTACCTGGCGCGTCGCGAAATCCATGACGCAGCGATCCTTCAGGTCTTCGATGCGCTGCTCAAGGCTCTGATCGTCGAAGTACAGCATGGACGCGTCGCCGCCCGTGAAGATGGTGTGAGCGCGATGCTGCGCGATGGCTCCCATGACATCGCCGTCGGAGATGAACCCGACCACCTGGTTGCGCTCATCGATTACGGGCATGCTGCTCACCTCGTTTTCGGCGAGCATGCGCACCACGTCGGAAATCGTGCAATCCTGCGTGCAGGTGAACGGCTCTTCAATCATGATGCTCGAAACGGGCGTCCCCTCGAGCTCGAGCGGGATGCGCTCGGACAGAATCTCGGACATCGCTTATGCCTCCTTCGTTTTCGGTGCGGTTTTCTTGGTGCGCACGCTGAATATGGCGCAGATAAGGGAAACGAGGCCGATTGCCGCGCACACCTTGTAAGCGACGCCCGCGCCCACGGCGGTGGCTACTTGGATGCTCGCATCGACGCCGGCCGACGCGGTGACGCTTGTCATGACCGTGATGATGAGCGCCGTGCACAAACCGCCGGCGACCTGGCGGCCGGTGTTCGCGATGGCGTTGCCGTGGGCGATCATGTCATTTTTCAAGGCATTGACACCCCATGTGTTCACCGGCATGTTCGCGAGCGACTGGCCGGCGGACTGCAGCATGCAGAACAGCGCAACCACCAAGATGGGCGTGTTTACCGTCGAAAGCGAGAGCAGGAACAGGGCGCCGGTCATGAGGGCCAGGCCGACGATCGAGATGGCACGCGGACCGAACTTGTCGAACACCACGCCGGAGATAGGGCTGATGATGATGCCCACCGCCGCGGCGGGAAGCATGGCCATGCCGGTTTCGAAGGCCGAAGCGCCAAGCGAGGTTTGCAGCAGCAACGGCAACAGCGTGTTGGTGACCAGGCATGCGGCGTTGATGAGCGTGACGATGATGGCGGCCACGCGGAAATCGCGCGTCTTGAGCGTGCCCAGTTGAAGCAGCGGGTCCTCGATTTTGCCCTGGCGTACGACGAACAGCACCAAGCACACGACACCCGCGACGATCGAGCCGAGCACCACGGGGTTGCCCCAACCCATCGACGAGGCGCTCGAGAACCCGTAGAGAAGTCCGCCGAAGGCGATGGTGGAGAGGACGACCGAGGGCAGGTCGAGCTTGGGGTTCTTCAGCTCGCCCACGTTTTTCAGCATGAACACGCCCAGCACCAGCACGAGAATTGCGAGGGGGACGATGGCGCCGATCATGGTGCGCCAGCCGTACGTGTCGATCACCGCACCGCCTACGACGGGGCCGACCGCGGGACCCGCCGACATGACGATGCCCGCCATGCCCATAGCCGTTCCTCGTTTCTCGACGGGGAACACCAGCATGGGAACCACCGAGACAAGCGGCATGAGCACGCCTGAGCCCGCCGCTTGCAACACGCGACCGATGATGAGGAACAGGAAATCAGGGGCTGCGGCGCACAGCAGCGTGCCCAGCGCGAACACCAGCGTCGCCCCGAAGAATAGCGCGCGGGTGCTGAACTTGTCGATAAGGAACGCCGAAACGGGGACCATGATGCCGCTCACCAGCGGGTATATGGACATGATCCACTGGGCAGTCGAGGCATCGATGGCGAAATCGGACATGATGACCGGCAGCGCAGGCGACATCACCGTTTGGTTCAGTAGCGCCAAGAAGGCACCCAGGACGACGACCGCGACGATGCGGATCTGGGTACCGGTAATGCGCCCATTGGCGGGCGCGACCGTACAATTATCAGACATAAGCTTCCTTCGTATCTATTCGATTCTTCGCCGAAGGCGCGCCGGCCCACGGGCGAAATAACATGCACGTGCTATGCGTGCATCAGATACGACAGGAAGAAAGCGGCTGCTCAGAGCGCACTTGGGGAACAACAGGAGAGGCCCCGTATACCAGGGGCCGCCGAATTGCGATGTATGCTTTGGTCAAATCCTTCATAGCGGGGAGGTATTCTAGCAGCCGTCTTCGCCCCTTTCAAGGGATGTAACCCAGACGTTGATTTTCTTCACCGAGGCGCCATCGTTGACGGGTGGCGTGCTTCTCTATCGCCACACCGCGGGGCGAGGGAACGCCGCGGCGAGCTTGTACATCGGCTATGTGTGCAGCTGCGAGCGTGTCGCCGGCGCGCGCTGGGCGCCAGTCCGATCCGGCCGACTCTTGCCGACGGTCGGTCGCCGTCCTCCTCCATCTCCGCCTGCTCTGTTTTTGCTCGGCTCCCTTGTCGTATCATGGACGGACGAGAATTGAGCGAAGGCGGTACGTATGAACATCCAGATATTCGGCACGAAGAAAAGCTTCGATACTAAGAAGGCGCAGCGCTATTTCAAGGAACGTCGTGTGAAGTTCCAGTTCATCGACTTGAAGGAAAAGGGGATGAGCAAAGGCGAGCTCGAAAGCGTGGCGCGCGCCGTCGGCGGGATCGACGCTGTGATCGATCCAAAGGCGAAAGATGCCGACACGGTTGCGCTCGTACAGTATCTTGCTGCCGACCAGAAGTTCGAAAAGGTGCTCGATAACCAGCAGATTCTTCGTGAGCCCATCGTTCGCAACGGCCGCCAGGCAACCGTTGGCTACGAGCCTGACGTGTGGAAGGGCTGGGAATAAAGTGAAGCGCCCACGCCCGTGGTTTTATCCACGGACGCGGGCGCTTGCGTAAGACGTCTCTTGTCGTTTGAGTGGAGCGCCCCGGCGGCGCTGAACAACGCGCCCCGGTGACGTGGTGAACTGCCTCCCATTTCTTGGACACAAGAAATGGGAGGC
>NZ_QRUF01000008.1:0-76581 GCF_003458415.1 Collinsella sp. AF25-2LB
GACCTCGGGACGCTCTTACACCACGTCTGCGCGCGCCACCCGTATAGGGGCCGCAAAGAGGTCGTTTGAGGTGGTTTTGGCTGTTACTAAAAAGGTGACAGTACTCATATTTGCCCTTTTTTGCCCACGGGGTCTGGAAAGCGCCGTCAATGAGGTCTCGGGGAAGGCGTTTCGAGGCTCGAAGGACACAAAACGGGGGCGCAGGTTGTCCTGCGCCCCCGTTCTCGGGCGTCATCATTTCTCTGCGGCCGTATCTACGCCGCCTCGTCGAACTGCGAGTTGTACAGGTCGGCGTAGAAGCCGCCCTGGGCGAGCAGCTCGTCGTGCGTGCCCTTCTCGACGATGTCGCCGTCACGAATTACCAAGATCACGTCGGCGTTGCGGATCGTGGACAGGCGGTGCGCGATGACAAAGCTGGTACGGCCCTGCATCAGCGCATCCATGGCACGCTGAATAAGCTCCTCGGTGCGAGTGTCAACGTTGGAGGTCGCCTCGTCCAAAATCAGCGCCGGACGGTCGGCCAGAATGGCGCGGGCGATGGTCACGAGCTGGCGCTGACCCTGCGAGAGGTTGGTGCCCTCTTCGTTGATCATAAAGTCGTAACCGCCGGCGAGCGTATGGATAAAGTGGTCGCAGCGTGCGGCGCGTGCAGCGGCTTCGACCTCGGCATCGCTCGCGTCGGGGCGTCCGTAGCGGATGTTCTCGCGGATCGTGCCGTTAAACAGCCAGGTATCCTGCAGTACCATAGCAAACTCGCCGCGCAGCGCCGCGCGATCCCAATCGCGCACGTCGATGCCCTCGACGCGCAGCGAACCGCCGTCCACATCGTAGAAGCGCTGCAGCAGCTTGATGAGCGTGGTCTTGCCGGCGCCGGTGGGGCCGACGATGGCGATGGTCTGGCCGGGCTGCGCCTCGCAGCTAAAGTCGTGGATGATGGTCTTGTCGGGCGTGTAGCCAAACTTGACATGGTCAAACTCCACGTGGCCGGGGCGCTTCTCGGGAATCTGCGCGTCGGCTTTCTGCTCCTCCTCGGGCGCGGCTAGGAACTCAAAGACGCGCTCGGTGGCAGCGGCCATCGACTGCATCGTGTTGCTCACGTTGCCCAGCTGCTGCACCGGCTGCGTAAAGTTGCGCACGTACTGGATAAAGCTCTGGATGTCGCCGGGCGTGGCATTGCCGGTCAGCGCAAGTTGCGCGCCCACCACGACGACGCCCACGTAGCCCATGTTACCCACCAGGCTCATAAGCGGCATCATCAGGCCCGATAGGAACTGCGAGCGCCAGCCACTAATAAAGAGCCGGTCGTTTTGACGGTCGAACTCCTCGATCGAGGCCTCGGCGCGGTCGAACACCTGAATGACGTTCTGGCCGGCAAAGTCCTCCTCGATAATGCCGTTGACCGCGCCCAGAACCTGCTGTTGCTCGCGGAAGTACGGCTGCGAGAAGTGAATCATCACGGCCAGGATAATCGCGGCTGCCGGCAGCGTGAGCACGGTGACGCCGGTGAGCGGCAGGCTGATCGACAGCATCATGACGAGCACGCCGATAATCTGCGTTATCGACGTGATGAGCTGCGTCACGCTCTGGTTGAGCGACTGACCCAGCGTGTCGACGTCGTTGGTGATGCGGCTGAGTACGTCGCCCTTGCTGTGGCCGTTAAAGTAACTCATCGGCACGACGGCGATTTTGGCGGCAATCTCCTTGCGCATGCGATAGCAGATCTTTTGCGTGACGCCGGTCATGAGCCAGCCCTGGATGAGGCTGCAAACAGAGCTTGCCAGATACAGGCAGAGCAAAAAGCCGAGCGTCTTGGCGATCCAGGCAAAGTCGACGTCGCCGGTGCCGTTGACCTTGGCAACCAGGCCTTCGAACAGTTTGGTGGTAACCTGGCCGAGCACCTTGGGTCCCACAATGTTAAAGATGACCGAGCACACGGCAAAGGCGACGGCGGCAAGCACGGCAATCTTGTGCTGGCCGATATAGCCGAGCAGCTGCCTCATGGTGCCCTTAAAGTCCTTGGCCTTTTCGCCGCGACGCATGCCGCCCATGCGGCCCATGGGACCACGCTGGCGGGTGGGCTTGGGAATCTGAGTCTTGGTCTCGTCTGCCATTAGCGCTCGCCTCCTTCCGTGACGGCTGCAATTTCTTCTTGGGTAAGCCCCAGCTCTTCGGCGGAAAGCTGTGACTGTGCGATCTCCAGGTACGCCGGGCAGCTGTGCAGCAGCTCCTCGTGCGTACCGGTGCCCACCACGTGACCGTCGTCGAGCACGATAATCTGGTCGGCGTGCATGATAGTCGCGATGCGCTGGGCCACGACCACGAGCGCGGCGTCGGTAACGTTTTTGGCCAGCTCCTCGCGCAGGCGCGCGTCGGTCTTGTAGTCGAGGGCACTAAACGAGTCATCGAACACCACAACCTCGGGCTTTTTGGCCAATGCGCGGGCGATGGCCAAGCGCTGGCGCTGACCACCCGAGACATTGGAGCCTCCCTGGCTGATGGGGGAGTCGTAGCCGCCCTCGCGCTCGGCGATAAAGTCCTCGGCTTGGGCGATGCGTGCCGCCCGGTGCATGTCATCATCGCTCACCATGTCGCCGGCAAACTTGAGGTTGCTCTCGACGGTGCCCGAGAACAGGCGACCCTGCTGCGGGATGTAACCAATGCGGCGGCGAAGCTCGGAAAGGGTCATGTCGCGCACGTCGATGCCGTCGAGCGAAATGCTGCCGCCCGTGACGTCGTATAAGCGCGGAATCAGCTGTACGAGCGTGGACTTGCCCGAGCCCGTGGAGCCAATGATGCCGAGCATCTGACCGGCATGCGTGGTGAAGTTCACGCCGCTGATGACGTCGGCGCGGGCATCGGGATACTGGAAGCTCACGTCGCGGAAGGTGAGCTCACCGCGCGGCGCGCTGACCGCGGGCAGTTTGGGCGAGGCGGGGTCGTTGATGCTCGTGGGGCAGGTGATGACCTCTTCCACGCGCTCGGCTGCGACCTCGGCGCGGGGCAGGATGACCGAAACCATGGTGAGGATCATAAACGCCATGACGATCTGCATGGTGTAGGAGATAAACGCCATCATGTTGCCGACCTGCATCACGCCGTCGGACACGCCCTGCGCGCCAAACCAGACGATAAGCACGGTGATGCAGTTCATGACGAGCATCATGAGCGGCATCATAAAGCTCATGGCGCGGTTGGTGTAGAGCTGCGTGGTCATCAGGTCGAGCGAAGCCTTGTCAAAACGCTCGAGCTCATGCTCCTCGCGGTTGAACGAGCGGATGGGCATAAGGCCATCGAGCAGCTCGCGGGCGGTAAGGTTCACGCGGTCCACAAAGCTCTGCATCTTTTTGAACTTGGGCATGGTGAGGCCCATAAGCACGCCGACGACGGCCGAGACCGCGATGATGGCCACGGCGATGGTCCACTCTAGGCCGGTATGGTTGGCCAGGACGCGCATGACGGCGACGATGCCCATGACGGGGGCCATCAGACACATGCGGATAAACAGGGTTGCGGCCATCTGGATCTGCTGAATGTCGTTGGTGCAGCGGGTGATGAGCGAGGCCTGGCTAAACTTGCCCACCTCGGCCGGCGAGAAGTGCATAACCTTGTTGAAGGTCTCGCGGCGCAGGTCGCGGGCGATGGAGCAGGCGGTGCGCGAAGCCACGGCACCGGTCAGGATGGTGGCGACGAGCGAGATCAGGCACAGACCAAACATCGTGGTCGCCATGCGGCCCAGGTAGGCGTTCTGCACGTCGGCGGGGTCGATGCCCTGCGCCTTGTACTCGTCTTGCACATAGCTCACGGCGCGTTGGGTCACGATGGAACCCGACATGGAGCCCATTTTGTCCGCCATATCGTTGGCACCTTCGACGAGCTTGCCCTGATCGATCAAGCCACCTTCAACGCCCAGGCGCAGGCTCTTCATGGTGATCTTGCCGCCGTCGGCGTCGATCTGCTTTTGCATGTTCTGCGCCGCTGCGGCCTTCTGCTGCATCTCGGCGAGCTGCTCGGGCGTCATCGCCGCCATCTGCTCGGGGGAGGGCATGGCCTGGGCTGTGCTGTTGTCTTGTTCGTTGGACGTGCCCATCATGTCGCCTATGGAGCCAGCGTCGATGCCCTGGTTGAGCGAAAGGACGACGGTCTCGGGCAGGCTCATAATGTCAGCAATCTTGCCGCCATCGGTGCGCTCTTCCTCGGTGCCCTTGTACGTCCGAATGCCGTTGTTGTCTGCCTTGCTAAACACGGCCTCTACCGCTTTGGCATCCTTGGCGCTCATAAAGAGCTTGAGGTCATCGAGCGATTCGGCGCGAATGGTGTCGGGTACGGGCGAGGCGATGCCGCCTTGCTGCACGCCCACATCGACGATGTCACTCATATACGTAGGTAGCGCTAGGTCGGCATTGCAGCTGATTACGATAAGTACGATAGCCGTGAGTAGCGCCAGGATATGCTTTTTAAAGAGCTTGAGAATCCTCATTCGGCATCTCTCCTTTCTTGATTGCGATCGATAATTTCGTTGGCACGCCTTAGGAGGCGCACCATCTCTTGGGTATCTGTTTCGCCGAGCTGCTCGAGGAAGGCCGCGGTGCGTTTCTCGAATTCCCGACGTTTGATTTCGAGATCTTGTCGGCCTTTGTCGGTCACCGTGACGTGTACGCGACGACGGTCGGTCTTTGAGTGCTCGCGCTCGACCCAGCCCTTGGTTTCGAGGGCGCGCAGGATGTTGGCGATGCGGGCGCTCGAGACCCAGGCGCGATCAGCGAGTTCGCTCGGCGTGAGCGAACCGCCAGCGAGCATGAGAGCGCGCATGACAGCCATCTCGCCGCCGAGAGCTTTGTCCGCAAAGCGCGAAATGCGCTGATGCATGCTGCCAAACTCAGTTAAGAGCTGACGCCCAAGCTCATGGAAATCGGTATCTTCCACCGAAAACCCCTAACACTAGAAACTATTTTCGGTGAAAGATGATACCCCTGCACGCGCGCCCTATACGGAAGATTTTTGGGACATGCCTAGAAAACTGCCTTTAGGCGATCTCCGTACACCGTCGGTGCCAGCAAAGTTAAGGGCAGATCTCTAGGCATGTCCCAAAAACTACCTGGTTGCTAGGCAATATAAAGAACGCATAAAGAATTAAAATCATTCAAGAATTGCAGCGTTTCAAAGAACTATCATGCACGCGGTTAGGCGAGGGGTTGTCACCACCATGACGACTGGGACTCATATAATCGCCACGTGCGATGCTCCAACTTCCCGCGAGGAGACACCTTATATAAAGGGGGATGGAGTCATGGCATTTGACTTCACGGGCAAGACCGCGATTGTCACGGGCGGCACTCAGGGCATTGGCCTCGAGATCGCCAAGGGCATCGTCGCGGGCGGCGGACATGTCGCGCTCATCGCAAGGAACGCTGCTAAGGGCGAGGCCGCTGTGGCCGAGCTTGGCGAGGGCAACAAGTTTTATCAGCTCGATGTCGCTGATGCGCCCAAGGCGCGCGAGACCGTCGAACAGATTTTCGCAGACCTGCCGCAAACCAATATCCTGATCAACTGCGCTGGCGTCATCAGCACCAAGAAGTTCGACGAGATCGACGACACCGAGTGGCGCCGTACCATCGACATCAACCTCAACGGCACCTTTACCATGATGAACGCCGTGTACCCGCACTTTAAGGCTGCCCATGCCGGCACTATCGTCAACGTGAGCTCTGTTGCTGGCAAGATCGGCGGCGGCCTGCTCGGCACCGCGGCTTACGCGAGCTCCAAGGCCGGTGTTAACGGTCTAACCAAGGCAGTCGCCAAGGAGGGCGGTAGGTTCGGCGTTCGCTGCAACGCTGTGTGCCCGTCGCTCACGTTGACCGATATGACCTCGATTCTCTCTGACGAGAACTCTCAGCGCATCATCAACGGTATTCCTCTGGGCCGTGCCGCCCAGGCCAGCGAGCCTGCGCAGATGGTGCTCTTCTTTGCCTCCGACCTCGCCAGCTTCGTGAACGGCGAGATCGGTGACTGCGACGGTGGCATCGTTCTGGACGGGTAATACCCCGCGACGTTAATTCGGCGACGGCTCCTGCGACTCGGGACCGTCGCCTTCTTTCTGGCACAGGAGCGTGCGACCGCGTGCCACACGCATCAAAAGGAGATATAAATGAGTGAATCGACTGTGGTGGAGGCGCCGGCGGCAAAGGAGCCGTTCTTTAAGATGTCCTCCATCCCGGGTGCCAATATTTTGGTGCCGCTTCTGCTGGGCTGCCTGCTCAACACGCTATTCCCCGATCTGTTCAAAACGCTCGGCAGCTTTACGCTTGGCATGACCCAGCAGGGTGCAGGCCCGCTCGTGGGCGCTTTTTTGCTTATCGTCGGTACGACGATTTCGTTTAAGAGTGCTCCTGCCGCCGCTGCCCGCGGTGCCATCATCATCGCCGTCAAGCAAATCGTGGTCGTTGCCGTGTCGCTGCTCATCCTTTATGTGTTCAACGACAACCTGTTTGGCATCTCTGCCATGGTGATGCTGGCGGCTTGCACCGGCGCCAACAACGCTATGTACGCTGGTCTGATGGGCACCATGGGCAATGAGGCCGAGCGTGGCGCTGTCGCAATCACCACGCTCGTTGTCGGCCCTCCGGTCACGATGATCGTGCTCGGCGCTGCCGGCCAGGCTCCGATCGGCTGGTCGCTCGTGGGTGCCATCCTGCCGATCGTCGTCGGCATTATTCTGGGCAACGTCTTCCCCAGCTTTAAGAAGATGATGGCACCGGCACTTTCCGCCGTCATCGTGCTCGTCTTCTTTGCCATGGGCTCGACCATGACCTTTGGCCAGCTCATTAATGGCGGTCTTCCCGGTATTCTGCTCGGCGTGATCTGCTCGGTGATCTTTGCAATTCCCGTCATCGCGGTCGACAAGCTCACGGGCGGCACGGGTGTCGCAGGTGCGGCCATTTCGAGCTGCGCCGGAGCCAATGTGGCTACGCCTGCTGCCATGGCAAGCGTCAACGGGGCCACGTACGGTGGCGCCGTGCTCGCGACGGCTACGGCACAGGTTGCTGCCTGCGCAATCGTGACGGCTATATTGACCCCGCTGGTCACCAGCTGGTGCTACAAGCATTTTGAGGGCCAGCAGAGCAACAGCAAGGCAACGACCGACAAGGCTTCCGCAGCCGCCTAATGCCAAACGGCAATCAAAGCTAAATAACTAGCCACGCCATAGGGCGGCCCTGGGGGAAATCCCGTGGCCGCCCTTCAGTTTCTGAAGGGTCTCTGGGGTACTTTACCCTGATAAAGCTGACATAACAGCTAGAGTGAACGTCGTACAAAGGCAAGGAAAAATACCAAAGAAATCGGTGAACGGTAGTTGTTCGCGCTCGCATTTCCTGCGGGTTTGTAAAAAACGCCATTATGATATAAAAAAAGAAACATATAACAGCCCAGATGGAGAGGGTCGCTATGTTATCCTTCTCAAACGGGTGAAATCTTGGGTTTTGGGTTGTAGTTCCAAGGTGGATAAACGTTTTCCCTACACCAACGTGTGGTGAAGAACGGAAGAAGCCGGTAGTGCAAGCCGAACATTCAAGAATTCAATAAGCAGCGGTGTGAGAGAGCGCCGCATTACACGTAACTAGGAGCGTGGTTACACAATGCAGGAGGCATGGGAAGGCTTCAAGGAAGGCATCTGGACGGGAGAGGTTGACGTCCGAGACTTCATCCAGAAGAACTACACCCCCTACGAGGGCGACGAGTCGTTCCTCGCCGGCCCGACCGAGCGTACCAAGGAGCTGTGGGGCGAGGTTCTCGACCTGCTGCTTAAGGAGCGCGAGCAGGGCGGTGTCCTCGATATGGACACCAAGACCGTCACGGGTATCGTGAGCCACCCCGCTGGCTACATCGATAACGCCCACCGCGAGAAGGAGACCATCGTCGGCCTCCAGACCGACAAGCCGCTCAAGCGCGCGCTGCACGTCAACGGCGGTATCCGCATCGCTTGCCAGGCTGCCAGCCAGCACGGCTATAAGGTCGACGAGAACGTTGTCGAGCGCTACACCTTCGAGCGCAAGACCCACAACGCCGGCGTCTTCGATGTCTACACCCCCGAGATGCGTGCTTGCCGCTCGGCTCACATCATCACCGGTCTGCCCGATGGCTATGGCCGCGGCCGCATCATCGGCGACTACCGTCGTGTTGCCCTGTACGGCGTCGACTACCTGATTAAGGACAAGGAGGCCCAGAAGGCTTCCACCCCGACGGTCATGACCGCCGACAACATCCGCGATCGCGAGGAGCTGCAGGAGCAGATCCGCGCCCTCGGCGAGCTCAAGATGATGGCCGAGACCTATGGTTTCGACATTTCCAACCCTGCTACCAACACGCAGGAGGCCATCCAGTGGATGTACTTCGCCTACCTCGCTGCCGTCAAGGAGCAGAACGGCGCCGCTATGTCCATCGGCCGTACCTCTACGTTCATCGACATCTACGCTGAGCGCGACCTTGCCAACGGTACCTTCACCGAGGAGCAGATCCAGGAGTTCGTGGATCACTTCATCATGAAGCTCCGCATGGTCAAGTTTGCCCGTACCCCCGAGTACCAGGCCCTGTTTACCGGCGATCCGCAGTGGGTCACCGAGTCCATCGGCGGCATGGGTGTTGACGGCCGTACGCTCGTTACCAAGATGAGCTACCGCTACCTGCACACGCTCGAGAACATGGGCACCAGCCCCGAGCCCAACATGACCGTTCTGTGGTCGACCCGTCTGCCCGAGAACTTCAAGAAGTTCTGCGCCAAGACTTCTGTCGCCAGCTCCTCGATCCAGTACGAGAACGACGACCTCATGCGCGTCTATCACGGCGACGACTACGGTATCGCCTGCTGCGTGTCCTCCATGCGCATTGGCAAGGAGATGCAGTTCTTCGGCGCTCGCGCCAACCTGGCTAAGTGCCTGCTGTATGCACTCAACGGCGGTGTTGACGAGGTCTCCAAGAAGCAGGTCGGCCCCAAGTACCGCGCCGTCGAGGGCGATACGCTCGATTACGACGACGTTGTGGCCAAGTACAACGACATGATGAAGTGGCTCGCTGGCGTGTACGTCAACTCGCTGAACATCATTCACTACATGCACGACAAGTATTGCTACGAGCGCATCCAGATGGCTCTGCACGACAAGCACGTGCACCGCTGGTTCGCTACGGGCATCGCTGGCCTTTCCGTCGTGGCTGACTCCCTGTCCGCCATCAAGTACGCCAAGGTCCACCCCGTCCGTGACGAGAACGGCATCATCGTCGACTTCGAGACCGAGGGCGATTTCCCCAAGTACGGTAACGACGACGACCGCGTCGACCAGATCGCTCACGACGTTGTGCACCAGTTCATGGAGTACATCCGCATGAACGACACCTATCGCAACTCCGTGCCCACGACCTCGGTTCTGACCATTACCTCCAACGTCGTGTACGGTAAGAAGACCGGCTCCACGCCCGACGGCCGCAAGGCTGGCCAGCCGTTCGCCCCGGGTGCTAACCCCATGCACAAGCGCGATAGCCACGGCGCCATCGCTTCGCTGTCTTCGGTTTCCAAGCTCCCGTTCCGCGATGCTCAGGACGGCATCTCCAACACCTTCTCCATCATCCCGAGTGCGCTCGGCAAGGAGGACCAGGTGTTCTTTGGCGATATCGACCTTGATCAGCTGGGCGAGTAACTATTGTTAGTGCTATACTAACAATAACGATTACTGATTAGCGCGCCGGTTTCGGCCGGCGCCTATTAATCGAAGGAGACACATTATGAAGGTTTCTGAAGTTTCCGAGACTCAGGCCGATAACCTGGTCCACATGCTCGACGCTTACGCTGAGAAGGGTGGCCACCACCTGAACATCAACGTCTTCAACCGTGAGACGCTGCTCGACGCTCAGGCTCACCCCGAGAAGTACCCGCAGCTGACCATCCGCGTTTCCGGCTATGCCGTGAACTTCCACACGCTCACCAAGGAGCAGCAGGACGAGGTCATTGCGCGTACCTTCCACGACAAGTTCTAAAGGGTTCAACTCCTGTAGGATTACTGGGGCCGGTTTTGGGTTATTTCCCAAAACGTCCTCGGACATGCAAAGAGGCTCCGCTGCGCGCGTTGCGCGGCGGAGCCTCTTTGCGTCCTGCGGGATGTTTTGGAAAATAACCCAAAACCGGCCATGTGGGGTCCTTTGGAGTCACCCTTTAGGCGGAACTCTCCTAATTATTTGGATGAGTCGTTTACTTACTTGTGCTGTTACCGTCTTCCCGCTGTTGTTGGGGTATGCTTTGTTCGTATGTAAACGTATGACATGTTGATGGGGGAGGTTGCTATGGCTCGCGAGGGCGCTCGTTCTAAGGATTCAGCTAAGCCTGGCATCAAGGAAGTTGCAGCGGTGGCGGGGGTTTCGCCTACTACGGTATCTCGCGTGCTTAATAATCGCGGCTATATTAGCCAAGAGACCCGCGATAAGGTCCATGCCGCGATGAAGCGCATCAACTATACGCCCAACGATATCGCCCGTGCCATGCTCAACGGTCGCCTGAATCTAATAGGTATGATCGTCCCCTATGTCAGCAGCCCGTTTCATGCACAAGCGGTTCAAGCCGTTGAGCGTACCCTGGCCGAAAACGGTTTTAAGATGCTGCTGTGCAATAGTGCCAATCGACCTGATCTTGAGCGTTCTTATATCGATATGCTTCGGCGCAATATGGTTGATGGCGTCATTGTCAACTCGCTTAATATCGGTGCCGAGGCGTATGCCGAGATGGGTTTGAGTCTGGTTGGTATCGACTGCGACCTTGGCGAGGCCTCTGTTCAGATTGCGAGCGACAGCTATAGTATCGGCGAACTTGCCACGCGTCGCCTGATCGATGACGGGTGTTCGCGCATCCTGTGCCTGCGCAGCAATAGCCGCATGCGCATGCCTGCCAATAAGCGTACCGATGCCTACCTCGATGTTGTTGAGCAGGCCGGTTTGCCCGCGCTTGTCCGTGAGGTCGAGTTCGTTAAGCCCGACGACGAAAAGAGCGCGGTCGTTGCGAAGATCCTCGATGAGAACCCCGATATTGACGGCATCTTTGCGGGAGACGACACGATGGCGGCTATCTGTCTTAACGTGATGAAGCAGCGCGGCTTGAGCGCTCCGGGCGATATTAAGGTCGTGGGCGCGGATGGTGCCCGCCGCACTATGACGTTTATGCCTGACTTAACAACCGTACGCCAAGATATCGATCGCATCGGAGAGCTCGCGGCGCAATCCATCATTGCTCTTATTAACGGCGAAAAGCCCGAATCGAATATCAAGCTCCCCGTTGAACTCATTGAGGGTAAAACCGCGTAGTTCATCCCGTGCCAAAAGAATTCCTCAAACACCTCTGATGACCGTTCGCCGGCATATGTCAACCGTTTGCCGACGACTGGAACTGCGAAAAGACGTATTGGTGTGAAAACGTTTGACATATGAAAACGATTGACATATCTTGCAGTTGTACCGAGTTAGTATCTCGTGAGAAAGGAAGTCTCGGATGCACAAGGTGTATTACCAGCCTGAGGGAATTTGGGTAGGCGACATCATGCCGTACGGCGAGGACGGCACGTTCTATCTCTATCATCAGCGTGACACGCGAAACCCCGGACCTTTCGGAGAGCCGTTTGGCTGGGCACTCGCGACAACCAAGGACTTCGTCAATTACAAAGACTTTGGCGAGAGCCTTGAGCGTGGCGGCGACGAGGAAGTCGACCAGTATGTTTATGCCGGCACGGTGTTTAAGGTGGGCGACAAGTACCATGCGCTCTACACTGGTTGCAATCGCGATAAGGTCAAGGCACGCTTGATGAAGCAGGTTCTTCTTCACGCAACGAGTGACGACGCCGTCAAGTGGGAGAAGAACATCGCCGAGACGCTGCTTCCGCCCCAGGAGGGTTACGATGACCGCAACTGGCGCGATCCCTTTGTGCTTTGGGATGAGGAGAACGAAGAGTACATGCTCATCCTCGGCACGCGTGTGGGCGAGGACAAGCGTCTGATGACCGGTCGTCTGGTCAAGTTCACCTCCAAGGACCTGGATACCTGGGAGTTCCAGGGCGACTGGTGGAATCCGGGCCTGTACACCATGTTCGAGATGCCTGATCTCTTTAAGATGGGCGACTGGTGGTATCTGGTGTTCTCCGAGTACAGTGATGGCAACAAGACCCGTTACCGCATGTCTCGCTCTATCAACGGTCCTTGGATCACTCCTGCGGACGATTCCTTCGATGGCCGCGCGTACTATGCCGCGCGTACCGCATTTGACGGCGAGCGCCGCGTTCTCTTTGGTTGGGTTCCTACGCGTGACGAGGGCGGCGACCCCAGCTCTTACCTGTGGGGTGGCACCTTTATGCCCCTCGAGATCGTTCAGCGTGCCGACGGAACGCTCGGCACCAAGCTTCCTGATAGCATGCTTGGCGCCTTTGGCGAGGCTAAGGCAGTCGAGGCCTTTGAGCTCTCCTGCGAGTCGGGCAAGGTCGAGCAGGTGCTCGCCGCGGATGCCGGTTCCACCTATATGCTCGATGCCGACATCGAGCTCGCCGGTGACGCTGCCGGCTTCTCGGTGAAGCTTGCCGAGGACGCCGAGTCCGGTCTTGCCTATGAGTTCCGCGCCAACCTGCGTGAGGGCAAGCTCGAGTTTACGGCGGCCCCCCAGTATCCGTGGTTCCAGGTCAACAACATGGGCCTCGAGCGTCCGTTGTTCTTTAAGGGCGAGGGCACTCATCATGTGCGCCTGGTCGTCGACGACGACATCGCGACCATCTTTGTCGATGATGTTGCGCTTAACGCTCGATTCTGCAATAAGCAGGGCCAGGGTGTGGCGCTGACGGTCACCGACGGTACGCTTAAGTGCGCAAATGCAACGATCGCGTCTCTGTAATGGCATCAAAACGTCTTATGCTTTCGTAAAGGAATGGAGAGGAACATGGACTACAAAGTAGTGTCTCAGCAAGTCGTCGATAACGTCGGCGGTCTGGAGAACATCGAGGGCGCCACGCATTGCGTTACGCGTCTGCGTCTGGTGCTCAAGGATACGAGCAAGTACAACAAGGCCGAGCTCGAGAACATCGATGGCGTCAAGGGCGTGCTGTACAACAGCGGCCAGCTCATGATCATCTTCGGTACCGGTACCGTCAACAAGGTTTACGATGAGTTTATGGCTCTGACGGGCGTTAAGGAGATCAGCGCTTCCGAGGTCAAGGGCGCCGAGGCGGACAAGAAGGGCAAGTTCTTCTCGGTCCTCAAGGTATTCTCGGACATCTTTATCCCCATCATTCCCGCTTTCGTCGGCGCTGCTATCATCATCGGCCTTAAGTCGCTGATCGTTGCCAACGGCCTCTTTGGCATGGAGGGCAGCCTCGCCGATCACAGCGAGTTCCTCAAGAACCTCGCAAGCTTCTTTGCCATTATCGCCACCACCTTCGACTACCTACCTGTCCTGGTTATGTACAGCGCGGTCAAGCGTTTTGGCGGTAACCCGATCCTGGGCATCCTCGTCGGTATCGTCATGGTTCACCCGAGCCTTATGAACCGTAACACGTTCGTTATGGACCCGACGGGTGCTGAGTACTGGAACTTCGGTCCGCTCTCCATTCCCATGGTTGCTTTCCAGGGCGGCGTGTTCCCTGCAATCCTGACTGCCTGGTTTATGGCCAAGGTCGAGAAGATTGCCCAGAAGTACATCCCCGAGGTCGTTTCGTTCGTCTTTGTCCCGACCGTTACCCTGATTCTTGCTAACGTCGCCCTGTTCACCGTGTTCGGCCCGCTCGGCAACCTGATCGGCGACGTCCTCGCCGGCGTAATCGATATCCTGTACAACAGGATGGGCGTCTTCGGTGCCTTTGTCTTTGCCGCATTCCTGCAGCCGCTCGTCGTTA
This sequence comes from Collinsella sp. AF25-2LB, assembly GCF_003458415.1. GTDB lineage: Bacteria > Actinomycetota > Coriobacteriia > Coriobacteriales > Coriobacteriaceae > Collinsella. The sequence continues at coordinate 13,899 of NZ_QRUF01000008.1, forward strand.
CCGGTACGCATCAGTTCATCCAGGGTATCGAGGCAAACCTCGTTGCCACGACTGGCTTCAACTACATCCAGGCCATCTGGTCGGTTTCCATCATCGCCCAGGGCGGCGGCGCCATCGGCATGTACCTCATTCACAAGAAGCATTCCAAAGAGCGCAACATCTGCATGTCGTCCTTTATCCCGACGCTGGTCGGTATCTCCGAGCCCGCAATCTTTGCTGCAAACATGCGCTACTCGATCATCCCGTTCATCTGCGCTTGCATCGGTGCAGGCTGCGGCGGTGCCTTCGTGAAGCTCTTTGAGGTGCGCGCCATCGGTCAGGGTCTGACCGGCGTGCTTGGCCTGCTCATCGTCACGCCCGAGACGCTCGTGTGGTATGTGGCTGGCAATCTCATCGCCTTTATCGTGCCGATCGTCTTGATCTTTGCCTACAACAAGGCAAAGGGCGTGCCGACCACTGATGAAGAGGGCGCTGGTGCTGGCTTTGATGTCAGCTTCTAGTTGAGCCGTTCAGCGTAATCTGAGGATAAGTCCATTTGGGGAAGGGCGTTCGACTCGTGTGAGTCGAGCGTCCTTCCCCATAGACGAGAAAGTCAACGGCGATGTTTAATCAAAAAAATAAGGTGACACGCGCGGACTATGAGCAGTGGCGTGCCGGACAGGATGAGACGGCGGGTCGCATCGCGTCCGACCCCGATAGGCTCCTGTTCCATGTGGAGCCTGAGCTTGGCTGGCTCAACGACCCCAACGGTTTGGTGCAGATCGGTGATACGTATCACATCTATCACCAATACGATCCATTCGATGCTGCGCATGGCGGTCCAGTGCTTTGGAATCATCTGACAACAAAGGATTTTGTGACGTACGAGAATCGCGGCCCTGTGCTGTTCCCCGATTCCGATTTGGATTCGAGCGGAGCGTATTCTGGTTCTGCCTTTGTACACGACGGCAAGATTCACTACTTCTATACCGGCAACGTCAAGCATTTTGACCGCGATGATTACGACTACGTGTTGACGGGCCGTGAGCAAAACCAGATTCATGTGGTTGCCGAGAACCCCGACGAATTGGGCGAGAAGCGCATAGCTGTTGGGCCGGTCGATTACCCCGACGATATCGGTACGCACGTGCGTGATCCCAAAATCCTTGAACACGATGGTATCTACTACATGGTTCTGGGCGCTCGTACGAAAGACGACCGCGGCTGCGTGCTTGTCTATACCTCGAGCAATCTAGAGGACTGGAGCTATGCGACGCGCATTGAGTTGGGCGAGAAGTTTGGCTTTATGTGGGAGTGCCCCGATCTGTTTGAGCTCGATGGTGAGCTTATTCTCGTTTGCTGTCCGCAGGGTGTGTCCGCCGATGGATGGCGTTACCGCAATCCGCACCAGTGCGTGTGGTTTCCCATCGAGGCCGATTGGGAGGCGCCGAGTTTTAAGATCGCCGGGCAGGGCATGCCCCCGATGGTCGATGCCGGCTTTGATTTCTACGCACCGCAGTCTTTTGAGGATGCTGCGGGTCGGCGTTTGATGATCGGGTGGTCGGGTTGCCCCGATGCGACGGCAAAAAGCCCGACGGTGGCACGCGGGTGGCAGTGCGCGTTGACGGTGCCGAGAAAACTGAGCATGCGCGATGGTAAGCTCTGTCAGCAGCCGGTGCACGAGATTGAGAGGATGCGCGGCGACTGCGTTTGCGCGACAGGCGGTGAAACCGTTGAGGAGCCGGGCCGCCTGTTTGATCTTGTGGTTTCCTGTGAGGGCGCCCAGGTGATCGAGCTCGAAATCCGCAAGGGTGTCTTTGTGCGCTATGCAGACGGGATGCTTACCCTCGACATGGGTGACGAAGGCTATGGGCGCGACCAGAGGTTGATCGAGCTCAGCGAGCTTCGCGACCTGCGCGTGCTTTCGGACACTACGATGGTCGAGATTTTTGCAAATGGCGGCGAGGCGGCACTTACGAGCCGTACCTATTCGCCGGCGGTTCCGGCGATGGAGCTGCACGCCGAGGGTGCGGCATCGATGAATTTCTACCGCCTCGTGCATTAACCGTGCGTGGAGCACGATTGGATTTGCTGGACGGAATGTGTCGCAGTTGTCGCGGCCAACTACCGCTTACCGCATATAGCGACCGTTTGTGGAATAAGTAACCCTCCTTAATAAACCGTGTGGAATCCTAGATAAGCACGGAGTTTTCCAGGGAGACGCTGTCCTTTGTTGTGTGCAAGGGGCGGCGTCTCTTTGGCGCTTGGACGCCGTTGTGCAACAGTGCGGCGGCGCGTGCCATGTATTGAAAAGCCAATGTCGAGATGGGTCGTGATAATAATGGGCAAGTACGTAATCGTGGTTGAGTCTGGGTCGGATGTGACGCCGGAGCTCTGCGAGCGCTACGGCATCGTGCGCGTGCCCATGCATGTCACGATTGGTGACGAGACCGTCGAGGACGGCTCGATCGATCCGCTCGAGATTTATTCGCGCTGCAACGAGTTTGGCGTGATGCCCAAGACCAGCGGCTGCGCGCCTGCGGATTTTGCTCACGTGTACGACCGCATTCACGCTGAGCAGCCCGATGCGACTATTCTGCATCTCGCGTATTCCGAGGCCACGACCTGCTCGCATCAATCATCGAAGATCGCCGCCAAGGGTCGCGACTACGTGTTCTCTATGGACACGCGCTTTGTCTCGGTAGGCCAGTCGCTCGTTGTCGTCGAGACCGCCAAATACATCGAGGCTCACCCCGATGCCACCGTCGACGAGATCTTTGCATTTACGAATTCCGTCATGGACCGCGTGCTGCTGGGCTTTGTTCCTACCGATCTTGCCTTTCTTAAGGCGGGCGGTCGCTTGTCCAACGTCGCATTCCTTGGCGCCCATCTGCTCAAGATTAAGCCCTGCATTGAGGTGACGGGCGGCAAGTTCGTGGCGACCAAGAAGTTCCGCGGCTCTATGCTCAAGTGCGCCCGCGCCTTTATTGACCACATGGTTGCGAAGGGCGAGATTGACTACTCGCACATTGGCCTGGCGTATTCGGTGGGCCTTTCCCAGGAGCTGCGCGATGACATGGAGGTCTATGCGCATGATCTGGGCTTTAAGGACGTTACCTGGACTCAGGTCGGCGGCGTCATCTCGAGCCATTGCGGCCCGACCGCCTTCGGTGCGGTGCTCACGCTTAAGGCGTAAAGGCCGCAGGCGAGCGTTCTTCAGCCTGACATCTCGACGTAGCCCCCAGCCATGGTGATGGGGGATAGATTAAAACGTGCCGTTCTAGTCCGAGACGTTTAAACGCAAACGCATGGGCTAGAATGACTCTGGCATTTTAATTGGTTGCATCCAAGGAGAGGCAAGGTAGCGCGAATGGCAGAAATGACGCTTGAGGGTGTGGACGCTCGTCCCGAGGACTCTGCGTTTGCCCTTGGCCGCGTGCATTCGATCGAGACGATGGGAACGGTCGACGGACCCGGCATCCGCTTTGTGGTGTTTGTTCAGGGCTGTCCCATGCGCTGCGCGTATTGCCACAATCCCGATACCTGGTCGGTCAACGGCGGCACCATGGTGACCGTCGAACACCTGATGGATGAGTTCCAGAGTAACCACGAGTTCTATCGCAGCGGTGGCATTACGGTGTCCGGCGGCGAGCCGCTCCTGCAGCCCGAGTTTTTGGCCGATCTGTTTCGTGCTATGCATAACAACCCCGATGGCCGTGTACATACCTGCCTAGATAGCTGTGGCTATGCATTTGACCCCAACCACCCCGAGAAGTTCGATGCCGTGCTCAACGAGACCGACATGGTACTGCTCGATATTAAGCATGCCGACCCGGTCGAGCATAAAAAGCTGACCGGTTGCGATCCCGCACGCATCTTGGCGTTCGGCGATGAACTTGCACGTCGCAAGATCAAGGTCGTTATCCGCCACGTGGTGGTGCCGGGCATTACCGACACGGTGGAGGAGTGCGAGAAGCTCGGTCGCCTCATCGCTCCATGGCACAACGTGGTGGGCCTGGAAATGCTGCCGTATCACACGATGGGTGTCGTCAAGTACGAGCAACTGGGCATTCCCTATAAGCTTGAGGGCGTACCTCAGATGGATACCGCGCGCATGCCCGAGCTGCGCAATGCCGTTATGGCCGGTATGAAAAAGCGCCGTGCGGAGCTCAGGTCGGCCATCGGCTAACAAGCCATTTTTGCCCCTTTATGATACCCGAGCTGTACTGGCCTAACGGCTTGGTGCTGACACGGTTGAGCCAAAATGCTGGTACCATACCGTGGATAAGCAATTTGCACGGATTTGGGGGATGGCATGGCAACCATCGCGATCATAGGCGCACTCGAAAAAGAGGTTGCGCAGATTAAGGAAGAGCTGAGTGGCACGCATGAGTCGCAGGAGGCGGGCTTGACCGTTGTGAACGGTGGGCTTTCGGGTCTGACAGTAGTCGCCACGACGGCAGGCATGGGGACCGTGAACGCCGCTGCCGCAACGCAGCATCTCATCAGCAAATACGCCCCGCAGGCCGTTGTGTTTTCGGGCATTGCGGGCGGCCTAAACCCTAAACTCCATATTAACGACGTGGTTATAGGCAAGTGCCTGCGCTATCTGGATACCGATACGGCACTCATCGCCGAGTCGGCGCCGGGGCTCGAGGAGTTTGTCTCGACACCGGCGTTGGCTGATGTTGCCGCCGCCGTGCTTGCCGAGCATGGATTTGTGGATGCCTCGGCGGATGAGACTTCTGCGGAGAAGGACCCCAAGCAGTTCCTGTGTGGCACTATCGCCACGGGTGATCGCTTTGTTACGGGTGACGCCATGCGTAACGCTGCGATTGAGGCCACGCATGCCGATTGCGTCGAGATGGAGGGCGCGGCAATTGCGCACATCGCGGCCAAGAATGGTGTCGATTGCCTGGTACTGCGCGCTATCAGCGATAATTGTGACGAGGCATATGACGCGTTTTGCGAGCGCGAGTTCGATCTGGACGAGTACGCTCGCACCGCGAGCGGCATCACGCTTGACATCGTTCGTCGTATCGCCGCCGCGCAATAGCACGCCCGTTTTGTAAGAACCTACGACCAAGGAGTGTCCATGGCCGATTCCATTAACTATCAGCTTGCCAAGTTTGTTGCCAGCTACGGCAAGGTTTCGCAGATCCCCGAGTCCACCTGTCCCGAGGTGAGCTTTGTGGGCCGCTCCAATGTGGGCAAGTCGTCTATCATGAACAAACTCTTTGGCCGCAAGAACCTGGTCAAGGTTTCGAGTACGCCGGGCAAGACGAGCAACATCAATTTCTTCGAGGCCGACGACGTGCACTTTGTGGACCTGCCGGGCTACGGTTTCGCCCGTCGTTCCAAGGCCGAGCGCGACCGCTGGGCTGAGCTTATCGGTGACTTCTTCGACTCCGAGCGCAGCTTTAACCTGGTCGTATCGCTGGTGGATATTCGTCACGACCCCAGTAAGCTCGACCATGACATGATCGATTACCTGCAGGGCAACGAGTTCAACTTTATCGTCTGCCTCACCAAGGCCGACAAACTCAGCCGTACCCAGCAGGCCCGCCAAGCAGCAGCCATCAAAAAGCAGCTCAACGTCCCTGCCGAGAACGTGATCATCACAAGCTCCCAAACCGGTACCGGCATCGACGAACTCAAGCGCCGCATCGCCGAGGCCTGCCTCTAGTGAGTGCCCCTTACCAGCAAGAGCCCCTGCCAATAAAAATCAACTATCAGCCTGGCGCCCCTTCAAAGCGTGGGTCCCTGTAGACATCCTCAGCAAGGTAGGCGCAGGGACGGTCGGGATATTCCCTCAAAATCATTCCGCAGCGCGAAGGCCCCTTGTCCGTCGCTCCGTAGGAGCAGGACAAGGGGCCTTCATGCGCGAGGACGATTTTGAGGGAATATCCCGACCGTCCCGGACAGGTATATGAGGAGGATGTCTACAGGTACTCGATTTGAGCGCCTTCCGTGTCGCACGTGAGAATATGCGTATCACACTTGGGGAACTGCTCACGCAGCTTGACCTGCAGAAACTTTGCCACGATGGTGTCGTCGGTCACAGCCATGAGGGTCGAGCCTGAGCCGCTAATCCAGATGGTCTTAGCGCCGCCGTTAAGGCAGGTGTCGCGCACGGCGTTGTAGTCGGGAATCAGGCGGCGACGATAAGGCTCCTGAATGCGGTCGTCATTGGCAGCGGCAATCAGGTCCAGGTCACCAGTCTCCAGGCCGCGCGTCATGCCGGCGATGCGGCCCATTTGCCATACGGCGGTGGAGAGTGGAATCTCCTGCGGCACGACCTTGCGCGCCTCGCTCGTATGTACCTCGTAGGGCGGAATCACGGTAATAAAACGCAAGCGATCGCTCACCTCGTAGCGCAGACATTGGGGGAGCGAATCGGTCGGCGTAAAGGAGCAGACGGCGCCGCCAAGGATGGCGGGGGCGACGTTATCGGGATGGCCCTCGACCTCGGTGGCGATGCGGACGAGTTCGGCGCGGTCGACGGTGTGGCCTGTCAGCGCGGCGGCAGCCATGATGCCGGCGACGACGCAGGTGGAGCTGGAACCCAGGCCGCGGGCGACGGGGACGTCGGTCTGAATGTCGATAGCGACGGGGAAGGCCGGCTCGCCCCATGCGGCCAGCGCATCGACAAAGCTCACATAGACCAGGTTATTCTCGTTTTGGAACTCCTTGGGGCAGCCCGTGATGGTGAGCTTGTCGGCGCGCTCGAAGGTGAAGTGCGAGTAGAGGCCGACGGCCATGCCGAGGGTGTCGTAGCCGATGCCTAGGTTGGCGCTTGTTGCTGGGACGGTGATTTTGATCATGTGGGTCCTCCTGGCGTGCCTGGCTGTTTAGTTCGCTGCTCGGACAGTCCTGCGCAAGACGGAAAGCACATTAAGTGCTTTCCTTTGCGTGCGGAACTCACGACGAACTAAACAGCCAGGCACGCTGCGCGCGTTCGTCATCATCCCGAGGGTTATCTGATGAAAGAAGGTGCGCCGGCTTTCGCCGGCGCTTAATAAGGGATCTAGTTGGTGCTCATTCGTTTTGCTGCGGACTCGACGTAGCTGGCCATTTCGTCGACGTCACAGACGTCTTCGAAGCGGACAGGTTTGGACTCGAGCTCGGCGAGCTGGGTCGGGGCGACCGTGTTGGTGGCCTGCTCGAGCACGCGCATAGCCTCAAAATCGTCCTCGGGAACGTTGAGGCCCAGGGCATCGCAGCAGGCGCGCGGGAACTTGTAGGGGCTGGCGGTCGAAAGCAGCACGCGGGCCTTGGCGCCCTCGGCGGGAGCGACCTTTTCAAAGACGTGATAGCCGCAAGCGGTGTGCGGGTCGATCACGTAGCCGTTGGCGTCCCAGCAACTCTTGATGGCAGCGCGGACCTCGTCCTCGCTGGCCCAGCCGCAGCCAAAGACGCTCTGAATCTTGGCCAGCAGCTCGGCGGGCACCTCGTAGCGACCAGTCTGTGCCAGCTGCTCCATAAGGCCGGCAACGAGCTCGCAGTCGCCGTCGGACAGGAAGTAGAGCATGCGCTCGAGGTTGGAGCTGATGAGGATGTCCATCGACGGCGAAATGGTCGTGAAGAACGGGCGGTTGCGGTCGTAGACGCCGGTGGTCAGGAAGTCGGCAAGCACGTTGTTCTTGTCGCTCGCGACGATGAGCTTGGCGACGGGCAGGCCCATGCGCTTGGCGTAGTAGCCGGCCAAGATATCGCCAAAGTTGCCGGTGGGCACACAGAACTCTACGGCGTCGCCAGCCTCGATAGCGCCGGCGCGCAGCAGCTGCGCATAGGCGGCAAAGTAGTAGACAACCTGCGGTACCAGACGGCCGACATTGATAGAGTTGGCGCTCGAAAGCACCGTGCCGGCGGCTTCCAGACGCTCGGCAAGCTCCTTATCGGCAAAGATGCGCTTGACGGCGCTCTGGGCGTCGTCAAAGTTGCCGCGGATGCCGCAGACGGCGACGTTGTCGCCCTCCTGCGTGGACATCTGCAGGTTCTGGACGTGGCTGACCTTGCCCTCGGGATAAAAGACGGTGATGCCCGTGCCCGGAGCGTCGGCAAAACCGGCGAGTGCGGCCTTGCCCGTGTCGCCCGACGTGGCGGTGACGATCATGATGCGCTCAGCGCCGCCGTCCTTGGCGGAAGTGCGGGCCATGAGGCGGGGGAGCATCTGTAGGGCGACGTCCTTGAAGGCGCTTGTGGGGCCGCCAAAGAGCTCCATCACATAGGTCTGAGGGGCGTCAGCACCCGGCGCTGCGTCGAGTTTGACGAGCGGCGTAACCTCTTCACTCGCGAACGTGCCGCGGTATGCCTCGTCGACACACGCCGAAATTTCTTCGGCCGTGTAATCATTCAGTAACATTCCCAACACATCTTGAGCGATTTCAAAGTACGATTTATCTGCAAGCGAGCTGATATCGACCTGCTGGGTGCCAAGCTCGTCCGAGACAAACAAACCCCCGTCGGGAGCGATGCCGGTGCGGATTGCCACCTTACTTGAGCACGATAAAGTGCGTCCTCGTGTACTATGATAAGTTCCCATATAACACTGCTCCTCGGATGCCTTGGTCCCAATCGGTGAAACCATGGTATCAGAGCGCGCAAAATAGGTTCGCAGAGGCTTTTTAGAAAGGTAACCTCCAGCCCATGATTAAGATTGCCAAGTTTGGCGGCTCGTCGGTCGCCGACGCCGAACACTTTAAGAAGATCAAGGCCATCGTCGATGCCGACCCGGCTCGCCGTTTTGTGGTGGTTTCCGCCTGTGGTCGCCGCTTTAAGGGCGACACCAAGGTGACCGACCTGCTCTACCTGGTTAACGCGCACGTTAAGTACCACGTGTCGTGCGAGGAGCTGCTCGAGGACATCGGCCAGCGCTATTTTGATATCGCTGACGAGCTGGAGCTCACCTATCCCATCCGTGAGGAGTTCGCGGCTTTTGCCGAGCGCGCCCGCTCGGGCGGTTACTCCACCGAGGAGCTCGTGAGCCGCGGCGAGTACTTCACCGCTCGCCTGATGGCGGAGTACCTGGGCCTGCCGTTCCTGGACGCCGCGACGGTTGTGGCGTTCCATCACGACGGTACGCTCAGCATGAATCGCACCTCCGAGCTGGTGCAGGAGTACGGTCAGCAGGGCGGCTTTGTTATGCCCGGTTTCTACGGCGCGACGCGTGAGGGCCAGATCAAGCTGCTCGACCGTGGCGGCGGCGATATTTCCGGCTCGATTCTGGCCAAGTGCCTGGGCGCCGACCTGTACGAGAACTGGACCGACGTCTCGGGCTTCTATTCTGCCGATCCGCGTATTGTTCCCGAGGCTCAGCCCATTGCGCGCGTTACCTACGAGGAGCTGCGCGAGCTTTCGTACATGGGTGCGAGCGTCCTGCACGAGGAGGCCGTGTTCCCCGTGCGCGAGGCCGGCATTCCGCTGGTCATCAAGAACACCAATGCGCCGCAGGACCCCGGCACCATCATTAGCGAGACGGCTGACGAGGGCGAGGCGGAGCCCATCATTACCGGCGTGACCGGCAAGCGCGGTTTTGTTGCCATCAACGTCGCCCGCGACCGCACCAAGCCCCGTGTTGGCTTTATGCGCCGTGCGCTTTCGGTCTTCGAGCGCTATGACGTTTCCGTCGAGCATATGCCCACCGGCGTCGACCGCTTTGGCGCCGTGGTGCAGGAGCGGGATGTGCACGACTCGCTGTACTCGCTCGTGGGCGACATCCAGCAGGAGGTCGAGCCGCTCGAGATCGAGGTTGTCGAGGGCCTGGCGCTTATCGCGACCGTTGGCCGCAACCTGCGCGGTCGTGCCGGCATCTCTGGCCACCTGTTTGGCATGCTTGGCCAGGCCGGCGTGAGCGTGCGCATGATTTCGCAGAGCTGCGACGAGATCAACATCATTATCGGTGTCGAGGAGAAGGACTTCGACCTGGCGATTCGGACCATTTACCGTGCCTTCTCCGATGAGAACGGCATTGTGAAGGTCTCCGACCTGGAGGCTTCCGCGCCGGTCGATCCCGCTCTGGCTGCGCTCAAAAAGTAGCGACTGCTCGGTAGATTTTTGGGTCATGTCTCATAAATCTTCGGCGGGGCGTTTCGTTTCGGTTTCGTTTCGACGGGGCGGGTTTTATATCCGCCCCGTTCTTGTATACACTGGCAACAATAATCGGCCTGCTCGGCGTGCGGGCAAAAGCCACAACCTTTAAAGGGGGAAGCATGAAACAGTACACGGTTGCTATTTTGGGCGCGACGGGAGCCGTGGGCACCCAGATGCTCGAATGCCTCAACGAGCAGGAGTTTCCGGTCGGCAAGCTCAAGCTGTTGGCAAGTGCACGCTCCGCGGGCAAGACCGTTGAGTTCCGCGGCGAGCAGATTGTGATCGAAGAGGCTTGCCCCGAGGCCTTTGAGGGCTGCGACATTGTGCTTGGCGCCGCCGGTGACGACATCGCGAAGGAGCTGCTGCCCGAGGCCGTCAAGCGCGGCGCCGTCGTGGTCGACAACAGCCATGCCTTCCGCATGGATCCCGAGGTGCCGCTGGTCGTGCCCGAGATCAATGCCGACGATATCAAGTGGCATCGCGGCCTAATCGCCAACCCCAACTGCGCGACCATCATTGGCCTGGTTCCCACGTGGCCGCTGCATCAGCTCGCCGGCGTGAAGCGTATGATCGTTTCGACGTATCAGGCGGCTTCGGGTGCCGGCGCTCCCGGCATGGCCGAGCTCGAGGCTCAGCTGGCCGCCCTGGGCCGTGGCGAGGAGATTCCCGAGCCGCGCGCGTTTGCCGCCCAGCTGGCGAGTAACCTGATTCCGCAGATCGGCGGTGTCAAGGAGGAAGGCTTTACCTCCGAGGAGATGAAGCTGCAAAACGAGGGCCGCAAGATCATGCACCTGCCCGAGCTGCGCGTGAACTGCACCTGCGTGCGCGTGCCCGTGCTGCGTTCGCACTCCGAGAGCATTACGCTCGAGTTTGAGCGCGACATTACGGTTGACGAGGCCCGTGCTGCGCTGGCTGCTGCTCCCGGCGTCAAGCTGGTTGACGATATGGCTGCCGAGGATGCACACGACCGCTTCCCCATGCCGATGGATACGTCCGACCAGGATCTGATTTGGGTCGGCCGCGTGCGTCGCGACATCTCGAACCCCGAGGCCGCGCGCGGTATCACCTTCTGGTGCTGCGGCGACCAAATCCGTAAGGGCGCGGCAACCAACGCCGTCCAGATCGCTAAGCTGCTCTGCGAGTAGTGTGACCTGTCCGGCGGTGGCCGGGCTTGGTTTTCAGAACGTCCTCGACCATGTGTGGCGCCTTGTCCTGCTCCTTCGGAGCCGCGGACAAGGCGCCACACTGGTCTGCGGAGTGTTCTGAAAACTAAGCCCGGCCCCCGCCTGCGGTGACGCTGCTGCGAGCGGCCTGCGATGGGGCTGTTGTTGGTTGAGGCCGCTGGGCTGATGTGGGGGCGCGTGGCTGTTGCGAGCCCTGGTCCCGGCGGCGGCCTCGGCGCTTTGCGCCTGCCGCCTTTGGGGACTGTGGGGTCGATTGGGGTTGTCTGCACAATTCGCGGTATTATGTTGCGGAGTTTTGAAAGGAGCCGCTGGTGGTCACGACGACGTTTGCTTCGCCTTTGGGCGAAATCCTGCTTGCCGCTGATGGCCGCGGTTTGACGGGGCTTTGGTTTGAGGGGCAGGAGCACTTTGGCTCCACGCTTCTCAAAGAAGATCCCGAACATGTTGAAGGCGCCGATGCGGTTTCTGGTGCTGGCGGCATGTCTTCGGTGAATCCGACAAACGGTGCTGCCTCGTCGGTACTTGAGCGTTCTTGGGCTTGGCTGAATGCTTATTTTGCGGGGCAGGAGCCTCGGTTTACGCCGCCGTTGCATATGATTGGTACGGCGTTTCAGCGCGAGGTTTGGTTTGAGCTGCTTTCTATCCCGCGTGGCGAGGTCGCTACGTATGGTGAGATCGCCCAGCGTGTTACGGCTCGACATCGTGTACCGGGAAACGAAGCACCCGTTGCGTCTCCCCGTGCCGTGGGGGCCGCGGTCGCGCGCAATCCCATTTCGATTATTGTGCCGTGCCATCGCGTGGTTGCCGCCGATGGTTCGCTTAACGGGTATGCCGGCGGGCTTGACCGCAAGGAGTGGCTGCTTCGGCTTGAGGGCGCGTACGAGGACTAACGTTCGAGCACTTTGCATAGCCAAGATGCCGTGAAAGAACGGGACATGCTTTCCGAATGGAGGCTCAGACGGAAACTACGTCCCGGAATTCCGTTTTAAAGCGGGATGCGCTTTCCGAATGGCGTTCCAAGCGGAAACCGTGTCCCGGAATACAGCCTCAGAGTGGGACGCCGTTTCCGGCTGAGACCACCTGCCTGGACATCGATCTACGCCCGCTCCTGCAGGGCGTAGATGGACTTATCCATGTTGAACAGGTAAGCCACAACGCAGACAATAATGAACATCGGCAAGTTACCAAAGCCGAAGACTTCGCAGCCAATAAGGATGGGTGCGAGCAGCGTATTGGTGGCGCTGCCAAAGACGGCTGCGTAGCCCAGTGAGGCGCAGAGCTCGACGGGCATGCCGAGAATCCCGGCGAGTACGACACCCAGGCTGGCTCCGATGGAGAACAACGGCGTCACCTCGCCACCCTGATATCCTGCGGCAAGCGTGGTAATGGTGAGTGCGAATTTGAGTGCCCAGTCCCAAGGTATGATGGCGACCTTGCCGTCACCGTCGAGCGCCGCGGATATCAGATTGGTGCCAAGCCCGCAGTATCGACCCTGCCATAGTGCGAACAGAATCGCCGATAACGCGATGCCCATAACGGCGATGCGTGCATAGGGGTTGGGGAACAGCCGCGCCGCAAGTGTTTTGGCATGTGCAAGGCACCAGGCAAAGGCGCCGCCCACCATACCAAACGCGATGCCCAACAGTGCCAGCCGTCCAAGACCGGGGAGGTCGAGCGCATACGAGGCGGTAACGGCGACCTCGAACTTCTCGAGCCCCAGGGCGCCGGAGGTCATGCTTGCGGCAAGTGAAGCCGTAAGCGCGGGGAGCAACGCGCGGTATTCCATGCGTCCGGCGACCAGCACTTCGATAGCAAAGACCGTAGCAGCGAGCGGCGTTCGAAAGAGTCCGGCAAAGCCAGCGGCCATACCAATGAGCAAAAACGTGTTGCCGGGGTTTCGGAAAGGTAGACGCCTGCCGATCCAGTGCGAGACGGTTGCACCAATCTGCACGGCCACGCCCTCGCGCCCCGCACTGCCGCCAAAGAGGTGCGTCCCCCACGTGCTCAACATAATGAGCGGCACCAAACGCGGGGAGATGGCATCCTCGCGTCCGTGACCTACGTCAAATACCAGGCTCATGCCCCGATCGGTGCCTTTACCCCAGGTGCGGTAGGCAAATACGATGGCCAAGCCCATGAGGGCGAGGAAGGGAAGGAGCAGTGCGATGTGTTCGTCGCGGAAGGCGCCGATTGCCAGAAGCACGCGTCCAAAGAGTGCGCAGATGGCGCCAACGATGATGCCGATAGGGATTCCGACGGCACCCATAAGCACGAGGCCGCTATAGGTGTTGAGCAAGCGTTTGATTCTGCTCGATGCGTTGCTTTCCGACATTTTGCTTTCCGACACTTGCTCTCTTGATAGAAAAAGAGCTGGAGTTGCGCATCGTTGAGAGGCTTTCCAGCTTTAGCAAAACAAACTTATAAGATGCGACGGGCCGCGTCAAGATAATTGCTTGACAGCCTAGGAGGCGGCTGGTTGGCTGGCTTAAAACCTAGCGCGTGAAATGACGCTCCACGCTATTCAGCGCGCTTGATAGGATGACGAACCACGGTCTTAAGTTTCTCCGGCGCACACTTGCGTGGATCGGAGAGATAGATTTCGTGATGTAAACGGGTATCTGAGAAGTCGGGGACATAGCCCTGCTCGGTCGCATATTCATGCATGGCGTCTACGGTTGCCGGCTCGCTGTCGTAGGGTCCGGTATGCATGCATTGAACGCAGAGACCCTCGTCAACTTTAAGCAGCTCGACGGCAGAAAAGTCCAGTTTCTTTTTGGCCGTGGCTTCCGCGACCGCCCAGTCAAAGTCATCCTGAGTGACGAAATCGGGCAGGCGGATGCACGAGATAAAGTTGAAATCGTCCTTGCGTACATAATCGATGTCGCCGCTCGGGGAGTCTTGCCACCAGAAGCCCTCGAGCGGCGGTACCACAAAGTCGAAATAGCCCTCGATACTCCTTGAGCCTTTCTTTGACATCTTGACGGTATAGGCGATGCCGTAAAGCAGCGGCAGGGCATTTTGATACTCGCCACCTTCGGTATTTGGGTCGCCCTTTCCGCGAACGGCAACGTAGCTCATAGGCGGGACAGTTATGATACTCGGCTTGCTTGCAGGTCTGTAGAGCTCCTTGCATTCCTTCTTAAAGTCGAACGCCATGTTGGCCGCCTTTCTGCGTATTGGCCTGCTTAGATAGCGGAATCATATCATAGAAACGAACAGTTGTTCGAATGATTTGGCTGACAGATTGAGATGCGTGCGTTGTGTTTGGCGGTCGGCCTGACCCCATCGATGATTTCTCTGCCTCCCCGGCGCCTCATCTATAGCTGCCGTTTCCCCATATAGAACCTGCCAAAATAAACCCGTCCCTTTTTAGTCGGTGCGAAATGGGTAATACTAAAGAGTTATCCGACCAGATGGGAACCGATCGATGGCTTATATCGAATTCAAAGACGTCATCAAGGCATACGGCGAGGGCGACGCCCGCATTCACGCACTCGACGGCGCGAGCTTTACGGTCGAGCGCGGCGAGCTCGCCATCATTCTGGGTGCTTCGGGTGCCGGCAAGACCACGGCGCTCAACATTCTGGGCGGCATGGATACGGCGACCTCCGGCACCGTGACGGTGGACGGGCGCGACGTGAGCTCCGCCAACGAGGCTCAGCTCGTGGAATACCGCCGCGCCGATGTCGGCTTTGTCTTCCAGTTCTACAATCTGGTCCCCAACCTGACGGCGCTCGAAAATGTTGAGCTTGCGGCGCAAATCTGCCCCGATTCGCTCGATGCCGAGCAAACGCTTTGCCAGGTTGGCTTGGGTGAGCGCCTCGCCAACTTCCCCGCGCAGCTTTCGGGCGGCGAGCAGCAGCGCGTGTCCATTGCCCGCGCGCTGGCAAAGAACCCCAAGCTGCTTTTGTGCGACGAGCCCACGGGCGCACTTGACTATAAAACCGGCAAGCAGATCTTGCAGCTGCTGCAGGACACTTGCCGCAAGCAGGGCATTACGGTCATCATCATCACCCACAACTCCGCGCTGGCGCCCATGGCCGATCGTCTGATCCGCTTTAGGAGCGGCCGCGTGGAGAGCGAGACGGTCCAGCAAAATCCCGTGCCTATCGAGACGATCGAGTGGTAGCGCCCATGGACCAAGATCGCCAAAACAGCCTACGCCACGACGCGCAGAATACGGAGCGCGAGCAGGATTTTACGACCTACCGTACCGCTCAAAGCTCAAACGATATGGTGCCGACGGTTTTTCGCCGCGGCATCTACCGCACAATCCGAGGCAGTCTTAAGCGCTTTTTGTCCATCGTGGTCATCACCGCGCTCGGCGTGAGCGTGATGTGCGGCCTTAAGGCGGGCTGCGAGGACCTGCGCGATTCGGTCGACGCCTATTTTGACCAGCAGAATGTCTATGACATTAACGTGCAGTCGACCTATGGCCTTACGCGCGACGATCTCGCGGCCATCCAAGAGGTCGACGGCGTCGAGACGGCCGAGGGTATCTACACCGAGACCGCCTACACCGCCGTGGGCACAACGCGCGAGCGCGTGGTCGTGCAGAGTCTCTCCAAGGAGAACATCGATCAGCCGGTGCTGGTGAGCGGCGATTTGCCCGAGAGCGCCGATGAGGTTGCGGTGACTTCGAAGTTCCTGAAGGCTTCGGGCAAAAAGCTCGGCGATACGGTGAGTTTTGCCGCCAATGACGCAAGTTCATCGAACCAAAGCGCCAAGGATCAGTTTGCCGCGGGCGATTACACCATTACGGCCGAGGTCCTCGATCCCACTGATGTGAGCTCCGACTCGACAGTCAACGCCTTTCGCGCTGCTTCGGCGGCGGACTATAAGTTCTATGTGAGCGAGGACGCCGCGACATCTTCTTCCTACTCCGCGGTCCACGTGATCGTCGAGGGAGCCAAGAGTCTCAACTCCTATTCGGATGCCTACGCGGCAAAGATCAATGAGGTCAAGGGCAATATCGAGAAAATCCGTGAGGAGCGTGAGAAGGCGCGTGCTCAGGAGCTGATGGTCGACACGCCGGCAAGCTTGGATACGGCCGAGCGCGAGGCGAATATGCTCTTTGGGATTGAACAGGGCAACATCAATCGCATGGCCGAGGGCAGCGAGGAGCGCGTCCAGGCTCAGGCCGAGTTGGACCAGCGCCGCGCCGCCGCTGACCAGCATTTTGCCGATGCCCGCGCCGAGCTTTCCGATCTGGGCGAATGCTCCTGGTACATCCAGGACCGCGGTAACATCGCAAGCTACTCGAGCGTCGAGAGCGACAGTTCTTCGATCGAGGCCATCGCCACGGTGTTCCCATTTATCTTCTTTGTCGTCGCTGTGCTCATCAGCCTCACCACCGCCACGCGCATGGTTGAGGAGGAGCGTACACTTATTGGCCTGTACAAGGCGCTCGGCTATTCACGTGGGCGTATCCTGTCCAAATACGTGGACTACTCGCTGTGGGCGTGTCTGATCGGCGGCGTGCTTGGCAACATCATCGGATTTGTGGGCCTGCCGCTGTTCCTGTTTACGGTGTTCGACGACATGTACTCGCTGCCCCAGATGCTGCTTTCGTACGACATCGTGTCCTCGATCGTTTCGGTGGCGCTGTTTGCCGTGGGCGTGGTGGGAGCCACGATTATCGCCTGCCGCCACGAGATGGCCGAGACCCCTGCCTCGCTCATGCGCCCCAAGGCTCCGCGCGCCGGCTCGCGCATTCTGCTCGAGCGCATTGGCTTTATCTGGCACCGCATGGGCTTTTTGAACAAGGTCGCTGCACGCAACCTGTTCCGCTACAAAAAGCGCGCCTTTATGACCATCTTCGGTATCGCTGGCTGCACGGCGCTCGTGATCTGCGGTATGGGCATCCGCGATACGTCGGTGGCGCTTTCGCCCAAGCAGTACGGGCATATCACGCGCTACGACCTGCTGGCGGTCGCCAATCCCGACGATTTTTCGCAGACGTGCGCGGCGCTCGACGAGCGAAGCGCAGCCAAGGATTCCGACGTGACCGTGACTTCGACGCTGCCGATTATGACCGACAACGTCACCTTTACATTTGGCGGCAAGAGCGAGACCGTGCAACTGATCGTGGTGCCCGATGACCGCGCGAACGACCTGGACGACTACGTGTGTCTCGAGGACGAGTCCAAAGAACTGCTCGCCCTGCGTGGCGGAGATGTGTATTTGAGCAAGAGCTCTCAGCTGGTGCTGGGGATCAAGCCGGGCGATACGGCACACGTCCAGGATTCGTCGCTCAATGTTGCCAAGGTCAAGGTCAGCGACATTTCGCTCAACTATCTGGGCAACACGCTTTACATGACGCAGAGCACCTATGAGCGCGCATTCGGTCGAAGCGCGCGCCTCAACGGCATCCTTGCGCTGCTTAAGGGTTCGTCGGCCGATCAGATTGCGTTTACCAACCGTCTTAAGAGCGATGGTTGGATTACGCTGTCGAGTACCGCCGAGCATTGGGAAAACTATGAGGCAAACTTTACGATTATCAATTCGGTCGTGGTGCTTGTGACCTTTATGGCGGCGTGCCTGTCGTTTGTGGTGGTATTCACGTTGTCTAACACCAACATCTCGGAGCGCGAACGCGAGCTGGCGACTATCAAGGTGCTGGGCTTCCGTCGTGGTGAGGTACACCACTACGTTAACAAGGAGACGCTGATCCTCACGGCGATTGGCGCCGCGCTGGGCGTACCGCTGGGTGGTGCGCTGGCCGAGAGCTTTACGTACATCTTGCAGATGCCGTCATTGTACTTTGACGTCGAAGTCGAGCCGCTGAGCTACGTGCTTGCCGTGGTGCTTTCCTTCGGCTTTACGATCATCGTCAACCTCGCTACCAATCGCACCCTCAATAAGATCGACATGGTCGGCGCCCTCAAGAGCGCCGAGTAGCCTGCCAAAAAGGGACAGGTTTATTTTGGCAGGTTTTATCGGGGCAAACGCCGGACAACCATTAGGTGGCCCGGCGTTTGCCCCGTCAAACGGGCTTTCCATTTGCCTTTCATTCTATTTGGTTTTCGCTCGCAGGCGTGGATGAGAGACTCTCTTTGGCCTTCGAGATTGGGCTTGTATGGGTCGTATGCCACAAAATGGGCCTATCTACTACGTTTGCTACCACACCCTCGACCGTGACAAAGATTATGAAATTAAAACCGCAGGTAGATGGCTTGCCAGTTTTCGGAAAAGGCGGGTATGGTCGGCCCTCTCGAGTTAAACGTAGTAAATAGGCCCTTTTCTTGGCGCGCGGTCAGCTCAATGCTAATCTCCGTGCCGGAACTGACCCAGTTGTTTGTAAGTTGCGGTGATATACGGACTGTTTGGCGCTTTGGAGCTTCAAAACAGTCCCTATCTCACCGCAACTTAGGAGAAGGGCGGGGGCGGTTGGGTGCTGGTGGGTCGGAGCGTGTTAGGCCTGTTTGCGGTGCTTCCATTGTTTGCGGCACCAGCGCATGAGCGCCTTTATGACGGGAATCGTGATGAGGATGATCCATGCAGGATGGGGCTGTCCCAAACAGAGCCACATGTAGAGGAACCAAGCGATGGCGGCTGCCGGGTAGATGGCCTCGATCAGCTTAGACAGGTGGCGCCGATCGATGAAGTCACCAATCGCGTAGTAGACGGGAACCAGAAAGACGAGGAAAAGCCCCATGCCCCATGTGCCGTAGACAATGCCGAGCACCAGATAGGCGAGAGTGACAAGTGCGGGGAAGGGGAATTTGTTCCATGCACGTCCGACCTTGGTGTGGAAATGCTTGCCATGATGGTCGAGCTTGTCGTGTGCTTCCTTCCAGCTGGAAAACGTCTCGCCGTCGATGGTGACGGTGCCGTCGTCATTGGTGCGTACGCTATGTCCATCGTCCTCAAGCGTATCGATATGCACGCCGTCCGGCCCCACATGCACCTCTTCGCCCTTGCGCTCGTTGGTCACATGGATGCCGCTCCAACCAACATGGACTTCCTCGCCTTTATTGGGATCAATGACGTGGATACCGCGCGCGAGGGAAATATCGACAAGTGGCTTATCGCTGCAATCAGCGTGCTCAGTAGAAGCCTCAGCCTCTTCAGCCTTATCTGAAGCTTTGGTGCCGGCGTTGCTGTTCTGCGCCTCATCATCAGCCTGTGAGTCATCAGCGCTAGCCACCGCCTCCCCATACAGCAGCTCATCCAGCGACACGCCATACAGCGCGGCGAGCGCAATAAGGTTATCGGTATCGGGCGAGGATTCGCTGCGCTCCCATTTACTGACAGCCTGACGACTCACACCCAGCTGGGCGGCAAGCGCCTCCTGAGAAAGCCCGGCAGCCTTGCGGCGATCAACGAGCCGCTGCGCCATCGCAAGATCCATGGTGGTTCCTTTCGTTTGATGGTCGAATCGAATGAGCCGAGTATGCCGAGAACAACCGGTAGCGACCACCATTTCTAGTTAGAATCTGCCCCAACCCTACCGCAACTACCGGTAGCAATCCCTAACGACCAGCCATTTCAGGACAAATGTCAGTGCAAGTAGCAGCCAAGAGCCCCCACTCAGTAAGTTGCGGTGGAATAGTTTTTGGATTCAGCCATTTGTGGACTAAGCAGGAACTATTTCACCGCAACTCAATTCCAGCCCAGGCACCCGCAGCAAGAAGACGAATAGCCCCGGCGAGTATGTAAACGCAGGACCCTCCGACCCCGCCCGACGATTTCGATTGGCGACCTTTGACGGAGTCAAGGGAGGAGCCAAATCGAAATACGTCGGGCGGGGTCGGAGGGCCCGATGGGGTGGATTCCAGCCGAGGCTATTCGTCGCCGAAGCTGATGCCCAACGCCTTGGCCTCGCGTACCAGATCGCTCTGGGGGTCGACAAACTTGAGCTTGCCGGCGACCTCCTCGAGCGGCATGTGGCACATCTTGCCGTCACGCAGGGCAATCATGTAGCCAAACTCGCCGCGTAGGCAGCCAAGCGCTGCCTCGACGCCGCACTGGGTCGCAAAGATGCGGTCCTGGGCGTCGGGCTGGCCGCCGCGCTGCGTGTGACCGGGGATGGCGACGCGGGTCTCGCGACCGGTCTTGGCCTCGATCTCCTTGGCGATGTCGTACACGATTGACGGGCTCGTGCGCTCGGCGAGCTTCTTCTTGTACTCCTTCTTGGACAGTGCCGCGTCCTCCTTGGAGATGGCGCCCTCGGCGACGGCTACGATGGTAAAGCGGCTGCCGGTCTCCATGCGATGCTCGATGGTCTTGATGACGTTATCCATGTCGTAGGGGATCTCGGGAATCAGGATGACGTCCGCGCCGCCCGCGACGCCGGCATACAGCGGAATCCAACCGACCTTGTGGCCCATGATCTCGATGACAAACACGCGGCCGTGACTCGAGGCAGTGGTGTGGATGTCGTCGATGCACTTGGTGGCGACGTCGATGGCGCTCGTAAAGCCAAACGTCAGCTCGGTGCCCCAGGTGTCGTTATCGATGGTCTTGGGCAGGGCGATAACGTTGAGGCCCTCTTCGCGCAGGCGGTTGGCGGTCTTGGTGGAGCCGTTACCGCCCAGCATAAACAGGCAGTCGAGCTGCAGCTTATGATAGGTGTGGACCATTGCGGGCACCTTCTCGACGCCGTCGGCCTCGGGAATGTCCAGGCGCTTGAACGGCGTGCGGCTCGTGCCCAGGATGGTGCCGCCGCGGGTGAGGATGCCGCTAAAATCGGCGGGCGTCATGACGCGGAACCTGCTGTAGATAAGGCCCTGGTAGCCGTCCTCAAAACCATAGATCTCAATAGGCTCTTCGCTATTGGTCATAAGCGTTTTGACAATGCCGCGCATGGTGGCGTTGAGCGCTTGACAGTCGCCGCCACTGGTAAGAAGACCGATCCTAAGCATGATGAATCCTTCCGGGCAAGTTATAACATGCGCATAAGTTTACCCCCGCACACTGTTGATACGGGGGTAAAACGTGTTAGCTCAAGCGTATAGAAATGTAAACAACGCCAGGCGAGCGTAAAGTCGACGGGCCTGGCTCCTTACAGTGCGAATGCGTCGATGTCGCCCCAGTGGCGGCGCAGCGTGATGGCGGCAGCAGGCTCGGTGTTGTCAAAGACGACCGACCACTGCGTGTTGCTGGTGATGTCTTCCGGATTGGGCTCTTGCGCTGCAGCGCGTAGGGCCTTCCAAGCGACTGCCTCGTCTTGGGCGCCGGTATGGGCGTCGAGGACATCGGCGATTGCGGCGGCGCGCTCTTTACCATGGCCTAGCTCGCCATTCTTTTGGTTAGGCAGCACTTCGTCGCCATAGCAGGCGTAGAAGTTCGTAACCTGGGTTACAGGAGTCGCTTTGAAAGCGCGGTCCGGATCGCGCGGATCCCACTCTACTACGCGCGCGTCACCGGCGGCGTCGTTTATAAAGAAGTGGTAATCGCGTCCTGCCATGGCGTGCATGTCGTAGGCGGAAAGCAGGTCGACAGCTTCTTGCGTGGTGGCGGCACGGTCGAGCACCAGACGGATGGCGAGCGAGGTATTGATGACGGGGCGCTGCGTGTCCTGGTCACAGGGTTTGGAATCCAGGGTGAGCACGGCAATGGACACGCCACATTCGTTGACGCCGTCGAGCTGGGCAAACGGGCCCATGAGTGCGGCGGCGCGTCCGGCGACGGAGTCAAGCGGAGTGTTATCGCCCAGGTTGTTAAGGGCGGCAAACCCGATGGAGGCATAGCCGCCGCGTGGGTGATTGCGCACCAGCAGCGCCGAGGTGTCGTCCTTAAAGTCGTAATTGCGACCGGTACGCACGCGGCCTTCGGCATCTACGGCGACAAAAGCGCTGCAGGCAAACTGGGGCGCCTGGACATGTGCCGGCACACCGGGCAGCACCTGCGCCACCACGGCATCGATGTAGGCCTGGTCGTCGCGTACGCCGGCGGCGATGATGCGATCAAGATCGTAGTCGTAGGCGATGTCGATTGCGTACAGGTCATAGCCATCCGCGTAGCCGGTCAAGCGTTTGAGCGACGCGGCGGACTTGATTTGCTTGTGATAAACGATACCGGTGGCAGCGGCAAGGCCGACGGCGACACCCGCGACACCGCAGGCGATGGCAATGTTACGTGGCTTCATGACGGCTCCTCTCGTCCTGTTAGCGCAATTGTCGCAAAAGGAGCGCGGACATGATGGCTCAACTTGGTGAGCGGCGCGGAATTAAGCACGGAATGAAGAGTGCGGCGCTGGCGTGGCGGGGTATGCTGGAGGGGACCATCAACCCAGCGAAAGGGGAGAGCATGACGGATCAGGAAACGATCGAGCGCGTGCACGTGACGGCCGACGATATCGAGGCCTCCAACGACCTTATCGACTTTATCGAGGCATGCCCCAGCATGTTCCATACGGCAGCGACCATTATGGCCGAACTCGACGAGGCGGGCTTTACCTACCTGCCCGAGAACGCAGCGTGGGACATCGAGCCGGGCGGGCGTTATTACACGCAGCGCAACACCTCGAGCGTCGTTGCCTTTAAGGTGGGCGAAGACCTGGCCGCTACGTGGGGCGAGGACGGCGTTGCCGGCGACTATCATTTTCAACTCACGGCGTCACACAGCGATTCGCCGACGTTTAAGGTTAAGGCCGTGCCCGAGCTCGACGGCGCGGGCGAGACGCTGCGCCTGAACACCGAGGCCTACGGCGGCATGATCGACTACACCTGGTTCGATCGCCCGCTGGCACTTGCGGGCCGCGTGCTGGTGCGCGAGGGCGACCGTATCGAGAGCCGCTTGCTCGCTACCGAGCGCGAAGTTGCCATTATCCCGAGCCTTGCCATCCATATGAATCGTGGCGTTAACGAGGGCTTTGCGCCCAACCGAGCTGTCGACCTGTGCCCGCTCATCAGCGCCGGCGACCTTAAGCAGGGAGATTTTGACGCCCTGATCGCCGACGAACTGGACGTTGAGCCCGAGCAAATTTTGGGTCGCGACCTGTTCCTGGTCAATCGTCAGGATGCACGCATTTGGGGCTGGGCCGACGAGTTTATCTCGACGCCCAAGCTCGACGACCTGGCCTGCGCCTACACCTCGCTGCAGGCATTTTTGGGTGCCGAGAATGCGCACGACGTTTCGGTCTTTTGCTGCTTTGATAACGAGGAGGTTGGCTCCGAGACCAAGCAGGGCGCCATGTCGACGTTCTTGGCCGACGCGCTGCGCCGCATCAACGGGTCGCTGGGCTTCGATGACGAGTCGTACCACCGCGCACTTGCCGCTTCGATGCTCGTGAGCTGCGACAACGCGCATGCCGTGCACCCCAACCACGCCGAGAAGTGCGACGCCCGCAACCAGGTTGTGCTTAACGGCGGCATCGTCATCAAGGAGGCCGCCAACCAGCACTACTGCACCGACGCCTTTAGCCGCGCGGTGTTCCAGGCCATTTGCGATGACGCCGACGTGCCCACGCAGGCCTTTGCCAACAAGAGCGATATGGCCGGCGGTTCTACCCTGGGCAATCTGTCCAATATGCAGGCGAGCATGCATGCCGTGGACGTGGGCCTGCCGCAGCTTGCCATGCACTCGAGCTACGAGACCGGCGGCGTGCGCGACGTAATGTACGCCATCCGCGCCCTCACCGCCTTCTACGAGCGTGACCTGACCATCAACGGCGCCGAAAGAGTGGAGCTCTAAAACCTGCCAAAAAGGGACAGGTTTATTTTGGCAGGTTTTATCTGGGCGAATGCAAAGGGTGAAACCGAACTAGATCTGCGATACGTGGCCGCCGAGGTGCAGTGCGCCTCGGCGGCTTTTTGTGTACAGAGTACGGCTAATGCTTATAAATGCTATACATGCTTTACGTATCTACCATAGAGCTTTATGATATTTTGAAGTATTAAGGAGGGGTCATGACCACAACAGCCGCTCAGATCAACGTACGTCTCGATGCCGATCTTAAAAGGAGTGGGGACGCCGCTCTCTCCAAGGCCGGTATGACGCCGAGCCAAGCGGTGCGAGCGCTCTGGCAGCTTGCAGCATCGCTGGCCGATCGCCCCGGTGCGCTCGAGGATATCCTGCTGCCCAGTCGTGCCCGGGCGGAACAGCGCGAGCGCGAAAAAGCCGCCAAACGTAAGCTCGAGCTTATGGATCAGGGGTCGAAGCTGTTCGCTGCCGCTTGCTGTGAGTCGGGAATCGATATGGTCAAGGCTCAGCCATCGGACGACGAAGAGCTCAAACGGAATGCCTATGCGGATCGCTATGGCGAGGAGATGAGCTGGCTCTATGAGTGAGACTCCAAAGCGCATCTTGGTTGACACCAACGTGTGGCTCGATTACTTCATTCCCTCACGACGTGGTCGTTCGGTGGCGATTGAGTTTTTACGCGATGCATGCACGGCGCAGGTTGATTTGCTGTATGCGGCGACATCGTCCAAAGACCTGTTTTATTTGATTTCAAGCGAACATAAGGCATGGTATCGGCGAGAGCACGGTTCGCTTTCCCAGTATGCCGCTACGGTAGCGACTTCGCTTGCATGGGATTGTCTTAGCGTGCTGTCGCAGCTTGCCACGCCAGTGCCCTGTGACCTGAGCGACATCTGGATGGCGAGCAGACAGCGTGAGCTCCATAGCGATTACGAAGACGATTTAATCATTGCGGCAGCGATACGCGCTCAAGCAGATCTACTGGTCACCAACGATGTCAAACTCTGTTCACACGCACCCGTTGCAGCAATGAGCGTAGAAGACGCAAAGAATTACTTAGCAACGCTCTAGCAATTTGAAGACCCTGCAGGTTGAGCAAACGTCAGCGAGAGCCCGCCAGAGTGAGCAAGGTGACGTGAAAGAGGAGGGCATAGGCCTTTTGGCCATGCCCGACGATTGAACGTCAGATTGCCGCTCTGGCGGGCTCGCAGCGTCGAGGGGTTCCGGCGTTTGGCAAAACGCCGGAACAATTAGTGTTCGATCCAGCAGCGCAGGGTCTCGCCGGCCTGCAGGTGACGCAGATTCTCCGCGGCGATGTCGACGACGTTGTTGAGCGTGGCTGCCAGGTGGAACCAGCCGGAGACGTGCGGCGTGATGAGCATGTTGGGCGCATCCCACAGGGGGCTTGTCGCGGGCAGCGGTTCGGGGTCGGTGACGTCGACCGCGGCGCCGGCGAGATGTCCCGACTCCAGAACGGCAACCAAGTCATCGGTGACCACAAGGTCGCCGCGGCCGCCGTTGGCAAAGAAGGCACCTGGTTTCATCGCGGCAAAGAACTCGGCGTTCGCCAGACCGCGGGTCTCGGGCGTGCTCGGCATAAAGGATGCGACGATGTCGGCCTCTGCCAGGCGCTCAGGTAGGGCGTCCATGCCGTCCATGTCCTCAAACACAATGGGGTAGACGAGTGGATGGCGCTTGATGCCGCGGACGTGCGCGCCCATGCCGCGGCAGAGCGTGGCAAAGTGACCGCCGATATCGCCCGCGCCCAGCACCAGCACGTTGGCGTTTTTGAGCGAGGTAACTGGCCCCAAATCCTCCCAGCGATGTTCGCGCTGCAAGTCGTGATAGCCGGGCAGGCGCTTCATCATGGAAAGGACCATGGCAAACATGTGCTCGCTCACGGCCTGGCCGTAGGCGCCCACCGAGCAAGACAGTTTGGCGTCGGCTGGCACGGTGCCGGCGGCAAGGTAGTCGTCATAGCCGGCGGTCTGCAATTGCAGCAGCTGGAGATGCTCGCATGCCGTGAGCATGTCAGAGTCGATGTTGCCCAAGATCACGTCGGCGTTGGCGACTTGTTCGCGCGTGATAGCGTCGGCGCTCGTGTAGATAAAGTCCTCGCCCGGAGCGCTCGACTCAAGAATTGCGCGATGGTGGTCGTTGACGGGCAGCAAAACCAAGATGTTCACAAGTAGTCCTTTCCGCTTGACCCGCCAAAAAGGGACAGGTTTATTTTGGCGGGTTTTATCAGGCAAAACGCTATAAAAACGCCGGGCTTCGCGATGGTTAACATATCCATCGTGAAGCCCGGCGCATCCACGGCTACCAGCTCAGCAGCTCGTAGCCGTCCTCGGTCACCACGAGCTGTACCTCGCACTGGGCCGAATCGCTGCCGTCCTTGGTGCGCACGCACCAGCCGTCGCCCTTGCTGATCTTGATGTCGGGCGCTCCGGCGTTGACCATGGGCTCGATGGTAAAGACCATGCCCGGCACCATGATGGTGTCCACATCGGGCGCCTCGGTGGTAAAGCCCACAAACGGGTCCTCGTGGAACTCCTTACCGATGCCGTGTCCGCCGTACTCGCGCACCACGCTAAAGCCGGCGTCCTCGACGGTCTTTTGTACTGCCTCGGCCATAACGGAGAGCGGTAGCCATGGCTTGACGGCTGCCAGACCCGCCTCCACGCTGGCACGGGTGACGTCGACCAGGCGCTGGCGCTCGGCCGAGACCTCGCCGATGCAGAACATGCGGCTCGAATCACTAAAGTAACCGTCCAAGATCGTGGAGCAGTCTACGTTGATGATGTCGCCCTCGTGCAGCACGTCCGTATCGCAGGGAATGCCGTGGCAGACCACATCATTGATCGAGGTGCACACGCTCTTGGGGTAGCCCTCGTAGTTGAGGTCGGCCGGCGTGCCACCGTGCTCGACGGTGTAGTCGTAGATCATCTGGTCGATCTGGTTGGTGGTCATGCCTGCGGCGATATGCTCGCCCACATAATCGAGCACGCCCACGTTGATGGCTGCCGAGCGCTTGATGCCCTCGATATCGGCGGGAGTCTTGTAGAGCGTGCGAGGCAGAACCTCCCAGCCTTCTTCCCACAAGCGCTCGAGGCGCTCATCAAAGGCGCTATGGCATTTCTTGTATTTCTTGCCGCTGCCGCACCAGCAAGCGTCGTTGCGGCCGGGCACGGGTCCTTTGTCATACATGGCTAACTTCCTTTCATTCGCAGCTAGTATAGCCCACCCACGCGGCCATAAAAGTTGCGGTGATATAGTTCCGATTTAAGCGGTTTAACAGCACAAATAGGAACTATATCACCGCAACTGATGGGGCGGGATGGCGGGCACTAGCTGCTGCGTGGTTTTGCTAGTAGCTCACCTGGCAGGGAATACCGAGGGCGCGCACGCGCGCGGCAATGGCGTCGAGCACCTCGGGCGCTGCTTTGGCAAGGCCGGCGACTGGTGTCTCGCGCGCGACCGTGTAGATGGTCGCCTCCTGCGGACGAATGCGCTCAAGCGCCGCGAGCCAGGGGGCAACATACTCCTCGCCGGTATTGTCGATGAGCTTGCCCTGATACTCGCCGGTCAAAAAGATCGTCTGGATAATAACGTGACCGTCAAAGCTTGCGAACGTCTCGATCTGGTGTTCGACGTTGTAGGGGCCAACAGGCTGGTCGAGCAGCTGGATAAACGCCGGGTCGACGGTATCGAGCTTAAGAATGTTGTCGTCGACCATCATGAGCGCGTCGTGCACCTCGGGGCGGTCGGCGCGTGTGCCGTTGGAGAGCACGGCGATCTTGGAGTTTGGGGCAAGCTCGTCGCGCAGTGCGACGGCGCCGGCGATGGCCCGTGGAAACTCCGGTGCGGCGGTGGGCTCGCCGTTGCCTGCGAAGGTGATTACATCGGGGAGCTCGCCCTCGGCTGCCATCTCGCGCAGCTTTGCCTCGAGCGCTTCGAGTACCACGGCAGCCGTGTTATACGGCTCATGGCAGGGGCGCTCGGCGTTGAGGCCGTTCTCGCAGTAGATGCAGTCGAACGTGCAGATTTTGCCGCTGGCCGGCATCATGTTGACGCCGAGCGAGAGACCAAGGCGACGGCTGCGAACGGGCCCAAAGATGGGGCTGGCATTCAAAAACGTAGACATAGGCATATGCTCCTCAAGACAATTGTGCCTAAGCATAGCATCGGCTCCAAAGCAAGGTGTGGGCTCTTGCTTTACAAGTTTCGTTTTTTCACGTCGCTCATGATGCCGTGCCATGAAAAGCCTCGGGTCGGGTAAAGTTAATCTGTTAACAAGGTGTAAGGCAATGCGGGTCTATCCAACCGCACTGACGTGCAACTGGATGAGCATTGATGACGGGGGCACAACATGGATTTTACGGTCGAGAATGCGGGCACCACGATCGCCTGTCGCGAATATGTCGGCCCGGATGTGTCGCCTGATGCTCCTGCCTTGGTGTGCGTGCACGGCGCTTGTGTCGACGGCACATTTTTTGACGGTATCGCTTGTGAGCTCAGCCGCAACTACCGCGTAATTGCCTACGACCGCCGCGGCTGCGGTGGCAGCAGCGATGCGGCAGACGGCAGCTATGATCTTGCCGCTCAGGCCGCCGACCTGCAAGCCGTGATCGAACACGTTGGCGCTCCGGCAAATGTGCTTGCGCATAGCGCCGGTACGTTGGTGGCGCTGGAGCTTCTTCGCACCGAACCCCATCTCGTTGCCCGTGCGATTCTGCATGAGCCGGCTGTGTCGGACAAAGGCGTCGGTATGGGCGCAGCTCCGGTTTTGCTCGATATGATTGCGGCGGGAAAGGTTTCAAGGGCGCTCCGGCTTTTCTTGGGAGCCCTCGGCGACTTGGACCCCGAGGCTCCTGGAACGACCGAAGCGGAAGCCAAACATGCCCTGCGCAACGGCCGCAGTTTCATGGCAAACGAATACGGGATTGCTATGACCTGCGTTCCCGATTGGGATAGCGTTCGCGCGTCAAAAACGGTGGCCGCCGTGCTCCTGGGCGAGCTCTCGATTGGCACATCCCGCGAGGCTGGTACGCGAGCGGCTGCCGAATATCTCGATTGCCCCCTCGTGACAATCCCGGGCGCGCACAACGGCCTGCGCGATCGCCCGGCAGCGGCTGCCCAGACTGTCCGTAGCATCCTGGAGCTCTAGCAGCCGTAAAAATCAAAACAGTCTTCACTCGCAAACGTTTCGGCCGTGTTAACAAATGTGCTCAAAACCTCACGTCTGCGGCTTCAATCGCGCCGCCTGCCAACTCATAAAAATGTAACAGCATTCACGTGCTTACCTGCATCGGCAAGGTGTTACCCTTGTAACATTTGGAACCCACCGCTACCATGCGAAACTATCGAAAGGGCCCCATATGCTCAATAATCACGAGGTCAATCTAACCGACGAGGAGGCTGCCGCCGAGGTCGCCCGTGTCGCGAAGACCTACCCCGTGGTGCGTTTGCTGTCGGCCGATCAGATTAAGAGTGAGCCTAACTGCCTGCTCGCCGGTGATCGGTGTCCTTGTCTGCGTCAGTCAAGTCTTGAGGCTTTGGCAGACTCCGATGAGGTGTCGGAGCAACTGCTCAATGATGGCACTGAGTACCGCGCCCGTCTACGCCCTTTGAAGGTCGAGGGCGAGCCTCACGTCTTGCTGATGGTGCGTCCGATCGATGAGCAAGAGGCCGCAGAAGAGGACCTTGTCTACACCGACGTGCTGACGAATGTGCGCAATCGCCGATATTACGAGGAAAAGCTCCGTAGCACCCGCGTGAATGCCGGCGTTGCGGTGATCGACCTTGATGATTTTAGGGTCTTCAACGATACGTGTGGCCGTCATGCCGGCGACCTTGCGCTCGGTGCTGTGGCGACAGCCATGCGCAGCGGAATCCGTTCGACTGACGAGCTTGTGCGCTATGGCTGCGACAAGTTTGTGGTTGTCATGCCCAATATTCCCTCCGACGACTTCACCCGTCGCCTGCATCAGGTGTCCGATGCCGTTCGTTCCACGATTATTCCGGGCCATGAGTACGTGAGCTTGACGGCATGTGTTGGTGGCGTTCGCATTCATGGCGAGACGGTCGATGAGGGCGTTGGCCGCGCTGCCCAGTTACTGAGCCGCGCTAAGGCAAAAGCCGGTACGGTCGTGACCGATGCCGATTCCATCGAGGCCTTCCAAAGCGAAAAGCCTTTGGTGCTTATTGTCGATGACTCCGAGATGAACCGAGTCATTCTCAACGAGATGCTCAAGGACGAGTATTGTATCCTCGAGGCCGATAACGGTCGTGCGGCGCTCGACATGGTCGACCGCTATGGCGATGAGTTGTCGCTCGTGCTGCTGGACATTATCATGCCGGGCATAAGTGGCTTTGAGGTACTGGCCGATCTGTCGCGCCGATCGGGTATCGACAATCTGCCTGTCATCATGATCTCGAGCGAAGATTCCGATGATATGGTTCTGCGCGCGTACGAGCTGGGCGCCTCGGACTATATCAACCGCCCGTTTGACTCCCGTGTCGTGCGCCGCCGTGTAAGCAACACCATCCGCCTATACGCCAAACAGCGCCGCCTGACGAACCTGCTGTCCCAGCAGTACAACGAGCGCGTCAAGAACAGTCGCATGCTCATCGACATCATGGCCGGCGTCATGGAGCTTCGCAACGGCGAGAGCGGCAGACACGTTACGAACATCGAGAAGCTGACCGAGCTGCTGCTTGGCTGTCTGGTCCAGCGTAGCGGCACGGTCTCCCTCGACAATGAGGAACGCTCTACGATCGCCCTGGCTTCGGCGCTGCACGATATCGGCAAGATGTCGATTGACGATGCGATCCTCAACAAGCCCGGGCGCCTTACGCCCGAGGAGTTCGAGATCATGAAGACGCATACCACGATCGGCGCCGATATGCTGCTTAAGCTGGGTAGCCATCACGCCGGCAATGCGCTTATGGAATATGCGTACCAGATTGCGCGTTGGCATCACGAGCGCTGGGACGGCAAGGGTTATCCCGATGGCCTCAAGGGCGACGATATCCCCATCGCCGCGCAGGTGGTTTCGGTGGCTGACGTGTACGATGCTCTGACGAGTGTGCGTGTGTACAAGGACGCTATCCCGCACAAGGAGGCGATCCAGATGATCCTGGACGGTAAGTGCGGCACCTTTAACCCGCTGCTGCTCGATTGCCTGCTCGAGGTGCAAGACCAAATTGCCGAGACGTTGGCACGCCCCGCCGACGTCGTTGCGTTTCCCACGATTTAGTTTGACCAAAGGAGTTTTAATCCATGATTTCCATGCGTGAGGCGTATGAGAAGATCGGTGCCAATTATGATGACGCTTGCGCTCGGCTGATGGGCGATGAGATGCTTGCCCGCTTTGCCCTCAAGTTTTTGGATGACGAGAGCATGGGCAAGCTGGAGGCCGCCATGGCGGCAGGAGACGCCGAAGGTGCGTTTATGGCAGCGCACACGCTCAAGGGCGTGAGCCAGAACCTGGGATTCGATAATCTGTACGAGCCGGCGGTTGTGGTGACCGAAGCGCTGCGCGGCGCCGATGCCGTTGACGGCGCTCGCGAGGGAATGCATGCGCTGCAGCAGCAATATGCGGCAACGATGTCGGCCTTGCGCGAGGCGGCCGAGTAAGAGCTCGCGAGCTTTGATGACTATGAGAGTTGATAATCTCCCGTTTTAGGCCCGGTGGCGGCCTCAAAGTGGGAGATTGTCCACTCTCGTTCGATACATGTCCAAAAATCCACGCTCACCCCTTCTGATTAGTGAATGGCCCATGCGCACTGGCGGGGCTTTCCGCATGCAATCCATATCGTTGTTCGATAAACTGTTCGAATAACGATAGAGTCGATGAGGGTGAGTGTATGTCCAACAGCGTTCAGCGTATGGCCAAGGCGGGCGAAAATATCAGGAAGCTTGGTTTTTGCATGGCAGCCGTTTTTGCAGGGATGCTCGTCGCTTTTGCCGCGTTGGTTGTTTACGTGATCTGGTATGCGGTTGCAAACGTTGTTTCTGTCGATTCTTTCGGTGTCGTGACGCTTTTCGATGGCGGGAGCATCGTTATCCCAAGCGGGCTGTGCCTGGCACTCGTCGTGGGTGTTTCGCTTGTCGTTTTGTGCGGAATCAGCCATAACATCTCTCGGGGCGTCTCGCCCTTTACCAAGGCGCATGTGCGGCTTATCCGTGTTCTCGCGCTTGCCTTTGCTGTTAACGCCGCGGTTTCGCTTGTTGGTGCCTATGGATCGGTCAATCTCACCATTGGCGGACTGGAGCTTTACATTGTGCCTCATTCCTTCGTTATTGAGATTTGCCAAGGCGCTACCTTTGATGCGGGGTCGTTTATCGGCGCAGTTGTCTGTTTGTTTATCTCGGCGATCTGGAGTTATGCCTCGCTGCTCCAAGAGCAGTCTGACGAGCTTGTGTAGGAGGAAACATGAGCTATCTCATCATCGAGCTTGAGACGCAGCTGCTTAAGACCGGAAAGACCAGTGCTGATCTGATTCGAGCGACGGGGCATACTCCGGCTAATATTTCAAAGCTTAGAAACGGAAAGATAAAAGCTATTCGCCTAAAGACGCTCCTCGATATCTGTGATGAGCTTGATTGTCAACCGGGAGATATTATTCAGCGCGTGAGCGAGAAAGAGCTTGAGGAGCTTATTGTCGAGCGTGCAAAAAACGTTGTGAGGCAGATGCGGGACGGCGGAGGCAACGAGGCGTCGCTTCCGACATCAGTCTTTGCTGTCGATTTGAGCGACGAGTAGCTTAAGGCGAACAACTAAAACGAAATATCAGCGTGAAGGGACCCGTGTCTAACACGGGTTCTTTCTTTTAGATTATCTTGACAAATATGAGTTATCGAAAAACAATAACAACTATGGAAAACGATAAAGTAAAGAAGGAACGATATGAGCGGTTTTGCTATCAAGCGGAACGGGAGGCCAATGAACGCATCAACGATAAGGCTATCAAGGGTGTCAAAGCGCTACGGGAAACGGCGCGTTTTGCATGACGTTTCCTTCGAGGTGGATCAGTCTGAGCTTTGCGCCCTTGTTGGTGCAAACGGGGCGGGCAAAAGCACGCTTATTAAAATAGTGCTGGGCCTCTGTGAGCCATCGTCGGGGAGCGTGGAGCTCTTTGGAGGCAAGTCGAAAAAAGAGCTGAGCCTGATGCGGACGCGTGTCGGCTATGTGCCAGATTCTTGCGGAGCATACCAATCTCTCAGTGCGGCTGAGAATCTTCGGATCCGATGTGCGGAATGGGGGCTCGATGAGAAACGTGAGATTCCTCGCGTCTTGGGCCTGGTCGGGCTGGACGTCGATGAGAAAAAGAGCGTGAGCAGTTTTTCTCTGGGAATGAAACGGCGACTGGATATAGCTACGGCTTTATTGGGCGACACCGACGTACTAATTTTCGATGAGCCGGCAAATGGATTGGATCCGTTGGGCATCGAGAGTATATGGGCCCTTATCGGTCGATTGAATCGGGAGCAGGGCAAAACCATGCTTATCTCTAGCCACGACTTGGATGAGCTGGCATCGGTTGCAACAAGCTGCCTGTTTCTTCATGACGGTGAACTGCTAAAAAAGGAATCGATGGACGTCATAAGGGATGAGGCGCCATCCCTAAAAGAGTATTACAGGCGCTTGATGAAGGCGGTCTCGCTATGAAGCGGGCGATCCATCCCATAAAGGCAGATATGATGCGTTGGCACAGGATATTTCCGGCGAAGTTTGGTCTTGCGCTTATGTTGGCGTTCGGCCTTCTCTTCGGCATCTTTCTAAAAAACGGAACAACGTTGCTCGTCTTTGGCTATGGCGTTTGTGGGGAGGATATTGGTTTCCTCTGGAATGCAATCGATCCTTCTGCGCCTGATGAGTCCCTTGCGCGCAGCGCTTTTGCCGGTACATCCCTGTTCGTTCCACTCATCGTTTGTTTGGTGCTTTTACAGGAGCATGGCTATAAAGAGGGGCACCGAATTTCTTCGGCAAGAGGTCTCAACCGCTTTTATGGGGCTCTAGCCCATGCATTTTCGTCTGCTTTAATAATTGGCGCAGCGTATAGCGCGCTTTGCCTCCTTCTTTTTGCAATAGCCATAATACGTGGAGGGCATAACTACTCGCACAACATACTAACTGTATTTTTGCCTGCAATGATAGTCAACGCCGTATTGGTGATATCGGTTGCGCTGGAGACGGTGACCATCTATCGGATAACGGGCAGCGCTGTATTGAGCGGGGCCGTGGTGATAGTTGGATTTGTCATGAGCTTGACGCTCTACGGAGCCTTCCTTCAGGCACCTATACCATCCTTGCGATGGATCTTCTTCCTTCCGGGGCCGTACCTTGGAGTCGGATGTGCCCTTGGGTATAGCGATATGGGGCAGCTGACGCTTCTGGGATATGGCGTGGCAGCCAGCTGTCTATCGGTATTGATTTACGCTCTCTTGAGCTTTCGCGCTGGGGGTGTGCTCAATGGCTCGTCAGATTAAAAGACTTCTCCAGTCAGAATTGAAGCATGTGAGCAAATGGGCGTACGCCTTAATCCTGGTAATTTATGCGTACATGGTGATATTGCAGCTTAATTCTTTCCCGATGTGGTTCTGTAGCCTCCGTGAGAACAGTTTCTTGGGTTTTTTCCCAGACCCGACGCTTCGGCTATCGGCGGAGGATGTCCTTCTATTTGGCAATGCAGAGGTTTTTCGCGGTCTGCTGTTCAACGTAGCCCCGTTGGCCCATGCATTGTTCTTTCCGTTCATCGCGGCTTGCATTGTGCCGCGCTTTGTCAGTTCGGGCTTTGTCGAGGAACCGTGGGGGTTGTCGGAGGCTCGGGGAGGGAAGCGTGTGTGCGCTATCGTTGCGCGAGTGGTGCTATCTTCTTTTGCCCTTTTGGGCGCGTTTGTCCTGTCGAGTGTCGTTTTGTACTGTCTTAACTGCGCAATCGTTTCGGATGCTCAGCAGTATTTCAACCTGCATGTATTTTGCTATCGACTTGTTCTTGCTGCCGCTGCCTGCCTTGCATACGTGGTTTCTTGCGTAATCGTTGTTTCCTATTTTGGGTCCGGCTTCGGTCCGATTGGCATGCTGTTGCTTGTCAACGTCGTAGCGATCTACATACAGATCGGGGCCAATTCCATGCTTCCGCTTCCAGCCTCGATGCTCATGTGGATTTGCGGCGTGACCCCGTTGGGGAATGGTCAATGCATCTCGATTTTAATTGACTGCCTCATAAACGTAGCAAGCGTTTTTATCATTTGCTTTACTGTCGACCGATTGCGGTCGAGAT
This sequence comes from Collinsella sp. AF25-2LB, assembly GCF_003458415.1. Lineage (GTDB taxonomy): Bacteria > Actinomycetota > Coriobacteriia > Coriobacteriales > Coriobacteriaceae > Collinsella. The sequence continues at coordinate 49,091 of NZ_QRUF01000008.1, forward strand.
TTCTCTGATTGTTTGTGAGGGATAATCATACCGAGCATATCAAATACAGGGGGGCGGGCACCGTAGCTGGTGTCCGCCCCCCCGGCTTAGGAGGCTTTAACCTGAGTGGTTCGCGTGCTAGCGGGCCTGCTTGACCTTGGCTGCCGCCTCGACAAACGACTTCCAGAGGTTAAAGTCGGTTTCGAGCGTCTGCCAGGTGTACTCGGGATGCCATTGCACGCCCAGGCAGAAGGGTTGGCCTTCGACTTCGATGCACTCGGGCACGCCATCGGTTGCCTTGGCGACCAAGCGCGTGCTTTTACCCAGACGATCGATGCAGCAGTGGTGTGCGGAGTTGGTCTGGATAAGCCTGTGCCCGCCAAGCGCGCGCTCCAGCAACGAGCCCGGCACGACCTCGACGGGATGCACGGGGTCGTTGAGCACGTGGGTATGGCGCCACTGCGTGCGGCCCTCGCGCGCGCCCAGGCTTGGCACGTCCATGCACAGGGTGCCGCCGGTGGCGACATTGAGCAACTGCGTGCCGCGGCAGGTGGTAAAGAGCGGCTTTTTGGCGCGGAGCACCTCGCCGACCAGCTTAAACTCAAAGCTATCGCGGATCTCGCAGCAGAGGGTGGGGTCGTAGGGTCGATCATCGCCCCAACGTTTGGGATTGACATCGGGGCCGCCGGGAATGGCGATGCCGTCGGCGATATCGACGTAATGACGGATGACCTCAATGTCCTCGGTGATGGACATCTGCAGCGGCAGGCCGCCGGCGGCAAGGATGGCATCGACAAAGACGCTCGCAATCTCCTCGTTGGGGGAGAGCGTCTCGCTCAAATAGGGTTTCGCTTCTTCCCAGCGTGGTGCGACCAGGATGAGCGGACGGTCGGCGGGATCGACGTCGACGTGCGGAGTGTAGGACGATGAGGTGCGGGTTCCGATCATGGGCGTAGCTTTCGAATCCGGGTGGACATGGCACAGGGGTGGCGCGGAGCAAACGTTACTGATGAATTTGCCCGCGTGGCAATTGGGTTAGTGACCCTTGATGGAGTTGAGGAAGTCCTGGGCGCGCTTGGTCTGGGGGTGGTCGAAGAACTCGTCGGGCGTGCCGGTTTCCACAATCTGGCCGTCGGCCATAAACACGACGCGGTCGGCCACGCGGCGGGCAAAGTTCATCTCGTGCGTGATGACGATCATCGTCATGCCCTGCTGGGCCAGACGGACCATGACCTCGAGTACCTCGTTGATCATCTCGGGATCAAGGGCGCTTGTGGGCTCGTCAAAGAGCATGGCCTTGGGCTGCATGGCGAGTGAACGGGCGATGGCCACGCGCTGCTGCTGGCCGCCCGAGAGCTGTGCGGGCACCTTATCGGCCTGCTCGGCAACGCCCACGCGGCTCAGCAGGTCCATGGCGCGCCCACGAGCCTCCTCCTTGGACACGCCCAGTACATCGACCGGCCCCAGCATGACGTTCTGCAGTACGGTCATATGCGCAAACAGGTTGAACTGCTGAAACACCATGCCCAGCTCGGCACGCATGCGGGCAAGATCCTTGCCCTCCTGCGGCAGGGGCTCGCCCTCGATGAGGATCTCGCCCGAGTCGATGGTCTCCAAGCGGTTGATGGTGCGGCACATGGTCGATTTGCCTGAGCCCGAGGGTCCGATCACAACGACGACCTCGCCGCGGTCAACCGAGAGATTGATGTCGTTGAGGACGTGTAGATCGCCATAGTGCTTATCGACGTGCCTGAGCTCGATCAGCGGCTGATTGCCGGTGGAAGAGGTGCTCTGTGCCATGGTGCTCGGCTCCTTATGACTAGAAATGGTAAAGCGTTAGCGGATGATGGTCGCGCCGGTCTTGTGCGAAACATAGACAGCGGCCTTGTTGATCGCGACGTTGATGAGGATGTAGATGACTGCGATCACCAGGTAGACCGACACGAGGGCATCGTAGTTGGTAATGAGCACGCGGGCATTTTGCATGAGGTCGGGGTAGCTCACCACATAGGCGACGGTGGTGTCTTTGACTACGACCACGAGCTGTGAAATCAAGGACGGAATGATAAACCGAATAGCCTGCGGCAACACGATTTTAAAGGTGATTTTGGCCTTGGAGAGACCGAGCGCCTGGGCTGCCTCGACCTGACCGCGCGGCACGGCATTGACGCCGGCGCGGAAGATCTCGGCAAGTACGCCAGCTGCGGCGAGCGCGACGGGAAGCGTGAGCATCCAAAACGACGGTAGCGCGATCTTGTACTGGGGCAGCACCAAAAAGAAGAAGTAGATGAACAGCAGACTCGGCACACCGCGGAAGAAATCGGTGAGCACGCGGCAGACCAGCTGTAGCGGCTTGATGCCGCTGGTGCGGCCGAGCATAAGGGCTAAGCCCAGCACCAGCGCGATGGCGCCAGCGGTGAGTGCGACTTTAACGGTGCCCTCAAAGCCGGCAAGCAAGAACTTCCAGGTAGTGAGGTGCGTAAAGAAATACCAATAGTGGACCGAAAGCTGACCGGTCACATAAAAGCGCTGCAGTACCAGGATGGCGAGCGCGGCGACAGCAACAAGCGAGATGGCGGTGCCGATGCGAATCTTGGCGCGCATCTTGGGGCCGGGAGCCTCGTAGAGCGCATCGCGCATGGTGAGCGCGGAGGTGGAATGCTTGCTCATCGGAGGATCCTCACCTTCTTATCGATGTAGTTGCCAATGTGGCTCACCACAAAGGCCGTGCCCAGGTAGCCGAGCGCCGAGATAAAGAACGCGGCGACGCCGCCGAGCGAGCGGGTATTGATGTAGCTCACCACGCCGGTGAGTTCCTGCGGCTTAAGCGGCACCTGGCTGCCGAGCGCGGTGGTGAGCATGACGGCGATAAAGAGGTTGGTCATGGGCAGCACGCTCGAACGCAGCGCCTGCGGAATCACGATCTTAGCGAGGATACGGCTGAAGCTCATGCCGAGCGAGCGGGCGGCTTCCACCTGGCCGACGCCGACGGTGTTGATGCCGCTCATAAAGTTTTCGGAACCAAAGGCCGAGCCCAAAAGGACCGTGGCGACGATAACGCAGGTGCGGTAGGGCAGGACGACCTTGAGCGGCGGCAGCGCGTAGACGATGATGATGAGCAGCGCGATGCCGGGGATGTTGCGGAAGACCTGGACATACAGGTCGCCAAAGACGCGCAGCGGCTTGAGCGGCGACACACGCATCACGGTGACGGCGACGGCCAGCACCATGGCGATGGCAAACGACTCAAGCGTCATGACCCAGGTTGCTAGCAGCGCGTCGATATAGTTCTGGCCATAGAGCGACCAGAGCTCGGAGAGACTCATGCGGACCTCCTGCCGATAAGGAAAGGGGCTCCCGTGTGTACGGAAGCCCCGACAACTCAGTGAGGAAACAGTTTACCGCAATAAAGCGCATCATGCGTTTCCATATGGTTTCGTTGCGGCCGTTACCAGGCTCGCTGCCTAGGCGCCGATCTCGGGCAGCTCGGGAACATTGGTGTCGCCCGTACGGTCGCCGATGCAGATCTGCCACAGCTCGGTCCAAGTGCCATCGTCCTCAATCCTCTTAAGGAAGTCGTTGACAAAGGCGACGCCGTCGGAATCGAGCGGCAGGCCGATACCATAGGGCTCCTTGCTGCCGAAGGGCTTGCCGGCGATCTTGTACTTACCGGGCTCGCGGACCAGGGCGCTTTGCTGCATGTTGTTATCGATGACGTAGGCGTCAACGCGACCCTGCTGGAGTGCCTGACGGGCCTCCTCGTCGGTCTTGAACTCCTGCTGGCTGGCCTTGGGGGCGAACTCCTCCAGAATGGCGGGGCCGTTGGAGCCGGACTGGACGGCGACGTTCTTATCGGCCAGGTCGTCGACGCTCTTGATGTCGTCGTTGTCGGCGAGCACTAGGATAGCCTGCTGGGTGTAGTAGTAGGGACCGGCAAAGGAGACGAGCTTCTTGCGCTCGTCAGTGATGGTGTAGGTGGCGAAGACAGCGTCGACCTGGCCGTTCTGCAGGACGGACTCGCGCGTGTCCGAGGTCACCTGGGTGATCTCGACCTTGTTCTCGCCCAGGATGTAGTTGGACAGGAGCTGCGCGATACCGGCATCGAAGCCACGGGTCTGACCGTCTTTCTCGTTGAGGAGGGAGAAGAGCGTGGAAGTCTGAACGCCACCGATCTTAAAGACGCCGGCGTCCTTGACGGCCGTGGCCCAGGTGCTGGCGGCGACGGCATCGTCATCGGCCTTGGGGCCGTTGCCGACGAGCTTGTCGAATGCCTTGGCGTCGAGCGTGGTGGAAGCCTCGGTATCCTCGGAGCTCTTGGAGGAACCGGCGGCGGAACCCTTGTCGGCCTCGGCGCTGGTGTCGGAGCAGCCGGCAAGACCAAGGCCGGCGACGGTTGCGAAGGTGGCGGCAACGAAGCCGCGGCGGTCGAGAACGACCTGCTGGGAGAGGTTCTTGCTCATGGTAGAACACCTTTCTCAATAAAATCCCTAGCGGTTGAGTAGAGTTATACCCTATCGCGCTCAAATGGGTCAACACGAAATAACTCAGAAACATACTTACCTTATGGGTTATTGTACCTACTAAAAAGGGACAGGTTTATTTTGGCAGGTTTTATCTGGGCAAACGTCGAATATTGCAGCTGAAATAGCGTTTTGCAGACGGCATGATCGATCACAGCGGTCGCTATAATGGCGGCAACGCGACGCATATATAAGTAAGGAGATCGCGTATGAACGGTTATTCGTTTTTCGCACCGACCATGACTTAAAACCACTACAAAGGGGACAGGCACCTTTGTGGTGGTTCTTGCAGATGTGGCGGCCCGCCTCGCTGTTTTGTCTCAATCTGTAACATCTGGAGGGCCAAAAGGTCTCTATCTGTTACAGATTGAGACAAAGGTCTGGGACTAAGACGTCTTATCTAGATCTGTAACAGTTAGACGGGAATTCGGGCCCTAGATGTTACAGATTGAGATAATTGAGCTGTGAAAACAAAAACCTCCGCAGGGGTGCTTCCCTTGCGGAGGTTTTTTACTCGTTGAGTAGCCTTACGGCTTCGGCGGCCATGTTCTCGACCGTCATGCCGTTCTGAGCGAGCAGCTCGTTGGGGTCGTAGCGGTCGGGGAAGCCTTTGGCGATGCCGAAGGTGCGCGTGCGCACAGGCGTGCAGGCCAGATAGCACGCGACGCGCTCGCCCCAGCCGCCGTCCAAGATGCCGTCCTCGAGGGTGACGACAACGCGATGCTCGGCGGCGAGACTGTCGAGGAACTCGCGGTCAAGCTCGGTTGCATAGCGCGGGTTGACGAGCGTGGCCTCGATACCGTACTCGGCAGCCAAGCGGTTTGTCACGCGCTCGCCCAGCTCAAAGAAATCGCCAAGTGCGAGCACGGCAACGTCGCGACCCCGGCGCACCACGTTGTAGCGAACGGCGCTGTAGTCGGTGTCTTCGGCGGGCGCAAGGTCGGGACGGCTTACCAGGCCGATGCCCGGTACGCGGATCGCCACGGGATGCTCGCGGTGATCGAGCGACCAGTTCAGCATGGACAGATATTCCTCCATGCAGGCCGGCGCCAAGTAGTGCATGTTGGGAAGACCGCCCAGCATGGAAATATCAAAGAACGAAAGGTGCGTCTCGGACGTGGTGCCAAAGATCGACGCGCCAAACACTAGGATGGTTGCGGGGGCGTCGTTGAGGCACAGGTCGTGCCACAGTTCGTCGTAGGCGCGCTGCAGGAACGTACCGTACACGCCAAAGACCGGCTTAGCGCCCGAGCGCGCAAGCGCGGTGGCAAAGGTTACGGCATGCTCTTCGGCAATGCCCACATCGACGAACTGTTTGCCAGCGGCAGCGCGAAGCTCGGGTGTAAAGCCCATGATGTAGGGCGTGGCGGCCGTGATGCCAACGACCTGCGGATCGCGCTCGATGGCGGCGCTGAGCGCCTCGCCCGTAATGTCGGCATAGGTGCGCGGCGCAGGCTCGCTCGGATGGCCCGGGCAAAGTTTGCGGCCGGTTGCCATATCGAAGGGCCCCACATGATGCCAGCGCTCGGGATCGCTCTGGGCTGGCTCAAAGCCCTTGCCCTTGGCGGTGGAAACGTGCAGCACGATGGGATGATTGATATTGCGCAGTTCCTGCAACGCGTCGACGAGGGCCAACACGTCGTTACCGGCGTCCAGGTAGCGGTAGTCGAGCCCCATCGCGCGGAAAACGTTGCGCTCACAGGTGCCGTTGCTGGCGCGCAGCTCGGCCAGATTGCGATAGAGGCCACCGTGGTTCTCGGCGATGGACTGGTCGTTGTCATTGACGATGATGATTAGGTTGCTATCGAGTTCGGCGGCATTGTTAAAGCCCTCAAACGCCAGGCCGCCCGAAAGCGAGCCGTCGCCAATAACGGTAATGACGTTGTATGCATCGCCCGCCAGGTCACGAGCGTGCGCCAGGCCGCAGCCCAAGCTCACCGAGGTCGAGGTGTGACCCATGGCGAACAGGTCGTGCTCGGACTCGTCGGGATTGGCAAAGCCAGAAGCCTCACCATAACGCTCCGGATCGATATAAGTGTACGCGCGCCCGGTCAGCGCCTTGTGGGCGTAGGTCTGGTGCGAAACGTCAAAGACAATCTTGTCGATGGGGGAGTCAAATACGCGATGAAGCGCAACCGTAAGCTCAACGACGCCCAAGTTGGGGGCAACGTGCCCGCCGACGGCGGCGGAGCTTTCGAGGATTGCCTGGCGGATCTCGCCGCAGAGCTGCGGGAGCTCGGCGCGATTAAGAGCCTTGACGTCCTCGGGCGTTGTCGTTTGCGTAAGCAGCATCGTTGTGGGTTACTCCATGCGAATCGTGCGCCGGCACTCCCTCGGCCGGCACAATTGCACAAAACAGTCTCGCACATTTTGGCGTTTGATATGTGACGGCGGCGCGGTAATTCGCCAACTGGTGGGGCAAAACGTTTTGTCCGATGCCATACTGATATGTTCCATGATGTTTTATCGATTGTGCACAGGCCGTGGCTTGTCGCCGTGAGTCGCTGGAAGGAGGCAGCATGTCCGATGCCGTTCGTGCCGAAGAAATCGCGCACGAGGTCGACTATGCCGCCCGCCAGCTGGCCCAGGCGGGCCGCTTGGACCTGACACACGAGTTTATCCAGCATGGCGACGTGACGGTCTATGCACATGTGACTTCAGTAGCGCGGGCGAGCCTGTCCTTTGCCGAGCGCTTGGGCCGTGCTGGCATTTCGGTCGACCGTGCTTCATTGCTGCGCGGGGCCCTGCTGCACGATTACTTTCTCTATGACTGGCACGATCCCGACCCAAGCCATCGGCTGCATGGCTTTCGTCACCCGTTTTTTGCCCTGGCACGTGCGGAGGAAGATTTTGAGCTGACGCCGCGCGAACGGAATATTATCGTGCGGCATATGTTTCCGCTGGTGCCAGTGCCGCCGACGTGTCGTGAGGCTTGGATTGTATGCCTGGCAGATAAATGGTGCGCTCTGCGCGAGACGGTCGCCGGTCGTCTGCGGCGCAAGGACGAGGCGGACGATGACGTGAGTGGCGAATCGAGCGAAAAGAGGAGAGGGTAGACGGTGGGGACCGCGATCGACATGGCATTTGACGGCGCGACGCTTGCCACCTGCCCACTCTCGGCACTGGTGCTCTCGTTTGCCTTTTACGGGTTTTGCGGTTGGGCATGGGAGTCGACAGTATGCGCCATGCTCAATCACGGACGATTTGCCAACAGTGGCTTTTTGCTTGGGCCGTGCTGCCCCATCTATGGCGCGGGCGGCATTGCCTGCTGGCTGCTGTTGCGTGGGATTCCGGATGCCTCGAGCCAGTTTGTCGCTGCAGCGCTCGTATGCAGCGTGATTGAGTACAGTGTGGGCCTTCTATTGGAAAAAACAACGGGCGCTCGCTTTTGGGACTATTCGCACCTGCCGTTTAACCTGCACGGACGCATCTGCCTGTACTGGGCATGCGCGTTTGGCCTGGGTGCGTTGTGTATTTGCCGCGTGGTGGAGCCGGCGGTGTTGGGCCTGCTTGCCCATCTGCCGGTGCTGATTGTGCGGCTGTCCGCGTTTATCGTCGCGGTCGCGATGATGGTCGACGCGGTGTGCTCGTTGGCGAGCTGGCGGCGTCTGTCTGATCAGCTGGAGCGCGTCCGGGCCGACCTTGCCGACCGCATTAATGAGTCGCTTGCCGATGCCTCGGACTCAATGCTTGAGCGCATTCCCGATTCGACGATTGACTCGGTGGCACAGACGCACATCCGCAGCCGTGCCGTTAACGCGTGGCTGGCGGAGCTGGGCGATGCGACGCTCGATGCCCTGCGCGAGAAGGCTTCGATGCCGACGTTTATCGCGGATGGTGCTCGCGGCCTGGCGCTCGCTGCCCGCCGCGTGGCCGATGCCGCGCCGAGCATGCCGCGTCCGTCGTTCAGTCGTCGCCTTGCCGGCAAGCGCATGAGCCGTCCGGTGCCGAGCGTGTCGCTCAGCCGCCGCGACCTGCGCTTTTTCAATGCCTTCCCGCGTCTGCGCATCAATCGCTACGAAGGTGTCATTCGAGCAACTAATCTCCGCGACCGCGCCCGCGAGCTGTTTCGGCGCTAGCCGGGATGGGCGTGCTCACGGCTCCCTTGCTCGCGTATTTCCCGTCCGTTTCGCGTCCGTTGCCGTGCCGTTTCCAAGATTGCGGCACCGTTTCCATTCGACAACGCAGCGTTTAACAACGCCGTATCTGGTCTACACCAGTTGCCCCTCGGCCGCATTATGGGCGCCGACAACGTTCATGCGATCAAGGGGGAGCGAATGTACGATACGGGATCGACAACGTTTATGCTCATCTGCACCATGCTCGTGTTTTTAATGACACCGGGTCTGGCGTTTTTCTATGGCGGCCTGTCTAGGCGCAAAAATGTCATCAACACCATGCTCATGTGCTTTGGCGCCATTGGCCTGGTTGGCGTGCTGTGGATTGTTGCCGGCTGGTCGCTGGCCTACGGCGGCGACGGTTCCAGCCCGTTTATTGGAGGCCTTGACCAGCTACTGTGCCTTCCGGTGCTCAACCAGGTGCTGCAGGCGGCCGAGGGCAATGCCACTGACGGCGCCGTCTACCCTCAGATCATCAACATCGCCTTTCAGATGGCATTTGCCATGATCACTGCTGCTATCGTCACGGGCAGCCTGGCCGGCCGCGTTAAGTTTGGTGCCATGACGGCCTTCCTGGGCATTTGGCTGCTTGTGGTCTATGCGCCGCTTGCCCACATGGTTTGGGGCGGCGAGGGCTCCTTTATCGGTGACATTATCGGCGCACTCGACTTTGCCGGCGGCGACGTGGTGCACATTTCGTCCGGTCTTACGGGCCTGATTCTCTGCTTAATGCTCGGCCGTCGTCGTGGTTTTGGCATGGTGAGCTATCGTCCGCATAACGTGCCGTTTGTAGCGCTGGGCGCCGGCCTGCTTTGGTTTGGCTGGTTTGGCTTTAACGGCGGCAGCGAGTTTAAGGCCGACGCCGTGGCGGCACTCGCCATCCTCAACACCGTGACGGCCAGCGCGGCGGGCATGGTCTCGTGGCTTGCCGTCGAGCGCGTGCACACTGGTCGCCCCACGCTGGTGGGCGCCAACACCGGTCTGGTTGCGGGACTTGTGGTGGTCACGCCCGGCGCGGGCTTTGTCGAGCCGTGGGCAGCGCTGGTTATGGGCCTGATCGTATCGCCCGTCTGCTACCTGGCCATCAGCCATCTTAAGACCAAGTTTGGCTACGACGACGCACTCGACGCGTTCGGTTGCCATGGTATCGGCGGCATCCTGGGCGGCGTGCTCACGGGCCTGTTCTGCGTGCCGGAGCTCTCGTGGACCGGTAAGGGCGGCCTGTTCTACACGGGCGACGTGTCGCTGCTCGTTTCGCAGATTCTGGGCATTGTGGTGACGGTCGCTATTGTGCTGGTGCTCGATTTGGTAATCGCCGCGGTGGTCAAGGCACTGTTCCACGGCAGTCTGCGTGTGGACGAGGCCGATGAGGCGCTGGGCCTGGATGCGAGTCAGCACGGCGAGAGCGCCTACCCTTCGTTCTCCGGACTCGATTAGCAGCTTCCCCAAGCACCGCACCTCGGCCTTCAATCGTCGTTTGCGTACCTTAAGTACGCGGCACTCCTCTTTCAGGCCGATCTGCGGCACTTGGGAAACCTGCTAAGACCTGTTAGTTGCACTTATCTGATCTACAAGGTTGGTCTGTGGCACCTGGAAACCTCGTGCCATGTGAGGGACAATTCATTTCTTTTTTTGAAGAGAGGAATTCACTATGAAGAAGATTACGGCGATCGTTCGTGCCGAGAAGCTTGAGGTTCTTAAAGACGCTCTGTTTGCTGCCGATGTTCGTGGCATGACTATCAACCAGGTGCAGGGCTGCGGCGCACAGCATGGCTGGAAGGAATACGTGCGCGGCAACGAGTTGCTTGTCAACACGATTCCTAAGGTGCAGTTCACGCTCATTTGCGCCGATGAGCATGTCGACGGCATTGTCGACATTATCTGCAGCGCCGCTCGCACCGGTGCCGTCGGCGACGGCAAGATCTGGGTCGAGCCGGTCGAGGAAGTTATTCGCATACGTACTGGCGAACACGGTCCCGCCGCGGTGTAGAATCGACCGTCTACCATCCGCAACGTTAAAATGCTGCAATGAGGCACAAGACTTGCGTTGTGGATGGACGGATTATGGGTCGTAATAAATATCCCGAGGAGACTGTCGCGAAGATTCTCGACGCGGCGCTGGAGCTATTCTGCGTACAGGGTTATGAGGGGACGAGCATTCAAGACATCGTCGACCGCCTCGATGGCATGACCAAGGGTGCTGTCTATCATCACTTTAAGAGCAAAGAGGAGATTTTCAACGCCGCATTTGATCGGGCAACGGCTCCGATTGCTGAGCACCGTCGCGCGACACTCGGTGCTGGCAATATGACGGGAGCTCAAAAGCTCAAACGACTTTATGCGCCCGAGTCCGTCGTTCCGCAAATCGAGCTATGGACTCGCATGCATCCTGCGGCAGATCCGGTAAAAAGCTCGCGGCTGCTGGCGATGCAGTACCAAGGTTCGTTTGACGAGTCGGCCGATGGCAATCTCTTGCCAGTAATCGAGGAGGGCATCGCCGACGGCTCCATTGCGTGCGAATGCCCGCGCGAAGCAGCGGAGGCCGTATCGTTGTTAGCGAATCTTTGGCTGCTGCCATTGTTCCGTCCGCTCGAGCCCAAGGAGCGAATGCTTGCTCGCGCACAATGTTTGGCGCAGATGGCGGCCGCGGTGGGGCTTGATTTGGGTAATGAAGTGCTCCAGACAACGGCCCAGATTTGGGACGTATGGAACCGTGCCGGGTGGTAATATAGATACCAACGGTATGTAATTGATTTGTGAGGGTAGCCACGGCTGCCCTTTTCAAGTCATTAAATACATACTAACAGTATGTATTTGGGGGCAGGCTTATGGCTGGGATGCGAAGAATTAGCGTTTCATTGGCGCCAAAAACAGTGCGATCTATCAGGCTATTTGGTCTTCTTGTTGCACAGCTGTGTGCGTATTCGATGCTGTCGGCACTGTGCTTTGCGTGCCCGCTTTACTTGTTCGATTGCAGCGGCTCCTCAACGTTATATGGCGCCGTCGCGGCGATAGCGTTCATACCGGGCGTGCTCGCGACTCCGGTTGGCGGGATTTTGGCGGATCGGGGAAGACGTCGCGGGGTTCTTGTGGTACTCGGCATTGTTCTGATGGCTGCATCACTGCTGTTTATCCCCATGAAGCGTTCGCTGCCTCTTGCGGTTGTCGTGGCAGCAATGCTTTGCGTCCAATATGGCATCCAATCGCTGCTGAAACCGATGCTTCAAATTGAGGCGGTGTGCATGACGGGCCAAGAAAAGGTTGAGCGTGCCACTGCGTTGGTCTCGCAGATAATCATGATGAGCAATATCTTGGGGCCTGTAGTCGGGACGGCAGTCTATGGGTGCTTTGGTATCGATACTCTATGCGAAACCGCGGCGTTGACGTTTACGATTTCAGCCCTGCTGTTCGGGGGCGCACTCAAGCAAAATGCCTCATCTGAAACGATGGGAGACGGCGCGACTCGTACGACACGCCGAAACGATTTTCGGGAGTTGATTCGGTACCTGTCTCAAAACTCATCATTGCTCGTTGTGTTTTTGATTGCGGCTATTTTGAACCTTGCGTTAGTTGGGTTAACGATTGGTGCTCCCGTTATTGTTGCAAAGCATCTCGGAATGCAGTCATCCTTTGTTGGGATTATTGAGGTGGCTATGGGCTTAGGTGGTCTTGTCGGCAGTGGTTTGGTCGGTATTTGGCCGCATCGTTTTTCCTTCAAGGGCATATGTCAATATGTTGCGATGATCTGTTTAGGAGTCGTACCGATTATTGTCACGCTACTGTTCGGCACAGATGTATGGGTGTTCACCGTGTTTGCGGTTGGTTCGGCATGGGTCATGGTGTGGGCAGCCATTGCGTCGGTTGAAATCATCGCGTTTGTTCAACGGGCAGCGCCGACTGAGCTCTGCGGAAAAGTGCTTTCGGTCGTTTACATGGTCCTTTCCTGCGCAACACCTATCGGCCAATTGACGTACGGGGTTGCATATGATCGATGGACACCGGCGATTGTATTCGCAGGCATGCTGGCGGTGTTGACGTTGACGACGGTGCTGTTTTATCGGCTGAAAAGTCGCTTGTGGCGATTGTCTTAACGCACTGGGGCACCGTGAATTTGTGGAGGCGGTGGTACGCCGCGCCGGGACGGCATTGTTTGGGCACGCCTCTCCTTCGTCTACAATATCGTGCAGACGAAGGAGAGGCGTGCCCATGATCAAGATGTTTGCGAGTGACTTAGACGGAACGCTGCTGAACGCCCTGCACGAGGCAGACGGGACCATCCGCCGCGCCATTCGCGAGCTGACCGAGGCTGGCCTGCATGTGGTTCCCGCGACCGGGCGCTCGACGTTGCCAATCGGCGAGCATGGCTTTACGGGGCTGGCGCTTGACGCCTGCTGCTCCAATGGGTCCATCGTGCGCGACTGCCATGGCGAGGTGCTCAAGACCTGGACCATCGATCCGCAGGTTACCGAGGAGCTGCTCAAGGCATTCCCGGACATTTGCTTTGATTGCTCCACACCCGATGGCATGTTCTCGAGCGGTTCGTTCGAGATGCATCAGGCGGGCTTTAAAAAGGACAGCCCTATCAAGCGCATCGTGATGCGCGGCATGCGCGCGCGTGGCGGCTATCACGAGGAACAGTATTTCGACCAGTCGATCGGTGACATCCTTCGCCACGATGTGTGCAAGATCAACTGCCGCGTGACCTCGCCCGAGCTGGAGCGCGACCTTAAGGCATATTTGGCCGAGCGATCGGACCGCGTGGTCAACGCGCCGTTCGATCCGGTGATGTTCGAGATCACGGACGTGGCGTGCAACAAGGGCGAGAGTGTGTCCTGGCTGGCGGGCTACTACGGCATTGCCGAGGACGAGGTCGCGGTCTACGGCGACGGCGGCAACGACATTGCCATGCTCAAACGTTTCCGCCACAGCTACGCGACCAAAAACGGCAGCGATGCCGCCAAGGCCGCCGCGAGTGCAACTATCGGCAGTTGCATGGTTCATGCCGTCCCCAAACACATGCTCGCCACCATGCGCAAGCAAAACTCCCGCACCGTCATCGAATAATGTGACAAAGGGATAGCCCCTTTGTCACAGGTGACGCTGGTCTCTTGAAATACGAACAAACATTCGCATACCTAACTGCGCTTTGATAGAATTGATACTGTTGACGGCAGTTCCATGTGCCGGGCAACGCCCTCCATCTGATGGGAGGTGATGCCCATGACCGATCTGATTGATTTTGTGAGACTTCTGACCGCTTTGGTCTCGTTCTTCACAGCGCTCGTCGGGCTTTCCGAGGCACTCAAGCAACGTTCGAAGCAACGTAAAAGGGGTCGCCGCCGCTAAGGCGTTGACCCCTTAATCCAAGCAACGGCGCTGCCCAGCTTTCCAGAACTTGGGCTGCCGTCGACACTATTCTACCCACGAATGACATTTTGGACAATCGGTAATGCCGCTCTAAAAGCCTGGCACAACCGGCACAACCTAGGCGGTCGCTGGATGTGACAAAGAGGCTGCCCCTTCGTCACATCCTAAATATTGCCTTTACGTGTTGATACACACGGTGTGCAATAATACTCGCACTGTGCAATAGCGCACAGACTGAGTAACAAGGAGGACGCTTGTCCCAGCTCGAAAAATGCGACCGCCGGTCCCTTCGCTCGCAGCGTGCCCTTCGCCAGGCACTTGCCAGCGAGCTTGCCGAAAGCGGCGACCTTTCGCGCATTAATGTCGCGTCGCTCACCGAGCGCGCTGGCCTTACGCGCCGCACGTTCTATTCGCACTACCGCGATATCCCCGACTTTATCAATCAAATCGAGGACGGCTTGCTGGCCGAGATCCGTGAGCGCATTGAGCTCATCACCGCAGCTCAGCTGCCCGATCTCTATCACAACATCGATGAGCTCGAGCCGGCACCCGGTTCGGTTGAGTTGCTGCGCTACCTTGCGGCCAACCGCGATTTAATCGGATCGCTGCTGGGCCCGGGCGGCGACCCCGCCTTTATTAAAAAGATCATCGATACCGCACGCGAGGCCGTGGTGCCGCGTGCACAGACGGGCATTTTGGGCCTGGCGCTGGGCACGTTCTTTGACTACTACGTTACCTACGTCGTGAGCGCCGAGGTCGGCATGATTCAGCGCTGGTTTGAGCGCGGGCTCACCGAATCGCCCGAGGCCATGGCGCGCATTATGACGGTGCTCGCTTTTGTGCGCCCTGGTGATCTGTATGGCCAACCCATCGATATCAACGTGCCGGAATACGGCATGAAGCTATTGAACCTGCAGCTCGAGGACGCGGTCGACACCACCGCAACCGTCGAGTCCAACAACTAAGAGGAGAGACAATGAGCAAACTCGTCGAGGGCATTAAAGACCGTGTGGTCGCTGCCGCACGCGAGGCTGCGCCCGCCGTGGTGGACGCCGCGCAGAAGGCCGCGACTGCCGCTGCCGAGAAGGTCGCCGAGGCGGTTGCCGAGGCCAAGAACGCGGCAGGGGAGACGTCCATCGCTAGCGAGCCCGCCACCGCCGCTGAGCCCGTAGCCGTCACCGCCGCCCACGCCCCCGAAGGCGCGATCTTCAACCCCGAGAACGCTCGTGGCAACCTGCACTTGGGCATCGACGTGGGTTCCACCACCGTTAAGCTCGCCGTGCTCAACGACGACAACCAGATCGTCTATGCCAAGTACCAGCGCCACCACACCGACGTCCGCGCCTGCGCTCGCGACCTGTTCGAGGGTGCTGCGACCGTGCTGCCGACGGCCCAGATGACCTGCGCCATTACCGGCTCGGGCGGCCTGCTGCTGTCCCAATGGCTCGACCTGGAGTTTGTCCAGGAGGTCATCGCCAGCAAGCGTGCCGTCGAGACCCTTATCCCGGCCACCGATGTCGCCATCGAGCTGGGCGGCGAGGACGCCAAGATCATCTACTTCGACAACGGCATCGAGCAGCGCATGAACGGCACCTGCGCCGGCGGCACTGGCGCGTTCATCGACCAGATGGCCACTCTGCTGCACACCGACGCCAGCGGCCTCAACGAGCTCGCGGCCAACGCCACCACCATCTATCCAATCGCCAGCCGCTGCGGCGTCTTTGCCAAGACCGACGTCCAGCCGCTGCTCAACGAAGGCGCCCGCCCCGAGGACGTGGCGGCCTCCATCTTCCAGGCTGTCGTGACCCAGACTATCTCGGGCCTGGCGTGCGGCCGTCCCATCCGCGGCAACGTCGCCTTCCTGGGCGGCCCGCTGCAGTACCTCTCCGAGCTGCGCCACCGCTTCTACCTTACGCTCAACCTGGACGAGGAGCACCGCATTGTGCCCCAAAACGCTCACCTGTTTGTGGCGAGCGGCGCCGCCATGGCGCATGAGTCCAACAAGCTCAGCACGTTCCCGCAGCTCATCGAGGCTATCGATGCCCTGGGTGACACACAGGGTGCCGAGGTCGAGCGCCTGGATCCGCTCTTTGCCACCGACGAGGACTTCGCCGAGTTCAAAACCCGCCACGACCAGGAAGTCGTCCCCAAGGGCAAGCTCGACGGCTACACCGGCCGCGTGTTCATTGGCATCGACGCCGGTTCCACCACCATGAAGGCCGCGCTCGTGGGCGAGGACGGCCAGCTGTTGCACACCTGGTACGGCAACAACAACGGCGACATCCTGGGCACGGCCAAGGTCATCATGGCCGATTTCTACAACCATATCCCTGCAGGCTGCACCATCGGCCACGTGACCACCACGGGCTACGGCGAGGCGCTGCTCATCGAGGCCCTCAAGGCCGACTCCGGCGAGATCGAGACCGTCGCGCACCTGCGTGGCGCCAAGGCATTCCTGCCCGGCGTGGAGTTCATTCTGGACATCGGCGGCCAGGACATGAAGTGCCTGCGCGTCAAGGACGGCGTTATCGAGCACATCATGCTCAACGAGGCCTGCTCGTCGGGTTGCGGTAGCTTTATCGAGAGCTTCGCCGTCTCTATGAACATGGACGTGCGCGCGTTCGCCGACGCCGCCATCCATGCCAAGGCCCCGGTCGACCTGGGCAGTCGCTGCACGGTCTTTATGAACTCGCGCGTCAAGCAGGCGCAAAAGGAAGGCGCCACGGTGGGCGACATTGCGGCCGGCCTGTCCTATTCCGTCATCAAGAACGCCTTGTTCAAGGTCATTAAGCTGCGCGACCCCAAGGAGATCGGCAGCCAGGTGATCGTTCAGGGCGGCACCTTTATGTCCGATGCCACGCTGCGCGCGTTTGAGCAGCTCACCGGCGTTCATGCCGTGCGTCCCGACATCGCCGGCTGCATGGGCGCCTACGGTGCGGCCCTGCTCGCCCGCGATCGCGCCGGCGCCGACGGCACCTCGACCATCCTTTCGGCCGAGGACATCGCGCACCTCACCGTGACGCAAAAGCACGTCCGCTGCGGTCGCTGCTCCAACAACTGCCAGCTCACCGTCAACGACTTTGGCGGCGGCAGGCGCTTCATTACCGGCAACCGCTGCGAGAAGGGTGCCGGCCACAAAAAGCAGAAGACCGAGGCCCCCAACCTCTTCAAAAAGAAAAACGAGCTGCTCTTTAACCGCGAGGTGCTGAGCCCCGACGAGGCCCCGCGCGGCACCGTGGGTATCCCGCGTGCACTCAACATGTACGAGAACTACCCCTTCTGGCATGCGTTCTTTACGCGCTTGGGCTTTAGCGTGCAGCTGTCCGACCAGTCGAGCAAGAAGACCTACCAGGCGGGCATCGAGTCCATGCCGTCCGAGAGCGTGTGCTATCCGGCCAAGATGAGCCACGGCCACGTGATGAACCTTATCGACCGTGACGTCGACTTTATCTGGATGCCGTGCGTGCGCTGGGAGCGCAAGGAGGATCCGACGGCTGGCAACTGTTACAACTGCCCCATCGTCATGAGCTACCCCACGGCGCTGGCGCTCAATATTGATGAGATCCGCGAGCAGAACATCGAGTTCCTGTATCCGTTTGTGCCTTATCACGACAAGACCGAGCTCAAGCGCCGCCTGTACCAGGTGCTCGCCGTCGACCGCGTGGCCGATGCAGAGGCCGGTCGCGGTCGCGTGCGTGGTCCCAAGATTACGCGCTCCGAGGTCGATGCCGCCGTCAACGCTGCCTTTGAGGCCGATGCGCGTTTCCACGAGGACATCCAGACTATGGGCGAGGAGGCTCTTAAGTGGGTCGAGGACCACGGCGGCCACGGCATCGTACTCGCCGGTCGTCCCTACCATAACGACCCCGAGATCAACCACGCCCTGCCCGAGCTTATCTCGAGCTTTGGCTTTGCGGTCTTTACCGAGGATTCGCTCGCGCATCTGGTAAAGCCCGAGCGTCCGATTCGCGTCGTCGACCAGTGGATGTACCACAGTCGCCTGTACGCCGTGGCCCGTTTTGTGACGATGCGCAACGATCTGGACCTGATCCAGCTCAACTCCTTCGGCTGCGGCTTGGACGCCCTGACCACCGACCAGGTGCAGGAGATCCTGGAAGCCAGCGGCAAGATTTACACCGTGCTCAAGATCGACGAGGTGTCCAACCTGGGTGCCGCGCGCATCCGCATCCGCTCGCTCATGGCCGCGCTTAAGGACCAGGAGGCCGAGCGCTTGGCCGAGGCCACGGCCGCGGGCGAGGCCTACGAGCAGGGCGATGCCGCGCCGGTGGCGCCCTCCACGGATGCCCCCGCGTTCGCGAGCCGCAAGTACACGTTTGAGGCGCAGCGTGAGAGCGCATCGACCGCGTGGCCTAAGGTGCCCTTTACCGAGCAGATGCGCGACGAGGGCTACACCATCCTGTGCCCGCAGATGGCGCCGATCCACTTTGACCTGGTCAAAGAGGTGTTTCGCGGTGCCGGCTACAACTTGGAGCTGCTGCCCTCGACCGACCACGATGCCGTCGAGGCCGGTCTGCGCTATGTGAACAATGACATTTGCTACCCGTCGATTCTGGTGACGGGCCAGATTATGGAGGCCATCGAGAGCGGTCGGTACGACCTGTCCAAGACCGCCGTGGTCATCAGCCAGACCGGCGGCGGCTGCCGTGCTACCAACTACATCGCGCTCATTCGCAAAGCCCTGCGCGAGAGCGGTCACCCTGAGATTCCGGTGATCTCGCTTTCGGCTGTGGCGCTCGGCGAGGACAACCCCGGCTTTAAGATTACGCCGGCGCTGCTTAAGCAGGCAGTCTACGCGGTGCTCTTTGGCGACGTGATGATGCAGATGCTCTACCGCTGCCGTCCGTACGAGGCCACGCCCGGTGCGGCGAACGCACTCTACGAGGAGTACATGGCGCGCGCTCGCAAGCTGGCGCCCAAGTTTAACCGCCACAACTACACCAAGCTGTGCCGCGAGGCCATCCGCGCGTTCGACACCATGCCGCTCGTGGGCGAGGGCACCAAGCCGCGCGTGGGCGTGGTCGGTGAGATCCTGGTCAAGTTCCACCCCACAGCCAACAACCACGTGGTCGACGTTATCGAGCGCGAGGGCTGCGAGGCCGTGGTGCCGGGCCTGCTCGACTTCTTCCTGTACTCTATGAGCAACGCCGAGCTGCAGAAGGACGAGTTGGGTAGCTCTGCCACGACGCGTGCGGGCATGCAGGCGCTCATCAAGCTTGTGGACTGGATGCGCACGCCGGTGGAGGAGATGCTCGAAAAGTCTCGCCGCTTTGAGGCGCCCGAGCGCATCGGCACCATGGCCGACAAGGCCCGCACGGTGCTTTCGGTGTGCAACAACATGGGCGAGGGCTGGTTGCTCACGGCCGAGATGCTCGACCTGATTGACCATGGCGCGCCCAACATCATCTGCACGCAGCCCTTCGCGTGCCTGCCTAACCATGTGGTGGGTAAGGCCGTGATCAAGGAACTGCGCCGTCAGCACCCCGAGAGCAACATCGTCGCGGTGGACTACGACCCCGGTGCATCCGAGGTCAACCAGCTCAACCGTATTAAGCTCATGATCAGTGTGGCCAAGGAGAACATGCGCGCCGGTAAGGGCTTTAAGCTCGAGAAGGTGGCGCCGCTCGCGATGGACGAGGTCACCGGCCAGATGCGTGCTCATGACGGCTGTGTGAGCTGCGGGCCGGCCAGCGAGGAGGCCGTGGCATCGGTCGCCGAGCGCCTGGGACGCGGCATTAAGAAGTAACTGGCCTGCTATGGGCTAGATATGGGACAAACGGGTGGCAGCCGTACCGGCTACCACCCGCTTTTTCTGGACATATGTTGCGTAAATGACCTTGCTACAGCCTTCCGTGGGCTTGTCCGATTTTTGGGCCGGTTCGGGCTTTGAGGACAAGTTGCTGCAGGCCCAAGGCGATTTTTCGCTCAATGCGGGCCAGCACAGTGTGACCTATCTGCCAAACGACGATACGGTAACAACCGGTCGCTACCAGGTACTGCTGTACGACAACAACTTTGGCGCGGCCGAGAGCTATCCCAAGTTCGACTGGGGCCAGCTGGGCGCCGCGGTGGTGACCGACTACAGCAAGGGAACGCATTCGTTTGGGCGCATCTTTACGGTGGACGAGAACGCGCGCACCTACGAGCTCGAGGACCAGGTCGCAGTGCCGTTCTCGGGCTACGTAAGCAGTGCACAGCGCGTCGGCGATTCAGATAGTATGCTCGTGGCATCGGGCCAGGCCAAGACCTTTACCGAGTACGATCGCTATGGACTGCCCATCGCCACCTACGAGATGGAAGCCGAGAAGTACATCTACCGCGTGTACAAGTACGAGCTGTAGCGCTGCGCTTGGCTGTGCCTGCGCCCCGCGGCTGCGCTCTCGTGCCGGGCCCACCTCGCGTCCCGCATCACTTTACGTCAAACTCCACACGATCGAGCTCGGGCACATTGAGGTCGATGAGTTTGCGGGCGACACGGCGGTCGTGCGCCCCAAGCGCCTCGCCTGTCGTCACATGGGCGACGATTTCGCGCTCGACGATGCCTTCTTCGTCCCCTTCGGTGGCCGAGGTCTCGACGGCGACGGTGTAATCCTTAAAGCCCGGCAGCACCGCGGCAAGCTCGCGCGTGGTCTCGGTGACGCCGTAGCCGTCCTGCACGCCGGCCTGCGCCGATCCAATGGAGCCTGCGGTCATAACGATGCAGGGGATGGCAAAGATGACCGTTCCCACGATGATGCGGCGGCGCACTTTGCGTGACAGCTCGTTGACCTCGGCGTTTTCCTTGGCGGTCACAATGCCGTCGCCGTTCAGGTCGCGCTTGAGCGGCACGCGCAAAAGAAGCAGCACGGCTTCGGCAGCCAGTGCGATAAAGACTACATTGATGCCAAACTCGTAAAGCGCCGAGAGAAACAGCGACCCGCTTGCGATGGCGATGCCGTAGCCCGCCGCGCACAGGGGCGGCATGAGCGCGGTCGCCACGGCTACGCCGGCGATGAGCGTGGCGGGTTCCTGGTCGCGCGAGTTGCCCAGGCCACCCGCAAAGCCGCCCGCGAGCGCGACGGCAAGGTCCCAAACAGTCGGTGTCGAATTGTCGATGATGGCGGCCGTGGTGGTGCCAAGGGGCGAGAGCTTAAAGTACAACGTGGACGTGACCAGGCAAAAGGCCATCTGTAGAGCCAAGCTCGCGACGGCCTCAAGGGTGATCTCGCGGTCGAGCGTGGCGATGCCGTATGCCATGGCAAGGACCGATCCCATAAGCGGGCAGATGAGCATGGCGCCCACGATGGCGATGTCCGAATCGATATCGAGGCCGATGCTTGCGATGAGCATGGCGATGATGAGGATACACAGGTGAGAGCCAGTCAGACGCGCCCCGTTTACAAAACGCTTGCGGATCACGTGATAGGGCGCGCGTCCCTCGCGAATGTTGAACGCGCGCTTTAAAAAGCGACCAGTCTGCTCGGCAGCCTCACTATGGGCAGGGCGGATGCCGTGGCGCCGGTGATGGCGTTCGCGTAGTCGCTTGATCTGTTGTTTGTCGAGTTCCATGTCCACCTCGTTCCAGCGCGGTCCGCGCAACGCGCCCGTTGTCCTAACTCTACACCGTGGCGGGCGGGGTGTCTGTTGGATGCAGAATCCGATAGGGCGGATGACGCGGGAGCAAATGCAAATCACAGGCTCAATTCCATCCCGCGAGAATATGATGCACCAGCTCCTTCAAATGTGACGAAACTGTGAAGCACGAGAGCGTGAATTTCAAAAAATACGCTGGTCGTCAATGTTGCGCAACAGAATTCAAAAATCGACAGCTACCGTTTGATACGTATGGATACATCCGTGTCAAAGGGAGAAAGCCATGGCAAACTACAGTCCACAACACTTTGAGCCTCGGGCCAAGACTGCCAACGTCAAGGGCGTTGCTAACCGCGCCGTCGCAACCGTTTTGACGGCGGGCCTCATCGCTCAGCCGCTCATGTCGCCGCTGGCGGCAATCGCCGCACCGTCAACCGATAACGGCGATTCTGTTCAGGGGGGGGGTAGTTCTGTAGAGAACACCGTTGCCGCCGGTAACCAAGCGGTCGTAAAGACGGCTGCCCAGCTGGCCGAGGAGTCGGCAAAGCAGCTCAAGGACGCTCAGGCCGCCTACGATGCCGCCCAGAAGAAGGCCGACGCGGCGGGCCAGTCTCAAAAGCAGGCACAGCAGCAAAAGAATCAGGCCTCGCAGGCCGTGACCGATAACGCCGCCGAGCAGAACGAGGCCGAGGTAGCCGCGCTTCAGGAGAAGATCGACGAGCTTAAGGCAGCCGTCGAAAAGACCGAGCAGCAGCAGAAGAAGCTGGGCGACCTGAACGATCAGCTCGAACAGGCCAACAAGAGTGTCGAGGATAAGACCCAGGCGCTCAAGGACGCCAAGGCAAAGCAGGATGAGGCCAAGAAGGCCCTCGATGATGCCCAGGCCAAGCTCGAGGCCATGGGTATGGACGAGTACGAGGCCGCCAAGAAGGCCGTCGAGGACGCGCGGGCAAAGCTCGATGACGCCAATAAGGCCGTTACTACTGCACAGGACAATCTGGACCAGGCCAAGGCTGCCGAGGCCAGCGCCCAGCAGGAAAAGCAGAATACCGAGGCAGCTTTGACGACTGCCCAGGCCAAGAAGCAGGAGACTGCCGCTGCTCTCGCAGCCGCAACCACCGCGCGCGATAACGCCCAGCAGAAGTTCAACCAGGCGCAGGCCGCGCTCGATGCTGCCGTCTCGGGTACGGGTGTTGACCTGAGTGCGCTTGAGGCCGCCAAGAAAGCTGCTGCTGGTGAGCTCAAGACCGCGCAGGCGGAGCTCAATGCCGCGACGGATGCCGACGCCACCGCACAGACAAATCTGCAGGCCGCCCAGGCTGCCGTCGCTGCCGCGCAGGAGAAGGCCAACGCCGCCAACGCTGCTGTAGCATCTGCCCAGTCTGCATACGATGCGGCAAACAAGGAGTACAAGGACGCGGCCAGTAAGCGTGACGCCGCGAAGACGGCATACGAGCAGGCCCAGCAGACCGAGGCCGACAAGAAGACCGCGTACGATAAGCTTGTCGAAGTTCGCAAGCAGAAGCGCAGTGAGTGGGAGGCAGCCTGCGCTGCTTCGAACGCCGCGGAAAAGGCTTATGACGCTGCTAATGTCCAGGTTGAGGCTCTTGAGCAGCAGATTGCTGACCTCAAGTCCAACATGACCGTTGACCAGGAAGTCATCAATAAGGGCATGCTCGGCTTTATGGCCTACATCAGCAACAGCAGCGATTTCACGGCTATGCAGAAATCGAACGCCAAGGACGCAATGGCTACACTCACCGGCGCTGACGACAAAGCCGAGTGGTATGACGATTACGTCGATCAGGACATGTCTCGCGACACCAATCCGCTTTCCTTGGAACAGCTGCGCAACGCCCTGACATATCTCGACACCCAGAACAACCTCCGCAAGGCGAACGGTCAGTCGGCGCTCAGCGTCAGCCTCCGCATGACCGCAGCAGCTGCACTCAACGCCTCATATTCATCGAATATTTGGGATCACTCGAACTGTTACTTCGATAATGCTGAGAATCTCGCAGGTGGTGGCGGTGCATATACCGGTGGTGAGACCGAGGATACCCTGGGCTGGCCCTACACCGGTCTCTACACTCAGGAGAAGGTTAATTACGAGAATTGGATTAAAAAGTACGGTGTGGATAGCGAGGCCGGCAAAGATCTCATGGCTCATCGCTATGATTCGTACTATATCTACCAAAACTATTACGATGTGTACCACGGTACAAAAGATAAGAATGGCAATCAAAGAGGAGACGCCTGCGGGCACTATCTCAACATTATCGATTCCGCTACGGTGGCTATCGGCATCGCGACCGGTAGCGGTAAGAACACCGATTCCGAGGTAACCATATTCGATTACAGCGCTGATGACACTCAGGCTGATTTCACTGTTTCCGAGTTCAAGAAGCTCGTCAACGACTACATCGATTCTGCCTATAACGCTGGCGGCACGCAGGCGCAGAAGGCGCAACTCAAGGAGCTTCAGGGCAAGCTCGCCGAGGCGCAGAAGAACTTTGGAACTACTAGGGAAGCTTACTTCGCAGCTGTAAACGGGCAGGATGCCGCCCAGGACGCTTTCACCGCAGCCGATGTGAACATGAACACCGCCAAGGGCGAGTACGAGAAGGCTCAGTCCGCTACTGCTGCCGCCAAGTCCGCCTACACCGCCGCCGAAGCCAAACTCAAGGGTATCGACGTCAAGACGCCCAAGACCAAGCTCAACGCCGCCAAGGGCGAGGCCGCTACTGCCCAGGCAGCTCTCGATAAGGCAAACGTCACGCTTGCTGACGGCAAGGCAAAGGCAACCGATGCCGCTGCTCAAAAGGCGAAGGCTCGCAGCGCCCGCGATGCTGCCAAGGTAAAGTCCGATCAGGCCAAAGAGGCGTATGACAACGCTACCGCTTCGGTCAAGGACCTTGCCGCCAAGTGCGATGCCGCCAAGACGGATCTTGCGAACAAGCAGGGCACGCTTGACGATGCCAAGAAGGCCGACGACACTGCCCAGGCTGGCGTTGACAAGGCTCAGGCCGCAGATGTGCACGCCGCGACCGCTCTTTCGGGCGCCAAGCAGGCAGTTGCCGCCAAGACGCAGACCCTGTCCGACGCACAGGCGAAGGCCAAGGCCGCCGAGGACGAGCTTGCCACCGCAAACAAGGCCTTCGAGCGCTTCGCCGGTGCCCAGAAGGCGGTCGACGACGCCAAGGCCGCCTATGACGCTGCCGTCGCCGGTGTCGCCGATGCCCAGAAGCAGCTCGAGGCCGCCAACGAAGCCGTCGTCGATGCGAACCTCGATATCTTCAAGGCCAAGGCCGAGCTTGCCAACGATGAGGCACTCAAGGCCGATCTTGAGGCTGTCGACCACAAGGCATCCCTTGCCGCGGGCACGACGGGCAACGAGAAGCTGGTCAAGCTGAACGCTGCCTACGCTCGCTATAAGGCCGCCGTCGATGCCGCCGCTGGCCTCAAGACTGCTCTGAGCGATGCCGATGCCAAGCTGTCCGATGCCAACGACGCCTATGCCGCCGCACTGGCCGAGCTCGGAGATGCCAAGGATGCCCTGGCTGCCGCGCAGGCCGAGTACGACAAGTATCATCCCAAGGCCGAGCCGCAGAGCAAGCCTCAGGCCAAGCCCCAGGTTACGCAGGCCGCCGCAAAGGCCCCCGTTGCCAAGAAACAGGCTGCGCCTGCCGCGCTCGCCCAGACTGGCGACAATTCCGCTCTTGCGGGCGAGGTGTTCGTCATCGGCGGTATCACCCTCGTGGCCGCTGGTGTGACGCTGAGCGATCGTCGTCGCAAGCAGATGTAGCGTTTCGAGCGTAGTTTCTGCAACGAACTTCGGTTCATAGCAGGAACGCTTCGATAGCTTAACCGATAAGGCCGGCGCGCTGTTAAACGCAGCGCGCCGGCCTTTCTTTGTTTCGATTTCAAAAAGCCCGGTCAGCAGCCGCAAAAGCTACCGACCGGGCAAGCCGTAGGCAATATGGTTGCTGTCGAGCAGCTGCTCGACTTAGCCCAGCAGGCTTAAGCCCACGGAGACAAATGCCAGGATAACGCCGACGATGGACTCGCCGCCGAGCAGGCCGCTGGCGACAACCAGGCCCTGCTCCTGGAAGGCGGCGTCCTTGGCAGCCCTCTCCTCGTCAGAAAGACCAGCGGTGGCGTCGCGGTGGGCGGACCACTTGTCGTAGGCGAGCTTGATACAGGAGCCCAGGAATGCCGTGAGTGACATGTAGAACGGCAGGTACACGCCCAGGCCGATCATCATGGCCGGAATGCCGAGCCAGTACATGACGATGCCGGCGATAAAGCCGCCTGCGAACCACGGCACGCTCGGGATGCCCGAGACCATGGTGGCGACGACGCTTGCCTGCGCGGCCACAAAGCTCTTGTCGGGGCCGAAAGCATCCGGACCATAGGCGGTGACAAGCGCGACCATGACGGCAGCGGCGACCAGGGCGCCCACGATGCCGCCGATGGCCTGGCCGATCCACTGCGCACGCGGATTGGTGCCCAGCACGGCGCCGGCCTTAAAGTCGTTCATGACGTCGCCCGCAAGGCCGCATGCCACGGCCACGATGCCGGCGATAAAGAACAGCTTGACCTGGGCGATCTGTGCGAAGGCAGCCACGATGAGCATGACGATGAGGCCGAAGATCTCCATGGGGTCGATGCCCGTCTGGCCGCAGCTCTGCGCGCTCATGATGGTGGTGACAAAGGTGAACAGCGTGACGATGACGGCCGGGACGGGGCCAAGGTCGAGCGCGATGGCGACGATCACGGCGATGGCGGCAGTACCCAGGCCGATGATGCCGGCGTCGAGCTTAAGCGAGCCCGAGATGAGCGACTGCTCGTCGGTGTCGCTGGAGCTGTCGGCGGCGAGGCCGCGGGCGATGCCGGCGACCTGCGGCAGGATGTCCTTGAGGACGACGGCGACGCCAAAGCCCATCATGAGGCCCATGCCGAGCGATTTGACGATGCCCTGCGCAGTCACAACGTCGAATAGACCGGCAGCGGTGCCGCCCACGATGATGCCAAAGTTACCTAGCAGCGCGCCGGCAAACCAGAAGGCAACCGGGGCGAAGCCAACCAAAAAGCCGATGGAGAGCAGCATGGGCGAGTTATAGATGGCAAAGGTCACGCCGGGGATATTGAGCGTGCACAGCATGCTGGGCACCACGCCCAGAGCGTCGCGAAGCACGCTGTAGATGCCTGCGATGGCCATGGAGCCAAAGAGCTGCTTGCCGGTCTTGCCGCCGGCCTCGGTGGCGCGCAGTGTCTGAGCTGCGGCATTGCCGGTGGGAAACTCCAGCGCGGCGTCCACGATAAAGTGGCGGTGGATGAGCGCCGTTGCCAGCAGGCCCAAGATGGTGCCGGCGAGTGCCACGATAAACATGTCGAGCCAGCTGATCTGGTCGGCATAGCCCAGCATCCAGGCGCCCGGGATGGTAAACGCCAGGCCGCCGGCGACCATGGCGCCCGCGGACATGATGGTGTGGGTGACGTTGGCCTCGTTGAGGCTGGCGTCACCCATGAGCTTCAGGAAGAACAGCGAGATGACGGCAGCGAAAATAATCGGCCAGGGGAGTGCACCCATCTTGAGGGCCGTGTAGGCCGAGCTTGCCGTGATGATCACGCAGCCAAGGACGCCGATGACGACGCCGCGCAGCGTGAGTTGCCCGCGCATCGAAGCGCGGTTCGAGGGATTGCTCATATAAAACTCCTTTGCGTATATCCGCTTCCCCCGGGAGCGCCGTTACGGATACGGCGCGGGAAGTCGGGTTACCAAGGGTCGCCGCGTGAACTCGCAAACGACCGCGCACCAGTATAGCGGCACGGCAGTTAATTTGGGACTGGGCTTTTTTAGCTATCCCAAACGAAGCCGAAGGATGATTATTCTGGGACGGGGGGTTTAAAAAAA
>NZ_QRUF01000008.1:76591-105501 GCF_003458415.1 Collinsella sp. AF25-2LB
TTAAAAATCATCAGGTACGCAATGATTTTTAAATCCCCGTCCCAGAATAATCATCGGGATATACTGCTGGGCAGACGAAAGGAGCGCCGACGATGCTTAATGGGTGCGCATATATATTGACGGTCGACGTGGGCAACACGTTCATTCGCTTTGGCCTGTTTGCAGAGGATTCGGCCGCGGCGCAGGAATGTCCGCTTGCGACATGCGAGATCACGACGCCGTCGAGCATTACGGCCGACGAAGCGCGCATGCGACTTATGCAGGTCATGGGCGCGCTCGCCGCCGATGCAGGTGTGCCCGGGGTGCTTGCACCCGCCGCGGCCGTGCTGAGCTGTGTAGTCCCGGCGCTCGAGCGCCCGTGGAAGGCGGCACTTTCCCGCACCTGCACGGGGCGCGTGCTCACCGTGGGGCCGGGACTTAAGACCGGCATACCCGTGCACTACGACGATCCGGCCGAGATCGGCCCCGACCGCATCGCCGATGCCGTGGCGGCCCGCGCCGTCTACGGCTCGCCGTGCATCGTGATTGACCTGGGCACGACGACCAATATCGAGGTCATCGACGTGCACGGTACCTTTGTGGGCGGCGTTATCGCGCCAGGCCTGGCCCTCGGCGCCCGTTCGCTTTCGGCGGCAGCAGCGCGCCTACCCCAGGTTGAGCCCTCGGCGCCAACGCACGTCATCGGACGCAACACGCGCGAGGCCATGCGCTCGGGTGTGGTTTTGGGCGAGGTAGCCCGCATCGACGGAATGCTCGACATGGTGCTTGCCGAGATGCGCGCGACCAAGGCCGCGGGGGAGGGCGATGTGCCCATCGTCATTACCGGCGACGATGCCGAGGCACTTGCGGCGCTGGTCGGCCATAGCCTGACGGTAGACGACGCGCTGACGTTGCGGGGTCTCGCCGAGCTCTACCGCATCAACCAAAAGCCCCGCTGCGCGTAGGGCGAGGGGCTGGTGGGATAAGCGCCCCTACCTTTCACCTGCTACAATGGGCCAAACTATTGCGATTGCGGAGGTGTCTGCCATGTCGGACGATCTTCATCAAACCGCGTCGGGCAAGCGCCGCGACGTTATTAGCTGGGACGAGTTCTTTATGAGCGTGGCCATCGCCGCGCAGCGCCGCAGCAAGGACCCCAACACGCAGGTGGGAGCGTGCATCGCCAGCACCAACCACCGCATCCTTTCGGTGGGTTACAACGGCACGCCCTCGGCGCTCAACGACGACTTTTTCCCGTGGGGTACGAGCGATGACCCGCTGCAGGACAAGCACAACTACGTGGTCCATGCCGAGGCCAACGCCGTGCTCAACTACCGTGGCTCGCTCAAGGACCTCGAGGGTTCCACGGTTTACGTCACGCTGTTCCCGTGCCACGACTGCGCCAAGATCCTGGCGCAGGTGGGCGTGGGCGAGGTCGTCTACCTGGACAATAAATATGCCGACACCGATGACGGCCGTATCAGCCGCCGCATTCTCGACTCCTGCGGCATCAGCTACCGCCAGGTCATCGTCGATGTCCAGATTGGTACCGGGGGACAGGCTCGGCAGTAGCGCGTGCCAACGCCAGCTGGCGGCAAAACAGCCAAAAGAGCCCCGTCCCAAATTGACTGCTCGTGAAAGTCGTGTCCGCACGCATGGCTGGCGCCTAAGCGGGTACATGGCTGTAGTAACATAGCCCCTGTCCGCGGGCGTGCCCGCGTTATTGTGAGAAAGGAGCCCCTGTGGCTGTTAACGAAGAGCTGCTTAAGAAGGTTCTTGAAGAGATTCGCCCCAACCTGCAGGCCGATGGCGGCGATATGGAGTATGTGGGCGTCGACGACGAGGGTGTTGTCAAGTTGGAGCTGCAGGGCGCCTGCGCCGGCTGCCCCATGAGCTCGCTAACTCTTTCCATGGGTATCGAGCGCATCCTGAAGGAGCATGTGCCCGGCGTTACCCGCGTTGAGCAGGTCAATGCTTCCGGCGAGGCCGAGGACCTGTACGACGAGTACGCGCCGTTCTAAGATGCGAAAGCTGCGGACGGTACGCTTCGCATAGACGTTACGCCCAAATATGCGGCTGCGAGCGTAAGGCCCGCGGCCGCATTTGTATGTAGGGAGCAGGGGGATCGATATGCTCAACGACCTCTACCATATGCTTGATCCCGTCGCGATCTCGGCGGGCCCCATCACCATCTACTGGTACGGCCTGGCCTACGTGGTCGGTGCTCTGCTCACGGCGGTCGTTATGTACCGCACGCAGCGTCGTTGGGGCTTCGACATTACGATCGATGACCTGACGAGCGTCGTGGTCGGCGCGGTCTTTGGCCTCATCATCGGCGCGCGCCTGTTTTACGTCGTCTTTTACGGCGATGGCTACTATTGGACCCACCCGCTCGAGATCTTTGCCACCAACGAGGGCGGCATGAGCTTCCACGGCGGCCTGGTGGGCGGCATCTTGGGCGGCATCATCGTGTGCCGCATGTATAAGCTCGACGCCTGGACCGTCGCCGACCTTGCCGTGATCGGCGCCCCGCTGGCCCTATGCCTGGGCCGTTGTGCCAATTTCGTCAACGGCGAGCTGTGGGGTAAGCCGACCGATCTGCCTTGGGGTGTGGTCTTTGGCGGCACCGCGGGCGATATGCCGCGCCATCCTTCCCAGCTCTATGAGGCATTCCTAGAGGGCGTCGTGCTCTTCTGTATTTTGCAGGTGCTCAGCCGCAAAAAGCCGCTGCTGCCCCAGGGCACGTTTATGGGCGTGTTCGTGATGGGGTACGGCATCGTCCGCTTTCTCGTTGAGTTTGTGCGCGTGCCCGATGCCCAGCTGGGCTATCTGCTGGGCGGCGTCATCACCATGGGTCAGCTGCTGAGCCTGCCGCTCGTAATCGCAGGACTGGCGCTCATCATCTTCGCCCGACACCGCAATCGCCCCCAGCGCA
Source organism: Collinsella sp. AF25-2LB (assembly GCF_003458415.1). Classification (GTDB taxonomy): domain Bacteria; phylum Actinomycetota; class Coriobacteriia; order Coriobacteriales; family Coriobacteriaceae; genus Collinsella. Next base: position 79,506 of record NZ_QRUF01000008.1, read on the forward strand.
TCTACCTCGACGCCTAGCCACCACATGTCACCACAAGGGGGACAGGCACCTTTGTGGTGGTTTTGCCGGGCAACGATGACAGAACCGTAACGTTTCCCCAGATAAAACCTGCCAAAATAAACCTGTCCCTTTTTGGCAGGTTTCTAGAAAGGCTATTCGGACTGTGAAGGATTCCGACCTCTCCGCAACGGCTGCGCGCGACGCCGCCCGCATCGTTTGGTTTAAGCGCTATCCCGCCAAACAGACGCTCATCGCATTTTTGCTCGCCCTGCTGGCGACCACGGCGTTTTCCATCGATCCCGCCCCGGTGTCGAGCAACGCGGTCCTGGCGATCGACCCCAAGGCGACGGGCACGCTCTACGTGTGCTACGAGGTACTTCTCTCGTTTGCCGGCCATACCGACGCAGTGATGCTGCTCGCGCTTGCCTGCTTGCTCACGCTGCCGTTTCGCTATGTGTTCTTTGGCCGCGGTGACGCTTGGCGCCCGTCGGTCGTGCTGCCATCGCTGTTCTTTGCCGTTTGCATGGTGTTCGGCCGTAGCTACGACCTTGCCGATTCGGCAGAGATTGTGCTGGGCGACAAGGCACGCGTTATCTGCGCCTGGATTGGCGGCGCGGGCTGGATGCTTCTGGCGATTGTGGCCTTCTATCTGGCTTTTGAGTTTTTGGATTGGTTGAGCTCCCGCCGCATTCCGTTTTCGGAGACCCACTTTGGCCGCGTGTGGCGTGTTGCCCACGCCGTGCTCTCGGTCCATCCCTTTGTCGGGCCGTTTCTTGTGCTCATGATTGCCTGGGCGCCCACGCTTATCGCCTCGCTGCCCGGCCTCTTTATGGGAGATACGGGCGCGCAGATCCGCCAATGGTTCAACTATCCCAACGGCACGAGCGACTACCTGCGTCTGCTCAATCCCAATGTGTTGCTCAACGGACATCACCCCGTGGTGCACACGGCTATCATCGGTTCGTGCGTCCAGCTGGGGCTTTCACTGTTCAACAGCGCCAACGCAGGTCTTGCCATCTACACCTGCGCTCAGTTCGTCATTACGGCCGCCTGTATGGCCTATTCCATCTCGTCGCTGCGCAAGCTAGGCGTGAGCCTGCCGGTCCGCGGCGTGATCTTGCTGTTCTTTGTGTTTATGCCCATGTTCTCCAACTACGCGGCCCTGCTTACCAAAGATGTGCTGTTTGCCGACGCGTTTTTGGTGCTGTTGGTGCAGACCGTGAAGCTTGTGGCATGCGGCCTGCCCCGTCGCGATGCCAATGCCGAGCGTGCGGGCGAACAGAGGCCCGTGCTCTTTGTGCGCCATGACTGGCTGCTGCTCGCTATGGGCGCCATGGGTTCCACGTTTCTGCGCAACGGCGGCCTGGTGTTTCCCCTGGCGGCATGCGTAATCGCGGCGGCGTTTTGCGCATGGGACGCGCACGTGGCTCGTCGTGCAGCCAAGCAGGCTGGTGCTGCGCCTTCGGGCACCACCCCGCGTTTCCGCTGGGTGGGAGTTCTTGCGGTGCTTGCACTCTGCCTTGCCTCTAATATGTACTTCACCAAGGTCTTTATGCCGGCACATGACATCACGCCTGGTTCCAAGCGCGAAATCCTCTCGATTCCGTTCCAGCAGACGGCTCGTTTTGTCCAAAAGCACGACGGCCTCAACTCGGGCGTCAACCCCACGGTTAAGGAGGACGGCACCATCGTGGAGGCTCCTTGCGACGGCTTGGTGACCGACGAAGAGCGTGCCGTGATCGACCGTGTGCTCAAGTACGAGAATCTGGGCCGCCGTTACAACCCGGATAAGTCGGACGCCGTCAAAAATTGCTTTAACGAGTACGCCTCGCAGGAGGACATCAAGGCCTATTTTGAGGTGTGGGCCCAGATGTTCAAAAAGGATCCCGAGTGCTATATCTCGGCGCTCATCAATAACTACTACGGCTACTTTTATCCGAGTGCCCGCGATGCGTGGGTCTACAGCACGGCGCGCAGTGCCGAGATCATGGCGAAGCCCGATAACCTCAAGTACTTTGACTTCCATCCGGTCGACAGCAAAGCCGTGCGCTGGTGCGACCACCTGATTAACCTGTACCGCGTGGCGGTGCAGCGCATTCCGTTTATCTCGCTCACCATGAGCTCGGCCACCTACGTGTGGATCATGATCGTCGTGGTGGTCTACCTGTTGCGCCGCCATTCGTGGCGCGCGCTGGCCATCTGGATACCGCTGCTGGGTGTGCTCGTTGTGTGCCTGATTGGTCCATGTAATGGGTCGACCTACATGCGCTACCTGTACCCGGTCATTGCATGCATGCCTTTCGCCATCGGCGCCACGATCACCCGCAGCGACCTCCTCTGGACCTAACCAAAGATTAGCGCATTGGGGTCAGGCTGCTTTGTGCCAAGGGGCTGCATCATCACGACGCCTTCATTTTTTTGTTTATCTCACAGGCCAGTAGGTATATCATTTATAGCGTTTGTTTATATTGCCCGAGCATTCGCGCTGGGCTTTAGGTCGAAACCGATAGGAGACACGTATGTCCGGACACTCTAAGTGGGCCACAACCAAGCATCGTAAGGGCGCGCAGGACGCCAAGCGTTCCGCCCTCTTCTCCAAGCTCAGCCGCAACATCACCGTTGCTGCCCGTCTCGGCGGCGACCCGCTGCCCGAGAACAACGCCAGCCTCGCCGCTGCCGTTGCCAAGGCTAAGGCTCAGTCCATGCCTAAGGACAAGATCAAGTCTGCTATCGATAAGGCCTTTGGTTCGGGTGCCGATGCCGCCGTCTACGAGAACATCGTGTACGAGGGCTACGGTCCCGCCGGTGTCGCCGTCTACGTCGACTGCCTGACCGACAACCGCAACCGCACCGCCGCCGATGTCCGTTCCGCCTTCTCCCACGCTGGTGGCAACCTGGGCACCTCCGGCTCCGTCGCCTTCCAGTTTGAGCGCAAGGGTCAGATCGTCGTCGCCAAGGAGATCCTGGACGAGAACGCCAAGAAGGAGACCATGATCGCCAACGGTGCTGCTGGTGACGAGGATGAGTTCATGATGGCCATCGCCGAGGCCGGTGGCGAGGACTACGAGGACGCCGGCGAGGAGTGGATCGTCTGGACTACCGCCAACGAGGTCATGGCTGTCTCCAAGGCGCTCGAGGAGCAGGGCGTCCAGGTCAAGGGCTCCGAGACCACCATGGTCCCGACCACCCCGACCGAGGTCTCCGGCGCCGACGCCAAGAAGGTTCAGCGCCTCATCGACCGTCTTGAGGAGCTCGACGACGTCCAGGATGTTTACAGCACCATGGACATGACCGACGAGGTCATCGCTGCCCTCGAGGAGGAGTAGGCCCGCACGGATTGAGCCGTGCATATCTGGGCATAATGAAGCGAGCATGCAAGCCTCGTGGAATAGATGAGCCGGATCCGCGTGCAATGAGGCACCGGACCCGGCTCTTTTATAATGATGCGAATCGTTTTGCATTCTGTGGATCGAGATTTGAAGGGAGCGCTGCATGCGCGTGCTCAAACGAGCCCTGGCGATCGTGTATCTTGCCGCCGCCGTCGTGGCGCTGGGTACGTTAGTCTGCCAGTTTTGGGGGCCATATACCTATCGCTTTATGCTGTTGATGCGCGATCCGCTGCCTCGCATCGTTGTTACGGCGTGCGGCGGTGTCGTGGCGCTCGGCGTGCTCGTGTGTTTCTTTCGCCTGATGTTTGCTCGTCGCGAGCCGTCCTGCGTGCATCCGGCGGGGGAGCGTAATATCGAGGTCACGCTCGCCGCCCTCTCCTCGTGTGCTCGCACCGCGGCAGAGCGCGACGACCGCGTGATGGTCGAGCATGTCGAGGCGCGCGTGCAGGGCTCCGACGAATCGCGCGTCCGTTTTAAGGTCGAGGCTATCGCGCTTGACGATAAGGACGTGGCATCTCTGGCTACCGCGATGCAACAGCGCATCGAAGAAGCCTGCGACACCATGCTCGGCACGCCGGGTACGACTACGCGCGTCCGTTTTTTGCCGTCCAAGACTACCGTCCAGACCGTGGAGGTTTCCGGTGAGTGATACCAATCAAGACAAGACCGTCCGCACTCCGCGCCTGACTATCGATCAGAGCGCCGCGCCGGCTAGCGAGGTCGTCGATCCCAAGGTGGAGGGTACCGAGTCGCATGACGCGGTCGCCAATGATTTTGATGAGGCCATGGGTCTCATCAAGGGTACGGGGGCAGCCATCTGGAGCTATGCCGTCCGTCATCCCAATACCACGCTTGGAGCCGTCGCTGGTTTTGTGCTCGCCGTACTGGTGCTCACGCTCGGCCTGTGGGATACGCTCGTCATCGCATTCTTTGTACTGATCGGCGCCGTGATTGGCCAGATCCGTGACGGCGAGAACGGGATCGTCAACTTCTTCGGCCGTCTGTTTAGCGGCCGCTAGTATGTATTCGACCGCCGCGTGTGCGGTGGGCATAAGGAGGAACCATGGCTTTTAACACGAAGGTCGATGTGGCCGATACTGAGCCCGAGGCAGACGAGACCGTCGCCGCCGAGGCCGAGGACGTAACGCTCGAGGACGAGGCGCTCGTCGAGGCCGAACCCGCCGACGATGCGGACGAGGATGATGAGGAAACAGACGAGTCCGAGGACTCGCTGACCTATTCCAACGGTGTAATCGAGAAGATCGTCGCCATGGCCACCCGCGAGGTGCCGCACGTCCTGGGCATGAAGGGCAACCTCATGCACTTTGTGCAGGAGCAGTTTGGTGCCGAGAACCTGACCAAGGGCGTGACGGTCGAGGTCACCGATGACAACCGCGTGGTCGTCAACATTTCCGTCATTATCGAGTACGGCGCCTACGCGCCCGCGATTTTCGACGACGTCAAGGCGCGCGTGACCGAGCGTCTGGCCGCGATGACCGGCCTTGAGGTGGCAGGCGTCAACCTACGCATCGAGGATGTCATCACCCCCGAGGAGTACGAGCACCGCACCAACCAGCACGAGTAACCTACCAAAAAGGGATGTTTATTTTAGCAGGTTTTATCTGCGAAAACGTCAAACGGCCGGCCGCACGGATGTATGTGCGGCCGGCCGTTATTTGTATGTCCCCGATGTAGGCATACCGCTCGTCTAACTAGGGGTTGCAATCGTCGTGTTCCGCGTTACCCTAATGGGCGCATTGTTTCCAAATTGTTAACGAGGGGTTGCCGTAATGGCTGACGAGCACGAAACAGAAAGCCAGGCATGGGCGATTGAGGCTGCCGCGGCAGAGGCGGCATCGCGAGCTGCCGAGGAGGTACATCGTCCTCCCGTGGTGCCGATGGAGCGCGTGGTTGATCGCACCGATATCGAGCGCGGCGAGCGTGCCGGCCAAAAGCGTAGCCAGGAGCCAGGCTTCCCGCGCTTTTTCGCCGAGCTCAATCTGGGCCTGATTCTTACGGCCTTTGCCATCGTTGCGTTTAAAACCCCTAATCACTTTGCTTTTGGCGGCACCTCGGGCGTGTCGGTTATTCTGTCCACGCTGTTCCCGACCCTGCCCGTCGGCGTCTTTATGTGGATTATCAACGCGGTTCTCGTCGTTTTGGGCTTTATCTTTTTGGAGCGCAAGGCAATCCTGTGGAGCGTCTTCGCCTCGTTTGCGCTGTCCGCCTATGTTTCGCTTTTCGAGCTCTTTATCCCGACCAGTGTCTCGATGACGGGCGATATGTGGCTCGACCTGTGTTTTGCCGTGATTCTGCCGGCGCTCGGCAGCGCCATCGTCTTTGATATCGGCGCCTCGACGGGTGGCACGGACATTCTTGCCATGATCCTCAAGCGCCGCACGACGCTCGAGATTGGCCGCGCCCTGCTGCTGGTCGATATCGGCATCGTGGCCATCGCGGCCTTCTTGTACGGCCCGCGTGTCGGTCTGTATTGCGTGCTCGGCCTGTTTGCCAAGACGCTTGTGGTCGACAAAGCCATCGAGAGCATTCACCTTCGTAAGGTCTGCACGGTCATTTGTTCCGAGCCCCTTAAGGTCGAGGAGTTTATCGTCAAGCATCTCAACCGTACGGCGACCATTAGTCGCGGCTACGGTGCCTTCTCGGGCAAGTGCGTGACGGTGATCATGAGCGTGCTGAGCCGTCGCGAGGCCGTGCAACTGCGCCGCTATGCGCGCGAGGTCGATCCGGGTGCCTTTATCACGATTGTCGACAGTTCCGAGATCGTCGGCAAGGGTTTCCGCGGCACGAACTAGCGCGAACGCATTCATCAAACAATCGAAAAGCGCCTCGCGCGTTGCAAATACGTCATCTAAGAGTATTTGAACTCACATTGGGTGATAATGATGCCAAAGACATCGTTTGCGATCCAGGTGATTCGCTCTAGATACGAAGGGATGATTCTATGTTCTGCTCGCAGTGTGGCGCCCCCATGGGCGATAACGACAAGTTCTGCGGCGTGTGTGGTGCTCCTAATGCCGGTGCCGCTGGCCCCGCTCCCCAGGGACAGCCTCAGCCCCAGCAGTTTGTTCCGCAACCGCCCGTGGCGAATGCGCCAAAGGGCTGTGTGGTTCAGGCGTTCCAGGATATGACCAAGACCCCGGGCGTGCTTCAGCGTGTATGCCAAATCGCGTTTTTGCCGGCGCTGATTTGCGTTGTGTCGGTGCTCGTGTTGTTTATTCCCGTTATTGGCGGCATTGCGGCTGCCATCGGCTTTTTGGCAGCTTGCATTGCGAGCGTGTGCGGTTCCGGCTTTGGCATCGAGTGGGGTCGCGATCTGTCGCTTAAGATCGATGACGGCATGGATCGTCCGCTGATGCGTTCCACGTCGTTTGGTCTCGGAGTCTTTTCGAGCGTTATTTCGGTCGTGCTCGAGGTTATCGCTGCCATTCCCGTTATCGGTGTAGTGCTTTCGCTGGTGGAGGGCGTGGCGCTTGGTGCCGCAGGCTCGTACTCCTACTATGGCTCCTATGCGCTCGAGGCTGCGCTGTTCGGTTCGCTCGGCCTGCTTGTCCTGGCTATGATTGCCACGGCAGTCTTGGGGGTCTTCTTTAAGATGTTCGCCGACATTGCCGTGATGCACTTTGCGGTGACCGGGCGCGTTGAGAGCGCGTTTTCGCTCGACAAGGTCTGGGCGGCGTTTAAGCACAACAAGACCAAGCTGTTCTGCGCTTCGTTCCTTCCCGAGTTTTTGACGGGCCTGGTTTCCAACGCCATTACGTGGATCTTGACAGCTGTCTTTGGTGCCATCGCCGGAATTGGCGCGTACGGCTATTACTATCGCCCCACGGGTATCGAGGCGATTGTTACCGCCGGTGGTGTCACGCTCGTATTGTTCCTGGTGCTGATTGCATTCGTCACGGTGTTCCTTACGGTCTTTGGCAAGATGCTCAAGCACCGTGCCGTTGGCTATTGGGCTGCACGTTATGCAAGCGAATGGGCCGATGAGGACAAGGACGACGTTTTGACTTTTGTGCTCCCGGGTGAGAAGAAGCCTGCTCCTGCGGGATTCAATCCCACGGCAGCCACTGGTGCTGCGCCTGCCCCGGCACCCGCGCCTGCACCTGCCCCGGCACCCGCGCCTGCCCCTGCCCCGGCACCTGCTCCTGTCCCCGCACCGGCGTCCGAGGCGACGCCTGCGGAGCCCGATTGGGATGCCGTTGCCACGCCGGCGGATGAGCCGGGCGATAATCCTGCTGCCGAAAACAATCAAACCGAATAGCCGGTCGAGGCGCCCTGGGCAACTGAGCCCGGGGTGCCTTTTTCTACTGCGAAAGCAAGAAAATGCCTGGGAAAACGGTTGCAGCAAAATTTCTCGGAAATTGGTCAATGTTGCGCAACAACGTCGCGGCTATTGTTGAGAACGTAGACGTGTAAGGTTTGAAGGCGTGCGACGCCTTAGGAAAAGGAGAGGCTCATGTTCTGTCCCACTTGTGGTTCTCCCATTTCGGATGATGCCAAATTCTGCCCTGTTTGCGGATCCGCCGTTGGTGCCGCTTCTGCCGCTCCGGCCCCGCAGCCCCAGCCCGCTCCGGCCCAGGCTATTCAGCCCGTGCCCCAGCCTCAGCAGCAGTACACCGGTCAATACGCCCAACAGTCCGCATCCGCTCCGATGGGCTATGGCCCCATTAAGGCTGACCGCAGCCTGATCGGCTGGCTGCTGCTCTCTCTTGTGACCTGCGGTATCTATTCGTTCTACTTCCTGTATTGCTTGGCACGCGACGTCAACACGTTGTGTCAGGATGACGGCGATTACACGCCGGGTCTGGCGGAATTCATCCTTCTATCGTTTGTGACCTGCGGCTTCTACGCGTACTACTGGTATTACAAGATTGGCAACCGCCTGCAGGCCAACGCTCCTCGCTACGGCCTGGTGTTCCAGGAAAACGGCACCACCGTTCTTCTGTGGCAGATCTTCGGCGCGCTCCTGTGCGGCCTTGGTCCCATCTTCGCTATGAACATCATCATCAATAATACCAATGCCATGGCAACGGCTTACAACACTCGCCTTGGCGCTCGTGCCTAACAATAAGGGCGGCGTGAACAGCTCCCAGGGACATAGGGGCACGGCAGAGCTCCTTCGCCGCGCCCTTTTTTGCACCGGCGCGCTCTTTGTTGCCTGGCTCGCGCTCTACCTGCTCGATATCGGCTGCATTTTTCGAATGATGACGGGCGCTCCTTGTCCGGGATGCGGCATGACGAGGGCGTGGCTGGCGGCGCTGCGTCTCGATTTTGCGGCGGCCTTTGCCTACCATCCGCTGTTTTGGGTGGTGCCGATTGCGTTTGTGCTCGCGTTCGTGCGCGAGGAGGTGGCATCGAGCAAACTAAAGCGTGGTGTCGACATTGCAGTCACCGTGTTGTGCATGCTGGTCATCGCCGTATGGATCGTGCGCCTCATCAATCCGGTAGATGCCGGCCTACTCTTTGGCGGCCATGCGCCCGCCGGAGTCCCCGACGACATCATCCACCTCGAACCCCCACGCTGGCTCACCATCCTTCGCTCTTTCCTGTCGTGACGGAGGACGCGCTAGAAAAGCGGTCGACACATAAGCGGGGGCGAACGTTGAGATAACGTTCGCCCCCGCTTTGCTCTAGCCAGGTTGTTATGGGTGGGCGTGATGGCTACTCGTCGCGCTTCTCCTCGCGGCGAGCGGCGGCACGTGCATCATGGATGCCCTTGATGGCGGCATGGCGCGCCGTGCGGGCATCGTGCATGGCGTCGCGGGCCTCGGCGGCCGTGGCCTTGGCAGAGCGCAGTTTGGCTGCCAGGTCGGGATTGGTCTCGGCGACCGCGGCAATCGTGGGGCCGTCGAGCTCTTCTTGTGTGGGCTCGGCCAAAAAGTCGATGGCATATTGGGCGGCCACCATGGAGCCCTTGGCCAGTACCGACTCGTCAATCTTGTAGAAGCAAGAATGTTGGGCGTACGTGGCGCCAATCTGGGGGTTGCGCGTGCCAACAAAGGCGAGCACGCCCGGTACGCGGCGCAGGTACTCTGAAAAATCCTCACCCGAGAGTGTGCCGCGATAATGGCCTTGGCCGGTGGGGCCCAGGCATTTGATTACTGCCTGGCGGCAGCGCTCGCTCGAGGCGGCATCGTTTTCGACCTTGTAATTGGCGATGGTGTAGTCGGTGAGCTCTGCCTCGGCGCCCAAGGCGGCCGCGGTATGCTCCACGATGCGGCGCATGAGCTCCGGCATTTCCTCGTGGGTCGAATCTCCGTAGGTGCGCACCGTGCCGGCGAGGTAGGCCGTGCCGGCGATAACGTTGCGCGCGGTGCCGCCGTGCAGCTCGCCGACGGTAATGACGGCCGGCTCGTAGGGACTGATCTCGCGCGAAACGATGGTCTGCAGAGCGTTGACGATCTCGGCGGCAACCATAACGGCGTCGTGACCGCGCTGGGGCATGGCGCCGTGGCACGAGGTGCCGCGGACGTCGATGCGGAACCAGTCGGTATTGGCCATGCGCGGTCCGGGCTCGCAGCTCACGGTGCCGGCGTCGACCTCACTCCAGATGTGCGCGGCGTAGGCGCCATCGACGCCGTCGAGCACGCCCGTGCCGATCATGAGCTTGGCGCCCTGGCCGTTTTCCTCGCTGGGCTGGAAGACGATGCGGATCTCGCCGTGGATGTCGTCGGTCATATGGCGCAGGATTTGCAGCGTGCCGAGCATCATGGCGATGTGGCAGTCGTGGCCGCAGGCGTGCATGCAGCCCTCGTTGACGCTGGCAAACTCCTCGCCGGTCTGCTCGGTGACGGGCAGGGCGTCGATGTCGGCGCGCAGCAGGATGCGGCGGCGTGGCGTGCCGTCCTCGCGATAGGCATCCGACGCGGTACCGCGAAGCGTTGCCACCAAGCCGGTCTTGAGCGGACGCTCGTAGGGGATATTCATGGCGTCGAGCTGGTTGGCGATGTCGGAGGTCGTGCGCTCCTCGGCAAGGCTCAGCTCCGGGTGCTTATGGAAGTGCCGGCGCTGCTTGATGATATAGGGTTCAAACTCGGTAGCGATATCTTTGATGGCTGCGGTGACGTCGTCAGCCGCGCGAGCCTCGGTCGCCGCCATAATCTGCTGTGCCTTGGTCTTCGTCATGGTCGATTTGCTCCTTGCTGGGTTGATCGCAAAATCGTACAGGCTCTCTCCAGTATGCCACCTGCCGCTAGGGCTGGTAAAGTTGCCGTTTGCCGCTTGGGGTTTTGTTACAAGGGCGGGGGAGTACACTCGGGGGTGTTGAATTTCCTGCCAGAGATGGGGATGCCCATGCAACATATCGATCGGATTATCCGCTCCAAGAACGTCTTTACCGCGCAAGACGGCATCGATACCGCCCGCGAGCTGGCGATTGCCATCGCAGGCGACCGTATCGTCGCAGTCGGTGCGCCCGATGACGTGATTGCCGCCGCGCCTGCCGCCACGCCGGTTATCGACTACGGCGAGCAGTTTGTCTGCCCAGGTTTCCATGACGCTCATCTGCACTTCTTCCATACCTCGGTCGGCTCCTCGCCGTACATGCTCATGGATATGGGCACGTCCGAGGCGGCGCTGGTGCAACACGCGCTCGAGTTTTCCCAGGACCTGCCCGATGACGCTTGGGTTGTGACGCAGGGCTGGCGCGACTACCGTTGGGACCCGCCCGAGCATCCTACCAAGGCGTCGCTCGATGCGGCATTCCCCGATCGCCCCTGCGTTATGTATTCGGGCGACGGCCATACGCTGTGGCTCAACAGCCGCGCACTCGAGGCGCTCGGCGTCACGCGCGACAGCGAGCCGCCAGCGGGCGGTGGCTACGACAAGGACGCAAGCGGCGAGCTCACGGGCATTGCTCACGAGGCGGCTGCCATGCAGCTGCTACCGCGCTGCCTTGAGTGGCTGGGCGAGGATCGCATCGCAAGCGCTTACGCCGATCAAATGAGGCGGATGGCCGAGCAGGGCATCACCTCGATATGCGATATGTCGCTCATGCCCATGCCGGGCTGCGACTTTATCCGCGACGATGTCTACGACAAACTGCAGGCAGCCGGCAAGCTGGGCATCCGCGCCCATTTGTTTCCCACGCTGCTGGATGACCAATCGCGCTTGGAAGAGCTACAGACCCGCTACGCGAACAACGCGCTGCTCTCGGCGCCAGGCTTTAAGCAGTTCTTCGACGGCGTGTCGAGCGAACACACGGCATATCTCACCGAGCCCTATACCAATCCGCGCTTCCCGGGCGACCAGGGCCGTCTGACAGTTCCTGCCGAGCGCATGCGTAAGCTGGTTCTGGCGGCCGCGGAGCGCGGCCACACTGTGCGTATCCACGTCATCGGCGACGGTGCCATCCATGCTGCGCTCGATATCTTTGAGGAGGCGGCAGAGCTCTACGGCCTGCCCCAGCACGGCCATAACACACTCGAGCATCTGGAGAACCTCCTGCCCCAGGACATCGATCGCCTGCGCAAGCTCAACGTGGTCGCCTCGAGCCAGCCCTGCCACATCACGCTCGATCCGGGTGGCCCAGAGCGCGACTTTGGCCTGGAGCGAAGCCGAATCATGTGGCCGTTCGCAACCTATAAGCAGCGCGGCATCCGCCAAGCCTTCGGAACTGACAGCCCTATCACGCCCGTTACCAGCATGAACGTGCTCTACACGGCCATCACGCGCCAGGACCCCAAAAGCCACTGGCCCGAGGGCGGCTGGTTGCCGAGCGAGCGCATCGATGCGGCAACGGCTCTGCGCAACTGCACTCTGGGCAGCGCCTATGCAGCGGGCGACGAGCAAAACCTCGGCAGCCTGGAACCCGGTAAATACGCCGACCTGGTAGTCTTGGACCAAAACCCACTCACCATCGACCCCCAAGAACTCCAAGCCACCAAAGTCCAAGCCACCTACCTAGCCGGCAACCTGATCTACGAGCGCTAAGTATTCATGTCTTACCGTTAAACGCGGCTCGGGCAGCTTATTTTGGGATGGCGCTCGAGCCGCGTTTGCGTTTCGGTGAGGATCCGCCATGTGCGTCCCTGCTCTGTTGGATTTGGGCGCGGGGTTGAGGTGCTGCTCCGTGCGTTCAATTTGGACATCAGCAGTGAAACCTCATGGTGTTTTGCATACTTCCAGTTGCAGATTGCATAAAAAAGCTGAGATGTTCTTTCCGGTCCTGATGTACCCCCGCCTGGGCCGTGCAAAAAACGGAGTATTCAGCACCGCGAGCTCTGCCGGTGCCGCTGCGGCTGAGTAACGTTACGGAGATTGACGTCATTTTGGGCTCCGGTACGGCGCGAAGTACGCCCATTTGTCCCAACGGGGTCTGCCCACCGACCAAAACCGCCCGCTGAAGGCGTTCTTGGGACCAATAAGGTATGTCCGGCGCGTATGCAGCCGTCCTGGCTTGCTGAATACTCCCAAAAATGCACGGTGCTCCCCAGGGGACCCGTGCGCGCAGCGAAGACCATGCCCACATTCCTATCCGCATCGCCATTTTGCTGCACTGACTTTTCTGAATGCCGGGCCCGAATTAGTTAACCTGCCTCCCGTGTGGCTCCGGAGGGGCGGGGCATAAGGTTTATCGCGAGTTCCGCACGAGCCGAAGGCCACTTAATGTGGCCTTCGTGCGAGCAGGACTGCCCGAGCAGGAAACCTTATGCCCCGCCCCTCCGGAGCCACACGGGAGGCATCGCTAAGTTATCCCCCGGCATTCAGAAAATCTAAGTGCCAAAAAATAAGATTTTTTGACTCCGTGTTGTATAACCCGCCATTCGTGGGTACCATTCAACGCGTACGCAAACAAAAAGGGTTAACCCGCGCGGCATGACCGCGCGGCCCACAAAGGAGGAAACAAGCATGTCGTCTTTGAAGCCGCTTGCAGATCGCGTCCTGGTCAAGCCCGACGAGGCCGAGCAGAAGACCGCTTCTGGTCTGTACATCGCCAGCAACGCTCAGGAGAAGCCGCAGCGCGGCACCATCGTTGCCGTGGGCGCCGGCAAGGTCAACGACAAGGGTGAGCGCATCCCCATGGACGTCAAGGTTGGCGACGTTGTCATCTACGGCAAGTTCGGTGGCAACGAGGTCAAGGTCGACGGCGAGAAGTATCTGCTCATGCGCGCCGACGACATCTACGCCGTCGTCGAGGCCTAGTCTCGTCAGAATCTCTGATTCGTCTTTGAACGCGATCGTCGCATAGGACTCGGAAGCGGCGACGCGAGTCACATTTCTTTTGGAGGATTACTCACCATGGCAAAGAACATTACGTTCAACACCGATGCCCGCGCTAAGCTCGCCAAGGGCGTCAACACTCTGGCCGACGCCGTTACCGTCACCATGGGCCCCAAGGGCCGCTACGTTGCGCTGCAGCGCACGTTCGGTGCCCCGACCATCACCAACGACGGCGTTTCTGTCGCTAAGGAGATCGAGCTCGAGGACAACATCGAGAACATGGGCGCTCAGCTGGTGAAGGAGGTCGCCACCAAGACCAACGACACCGTGGGTGACGGCACCACCACCGCAACCCTGCTCGCCCAGGCCATCGTCAACGACGGCCTGCGCAACGTCGCCGCCGGCGCCAACCCGCTGGCCATCCGTCGCGGCATCGACAAGGCTGTAAACGCCGCCGTCGCCGAGATGAAGAAGCAGGCCAAGCCGGTCGAGACCAAGGAGCAGATCGCTTCCGTCGGCACCATCTCCGCTGGTGACCCCGAGGTTGGCGAGAAGATCGCCGAGGCCATGGAGGTCGTGGGCAAGGACGGCGTCATCACCGTCGAGGATTCCCAGACGTTCGACATCACCATCGACACCGTCGAGGGCATGCAGTTCGACAAGGGCTATGTCTCCGCTTACTTCGTCACGGACAACGACCGCATGGAGGCCGTGATGAAGGATCCGTACATCCTCATCACCGACCAGAAGATTTCCAGCGTTCAGGACATCATGCCTGTTCTCGAGGCTGTCCAGCGCGCCGGCCGTGGCCTGCTCATCATCGCTGAGGACATCGACGGCGAGGCTCTGCCGACCCTGGTCCTCAACAAGATCCGTGGCGCTCTCAACGTCTGCGCCGTCAAGGCCCCGGGCTACGGCGATCGCCGCAAGCGCATCCTGGAGGACATCGCCGTCCTCACCGGTGGCCAGGCTGCTCTGGACGAGCTGGGCGTGAAGGTCGCTGACATCACCGCCGATATGCTCGGCACCGCTAAGTCCGTCACTATCTCCAAGGACAACACCGTCGTCGTCGGCGGCGCCGGCTCCAAGGAGGCCATCGACGCCCGCATCGCTCAGATCAAGGGTGAGATGGAGAACACCACCTCTGACTTCGACCGTGAGAAGCTCCAGGAGCGCCTGGCCAAGCTCTCCGGTGGCGTTGCCGTCATCAAGGTCGGCGCTGCTACCGAGTCCGAGCTCAAGGAGATCAAGCATCGCGTCGAGGACGCCCTGCAGGCTACTCGCGCTGCTGTCGAGGAGGGTATCGTCGCCGGTGGCGGCGTCGCCTTCATGGACGCTGCTCCTGCGCTCGATGCTGTCGAGATTGACGACCCCGAGGAGAAGATCGGTGTCGACATCGTCAAGAAGGCTCTGACTGCTCCGGTTGCTACCATCGCCAAGAACGCTGGCTTTGAGGGCGCCGTCGTGGTCGACAAGGTTGCCGAGCTGCCCGCCGGCCAGGGTCTCAACTCTGCCAACGGCGAGTGGGGCGACATGATCGAGATGGGCGTCCTCGACCCCGTCAAGGTCAGCCGCGTCACCCTGCAGAACGCTGCTTCTGTTGCCAGCCTGATTCTCATCACCGAGGCCACCGTCTCCGATGTGCCCAAGAACACTCAGCTTGAGGACGCTATCGCTGCTGCCACCGCTGGTCAGCAGGGCGGCGGTATGTACTAAGGCCGACAAGGTCTAGAACTCCCACCGGGAATCCGGGGGCGGGACGGGGACTTCTCTCCGGAACGTCCTCGGACATGCAAAGAGGCTCCGCATCGCGCTTCGCGCTGCGGAGCCTCTTTGCGTCCTGCGGAATATTCCGGAGAGAAGTCCCCGTCCCGCCCCCGGATTCCCTGCGTTTACGGCCTTGAGGTCGGCGGGCGTAGAAGGACGTGGTCGATAGGAGTACGTGTCCCTTCGCTGTTTCGCGCTTTGCGCGAAAGGCGCGTTACTTTGGGATGGGTGGGGAACGTGGTTGTTGCGGCAACTGGCCCTCGCCAGAAATTACCCCTGGCGTACTTGTACCTCTCTTCCCTCGTGCTACACTTGCAATTGCTGTTTCAGGGCGGGGTGGAATTCCCCACTGGCGGTAAATCGGGCGGTGCCAAAGGGGCGCCGTGGAGCAGGCGAGGCGTCTGCGACCGAGCCGATGAGTCCGCGACCCGTGCGTGTGTTGGTTCGCATGCCGGCTGAACTGGTGAGATCCCAGTGCCAACGGTTAGAGTCCGGATGAAAGAGGCAGGTGATCTTAATGTCTGAACAGTCGCAGCATATCCATTTTGAGAACACGAATAGGTGGAGCACCAAACAGCTCGTTACCATGGCGTTGATGTGCGCCTTGGGAGCGCTGTTTATGTATGTGCAGCTGCCCATCCTTCCCTCGGCACCGTTTTTGACGTATGACCCGTCGCTGGTGCCGGCGATGGTGTGCGGGTTTGCGTATGGCCCCGGTGCCGGTACTGCTGTTGCCGCCATGGCGATCGTTATCCATGCGCTCACTACGGGTGACTGGGTCGGCGCGCTTATGAATCTGGTTGCCACGCTGGGCTACATTCTGCCCGCGGCTATCGTCTACCAGAAGATGCATACCTATAAGGGTGCCGTGATTGGCCTGGTGCTCGGCGTTATTGCCGCTACGGCGTTGTCTATGGTCGCAAACCTTACCATTGGCGTATGGTTCTGGTATGGCTCGGTCGATGTGATCGCCCCGCTCATGATTCCTGCCGTGCTGCCGTTCAACCTTATCAAGACCGTGCTTAACTCGGTATTGACGCTTGCGGTGTACAAGGCGGTTTCCAACCTCATCACGCCTAAAAAGGACCAGGTCAAAGGCCGCGCATGATTGAGTGTCGGGGCGTTTCCTTTAGTTATGACGGTGCCGCACCGGCGCTCGACGGCGTCGATCTGAACATCGAGGACGGGGAGTTTTTCTGCATCCTCGGTGGCAATGGGTCGGGCAAGTCGACGTTTGCCAAGCATCTGAATGCGCTGTTGCAGCCCGATGTGGGCACGGTACGCATCAACGGCATGGATGCGTCCGACCCCGAGCTGGTCTACGACATTCGTTCGACCGCGGGCATGGTATTCCAGAATCCCGACGACCAGCTGGTGGCAACGCTTGTCGAAGATGACATTGCGTTTGGTCCCGAAAACCTAGGCGTGCCATCGGCGCAAATTGCGCAGCGCGTACGCGAGGCGCTGAAGGGCGTGGGCCTGGTGGGCTTTGAGCACCACGAGACCCATGCGCTTTCGGGCGGCCAAAAGCAGCGCGTGGCGCTTGCCGGCGTGCTTGCCATGGAACCGCGCGTGCTCATATTGGACGAGGCTTCCTCGATGCTTGATCCGCGTGGGCGCAAGGCCCTCATGAAGGCTTGCCGCGCGTTGCACGATCGCGGCATGACCATCGTGATGATTACGCACTTTATGGAAGAGGCCGCCGAGGCCGATCGTGTCGCGGTGTTTCGGGCGGGGCATGTTGCCATGCTGGGTACGCCCGAGGAGATTCTGACGCGGGCGAATGAACTCGCTCAGCTCAACCTGGATATGCCGGCGTCGTGCTGCTTAGGTAGGACACTTCGTGCGAAGGGCGTGCCCGTTTGCGCGCAGGTACGTGAGGCGGATATGGTCGCCGAGATTGCGCAGACTTATGCCGAGCGAAGTGGGGCAGGCACCGCGGGGCAGTCTTCCGCATCCCAGTTGGAAATCGCTGACGGCACTGTTCCGGTAGACAACGAGGGCAACGCGTCGGAGCCCGTCATAGAGCTATCCCATGTTTCGTACAGTTATTCGCTCAGTCCGCGCGAGCGCCGCCGCTGGCATAAGCGCTCGGCCACTGCGGGCAAATCGAGCAAACAGGCTCTCTGGGGAAACGACCCCAGCAGTCCGTGGGCGCTGCGCGATGTATCGCTGACGGTGCGTCGCGGCGAGTTCCTGGGGCTAGCAGGCCATACCGGCTCGGGTAAATCGACTCTGGTCCAGCATCTCAACGGGCTGATCCGTCCGCAGGAGGGAAGCATTTGCGCGCTGGGGCTCGACCTATCAAACAAGAAAGACGCCGCTGCGGTTAAGGCCAAGGTCGGCGTGGTGTTTCAGTATCCTGAGCGTCAGCTGTTTGCCGAAACCGTGGCGCAGGACGTGGCGTTTGGTCCGCACAACCTTGGCTTGCCGCAAGATGAAGTCGACCGTCGTGTCGAGTCATCGCTCTCGCGCGTGGGCCTCGATCTTTCCACGGTCGGCGACAAGAGCCCCTTTGAGCTTTCGGGCGGCCAGCAGCGTCGCGTGGCGTTTGCCGGCGTGCTCGCCATGGAACCTGAGGTGCTGGCGCTCGACGAGCCCATGGCAGGCCTCGATCCGGCTGCCCGCAGGGATTTCCTGGAGCTCATTGGCCGTTTACATGACGAAGGCCTGACCGTTGTCATGGTTTCGCATAGTATGGATGACCTGGCCAACTGCTGCGACCGCATCGTCGTGATGAACGAAGGTGCGGTGTTTGCCGAGGGAACCCCCGCGCAGGTGTTTGCACATGCCGATGAGCTCAAGTCGATCGGCTTGGGCGTACCTGCTGCTCAGCGCATGGCGTTGGCGCTCGCGGAGGCGGGCGTGCCGCTGCGTTGCGGCGGGCTCTATACGGTTGAGTCGCTGGCCGACGAGCTGGCAGATTTGCTGATCGGTCGCTCAGACGGTCCTTCTAACGTCGCGGACATTGCTAAATCCAAGACGGTCGCGCGAGAGGAGGGCTGCTAATGGAGGCGTTTTCGTTTGGCAGCTACTATCCCGGCGATAGTGCGATCCACCGCCTGGACCCGCGAACTAAGTTGCTCTTGGGCTTTGTGTTTCTGATCACGACGCTCACGGTCAGCAGCTTCCGCGGACTGGCCCCGGTCGCAATCTTCGTTGTCCTGATCTATACCGTGTCCCGGGTGCCGTTGCGCCGGGTCCTATCATCGATGGCACCATTGCTGGCGATTGTCGTGGTGGTCGCAGTGCTCAACCTGTTTTCCGACCAGAGCGGGCGCATTCTGTGGCAGCTTGGCTTTTTGCAGATAAGCGAGGGCTCGCTGCATTCCGCCGCCTTTATGGCGTGCCGCCTGAGCTTGATGATGGCCGGCATGAGCGCCATTACGCTCACCACGCCTACGCTCGACCTCACCGCGGGCTTTGAGCGTCTGCTCGCACCGTTTGCGCGCGTGGGGCTCCCTGCGCATGAGCTCGGCATGATCATGGGCATCGCGTTGCGCTTTATGCCGCAGTTTGCCACCGAGATGAAGCAGACGGCGGACGCGCAGGCAAGCCGCGGTGCACGCGTAACGGGTGGCCCGCTCGGCGGCGTGCGTATGCTCGGCAGTGTGGCGATTCCACTGTTCACGGGCGTGTTCCGTCATGCCGAGACGTTGTCTGCCGCCATGGATGCACGCTGCTATCACGGCGAGCAGGGCCGCACGTGTCTGCATGCACTTGCATTTCGCCGCGGGGATGCGCTGGCTGCGGTTGTGACGATGCTGCTGTTTGCGTGTGTCATCGTCGTCAACCTTCAACTTGTTTAGGCGCGATTCGAGCGCAAGAAAGGGGTCCCTATGACCGACAACGACCGCACGGCTCAGCTTGAGCGCGCCTGTTCGTATCTCAGGCGCATTCCGGCGTGGTATCTGGCCACGACCGATGTGACCGACGGGCATCAGCCTCGCGTGAGGCCGTTTTCGTTTGCCATGGTCGATGACGGTAAGCTGTGGTTTTGCACGTCGCGCGACAAGGATGTGTGGGCGGAGCTGAGTGCGAATCCCAAGTTTGAGCTCTCGGGCTGGAAGCCGGGGGAATGTTGGATCGTGTTGACCGGCGAGGCCGCACTTGAGGACGACGCGGTTGCGAGCGACAAGGTGCGTCAAGCGGGTTTTAAGCACATGGTGGGCATCGGCGAGGAACACGAGAGTGCCAACGACGGCCGCCTTGCTTTCTTTTCGGTCCGCAACATTGCCGCGCGCTTCTGTGATATCGACGGCAGCGAGGAGCGCCTGGAGCTCTAGAGCGTCTCAAATTAACTACCCGTTCCGAATTAGCTAGCGCCAGGAGGACACATGGACGGATTGAATACGGTGTTGGAGTATCTGACGTCGGTGCCGGCATGGTATTTGGCGACGAGCGTTGACGGACAGCCTCATGTGCGTCCGTTTTCGTTTGCGCAGATCCAGGACGGCAAGCTGTGGTTTGTAACAGCGCGCACCAAAGATGTGTGGCAAGAGCTGCTGCAAAACCAGCGCTTTGAGGCCACGAGTTGGTGGCCGGGCCATGGCTGGCTCATCTTGCGCGGGCGTGCCGGCTTGGATGACCGGGCTTTAGGCGAAATGCGCGAAGCTGGGTGGAAGCATCTAGAGCGCCTGGGCGAGCACTATGAGGGGCCTAACGACCCCACGCTCGTCTTCTTTAGCGTCGAGGATCCCGAGGCTTTTATCTGCAATCACGACGAATGGGTGCCGGTCGAGCTCTAGCCAGCTGGCTCATCCTAACAACTTGGTTTTCGCATGGGCGGGCCCCGTATTGCCCGGCGCCGTTAGGAGCGCCGGTCAATACGGGGCCCGCTCCATTTGTCAATTCCTTCAAGCGAATGTGTCGGGAATGTTTCAATGCATGAATATGCAAGCCATTTACGTATTAATGCATCTTTTGGTGCTAAAGTTTCAACCCACTTCATAACGACCGCTGCGAAATGCGCATCGGTGCATAAATCGCAGACAAGGAGTCTGATATGTCTTTGAAGGTTGGAATCGTCGGCGCGGCTGGATATGCCGGAGCCGAGCTCATTCGCCTCGTCCTCGGTCATCCCGAGTTTGAACTTGCTGCCATTACGTCCAACGCCGATGCCGGCCAGCCGTTGTCTGCGGTGCACCCGAGCTTCACCGGCGTAAGCGATCTTGTCTTTACGACGCATGATGCCCCTGAGCTCAAGAACTGCGACGCGGTCTTTTTGGCCGTGCCGCACACGGCTGCCATGGCACAGGTGCCCGCGCTGCTTGCATCGGGCGTCTCCTGCTTTGATCTTTCGGCCGACTACCGTCTGAACGACGCGTCCGTTTTTGAGGCTTGGTATGCCGCCGAGCATACGAGCCCCGAGCTGCTCAAGACCCGTGCCTTCGGTCTGCCCGAGCTGTTCTGCCAGGACTTGGAGACCGCCGCATCCGACCATGCCGACGGCAAATCCGTGCTGGTCGCCTGCGCCGGTTGCTATCCCACCGCAACGAGCCTTGCCGCCGCGCCCGCCGTGCGCGCGGGCTGGGTGGCCGAGAACGGCCCCGTGATTGTCGATGCCATTAGCGGCGTGACGGGCGCCGGTAAGTCCTGCAACGCCCGCACCCATTTTTGCAGCGCCGACGAGAACTTGGAGGCCTACGGCGTGGGCAAGCATCGCCACACGCCCGAGATTGAGCAAATCCTTGGCCTGACCGATCGCGTCGTCTTTACCCCGCACCTGGCACCGCTCAAGCGCGGTCTGCTCTCCACGGTGACGCTGCCGCTCACGCCGCAGGCTCTCGATACCTTGACCCTTGAGGACGTTGTCGACCATTACAAGCAGTTCTACGCCGGTCGCACCTTTGTGCGCGTGCTCGATGCCGGCCAGCAGCCCAAGACGGCTTCGGTCGTCGGCACCAACGCTGCCCAGATTGGCCTCGCGCTCAACAAGCGCGCGGGCGTGCTGGTGGCGACGGGTGCTATCGACAATTTGTGCAAGGGCGCTGCGGGCCAAGCAGTCCAGTGCGCCAATATCGTCTTTGGCTTTGACGAGCGACGAGGCTTGCCCACAGTGGCGTGCCCGGTGTAGCACATTCGATTGTTAACGATTTGGTAGTCGGGCATCGAATGGGGCGCCACTCTTAAGCTGGTCTCATGATCACGACTGGCATGGCGCACCAACCGATGTCCGTTTTTTGTTTGACATAAGGAGTCATAAAGACGATGAATACCGAGCTGTTTGATATCAAGATTCGCGCCGTCGAGGGTGGCGTTACGGCTGCGGCTGGTTTTAAGGCTGCAGGCATCCACGCTGGGTTCCGCAAGAACCCCGAGCGTCTGGATTACGCGCTCGTCGTGCCCGATAAACCCTGTCCCGGTGCTGGCGTGTTTACCACCAATCGCTTTTGCGCGGCGCCCGTGCAGGTGAGCCGTGCCAACCTGGGCGGTACCGACAAGGGGTACGGTATCATCGCCGGCATTTCGGTCAACTCTGGCAATGCCAACGCCGCCACGGGTGAGACCGGCCTTGCATGCGCGCGCGAGACGTGCAGCATCGCATCGCAGGTCATCGGCTGCGAGCCTCAGCAGATTCTGATTGCCTCCACGGGTGTGATTGGCCAGATTCTGTCGATCGACACGTTTGAGACCGCCATTCCTGCTGCCTACGAGGCGCTCTCCGCCCACGGTGGCGCCGATGCCGCTCGCGCCATCATGACGACCGACACGCACTCCAAGGAGTACGCCGTATCCTACGTCAGTGAGGCTGCGGGTCATGCGGGCAATGTCTATACGGTAGGCGGAATGTGCAAGGGCTCGGGTATGATCATGCCCAACATGGCCACCATGATCGCAGTTATCACCACCGATGCCCCCGTCGAGCCTGCGGCACTTCATGCCCTGCTGCTCTCGACCGTCAAGCAGACCTTTAACAAGGTAACGGTCGATTCCGACACCTCGACCAACGACACCTGCATCATGCTTGCCTCCGGCGCCGCTGCCGCAGATGCCGAGCCTATCGTTGAGGGCTCCAATGCCTTTGACGAGTTGGCATTTGCCGTGCACGAGGTGTGCGAGAGCCTGGCGCGCAATATCGCCGCCGATGGTGAGGGCGCATCCAAGCTTGTTACGGTCAACGTTACCGGCGCCGCTAACAACGAGGAGGCCGATATCGCCGCCCGTGCCGTTGCCAACTCGCCGCTCGTTAAGACCTGCATCGCCGGCCACGACTGCAACTGGGGCCGCGTTGCCATGGCGCTTGGCAAGTGCGGCGTGAAGTTTAATCAGGAAGACGTTTCCATCGACATGATGGGCATGCCTGTCTGTCGCGACGGTCTGACTGTTCCCTTTGACGAGGACGAGGCTCTACGACGTTTTGAGGCGCCCGAGATCGTGATCTCGGCCGACCTGGGCGCAGGCGACGCGGCAACGACCGTGTGGACCTGCGACCTCACGCATGAGTACATCTCCATCAACGGCGACTACCGTTCCTAGATTCCAGGCACGCTGCGCATCTTGCCGCGATTGCGGACAGCGGAGCACGGCGCGATAACGATACGAAAGACGAGGCAGACTATGAAATTCGCACGCGATTGTCGTTCGAGCGAATCCAACGAAGCAACCGCGCAGCTGCTGTTCGAAGCGCTGCCGTGGATTAAGAACCTGACCGGCAAGACGGTTGTTATCAAATATGGCGGAGCCGCCATGGTCGACGAGCAGCTGCGTCGCGACGTGATGAGCGACATCGTCCTGCTTAAGATCATCGGCATGCGCCCCGTTATCGTGCATGGCGGCGGCAAGGCTATCAACGAGGCGCTGAGCCACTATGACATCCCCGTCGAGTTTAAGAACGGCCAGCGCGTGACCACGCCGGCGACTATGGATATCGTGCGCGAGGTGCTGGGCGGCAAGGTTAACCAGGAGCTGGTTGTCGCCATCAACCACCACGGCAACCTGGCCGTGGGCGTGTCGGGCAGCGACGCCGGCACGCTCATCGCCGAGCCGCTCGACCCCGAGCTCGGTCGCGTGGGCAAAGTGACGCACGTTAACACCGACTATATCGAGCGCTTACTCGATAGCGAGTACATCCCCGTCATCGCTACCGTCGCGGCGGGGGAGGACGGCGGTTTCTTCAACATCAATGCCGATACCGCCGCCGGTGCCGTTGCGGCAGCGCTCCACGCGCACAAGGCGATCTTTTTGACCGACGTCGACGGCCTGTACAAGGACTTTAGCGATAAGGATTCACTTATCTCCAACCTGACGCTCGACGAGGTCAATGAGATGCTCTACGGCGGCGAGGTCGATAAGGGCATGATTCCCAAGCTGCGCGCGGCCGTCGATGCGCTTGCCGGCGGCGTATTTCGTGCCCACATCATCAACGGCACCACGCCGCATTCGCTGCTGCTGGAGCTGCTGACCGATGCCGGCGTCGGCACCGTGATCCATTCCACCGAGACGGCCTACGAGTTCGATACGCATCCGCATCCGCTTTCGACCTTTGCGGCGCGTCTGGCCGAGAACCTCGACGAGGTCGAGAAGCTCCAGACGGTCTAGCTGACCGCAGCCGCCCAATTCCTGCACCCATAGGCCTGCGCCGTCCGGCGCTCAACGAAAGGCATTCCATGTCACTTGCAGCTCAGCAATCGCTTGAATCCAATTACGTTATGCATACCTTTGGCCGCTCGCCGGTCGAGTTTGTCGAGGGTCACGGCATGAAGCTCACCGGCGACGATGGTCGCGAATATCTCGATTTTCTTGCAGGTATTGGCGTATGCAGCCTAGGCCACGGCAATCCGGCGGTGCTCTCGGCGCTCGAGGCCCAGGCCAAAAAGCTCCTGCATGTCTCCAACTACTTCTACATTGAGCAGCGCGGCCAGGTCGCGGCGTTGCTGTCTAAGCTCGCCAACGACGATGCGGACGGTGCGCGCGTGCTTGCCGACGCGATTGCCGCTGGCGACGAGACCACGGCGGCGGCGCTTGGCGCTCCGACTGCGGGCGAACAGGTGTGGGAGACGTTCTTTGCCAATTCCGGTGCCGAGGCCAACGAGGGCTCTATGAAGCTCGCGCGTCTGTACGCCAAACGTGCCGGCAACGGTGGCAACACCATCGTGTGTATGCGCGGCGGATTTCATGGTCGTACGCTCGAGACCATTGCCGCGACCATGCAGGATTGGCTGCAGGATAGTTTCCGCCCGCTGCCGGGTGGCTTTGTGGCATGCACACCCAACGATGTAGATGAACTGCGTGCAATTTTTAAGCAGTTAGGAAGCGAGATTTGCGCTGTGATGCTCGAGCCGATCCAGGGCGAAAGCGGTGTGCATCCCATGACCGAGGAGTTTATGGCTGCGGCGCGCGACTTGGCACACGAGGTGGGTGCCGTGCTTATCGCCGATGAGGTCCAGTGTGGTATTTTCCGCTCCGGCAAGCCGTTCGCCTTCCAGACTTATGGTGTGGAGCCCGATATCATGAGTCTTGCCAAGGGCATCGCCGACGGCGTGCCCATGGGTGCCGTGGTGGCAAAGAAGGAAATCGCTGACATCTTTAAGCCCGGCGACCATGGTTCGACCTTCGGCGGCAGCTGCTTGGCCATCGCGGCGTGTGCCGCGACGCTCTCCGCGCTTGTGCGCGGTGACTACGCAGACCATGCCGCCAAGGTGGGTGCCTATATGGAGGCAAGGCTCGCCAAGCTGCCGCATGTTACCGAGGTGCGTGGTCGCGGCCTAATGCTCGGCTGTGATTTGGACGATGCTGCGGGTGATGCGCACGACGTTGTGGCTCGCGCATTGGTGGCTGGTGCGGTGATTAACGCTACAGGTGCACATACACTGCGCTTCCTGCCGCCGCTCGTGTGCGAGGAAGCCGACGTGGATGGTCTGATCGAGATCCTGGCGGGTGTTTTAGCTTAGCGCCATCAGGCATAGCAGTTTGAAGCGGGTTCCAGACTGTCACGTGCCGTTTGGCGCACGATTGGGCGAACTGGAACCCGTTTTGCTATCGATTTACCATGGCTGGGATAGGCCGTGTGCAAAAAAGAAAGGCCCCCATCGCTGGGAGCCTTTTCAATCAAGTGGTGGGCGATGAGGGATTCGAACCCCCAGCCTTGTGCGTGTAAAGCACCTGCGCTAACCGTTGCGCCAATCGCCCGCGGGAATTGAGTATAGCGGAAACCCTGCGGGGTTCACCGCTAATTCATAACGAAATCTAAGCGGAGACTTCGGCGTATACACGAGAGAGATATGGAGGTGCAGTGACAGAAAAAATTTATCTTAACAGGGTTGCTTTTGGGAATTTGATATGCTATACTATAAAAATCCAAGCAAAGGAGTTTATCAATATGCGGCAAGGTATTCTTAAATAAAATTTGATAATGGGAACAAAGACAAACGTCCTCAAGGAGAGGGCTTGGTTTTTGTACCCAATTTAAGAATACTTTTGCCTTTTCATTTCATATCGTGATAGACAACGGCCAGCCTTGGCCGCAGTTTTCATGTGTGTCCTACCTATCATCCCCAGCGGTAAAAGTATTTGTCGCTGGGGATTTTTGCGCCCTTCTGGGCCTTGTATGGAGGACAATCATATGAAAATCATCAATATTGGCATTCTTGCTCATGTAGACGCAGGTAAGACGACCTTGACGGAGAGCCTGTTATATACCAGCGGAGCAATCGAGGCGC
>NZ_QRUF01000009.1 GCF_003458415.1 Collinsella sp. AF25-2LB
TGCAGACCTTTCGTCATGGCCTCCTACCTTTCTTTCGGGCCTTACTGGCCGAATGTATCAGCGCCCCTCTGTATGGGACGCTGCTTGCTGACAGCTCTAGTTATATCCAAAAACCACCTGCAATTCCACCTCGCCCCCGAACGGTCAGCAAAGTGCGATGAACGGTATATCGCATATGATTCTCCCATGATGCACTTCGGTTCTCTAAAGCAGGTTTTCAAAGGTAAATGTTCTTTTTTCTAAGGAATTAAGCTAGATTGCACAAATATTTTCATGTTTAGGAATTGCATAGCTAAAACGGTTTTCTGCATATATATGTCGTTTGTCCATGATTCAATTTGGATTCGATTATATTCAGCTCGCAATCATTCTTATTCATACATCCTCACCAGTTGAGTATGGATATAGATTGTTTCCAAACGAGTTGGACAGTTAGTTGCATGCCTTGTCAGCGTAAGAAGTAGGTAAAGATACCGTTCGCACAATACGTCCGTGCCACAAGTCGACTAAATTGAGACAATAGTGAATAGGGTTAGGCTACCGTCCCCTGCGGGGACTGAACGGACAGATGCATATGCCGAGCAAAATCGAAAAAAAGCAAGCCGCCGCAAAGCTGCGCAAACCGCCTCGCGACTTCTCGTACACGCAGAACCGAGAGCTCAGCTGGCTACGCTTTGACAACCGTGTGCTTGACGAAGCCTTCGATGAGACCGTTCCGCTGTTCGAGCGTCTAAAGTTCGTGTCGATTTTCGAGTCTAACCTCGACGAGTTTCTCATGGTGCGCGTGGGCGGCCTGTCCGATCTGGCAGAGCTCAAAAAGCAACCTGTCGACAACAAGAGCAATATGACCGCCTCCGAACAGGTCGATGCTGTCATGGCCGAAATGCCCGGGCTCCTTACCCGTTGGGAGTCCATCTTTAAGAGCATCGAGGGCAAGCTCGACACCTTGGGCGTTCACCGCGCCCGCATCGATTCGCTTACGCCCGAGGAGCGCACCTTTGTAACCCGCTACTTCCAGGCCTACGTGTCGCCGGTCATCTCGCCGCTGGTCATCGATCCTCGCCACCCCTTCCCCAACCTACGCAATGGCGCGCTCTATCTGGCCTGTGGTCTGGACGGCGCCACCGACGAGGAGAGCCTGCTGGGCCTTATCGAGATTCCCGCCTCGATGAACCGCGTGGTCGAGATCCCCTCGCCCACCGGCACCTACTCCTACATCTTGCTCGAGGACGTCATCCTCGCCTGCCTGGACAGCTGCTTTGGCTCCTATAAGCCGCTGGATCGTGCGCTGATCCGCGTCACCCGCAACGCCGACATCGATCCGGACGGCGAGGGCGTCGAAGAGGAAGAGGACTACCGCCAGCACATGAAGCGCATCCTCAAGAAGCGCCTGCGTCTGCAGCCGGTAGTGCTCGCGGTCTCGGGGTCGCTCGAGAAGGCAACGCTCAAGACCATCCGCAAGGCGCTCGAGCTTTCGCGCCGCTCTGTCTTTACCTGCGATATCCCGCTCGACCTGGGCTACGTCTTTGGCATTGAGGGCAAGATTCCCGAGCACCTGCGCAACGAGCTGCTCTTTACGCCGTTTAGGCCGCAGCCCAATCCCACCATCGACATGACCCGCTCCATCCGCGAGCAGGTGCTGCAGCACGACAAGCTGCTCTTTTATCCCTACGAGGCCATGAACCCCTTCCTGGATCTGGTGCACGAGGCCGCCTACGACCCCGAGTGCATCTCGCTGCGCATCACGCTCTACCGCGTGGCCAAGCAGAGCCGCCTGTGCGAGTCGCTGATCGATGCTGCCGAGAACGGCAAAGAGGTCACGGTGCTCATGGAACTTCGTGCCCGCTTTGACGAGCAGAACAACATCGAGTGGGCCGAGCGCCTGGAAGAGGCCGGCTGCACCGTCATCTATGGTTCCGAGGGCTTTAAATGCCACTCAAAGATCTGCCAGCTCACCTATCGCGAGGGCATGGCGCTAACGCGCCTCACGCTTTTGGGCACCGGCAACTTTAACGAGAAGACGGCCAAACTCTACAGCGACTTTATGCTCATGACAGCCCATCCCGGCATCGGCGAGGACGCCAACCTGTTCTTCCGCAATCTGTCGCTGGGCAACCTGCGCGGCGACTACCGCTTCCTGGGTGTGGCGCCCGTCGGACTGAAACCGCTCATCATGCGCGGGCTTGACCGCGAGATCCAGCGCGCCCTTGCCGGCGAGCCCGCCCGCGTGTTCTTTAAGCTCAACTCGCTGACCGACCGCGAGGTTATCGACAAGATCGCCGAGGCATCGTGTGCCGGCGTGCGCGTAGACATGATCATCCGCGGCATCTCGTGCCTCAAGCCCGGTGTTCCGGGCAAGACCGAGAACGTGCATGTCCGCTCCATCGTCGGACGCTTTTTGGAGCACGCGCGCGTCTATGCTTTCGGCGTGGACTCGGACATGATTTACCTGAGCTCGGCAGACATGATGACGCGCAACACCGAGCACCGCGTGGAGATTGCCTTCCCCGTGCTCGACCCCACCTGCCGCGCCCTAGTGCACGAGTACATGGGCATGCAGCTGCGCGACAACGTGAAGGCCCGCAGCCTCACGAGCGACGGCACCTGGGTCCCCGTGGAGCGTGCAGAGGGTGAGAAACCCTTCAACTCGCAGGAAGCCCTGCTGGAGCGTGCCTATCGCAACGCCGAGGCCGCCGCGCAGCAGCGCGCACAGGAGAAGGAACGTGTGGCCGAGGAGGCCATTCAGGCCGATGTTGAACACGGGGCAGCTGCCAAACCGGAAGCGGTTGCAGCTCCCCCGGTGAATGAGCCCGAGGCTGCCGCAGAGCCCGCCGTGGAGAAAGCGCCCGAGCCCGCTACTGCGACTCCGGAGCCCGCCGCCGAGGCAAAGCCCGCCCCTGCTCCTGAGCCGCAGCCGGCCACACCCAAGGTCCAAGAGGTCCAGGCGACCGTCATTGAGCCCGAGCCTGCACCTGCACCTCAGCCCGATCCGCAGGTCATCAAGCCCGCACCCGAGACGAGCGCCCGTCGCGATAAGCCCGCCGGCAAGACCAAGGCCATCGAGCGCCATCGCCCCGGCCGCGTGCGCATGGGCCTGGGTCTGATCGGCCTGGGTCTTAAGACGCTCATTACCGGCAAGACGAAATAGTCGTTTGTAGAAGCAGTTTGTAGAAGCGCCCCGCATTTGAGGAAAGCCTCGGATGCGGGGCGCTTTTCCCTGCTACCATGGTGCGAACAACAACGCGAATGACAGGCAGGAATATGAAGCTCACTATAGAATCGATGACCTACGGCGCCGACGGGCTGGCGCACGCCGACAACGGCAAGGCCGTCTTTGTGCAGGGCGCCGTGGCAGGCGACACCGTCGAGGCCGAGGTCGTACAGGACGGCAAGTCGTTCATGCGTGCCCGCACCACCGAGATTCTGGAGCCAAGCCCCGATCGCATTCAGTCTCCCTGCCCCTTCGTGGGCATCTGCGGCGGCTGCTCGTGGGGCAATCTCTCACGCACGGCACAGCTCGCCGCCAAGGAGCAAAATCTGCGCTCCACGCTCGAGCGTATCGGCAAGTTCAGCCCCGATCAAGTCGATGAACTGGTGCAACCCATCCGCCACACCAAGGATGATTGGGGCTACCGCAATAAAATCGAACTCGAGCCGACCGTTGTAAACGGCCGCGTGCGTCTTGGCATGCACGGTGTCGATCCTCGCAAGATCGTGACCGTCGATTCGTGCCCGTTGTTCGACAAACGCTTCCCCAAGGCACTCAAATCGGTCGTCGGCGCGCTCAATTATCTGAGCGGCAGCCACGACCTGGGCCTTGAGCGCGTGGGCATTCGCGCCTCGCGTCGCACCAAGGCACTCGAGGTGGCGCTCTGGACGCCTACGGGCTCTTTCCCGCGCTCGCAAGTCTCGCGCGTGTTGGCAGACGCCGCGCACCCCACAAGTGTCGTACGCGTGATGAGCAAGGGCGAAAAGAAGGCCCGCCGTGTTTCCAAGGTCGAAATGCTCGCCGGAGAGGGCTCATGGACCGAGAATATCGCCGAGGGTCAGATGCGCTTGTCTGCCCCGTCTTTTTTCCAGGTCAACACCAAGGGTGCCGAGATTTTGATCGAGCTTGTCATGGAAACGCTCGATCCGCAGGAAGACGAGCTTGCCGTGGACCTGTACTGCGGTGCCGGCACCTTTACCCTGCCGCTCGCCCGCCGCTGCGACTTTGTCGCCGCCGTCGAGGCCTACGGCCCCGCCGTGCGCGACCTGCGCCGTAACCTGGAGATCAACAAGCTTGATAACGTCGACGTCATTGGCGGAGACGCGGTGCGCGAGTTCCCCGACCAGGATGCCGACGTCTTGGTGGTCGACCCGCCGCGCGCAGGCCTCGCCCCCGAAGCGATCGACCTTATCGCCAGCACGAGTGCCCACGATGTCGCCTACGTGAGCTGCGACCCGGCCACCCTGGCGCGCGATCTCAAACGCTTTGTCGAAGAAGGCACCTTCTCCCCCGTAAAGATCACGCCAGTCGACCTGTTCCCACAAACCTTCCACTGCGAGACCGTCGTCCACCTTAGGCGCAACTAGCCACTTAATCATTGCTCAGAAAAATCATTGGGAAATCGAGCGTGGCAAGCG
This sequence comes from Collinsella sp. AF25-2LB, assembly GCF_003458415.1. Classification (GTDB taxonomy): domain Bacteria; phylum Actinomycetota; class Coriobacteriia; order Coriobacteriales; family Coriobacteriaceae; genus Collinsella. The sequence goes on from NZ_QRUF01000009.1 coordinate 4,627, forward strand.
GAGGTCTTCGGGGTATAAGACGGCTAATTGTATGCCGCCTATGAAAGGAACCCTCATGCCCAGCGTTGCCGTTCTCGCCGCCGATGGCTTTGAAACTATTGAATGCTTGACCATGGTCGATGTCATGCGTCGCGGCGGCGTGCGTGCCACGCTCGTCTCGATTATGCCCACGCGTGAGGTCGTAAGCTCGCTGCAGATCCCCGTGACCTGCGATGCGCTCTTTGATGAGATCAACTTTGACGAGTACGACTGCGTCGTGCTGCCCGGCGGCCTGCCCGGTGCCACCAACCTGCGCGCCGATCAGCGTGTCTGCGACGTGGTCTGCGAGTTCGCCGCGACCAAGCACGTCGCCGCCATCTGCGCCGCCCCGTTTATCCTGGGCGAGCTCGACCTACTCGAGGGGCGCCACGCCACGTGCTTCCCTGGCTTTGAGAAAAGCTTCCCCGAAGGCGCCTATACTGGCGAGAAGGTCACGCAAGACGGCAACATCATCACTGCCAGCGGCATGGCACAGTCACTCCCCTTTGCATTGGAGCTGCTGCGCACGCTCGCCGGCGACAAGGCCGTCGAGAAGGTCGCCGAGGGCATCCAACTATGATTTTGGCTTCCCAATCGCCGCGCCGCATAGAGCTGATGCGCGAGGCAGGCTACAACATTCGCGTGATTCCCGCGGATATCGACGAAACGCCCTTTGATGGCGAGCCCCCGCTCACGCTTGTCGAGCGCTTGGCACGCGCCAAGGCGGCTGCCGTTGCTGCCGAGTATGCCGAGCCCAATGAGTTGACCGTCGCGGCCGACACCATCGTCACCTTCGACGGCAAGATTTTGGGCAAGCCGGCAACCGAGGACGAGGCGCGCACCATGCTCCGTGAGCTTTCGGGCCGCACGCACCAGGTCGCAACCGGCGTCTGCATCGTTAAGGCAGGCGATACGGCCGCCCCGCATGCCGCCGAGAGCCTGTCGTTTGTCGATGTGACCGACGTGACGTTCTACGAGCTCACCGACGAGCAGATCGAGCACTACGTTGCCTCGGGTGAGCCCATGGATAAGGCAGGCGCCTACGGCATCCAGGGCACAGGCGGCCGCATGCTCGTGCACGATATTTCGGGCGACTTCTATAACGTAGTGGGCCTACCCATCGCCCGCGTCGCGCGCGCGATTCAAAAACTCTCGTAATTGCATCTGGCGCTGGGTATTCCCCAGCGCCTACAATTTTGGCGTACCGTACGGATCCCGACCGGGCACAAGGCGCGGCGGAAAACCGATAGGAGTTAAACATGGATACACTGCTCGAGGCCATTGACGTCTGCGATGTCGATGGCTTTTGCTATGGCAACTATACGGACGAGGAGGCCGGCACCGGTTGCACCGTAATCGTGGCACCCGAGGGCGCCACCGGCGGCGTTGACGTACGCGGTGGCGCTCCCGCTTCGCGCGAGACCGACCTGCTACGACCCGAGAACACCGTCGACAAGGTCCACGCCGTCTGCCTTTCGGGCGGATCGGCCTTTGGCCTCGAAGCTGCAAGCGGCGTCGCTCGCGAGCTTGAGAGCCGCGGCATCGGCCTTCCCGTCGGCCCCACGCAGGTGCCTATCGTGTGCTCCAGCTGTATCTTCGACCTTGCCTTTGGTAACCCCACCGTGCGCCCCGACATTGAGGCCGGCATCGCCGCCGTGCGCGAAGCACTCGACCACACCCCCACCAAGCTCGAACAGGGCAACGTAGGCGCCGGCACGGGCGCTACCGTGGGTAAGCTCATGGGGCCTGCCACCTGCATGAAGGCCGGCCTTGGAGCTGCCGCCGTGGCACTCGGCCCCATCAAGGTGGGCGCCGTGGTCTCGGTCAACGCCTGCGGCAACGTTGTCGACCCCTTCACCGGCGAGTGGGTCTCCGGCATGCGCGCCGCAGCCGATAGCGACCAGATCGTCGACATGGAACTCGCAGCCTTTGCCGCCGCCGGATCCATGCAGATGCCGCTCGACCGCACCAACACCACCATCAGCTGCATCGTCACCAACGTGGAACTCACTAAGGCACAAGCCACCAAGGTCTCCCAGATGGCCGCAGACGCCTACGCACACGCCATCCGCCCCACACACACCACCAACGACGGCGACACCATCTACACCCTCGCCAGCGGCAAACTGGGCGCCCAGGCAAGCGCCGCCGTTCCCCTAGACCTGCTGGGCATGCTCGCAGTAAGGGCCCTGGAAACTGCCATCGCAAACGGAGCCAAAACCGCCAAAACCTCCCACGGAATCCCAGGTGCTGCGAAGTAATCTCACTCGACCGTCGGTCGGAGGCGGGCGGGCATTACGTTTGCTGCTCTACAGTCCTATGCAAGACGAAGGCCACATTAAGTGGCCTTCTTTGCATGCGGAACTCGCGACAAACGTAATGCCCGCCCGCCTCCGACCGACTACCAACTATTATTTTTTCAGCCCAGGCCCCTGTGTACCGCGCGTCGAAGATCTTCAAATTCAAATAACCTGACAATCGATTCTTATAGCAGAGGCCCCTTGGCCTTTAGTTTGATACAAGTTCCGCACGAGCCGGAAAGCACTTAATGTGCTTTCCGTGCGAGCAGGACTGTTCGCAGTAGCAAACTAAAGGCCAAGGGGCCCAGTCAACCTATCAGCAGCGATTACTCGGCAGCTAGTTGAATTTGAAGATCTTTGAGGCAAGACGGTATAGGCCGAGTGTGGTTTTGTCTCCGGCCCGTCCGCGCAGATTGGTGAAGAACCCGACCACGCCGTAGCGGGCACGACGATACATGCGCTCGTCGTAGGCCTTCAAATCATTCCACAGCGTCTTTAGGCGCTCGTCGGCGCAATCTTCCTCGGAAAGCTTGGTGAGCACCGAGCAGATCGCCATCATCATGGTGAAATAGCCCATCATGTACGAGCGCAGACGCGACGACTCAACATCGCTGTACAGGTGGTACGACTCCATCATGATGCGCGTCACACGGAACTGCTGGTCCAGACGCTTGACCATCGTGGCCTCGTTGACACTCTGGCCCTCGCGACCGATAAAGTAGCGATAGAGGTCGATGTCGGCGTAGTACATGGTCTTGCAACGCGGCAGCGGCACGTAGGCGTAGATGTTGTCCACATAGAACGTGTGCGGCGGCATGGGAAGGTTGGACTCGCGCAGCACATCCGTGCGATAGCACAGGCTGTGCATGAGTAGGTTCTGGTCCAGGCGGAAATGACCGATCTGATCCCAGGAAAAGATCTTTTTGCGCGGCAGGGCAAATTTGTAGCCAATAGCGGTATGCGTGCCCTCGTAAACCTTCTCGTACACGTAGTTCGAGATAAACAGGTCAACGCGCTGATCGCGCTCTTCAAAGCCACGCAGAATCGACAGCATGGTCGAAAGAGCCGCAGCGTCGAGCCAGTCATCCGAGTCGACAACCTTGTAGTAGGTGCCCTGTGCCTCGCGCAGACCCGAAAGGACGGCAATACCGTGGCCACCGTTCTCCTGGTGTACCGCGCGAATGATACCGGGATAACGTGCCTCCCACTCATCGGCCTTATCGGCCGTCTCGTCCTTGGAGCCGTCGTCCACCACGATAATCTCGATATCGGTGGCGTAATTGCTCCCCTCCAAGATGGAGGTGATGCAATGGTCCATGTCCTTGGCGGCGTTATACGAGGGAATACCGAATGTTATGACTTTATGCATGGCAGGCGATAATCTCATCCGAAAGATCGAGGGCGGAATTGGTCACGGCGTCCATATCGTAGTAACGATACTCGGCCAGACGACCCACCGGGTGGAAGTTCGTCAGGTTCTGGACGCGCTCAAGATAGCGCTCATAGAGCTCACGGTTCTCGGGCTCAAGAATGGCGTAGTACGGCGTCTCGCCCGAGCCGGGCGTATAGGCCTTGGAGTACTCCTTCATGATGGTGGTCTTGCCGGGCAGGATCTGACCGGTCATGTTCTTGAACTCGGTAATGCGCGTGTAGTCCTCGCTCGTGGTGTAGTTGACGGTGCCCACGGGCTGGAACTGGTCCATATCGAGCGTCTCGAACTTCATGTCGAGCGTACGGTACGGCAGAGCGCCCAGGTCGAGGTTGAACAGCTCGTCAAGCGGACCGGTGTAGACGATCTCGCCGCCATAGACCTTACCGTCGATCTTGACGGTGGTCTCGTCGATCTCGAAGAGGTCGCGGGCGTCCACGTCGCAGAACACATCAATCAGATCGTGGTCGAGCATGCGCTCGAACAGCGCGGTATAGCCGTCCTGCGGCATGCCCTGGAAGGGAGCCTGCGGGAAGTAGCGGTCATCGTCGCCCACAAAGACGGGAACGCGGCCGGTGATCGAGGGATCGATCTGGTCGGGCGTCTGACCCCACTGCTTCATGGTGTAATGCAAAAAGACGTTCTCGTAGACGTAATCGGCGACCTCGGCAAGATCCGGGTCGTTCTTCTTGCGCAGCTCCATGATGGGCACCTTGACGTCCTTGCCAAAGGTCTCCACGAGCTTCTGATACAGCTCCTCGCCGCGCTCATCGCCAAAGGCAAGCTTGAGGCTCGCGTGGTTAAAGGGCACAGGCATAAGGGTGCCGTTGATGTTGGCGAGCACCTTGTGCTGGTAGTCCGTCCACTTGGTAAAGCGCGACAGGAAATTGTGGACGCGCTCATTAAAGGTATGGTAGATGTGCGGACCATACTCGTGGACCAGGATTCCGGCCTCATCAGCGCAGTCGTAGGCGTTACCCGCAATGTGGCTACGGCGTTCCAGAACGGCAACGCGATAGCCGATAGTCTCGGCGAGACGACGGGCGCAAACGGCACCGGCATATCCAGCACCGACGACAATCATGTCGTATACGCCGGCGTTAAAGCCTTCAGGCAGGCCTGAGGTAATCTGCATCGATACTCCTTGTCAAAAGCCACGGGCTCGTTAGCTGGGCTTTTCTCGAACATTCTTCGAGACATATTTATCAGAGCGATTATAGCGCTAATGCGTCCTATAATGAGCTTGCCACACAAGGAAAGCTCAAGCACCGCGGCGTACATAATTGAAAGGTAAACCCGCTAGCAGCAGGTTTATTCGTGAACAGCCGGGCGCCTGGAGCTTAGCGAAACGCTTGTAAGGAGTAACATGAGCGATTTCCTAAACCGTATGAAGTCTGCCGCCAAGGCCGACCTTAAGACAATCGTCCTGCCCGAGGGCGAGGATCCGCGCACCATCGTCGCGGCCACCAAGATCATCGAGGAGGGCCTGGCAAAGATCGTCATCCTGGGCAACCCCGACGAGATCAACGTTCCCGGCGCTACCGTCATCGACCCGCGTAATGCCGAGAAGCACGAGGAGTACGCGCAGAAGTTTGCCGAGCTCCGCGCCAAGAAGGGCGTTACCATCGAGCAGGCTCGCGCCCAGGTGATGGATGCCACCTACTTTGGCACCATGATGGTCAAGATGGGCGACGCCGACGGCCTGGTCTCCGGCGCCTGCCACTCCACCGCCGACACCCTGCGCCCTGCGCTTCAGATCCTCAAGACCGCCCCGGGCACCAAGCTGGTCTCGGCCTTCTTCGTGATGTGCACCGACACCCCGCAGTTCGGCACCGACGGCACGCTGATCTTCGCCGACTGCGGCCTCAACATCAACCCGTCCTCCGACGAGCTCTCTGAGATCGCCATCGCCTCCGCTCACTCCTGGTCCACCTTCATGGGCAACGTTGAGCCGCACGTGGCCATGCTCTCCTACTCCACCATGGGCTCCGCCGGCGGCGAGGTCGCCAAGAAGGTCCAAGAGGCCGTGAAGTTCTGCAAGGAGAAGGCTCCCGAGCTCGCCATCGATGGCGACCTGCAGCTCGACGCCGCCATCGTTCCCACCGTCGCCCAGCTCAAGGCTCCTGGTTCCTCCGTTGCCGGTAAGGCCAACGTGCTCGTGTTCCCCGACCTCGAGGCCGGCAACATCGGCTACAAGCTGGTCCAGCGCTTCGCCGGCGCCGACGCCTACGGCCCCATCCTGCAGGGCATCGCCAAGCCGGTTAACGACCTTTCGCGCGGCTGCTCTGCCGACGACATCGTGGGTGTCGTGGCCATCACCGCCGTCCAGGCCCAGATGGCTGAGTAGCGGACATATCCCCTCGGGACCCTACAGGGTAAAGCTCTGAAAACGTCCTCGGACATGCATGAAACCCCCGCTGCGCACTTCGTGCGGCGGGGGTTTCATGCGTCCTGCGGAATATTTTCAGAGCTTTACCCTGTAGGGTCCCTGCCGCCACGTAGCAATCAGAGAATCCGGGGTGGACGGCGGCTTGGCTACGAGCTGGAGCTGAAAATCTGAATGGATGGGTGCCGTTGCTGGGAGCGCAGGCGTTGCTGATGATGATCACTTTGGAGATTGAAAGGCCGGTGGGCTTCGGCGGTTGTTGTGCCGGAAACTACATCCCAGTTTGGAGGCAGATTGTGGGATGTGGCTTCCGCTTGGGGCCTGTTTGGGAAACTTTGGGACGGAATTTTGCTTTATTGTGGGTCGCACTTTCCGCAACGTGCCTCAACCGGAAAGCGTGTCCCAGTATTTGCGCTCGAAATGGGATGGGGTTTCCGCCGTCCACCTGCTAGTAAAAAGGCCTCCGGAGCTGTTGCTCTGGAGGCCTTTCGTTTACTTGCAAATGCGCGCGTTAGTTGTTCTTGGTCAGGCGCTCGACGTCGTGGGCGATCATGTATTCCTCGTCGGTGGGGATGACCATAACCGTGACGGAAGAGCCGGCGGCGCTGATGACCTGTGGGCCGTTGCCCACGGCCTCGCGGTTCTTGTTGTTGTCGATGCGCACGCCCAACCACTCAAAGCAGTCGCAGAAGGCCTTGCGGATCGACCAGTCGTTCTCGCCGATGCCGGCGGTAAAGGTAATGGTGTCCACGCCCGCCATGGAAGCGATCATGGAACCGGCCTGCTGCATGGCCTTATAGGCGAACATATCGAAGGCAAGCAGGCAGCGCTCATCGCCCTCGGAGGCGCGCGTGCGGATGTCGCGGGCGTCGTTGGAGATACCCGAAATGGCAAGCAGGCCGGACTGCTTGTTCATCATGTCGTCGACTTCCCGGTAGCTGTAACCGCCCTCGCGCTGCAGGTAGCATACGGTAGCCGGGTCAATGGAACCGCAGCGGGTACCCATCATCAGACCGTCAAGCGGCGTGAGGCCCATCGTGGTGTCGCGGCACACGCCGTCCTCGATAGCAGCAAGCGAAGCACCGTTACCCAAATGGCACGAAAGCAGACGGTGGCAGCGCGAACCCAGGATCTCCTTGGCCATCATCCACTCATAGCGGTGGCTCGTGCCGTGGGCGCCGTACTTGCGCACGTGGTACTTGTCGCACACGTCCTTGGGCAGCGCGTAGGTATAGGCGACCTCGGGCATGGTCATGTGGAACGAGGTGTCGAAGACCGCCACGTTGGGCAGCTCCGGATACTTCTCACGGCAATACTCAATCGCCGCGGCCTCGCCGTAGTTGTGCAGCGGAGCAAGCGGTGCCACCTCGAGAATCTTGGCCATGACCTCGTCGTCGACGACCGCGGAATCATCGAAGTGCCAGCCGCCCTGAACGATGCGATGCCCAATGCCATCAATCGTAAAGTCGGTCTTCTCGAGCTCCTCGAGCACACGAGCGATAGCAGAGCGATGATCGGGGAAAGGGACCTCCTCGGTCTGCTTGGCGCCACCGTTCTCGGAGTGGCCAAAGATGCCCATGTCCGAACCGATACGTTCGCAGTTGCCCTTGGCGAAAACCTCGCGGGTAACGGTATCCAAAAGCTGATATTTAAGGCTTGAGCTGCCGGCGTTGACAACAAGTACGTTCATGAGACTCCTTTGCAGTGCAATACGGTCGACGCAGACCCCTTAAGGCGGCCGCATTTTAATAAGAAGTTATCACAACTTGATAAATAGCTATCAAGCATATCGCCCAACGAGCACAAAAGAGGGGCCGAACGGCGCTCGGTCGTCCAGCCCCTCCCCTCTTGCAATTACTTGCCGTTGACGATGCGCTCGACGTCAGAAGCGATCATGAACTCCTCGTCCGTGGGAATGACGAAGATCTTGACCTTGGAATCCTTGGCAGACAGGCACCAAGCGCCGTCGCCACGCAGGGCGTTACGGGCATGGTCCATCTTGACGCCCATAAAGGCCAGACGGTCGGCAACGCCGGCGCGAACGGCCGGAGCGTGCTCACCGATGCCGGCGGTGAAGACCAGCGTGTCCATGCCGCACATGGAAGTGGCCATCTCGGCAGCCTTGGCGGCAATCTTGTAGACGAACATATCGAAGGCGAGCTGAGCCTCAGGGTCACCAGCAGCGGCGAGCTCCTCGACATTGCGGCAGTCGTTGGTCTTGCCGCCGGTCACAGCCAAAAGGCCGGACTTCTTGTTCATCATCTCGTCGACCTCGTCGAAGGTGTAGCCGCCCTCGCGCTGCAGGTAGCACACGGTAGCCGGGTCGATGGAGCCGCAGCGGGTGCCCATCATGACGCCGTCGAGCGGGGTGAGGCCCATGGTGGTGTCCATGCACTTGCCGTCCTCGATGGCGCACAGGGAGGCACCGGAGCCGATGTGGCACACGACGACCTTGCGGGCCTCGCCGTTGGTCATCTCGGCGACCTTCTTGGAGATGTAGCGGTAGCTGGTGCCGTGGGCGCCGTACTTACGGATGTGCAGCTTGTCGCAAACATCCTTGGGAAGGGCGTAAGTCTTGGCGACCTCGGGCATGTTGAAGTGGAAAGCGGTGTCGTAGACCGTAACGTTGGGCAGGTCGGGATACTGCTCCAGGCAGTACTCGATAACGTTGGCCTCGGGGTTGTTGTGCAGCGGCGCTAGCGGGGCGACCTCGCGAATCTTGGCGAGAACGTCCTCGTCGACGAGGGAGGAATCGCCAAAGTACCAACCGCCCTGAACGATGCGGTGACCGATGCCCTCGATCTTGACGCCGTTGGCCTCGAGGTCCTTCAGGACAGCCTCGATGGCGACCTTGTGGTCGGGGAACTCGATGTTCTCGGTCACCTTCTTGGAGCCGTTGGCAGCATGGGTGAAGGTACCGCCGGTAAAGCAGACGCGCTCGCAGGAGCCCTTTGCGGACACCTTGTGGGACTTGGTATCGATGACCTGATACTTAAGGGTCGAAGATCCTGCGTTGACGACCAGAACGTTCATGTGTCTCCCTACTAACAGGCGGTGTGGCGCCGCCAGGTTACATACACTTCAATAATAAACCCAAACGCCCTCGCGCTCGGGTTTATTGCGTTGATATATAAGTTATCGGTGCCTAAATACTCATGGCCTTTGACTTGTAAGACGAAATAGCGCGGGGATATACACCAGGGAAGAAATCCCGAGCGCAACAAGCAATACGACTCGAATGCCCGCAACGCTACTCAGCACAGAGTTGAGCAGATAGAAAAGAACGGCACCCACCGCCACCATCTGGCTTTGAACCGAAATCAGTGAACAGCGCATCGATGAGTCGGCAGCATTTTGGAAAACTGAGTATTTGATTGGGGCAAACAACGAGTACGCAACTGTCTGCAGCACATAGAACACGGGCAGCAAATTAGCCGGAGTAAGGGGGATCAAAAACAAAGCTGTCAAGACTAAGCGAATGATGCCGCAAATACGCGCAAAACGGCCCTTGTCGACATGAGCAATCACACTGGGCACAATAAGCCCCATGGAGGCCGAGGCAAGGAGCTGGACCGCAATGGTCACACCCGAAGCGACGGAATTCATTCCGCGGCCCGCAAGCAGCAGTGAGAAAAAGTCTTCCAGGGCGACAAAAGCAAATGCCTGAGAACAGTCCATGATGAACGCTGAACGAAGAATGCCATTACACGCAATAGCGGCACCGATCATCTTCGGGCTAATTCCACGCTCAGGTGCCCCCGCAGTGCCCCCTCTTCGCATCTCAGGAATGCAGACAACGACAACCAACGTCAACACCATTGCGATGATATCTGCCGAAAGACCAATGAGATATGCACCGACAGACGAAATGAAACCGCCCACGCAAGCGGAGATGGCATAAGAGGCATAGAAAACAAATCGCTCAACGACATTAAGTCTTACGAGCTGGTCCTGAGAGACGCTGTCAATGTAAATCGCTTCTATGGATCCGCTCAGACATGCAACGGCAAAACCTTTGAGAGCGAACGCACCGATTAAAAGCAGAGGGGAACGGACGAGAAGCAGGGCGGCGTAGTATCCAAGCATCCCCACGACGCCAACGAGACCGCTTGCCTTTCGTCCAAACCTATCAGCAATATAGCCAGTGGGAACTTCGAGGATGAACTTGCTCACTTGATATGCAATCATCATGCTAGAAATCGCCACTATCGAGAATCCGACGAATTCAAGGTAAACCGTCAGAAAATACAAAATAGTGCTGAAGTTCGACAGAAAAACGAACGTCATATAAAGCAAAACCGTACGGTTTTTCATGCTCCGCCCTCCAAGAGTCAGCAATCTAAATCGAAATCTTGGAAAAGCATGAGGGCAAAGCTGTCAGCTATGTGTTGCAGGGCGTCAACATTCACTTGACGACACGAGGCCAAATGGCCTCACGAAGCGAGATGACGCAATAGGTGAAGAAATACCGTCTGGTGTCGATCGGTCCAGGCATTTTGTCGATAGCAAAAGTAGATGGGCAAGGCTACGTCATGTGAGGCTTCAATGGAGCACTCGCTCACTTCCGATCCATCCGATGCGAGAGAAGAGCCAGAAAAACTCAATATCAATCCCCCGGCTTGAAGAAACTCAGCCTGCGCCCTGTTTCCGTATTCGACATCGCGAAAGCGGAAATTAACCAGCTGAGCTTCGGGACATTGATTGATTGCATTGAGACAGGGTGACAAATTAATGGGAACAGCGAGCCTGCCGCCCAGTAACTCACGAACGGTCATAGCACCCACAGATTGATGACCAGCTGGGCATGAAAGAACCCTGAGCTCCTTTTCACCCATATATTTTGAAGAAAGGACGCTGTCCCGTGGTTCCTCAAACGAGATAGCCGCGTCCGAAATGCCAAGTATAAGTGATTCAAAGCATGTAGCCGTTGGCTGATGCCACACATCGAGGTGAATCTGAGGGTGCGAGCTTTCAAACGAGTCATACCAGTTTTCGGCAAAAAGGCGCCCCCGCCCATGAAGGCAGGGGGCGTAAAGACGAAAGTGGCCGTCGGGCGAGACGCCGTCGTCCCTCGATTGAGCGTACTTTTTGAGATCGTCGACTTGTGCCAGGATCACGCGTGCACGACGCGCAAATTCTCTGCCCGCCGGAGACAAAACAGCCTCCCCCGCCGATCGGTTGAGCAAAACGATCTGATACTCAGATTCCAACTTTTTGATTGCCGACGAAACGGCCTGCGGACTCACATGAACGGCGCGAGCTGCTTTGCGCACGCCGCCATAGTTCGCTACCGCTTGAAGGTATTCGAGTTGAGAAAGCTGCATAGATTACTCCAAAGGCAGCCAAGTCGACGGCCTACGCGCCCTCAGATGAGGTTCTCACCCAAGTTCTTGCCGCCGAGGACGTGCATATGGAAATGCATGACGGTCTGACCGGCGTTGACGCCCTTGTTGGAGATGACGCGGAAACCGTCCTCCAAGCCCTTGGCCTTAGCGACCTCCTGGATGGCGTGAGCCATGGCGCCCATGGTCTCGGCAGGCACATTATCGGCGATATCGCTGTAGTGCTTCTTGGGAATCACGAGAGTGTGGACCGGCGCCTGGGGGTTGAGGTCGTCGAAGGCGATGACTTGATCGTCCTCGTAAACGACGGTCGAGGGGATCTCGTGGTTGGCAATTTTGCAGAAGATGCAATCACACATGGTTGGTTCCTTTCTCGCAGACCAAGGTAATTATATTTGGTCGGGGTGGTTAGAACGAGAGGTTGTCGTCCGTGTTGGCGGCCTCGCCGTCGGCGAGCACGTCGTTGCCGTCGACGTCCTTAAGGAGCACCGAGACCTTCTGCTCGGCATCGGACAAGCGAGTACGCAGGCTCTTGAGGAGCTCTACGCCGCGGGTATAGCTCTCGAGCGACTCCTCGAGCTCCATATCGCCCGACTCCAGGCTGCGGATGATGAGCTCCAACTCCTGCGAAGCCTGCTTGTACGTAAGCTGCTCGACCGGGGTTTTCTCTGCCATATCTGTTTCCTTTCCTAAAGGTTTATCGCTATGAAACGCAGCCTACTCGACCGTATCGACCGTTGCTGCCACGTTGCCGTCTGCCATGCGTACGCGAATGGCGTCGCCCGGCTTAAAGGTCTTGGCGCTCATAGCCACGCCGTCAACGCTGTACGCGATGGAATAGCCGCGGGCAAGCACCTTGAGCGGCGACAGGGCATCGAGCGAGGCTGCCGTACGGCCCAGGTCGGACGCTGGCTTGTTGAGCATCGTGCGCCCCTGATGCTCCAGGCGAGAGCTCGCGAGCGTGAGCGCATGGCGCTTGCCATCGAGCCCCGAGGTGCTTGCAACCAGACGCTCGGGCAAGCGCTCAAAGTTGGAGCGAAATGTCCCGACCGAGCGTACTATGGCGCCCGACAGGCGATCGGCGGTCAGCGCAAGCTCCGATTCGCGACGCTCGACCATAAATGTGGGGTCGTTGAGGCACGGGCGGCACGCAGCCGCATCGAGCGCATCGCCCAGGCGAGCCGTATAGGTATCCCAGGCACGGCGACCGCGCTGATCGAGCATCTCCAGGTCGACCTGGGCCGACCCAATCATCGATGCCATCGCGGCACCCAGACGCTGATGGCGCGCCTCGAGCACATCGGCCAACTCCGTCATAGCCGGCGCCACCGATTCTGCCGCCGCCGTGGGCGTGGAGGCGCGGCGGTCGCTCACCATGTCGCAAATCGAGGTATCGGGCTCATGGCCGATACCGGTCACCACGGGCACGGGACAGGCAGCCACTGCACGGGCAAGCTCCTCGTCGTTGAAGGTCATGAGGTCCTCGAAGGAGCCGCCGCCGCGCACCAGCAAGATGCAGTCGGGCGCCGGCGTGATGGCGGCGGCACGGCGCAGGCCCTCGATAAGCTCGGCCGGCGCACCCTCGCCTTGAACCTTGGCGCCCACGCAGACAAGCTCGACGAGCGGATTGCGCCGACGCAATGTACGCTTGACGTCGTCGATTACCGCACCGGAAAGCGAGGTGACGACCGCCACGCGGGAGCAGAACACCGGGATGCGGCGCTTGCGCGCTTCGTCCATCAGGCCCTCGCGGCGTAGCTTTTCGGCCAGTTGCGCCACTTGTTGACGCAGCAGACCCTCCCCCGCCAGCGAAAACGAGCGAGCGACAAAGCTCATGCGGCCTGTGGCCTTATAGAGGTTGAAGCTGCCCTTAAAGCTCACCTGCATGCCGTCACGCAGATCGAAGGTACGCTTGAGATAGGCGCCCTTCCAGATGATGCAGTCGACGGCGGCCGAGTCGTCTTTAATCTGGAAGTAGCAGTGGCCGCTTCGGGCATTGGGACCACGAAAACCCGTGACCTCACCCAAAACGCTCAGCTGCGGAATGGCGTCGAGCGCGCCGGCGGCGATCTCCACCGCTTGGCTCACGCTGAGCTCCTTGCGCTCCTGATCGTCCGAACCGTCGAACTCGGCGGAAACGGTATTGCCGGTCAGATTCCAGCCTGCCACGCAGCCTCCTTTCGTCATCGTGCACAAGGGCTTCGGCCCTGCGCAAATTCAAGTCCAACACATAGTACAGCGCCGCGGGGACACGAATCCCCGCGGCGCCCAGCGACCCAATTTGTTATCGGTTGGAGTTTCTGTTGTAGCGAGCCATAAGATAGAGCAGCTGAATAATCGAGGTGAGCGCCGCAGCCACATAGGTAAGCGCGGCGGCCGTCAGCACCTTCTTGGCACCGTTGACCTGCTTGGAGCTCATACCCGACTGCTCAATATACGCCACGGCGCGCCGACTAGCATCAATCTCGACCGGCAGCGTAACCAGTTGGAACAGCACGCTAAACGAGAAGAAGATCAGCGCGAGGGCCGTGAGCCCGGCAATGTTCATAAATAGGCCCAAGAGCAACACGATGGTCCAGGTGTTCTGGGTAAAGTTGACGACCGGCACGAGGGCGGTGCGAACCTTCATCATGGCATAACCGCTTTGACGCTGGGCGGCATGGCCCGCCTCGTGGCAGGCAACGGCAACGCTTGCGACCGACCCGCCCGAACGGTTGGCATCCGAGAGATACAGGTTGTTGTCCTGCGGGTTGTAATGATCGGTGAGCTCACCAGCGACGCCCTTGATACCCACGGCGTTGCAGCCGTTGGCGTCGAGCATGCGGCGAGCGACCGTGGCGCCCGTGTCGCCGTCCGAGCGAACCTTGGACCAGGTTTTGTACGTCGAGTTGATATAGTTCTGTGCGGCAAGACCGATCACCGTGCAGACAAGAACAACCAGCAGGTACAGCGGGTCGATGCCAAAGCCGTATCCATAGTAATAAGGCATGCGAATTCCTCCGAATCGAGTTACACGTTGGAGGCATTTTACCCACTCGCCCAGCCAACGAGACACCATCGATGTTTTGGCATTGCAGCTCTAAAACGTTTGCAGCGCTTGGCAAACCGCGTAACTACAAAAGCTCGATTTTGCCGTCCTTCACAGTGAGTCCCATGTTGCCCGAGAGCAGATCGTCCAGGCGCGAGCCCACAAGCTCAAAGCGCCAGCCTTCGCGCAAGGGGCTCTGCTCGGGATGCTCAATATAGTCGGCCAGGTCATCGCGCGAGGCAATGACCGAGGTCGCCACTCCCGAGCGTTCGGCAACCAGGCGGATAAGCGCGTACATGAGATCCGTCACGCTCTCCAGCTCCGGAGAGATCTGGCGATGCCCGCGCACCATGAGCGGCAGGCGATCGTGCGGGCAGCTTGCGCCGCGCTTGATGGCCATGAGCGCACCGTCCACGTCGCGCTCCCCCAACTGATCGGTACCGCGAATGCTACGGAACTCCTCAACGCGCACGGGATTGCGCTTGACGAGCGCAAGCAGCGTGTCGTCGGACATGACCCACTTGCGCGGGATGTTACGGCGCTCGGCGCGGTCCTCGCGCCAGGCGGCGAGCTCGCGCGCGATGCCCAGCTGGTGGCGGCTGCACGAGTTGATGCGCTTGACCTTGCGGAATGCCTCGTGACGGTCGGCGCGATAGTGCGACTCGTCAGCCAGCGGGCGTAGCTCGTCGAGCACCCAGTCCACACGGCCCAGCTCGCGCAGGCGACTCATCATCTCGGTATAGGCGACGATCAGGTACTTGACGTCATCAATCGCGTACTCAATCTGCTTATCGGTCAGCGGGCGACGCGACCAGTCGGTCAGCGACTCGGTCTTGGGCAGCGAGACGCCGCAAAACGTCTGAACAAGCGCGCCATACGAAATCTGCTGGCGCTCGCCCAAAAAGGCAGCGGCGACCTGCGTATCGAAAATCGGTCGTGGCAGCACGCCCACGGTATGGAGCATAACCTCCATATCCTGCGAGCAGGCGTGGAAGACCTTAGTCACGCTCTCGTCTGCCATAAGCTCGGCCAGCGGCGATAGGTCGTCGATCACCAGGGGATCGACCGCGACGCTCTCGGCAGGGGTGGCAATCTGAACCAAGCACAGGCGCGGATGGAACGTGCGCTCGCGCAAAAACTCGGTATCGACGGCAATCGCGTCGAACTCACGGGCGCGCTGGCAAAAGTCGAGTAGAGCCTGATGTGTGGAAATGTACATATCAACCCATCGAATAAGGTTAGGCCCGAAAAACACGGGTAGGATATCGGCATTGCCTTACAACTATACTCGGTTAGTCACAGAACGGGAACGTAAGTATGCGCTGCCTTATCATCCACAACCCGGCATCGGGCCCCAGCTCAGATGAAATCTTCGCATTCACGCACGCCCTTGCACAGGGCGGCGACGAGGTCGTGATGCGCTTTATCGGCGATGGCATGGAACCCGAGGACGCCGTGGCAGACGTGCGCGAGTTTGATCGCGTGGTCGTTTCGGGCGGTGATGGCACTGTCTCCAACGTGCTCGACCAGATGCGCGGATGCGGTGTCCCCACGCTCGTCTTCCCCTCCGGTACGGCCTGCCTGTTCTTCAACAACATCGGCAATGCCCCCGAGGCGGCGGCGCTTGCCAAGGCTTGCCGCGCCGGTCGCACGGTCAAAGTAGACATGGGCGAGCTCTTTTGGCTCGACGAAGACGGCAACGAGAAGCGCCACGGCTTTATCATCATCGCCGGCTCGGGCTTCGACGCCGAGATCATGATGAAGGCCGCCCCCACCAAAAACGACATCGGCGAGATCGCCTACTTCCTCTCTGCGCTCGCCACGCCCAACCCTACGGTAGCGCACTTTACGATTGAGCATGACGGCATTGTCGAGGAGCTCGATGGCATCTGCTGCATGGCCGGCAACACCTCGGTCATTCAAAACGACATCAACCTGTTCCCCGATTGCCGCATGAACGACGGCATGGTCGACATCGCGGTCATCGAGCCCGTAAAAACCGTCCAGCTGCTCCCGACCGTGATCACCGCCGCGCTCGACCCCGCCGGCAAGTTGCTCGGCCGTCCGCAGTTCAAGATCATCCAGACCAAGGAAGCCAAGATCACCTGCACGCCGTCGCTGGGCATGCAGTTCGATGGCGAGATCATCTCCAGCAACTCGGGCGTCTTTGGTGCCCGCGCGCTTCCGCAATGCCTCGACCTCATCGTCGACGAATTCTCACCGCTCGGAAAATAGGAGGACCCCATGAACGACAATCCCCTGATCGGCTTTATTGTCATCGTCTTGGCCATGCTCGTCGGTTACGCCATCAACGTGATTCACCGCCGAAAGAAGTAAATCTACATTGGTATGATATTCATCCAATTATCGTCTCCCCTGCCGTTTATGCATTTGCCAAACAGCAGGGGATTTTCATTTCGGGCATTCCCAGCTACTTTATTCGACTACAGTAATTACAGGGCGTCTTTATTAAAGTAAAGCTATAAACTGAGTACAATTAACCGCTCATCGCATATTTCATTACGCTTATCGAGTAAGTTTCTTTCATAGATGAATATTGTTTCCAGTTCGTTACGCTAATGGGGTGTCTTTATTGGCTGAAGCCCTCTGGCAACGGAGGGCTTTCGCACGCTGGGAGGGAAAATGAGGAAAACTCACCCCGTCAACGCGCTCAAAAAGCTTGGCATAGGCCTCGCCTTTGGAGCTGCAACCATCATGTCCATGCCGACATCTGCGCTCGCCTGCACGCAGATGTACATGGGCAAGAACCTTACGGCCGACGGTAACACGTACTATGGCCGCACCGAGGACATTGGCACTCGTTACCTCAAACACTATGGCATCGAGCCCTCTTATGGCCCTGGTCATACCTACAGCTCGAACGAGTCCGGATTCTCCTACACCTCGACCAAGACTACGTATCGTTACAGCTACGTGCGCGACCATCCTGCTGAGTGGGACGGACGCTGGGATGCCTACTCCGAGGCCGGCATCAATGAGAAGGGCGTCTCCTGCTCCGCAACACTGAGCACCTCCTACAACGACGATGCCAAGGCAGCGGATCCCACGACCGAGCATGCCCACAAAGCAAATCCCGAGGTCAAAAATACCGGCATCGGCGAGTACAGCTACGCGGGCGTCATCTTGGGCGAGAGCGCAACGGCCCGCGAGGGCGTCGAGCTTATCGGCAGTCTAATTGACGAGCAGGGCGTCTGCTCCAACGACCAGATTGTCATCGCCGACAACACCGAAACTTGGCTGTTCGCCGCGCTTTCCGGCCACCAGTGGATCGCTATGAAGCTGACCGACGACGTCGCTTCGGTCAACCCCAACATTAGTAACCTCAATTTCCAGGTCAATCTTGACGATCCTGAGAACTGCCTCCACTCTGAGGGGATCAAGACTATGCCCGAAGAGAAGGGCTTCGCCAAGTACTTTGAAGACGAACAGTTCGATGTTGCCCAGACCTACGGTGTATCTATCAACAATACGGGCATGGGCTCTTGGGCGCGTTATATCCAGGGCCGTGACTACTTTATGGCTCCGCTGACCGAGGGCACCGACTACGAGATCGTCAAGGACAAGGACAAGAATGACGTCACGCTCGGTGCCATGGTTCATGAGATGCAGCCGCTGTTCTTCCAGCCCAGCAAGTCCGACTGGAACACGTTTGAGCTGATTCGCGCCTTCGGCAACCGCGGTGAAAAAGTCCCCGGCCTTAATGCCAATACTGACGGTGTCAGCAGCATCGGTTCCGACCGCAACGCCGAGGCCAACCTCTTCCAGATTCGAAAGGGCTATGACCCCGAGGTTGCAACCATCCAGTGGGAGATGCTCTCCTGCGCCGAGTTCTCCGTCGCTATCCCGCTATACTCCGCTCTGATGACCGAAGTCAGCCCCTACTTCAGCGACCAGACCGTTGATTATGGTCACTGCAGCGAGACGGACATCGTGAACAACGAGGAGCCCGAGAACTCCATTAACTACGTCCTGATGGACATCAACTCGCTTTGCTTCGCGAACCGCGCACAATTCGCCACCAGCGTCCGCACCTACCTCGATGCGCTCCAGAACGAGCTCATCGAGCAGAACAAGGAAGTCGACACCGCCATGCTGGCCGAGACGACCACCGAGGGCCGCACTGCCCTGGCCAACAAGGCCGGCAAGGCTGCTACCGAGAACACCTACAAGAAGTGCAAGGCACTGCTCCAGGAGATGCGCGCCTATCAGAAGGCCGAAAACTTCGACCAGCCCTTCACCCCAAGCGACCTGAACACCGAGACCAACGGCCTCAAGGTGTCCATCACCTACGCCAAGGATGCTCTTGCCACCGATCCGGTCACCCCGGATCAGCCCGGCACTCCCGAGCAGCCTGGTACTCCTGAGCAGCCCGGTACCCCCGAGCAGCCCGCTAAGCCCGAGCAGCCAGCCGCCAAGCCTGAGAAGCCTAGCAAGTCCGACACCACGACCACGGTAACCACTAACAAGACGAACACCAAGGGCGGCCTGCCCACCACTGGCGATCGTTTTGATGGCCGCATGGTGGCCGCATTCGCCATCGCTGGCGTTGCCGTCATCTCCGCGGGCGGTTACTTCCTCTACCGTCGCAATAAGGAGTAACGTCTTAGCTGGGCGGGCAAGGCAGCAATGGCAGCCTCGCCCGCCCAGCCCGCTCTTTTGACCGGCGGGAAACCCGCCTGAAATCTTTTTAAAAAAGATTTCCCCGCACACACTTCGCTGTGCT
This sequence comes from Collinsella sp. AF25-2LB, assembly GCF_003458415.1. Taxonomy (GTDB): domain Bacteria; phylum Actinomycetota; class Coriobacteriia; order Coriobacteriales; family Coriobacteriaceae; genus Collinsella. The sequence continues at coordinate 23,874 of NZ_QRUF01000009.1, forward strand.
ATAGTGCAGCGCAACAGCAACTAGGTGCGACCGCGCCACGGCATCACGAAAGGAGCCACCAACATGAAGAACACGATGAAATCTCTCAACAACTGGTGGTGGCGTGATGCGAATACGATCGGTCGACAGTGAGTCCCTCACGCCTGTTTTTGCGCTCTAGGTGATTGGAAGGCCTCCGGTTTCGACCGGGGGCCTTTTTCTATCTCGAGCCCGATCGCATTCGCATCACGCGCCTCCGCTTTTCTCTTGCAATCCCCTTCCGAAAGGATTTTCACCATGCCTCAGAACACCACCGCCACCCAGCCCCGCACCGTCCATACCGCCGATCGCGGCAAACTCGATGTCCGCGCCCTCGTCCTGCTCGCCATCCTGCTCGCCGCCGGCTTCATCCTCAACTTCACCGTCGGCAAGGCAATCTCGGGCATCTCGGGCGGCATGATCAGCCCCGAGTTCATCATCTCGGCCTTCTGCCTCACCATCCTGGTCGTTCGCCCCAACATCGGCCAGGCGCTCGTCATTGGCCTCATCTCGGCTGCCGTGATCCAGATCACCACCACTTCGCCGTTCGTCGATTTTGCCGCCGAGGGCATCGCCGCCATGCTCATGGCCGGCATCGTCAACGCCGCCGGCAAGAACGGTCAGGTCAAGCCTGCCGTCGCCATCGTCGCAACCTTCGTGACCACCTTTGTCTCCGGCGCCATCTTCATGGTCATCAAGATGGCCATGCTCGGCGTGGTCGGCGAGCTCGCCGCCGCCATGTTGCCCGTCGTCGCCATGACCGCCGTCTTTAACGCCATTCTGGTCGGCGCCCTCTACTTGCCCATCCAGAAGGCCCTGAAGCTCAACTAACCCACAGTGTCCCATCGGTAAAGACTGTCCCAAACAACTAGCTCTTGGGGACGTTCTTAAACGACTAGTCATTAAAGAACGTCCCCGATGACTATGAAAGGTATCCATGGAAACGATCATCAACGTCGACGATGTCTCGTTCTCCTATGGCACGCAGACCGAGCAGGCGCTCAGCCACATCTCACTCAGCGTGAACAAGGGAGATTTCATCGGCATTATCGGGCCCTCGGGCGCCGGCAAGTCCACGCTTGCCGCCTGCCTGTCGGGCGCCGTGCCCCACCACTACACCGGCACGTTCTTTGGGTCCGTCATGGTTGACGGCCACGACACCTGCGAGGTCTCGTTGACCGACGTGTCGCAAATCGTCGGCAGCGTGCTGCAGGATATCGACACGCAGATGGTCGCCTCGGTCGTCGAGGACGAGATACTCTTTGGCCTCGAGAACTTTGGCGTTCCCCACGACCAGATCGAGCAGCGCGTGAGCGAAACGCTCGAGACCGTCGGCATCAGCGACCTGCGCGACCGCGAGATCGCCACCCTCTCGGGCGGACAGAAGCAAAAGGTGGCCATCGCTGCCATCCTCGCCATGCGTCCGCGCGTCTTGGTTCTCGACGAGCCCACCGCGGCACTCGACCCCGCCAGCTCCACGTTGGTCTTCGAGACGCTGCGTGAGGCAAACCGCGCGCTTGGAATCACCATCGTCGTCGTTGAGCAAAAGGTCGCCCTACTCTCGGAGTACTGCAACCGCGTGCTCGTGCTCAACCATGGCGAAATCGCGCTGCAGGGCGAGCCACACGAGGTCTTCGCGCATACCGACGAGCTCCGTGCCATCGGCGTCGACTGCCCTCGCGTCACGCGTATCTTCAATAGCCTCGAGGCCGATGGCCTGGTAAGCGGTACCCCTTGCTTGGATGTCGATGAGGCCGAGCGCCTGATTTCGGGCATTGTCGACCCCGCACACGCGGCCAGCGAAGCCCAGGCGCCCGCCGGCTCCCCGCATGCACCGTCGTTGCGCCCGCACGCCAAGGACGCCGAGCCCGTGCTCACCTTCGATCACGTTGAGTTTGCCTATCCCAATGGCGGCGCCGCCGTACACGACCTCAACCTGACCCTCTATCCCGGCGAGCTCGTGGGCATCGTCGGCCAGAACGGTGCCGGCAAGACCACGCTCACCAAGCTGCTCACAGGCCTGCTTAAGCCCGCCTCGGGCAGCGTGCGCGTTACGGGGCTGGACACCGCAGCCGTTCCCACGAGCCGCATCGCCCGCGAAGTCGCAACCCTCTTCCAAAACCCCGACCGCCAGATCTGCAAGGATACCGTACTCGACGAGGTCGCTTTTGGCCTGGAGCTTGCCGGCATCGACCGTGCCGAGGCTCTGCGTCGCGCTCGACTCGTTATCGACCGCTTTGGCCTGCCTGCCGATGAGGCACCTTTCTCGCTTTCGCGCGGCCAGCGACAAATGGTGGCGCTTGCCTCCGTCGTAGTTGTTGAGCCCAAGATCGTCGTGCTTGACGAGCCCACGAGCGGCCTTGATTACCGCGAGTGCATGACCGTCATGGAAACGGTGCGCACCATGGCCGAGCGCGGCTGCGCCGTGATTATGGTCTGTCACGACATGGAAGTCGTTTCCGACTTTGCCGAGCGTATCGTAGTAATGGCCGACGGTCGTATCCTCGACCGCGGCCGCACGCACGAGCTATTCTCGAACATCGAGCTCATGCAGCAAGCCTACGTTGAGCCACCTCAGGTCATAGAGCTTTCTCATCGTCTGGCATCCTCCGTCTCTCCCGTCTTTGCACAGGTGAGCGAGGTCACCGATATCGTTCGCATTACCGAGGAGATGGTCCACCGTGGTTAACGTCATCGACTATATGCCGGGCGACACACTGCTGCACCGCTTGAACCCGGTCGTCAAACTGGGCCTTGCCGCCGCCATCATCATCGGCATCTTCCTGTCCGACACCTACGTGGCGCTGTTGGGCTTTTTGGCACTCACCCTCGCACTGGGCGCCTATGCCGGTGTCGTCGACCGTCTGCTCTCGCTACTCAAGCTGCTGATTCCGCTCGCACTTATCATGCTGGTGCTTCAGCTGGCCTTTATGCGCGACGGCAACATAGTGTGGGGCTTTATCACCGACACGGGCCTCATTACCGGATCGAAGGCCTGCCTACGCCTGTTGGGCGTGGCGCTGCCACTCATCCTCATGCTTATGGTGACCAAGCTCAACGACCTCGCCAACGCCTGCGTCGAGGTGCTGCACGTGCCGTATCGCTATGCCTTCACCTTTACCACGGCGCTACGCTTTGTGCCGGTGTTTGGTCAGGAGATGAACGCCATCATGGAAGCGCAGACCGCACGCGGCGTCGAGTACGACACCAAGAACCCCATCAAGAAGCTTAAGCTCATGCTGCCACTGTGCGTGCCACTGCTCATCTCGAGCGTGGGCAAGACCGATGCCACAGCCTTGGCGGCAGAACAGCGCGGCTTCTATCTGCGTACACGCGCCAGCTCGTACAAGCGCTACCCCATCAAGGGCCTGGACATCGCCGTGCTCATCGTCAGCATCGCCCTCATCGCCATCGGCTTCCTGTTCTAGTTCGCCACCGGCAGCAACCGCCCAACGCAAAAGGCCTCGGCTCGCACCAAACGAGCCGAGGCCTTTACTGTTTCACCAGATAAAACCTACCAAAATTAACCTGTCCCTTTTTGACAGGTCGGAAGCTAGAGGCGGTAGGGGGCGCCGCTGCGGATGATGGATTCGCGCACCAGGACATCCATGGCATCGAGGGTGATCTCGGGCATCTCTCGATACTTCTGCAGCACCGATAGCTCGGTGCAGGCCAGAATGACACGGTCGCAGCCGCTACGGGCGAACTCCCACATCACGCGGTCGAACTTATCCATATCGGGCTCACGTCCGGCCTTCACATCATCGTAGATAAGCGACATCACATCGTTCTGACGTTTCTCGCTGGGATAGACAACCTCAACACCCGCGGCCTCGCATTCGCGGCCGTAGACGCCCGCGCCCACGGTTCCGTCGGTGCCCATGATGCCAATCTTGCGCACCGGCTCGGCCGGCATACTCAGGTTGGGGTCGAACTCGCACTCCCCCATCACCGCACCCGCAAGGGCATAGCGCACCGACTCACGCGGCATGTGGATAATCGGCACCTTCGTAAACGACTGGATCTGGTCGTAGAAGTAGTGTGACGTGTTGCAGGGAATGGCAATGTGCGCACAGCCCAGCGACTCGAGTGCCTGGGCACACTCTTTCATGGTCGCCAGCAGCTTGGCATGCTCGCCGGTCTTAATGGCCAGCGTGCGGTCGGGCATGGTCGACTTGGAGAGCACCACCATGTCGATATGTTCCTGATCGCAGGCAGCAGCCGTATGACGCACCACCTGGTCGTAGTAATATGACGTGGCCTCGGCGCCCATGCCGCCGATAACTCCCAGCTTTTCCATCGCCGCCTCCTTGGTGACGCTTGCGCAATTGCGCGTATCATACCCGCGCCCGCCCGATGTAAACCGGACGGGCGCCGCACTCATCTACTTGTAATACGTCTTGAACAGCTTAAAGTGGCGCAGCTTGGTGTGCCACATGCGCAGCCAGCGGTTAAAGACAAAGTCGCCCTTCATAAACGAAGGGTCGGCGCCCTTACCTTCCTTGTCCAGGCGATGCACCTTAGCGCGCAGCTCGGGATCCTTGACGTACTTGTCGACGACGCCCATGGGGACGACCATCCACAGGGCCTCGTCCTGCGCCGTCACAAACTCCGGCTCAAACGGGCGGTTGAACACATACTCGTCCACCACATACTTGGCAACGTTAAAGCCGCTGTTGGTAACGTAGTAGTTGCTGCGACCCTGGCGCGTGTTGAAATCGAAGAACTTAAATGAGCCGTCGCGCTCGTCGTACTTAACGTCAAAGTTGGAATAGCCCACAAAGTGAAGGTCCTCGAGCAGCTTGCGCACGCCGCCCATGAGCTCGTCATTGGGCTCGGTGATGATACAGGCGTGGTTGCCGACACCGTGAGGCTGATGCTCCTCGAGCAGCACATGGCCCAGGCACATCATGCGCACCTTGCCGTTGCGGTCGGAATAGCTGGTGAGCACGCGCATGTACTCGTCGTTGCCGGGCACGCGATCCTGCAAGATCAGATCGTCGGTGTAGCCACTGGCATACGAATCGCGAATGACCTGTTCCAGCTCGGCGCGGTCGGCAATCTCATAGGCCTTCTTCTGGCCCTCGAACTCGTGCTGCCACCACATGATGCCGTCAGAAGGCTTCAGAATCATCGGGTAGGGAAAATCGATCTGGTCGAGCACCTCGGCAGGTGCCTCGCCTTGGTCGTTCAGCATCGCCATGGTGAAGGTAAAGGTATGCGGATAAGGCACGCCATGCTTCTCGCACAGCTCGTAGAAGATCTCCTTCTTCTGGCACTGCTCGAGCATGCTGTAGGGCGCGTAGGGAGCGACGATGTTATCCGCCAACTCATGGGCATCCTTGGCCTGAGCCACGAGGGCAACGTAGTTGTCGCCACAGCCCACAAGGACAATCGTCTTGTCGGCATGCGCTTGGGCAATGCCGTTGACGGTTTTGAGCATCACGGGCATGGTGTCGATATCCACGTTGGGCGTGTAGTCGATAATCTGGCTGCGGTACGCGGGACCCGTCTGGTACTTGCCAAAGACCAGACTCTTGACCTGGTACTCCTCGTAGAAGGCGCGCGCCACCGAATAGGCGTTGATGTCGCCACCGAGCAGCACGGGAATGAACTCGCGCTCTGTAAATTGCAATGCCATGGAAACTTCCTATCATGAACTGCCCACACAACGGGCGGTCTTTGCGCAACTGATTTATTCTAGCGTGCCAAGCCGCCGGCGCCCAAAGCTCCACCGTATCTATGGCAATCGACGCAATCGTCCAGCACGAAGGCGGCGCTCACCGTTGTATGACAACGGGCAATGAACCTACCATTGTTGTAGGATTCAACATGTTGCCCGCCCCGTCGAAAGGTGCACCGTGCCCCAGGCTCATCCGATCAACAACCCCATCATTGACGCCGCCAAGCGCGAACTTGCGGATCGTGCCCGGACGGCAGCTCCCCTACGCACCGCAAACGATGCTTACAACGGGCCTGCTCGTATCGTCTCAATCAACACGTCGGAGCACAAAGGCACTCGCAAGTCGCCCGTCGCCGATGGACGCGACACCGTCATCGAGCAATTTGGCCTCGCTACCGATGCGCACGCCGGACATTGGCACCGCCAGGTCTCTTTTTTAGCCGCGGAGTCCATCCAGACGGCGCAGGCACGCGGGCTCGACGTACACGAGGGTGACTTTGGAGAGAACTTCACAACCCGGGGCATCAACCTGCTCTCGCTCCCCTTGGGCACGCAGCTCAAGCTTGGCAGCGAGGTGCTTGTCGAAATCAGTCAGATCGGCAAGGTCTGCCACACACGCTGTGCCATCTACTATCTAGCCGGCGACTGCATCTTTCCCCACGAGGGCGTTTTCGGCGTGGTACTAAAGGGCGGAGAGGTCCATATCGGCGACGATATCCAGGTAGTCAAACTCGGCGACGGCACCTGTTCGTTCACCCCCGCCGAGGCGCTCGAAAAGATTGAGCAGGCTCGCCAGGAGGGCACGCTGTAGTTGTAAAACCCCACGTTGAGATAGCTTTTACAGCCCCAAACCCCTCTTAAACAGGCCCCCGTAACGTTAAAGTTGAACTCTATGGTTTCTCAACAATTCATCATAACTGCAGGTCAAAGCCAAAGCCTCAAGTTCAACTTGACCCTTTGGAACCTTTAAGGTTCAAGTTGAGGTCGAAAGCAGTAGTAGAATACCGTTCGAACCATAACCTACGATTGATTGCAGAGGGACTGGATGCAGCATTCGAATCATCGCACCGCAGCGCTCATTGCGTCGAAGCCGGCTCGTATCATCACGAGCGCCGCGCTCGCCGTTGCGCTGACGGCCACGCCGATGCTCTCCCCCGTTGCGGCGTATGCCGCCTCGCAGGCAACGCAGGACCAGCTTTCCGCAGCCCAGCAGAAGATCGAAGCCGCCACGAGCGCCTACAACGACGCCCGCACCAAACTCGATGACCTGCAAAAGCAGATTGACTCCAATGAGGCGAGCATCGAGGAAATCGAGGCTAAGCTTCCCGAGCAGCAGGCCAAGGCAAGCTCTGCCATGCGCGATCTGTACAAGTATCAGAAGGGCACCAATCCCATCGTGAGCTTCCTGGTCAACGCGCAGAGCCTGGGTGAGTTCATCACGACCTGCAAATACACCAACCAGATCACGAGCTCGAGCGTCGACGAGATCGAAGAGCTCAATAACATGCAAACCGAACTTGAGCAGAACAAGGCCGAGCTCCAGCAGGCCAAGTCACAGCTTGAGGCAGAGCAGAAAAACGCCGAGGATGCGCTGGCGCAGGCCCAGCAGCTCCGCAGCGAGGCACAGGCAAAAGCCGAGCAGGAAAATGCCGCCGAGCTTGCCAAGCTTGAGGCCGATAAGGCCGCTGCCGCCGAGAAGCTCTCGGGCGAGGGCGTAAGCGGCAGCAATTCCAGCAGCCAGGCCACCAACACCAACACCACCATCGACACCACGGTGAACAACGCCAATACCGGTAGTTCCGATTACGATTCGTTCATTAATGAGTGGACGAGCCGCATCGACAATTATCTCGCCGGCTCCCCCATGGCAGGCCAGGGCTACAACTTTGCCGTCGCCGCTTGGAATACCGGTGTCGACCCCCGTTGGTCCCCCGCCATCGCCTGCATCGAGAGCACCAAGGGTGCTTATTGCGCCAATTCTTATAACGCCTGGGGCTGGAGTGCACGTGGCGGCGGCTGGCGCAGCTTTGGCAGCTGGAGCGAGGGCATCTCCGCTCACGTTGCCTATCTGGGCGCCAACTACGGCTCCACCCTTACCCCGGCAGCGGCCAAAAAGTACTGCCCGCCCACGTGGCAGGACTGGTACAACAAAGTCGCCGCTCAGATGAACCGCATCTAGGTGCAACTGCAAAGGGCCCCAATGGGGCCCTTTTCTTTTAGGTAGCGGAGGTATCGACGACGCCGGTCGCATTGGCAACCGCGACTATGACGATCATGCATAGGAGCAGCACACCCAATGCCTTGAGCCAGAGTTTCGCGAGTTTCTTGCCGCGATGGCTGTCGAGCAGTGCGAATCGCCGACGAAGACGGCGCTTATCGAGCAGCGCAAAATGCATAAGCACCATAAGGCCATCGACAAAGAAAAAATACTCGATTATGAGAAACCACGTCGGGTAGCTTTGGTTTGCTCCCGTGGGGTGAAAGACGGCAAAGTGACTTCCGGCAAAGAACACAAGTAGCGAGAAGCAGACAAGCGTATTCCAAATGCGCCCCAGAGACTCCGGAACGCGAGAGAGCGGACCGCATGCAGCGGAGGCGGCAGGCCTAGGAAGCCCTGCGGGGTTCTGGAGCCCTTGGAGCGTCAACACCGTCTCCGAGGCCGGAGTACGGACAGGCGCAGGTGTAGGAGGCCGCACGGGGCGGCTCAGATCGTATGCCGAGCGCGTCGCCCGTCCCAACGCTTCCGCACTCGCAAAACGCTTGGCCGGGTCGAGCGCCATCGACATGCAGACGGCATCGGCAAGTGGAGTGGGAATGCCACGCGCCTCGCATTGCTCGCGCATGTCGAGCCCTGGTTTAGGGTCGACTCCCGTCAAGCAGAAGAACAACAGGGCGCCCAGTGCGTAGACGTCGCTGCGCACACTCGTCTGCCCAAACCCATACTGCTCGGGCGGCGCATAGGGTCGCGTGCCAAACTTGACGGTGTCGGCATCGGCGCCATCGCGCCATACGCGCGCGATCCCCAAGTCGATAATCACCAGCGACGAAAACGTCAGGCCCTCATCGAGCGTACAGTTCGCACCCGTCACGATGATATTCGACGGTTTGAGGTCGCGATGGATCACCGGCGCCGACGTCTCCCCCGCCATTGCAAAACCGGCGTGGAGCTCGCCCACGGCATCGCATAGGGCAGGATACAATTCACGCGCATAATCGGGGGTGGCTCCCAGACGGTCCACCAGCGCCCTGAGCGTCTCCCCTTCGATGTATTCCATAACCACGTTGAGCTCGTCGCCCACACGATGACAATCGACGATTCTGGGCAGGTGCTCAAAACGCCTGCCTGCCCGCTGGGCGGCAAACAGACGCCCGTATGCCCCGCCGATTTGAGCCGAAGCATCGATGCGTTTACGGACAAAGGGGCCGAGCGAACCACCGCCGGTTCCTTCAAAGTACACGAGCTCGGTTGTTTCAACGGACGAGCGCTTAAGTACACGCTCCACGCGATAGCTGTCGTCGCGATCGAGCGACGCCAGATGTTCGGCAAGCGCTGCGGTCAGCTCGTCATCGGAATATGTTGTGGTCTGAGTATCCATAGCCTCCATCATAGCGCAGGGCGCAGACACCCCATGGCATCCGCGCCCCGTTCGTTTGCATCGTTGTTCGGCAGCTCCGCCGGCTCAGATATCAGCCGCTAACTCACCGTCTCCTCGCCAAAGCGATACAGCTCCTCGTTGACCTTTTGGAGGCTGCACCCGCGATCGATGCAAAAGATGATAATCGCATCACGGCGATCCTTGCAGTTGAGGACGCTTACCCCGGCAGCCGTCAGTGCACGGTTGGCCTCTTTGAGCGTCAGCGCCATCGCAAAGGCAATCTGCAGCACCTTATTGCGACTCGGGTGACGCGCACCGGTAAAGATCTGATAGCCGAAGGTCTCATTGAGATCGGCCATACGAACCACGCGCGAGCGCTCCAAGCCCTTTTCCTGCAGCAGCTGCTTCAGGTAGTCCGAAAGCGACGGGGCGGCAAAGTCGTGCTCCCTGATATAGCCATCGATGTTCGGCGCATCGAGAAGCTCATTGAGCAGCTCCTCGGTCAGCTTTTTATCGGGCATACGACTTCACCTCCCCCCAGTGCATGCAACATGCTAAAAACCGCTTACATCCGAACGCTCACAGCTAGCAACCTGGTCAGGAGACACCGTACCCAGCGCCTCGAACTTCCAGGAGCCGCCCGCCTTCAGATGATTGGTGTTTGCAAGAGCCGTTCCAACCTGGTTGCCATCGGCATCATACAGAACATACTCAATCTGAATGTAGCTCTTTTCCTTGTCCGTGTTATTGGTCAGCGTGCCCGTGATCTTATAGGCAAACTGATTGGAGGTGTCTTCAGCCTCGTCAGCAATGGTATACGGTTCTTGCGGTTCTTTTTGCTCCTCAGCCTGCTGTGTCGCCTCGGCAGGTTTTGCCGAATCGCTCGCAGACGAATCGGTTGAATTGCCACCCATAGAGCCCACGGCACCGACGATAACCAGCACCACGATGACGCCTAGGACAATCTTGCCGATCGGCTTCTTTCCCTCTTTTGCCATTATGCATCCTTCCTATGATCCGGCTACCGCGCCGGCGCACAGCACATCGTAGGAAGGATTGGACTTGAATTCATTAGCTGTGAGCTAAAGTTGCGATAAACGGCCAATGCAGTTATCCGAACGCCGAGCAAACGCACTTTGCACGACCGTCTGCTGGCTGTGTATCAACCCAACGTGACGGATTCCCCGGTAAAGGTGCTCACAAGCAACAGGATAAAGAAAACTAAATAGCTGATGCTCAATAGGTAGGCGACGACTAAAAAGATAGTCCATCCAACATTGGTCTTACCATCGGCACGACGTTGCTCGCGAGAACGGCACAGCCAGACCGTCACGCCAATGGCCACAATCAGCAACACGAGTGCCGCTGCTGCCACCCCGGCAAGCGCAAACATCACGCCAATGCTCACAGCAATAACCGGGAGCAGTAGCAAGCCACACCCGCATCCACCCGGGCTATATACGGCAGACTGTCGGCGTCGCCTCATCGTCGCCCCCATCATCTTTGAACACTACAGTGCGATGGCCCGCTGAACAGGAACGATCTTATCGAGTTCCGGTTCGATCCGCCTTTTCTCGGCCTCAAGGTCAAACGCCACCTGAGCACGCAGCCAATAACCATCCGTCAGGCCAAAATAACGGCAAAGACGGAGGTCGGTGTCGGCCGTCACGCGACGTTTTCCCAAGACAATCTGCCCGATACGCTGAGCAGGAATCCCGGTCTCTTTCGCAAGGCGATATTGAGAAATGCCCATGGGAACAAGAAACTCCTCTTTGAGAAGCTCACCAGGAGTCACCGGCGACAGCAAATCGGCCGAAGTCTCATCACTTGTGATAATCGACGATTTCGACATTCCAAGCCATCTCCTGTCTCCACTCAAAACAGACCCGATAGCGCTCGTTAACACGGATGCTATATTGCCCGGCACGATCGCCCTTCAAAGCTTCCAGGCGGTTGCCCGGTGGAACGCGAAGATCATCAAGCGAAGCACAAACCTGCAGTTGGCGAATCTTCCTCAACGCAACACGCTCAAAGGGCACGAACTTCCTGACCCGCACACCCATGGCAAAGCGTTCGGTATCCTCATCTTTATACGATGCAATCATAGTATCGCCTTACGTTAGTAACGTCAAACGTTTCTATAGACTTACATCTCTATTATATCGTACGTTTGTTCGTATTTTCTAGAACAAATAGTCCTTCACGCCTTAGTCAAGCAAAAGCAATCGTTTGTAGACATCGAGGCCTTTGAGTAGGATTTCCTCGTCGAAGAGCATGCTATCGGTATGCAGAGCGCTTGTGGCATAGGCGGGGCAGCCATCCGAATCACTCGGGTTGTCTTGGTCCTCTGGCATACCCGTGCCCAGCAGGAAAAATACGCCCGGCAGATGGCGTTGATAGAACGCGAAATCCTCGGCAATCAGCAGCGGCTCGTCCACGAGCTGTAACTCGGGCAGAGCAGGCGCGATTCGATCAAACAACTCGGGATCGTTGTCGACCGGCGGATAGCCCTCGGCAAAGTCGAGATCGTACGTGCAGCCCGTTGCAGTGCATGCCTCATCAAGCACGCGGCGCACACCCTCGCGTGCACGGTCGAACATGCCGTCCGTAAACACACGCAAGCTGCCGGCCACATGGGCCTCCCCCGCCACCGCGTTGCAGACGGTACCGGCCTGCAGCAGGCCAAACTTGCCGATACAGGGCTCGCCGGTGCCCAGTTCGTCCATCAGCTCGCGCTCGGTAACCAAAAACTTCGCTGCCGCCAACGCGGCATCGTGTGACTCCTCAACCGGCACACCATAAGTCTTAGCAATATGGATACTCGCACCGTGAATATGGATATGCGTCTCGCTCGAACGCGCCAGCAGCGGACCAGAACAACTCGCCAGCGTGCCGGCAGACAGATCGGGCCACACATGGAAGCCAAAAATGCGGTCGGCCCCATAGCGCTCGAACACACCACTCTCGCATACCGTCTTGGCACCACCGGTCGTTTCCTCGGCCGGCTGGAACACAAAAAGCACGTTGCGTTTAAGTGAACCCGGCTGCTCGCGAATCGTGCGGTCGACATACGTCGCGGCGGCGAGCGCCATGGCCATGTGTCCGTCGTGCCCGCAAGCGTGCATCTTGCCGGGATGAGACGAGGCGAAGGCCGCACCCGTCGCCTCGGCAATGGGCAGCGCATCCATATCCGCACGAATCGCCGTGGCATGCGTGGCACCAACGCCAGCGTCAAAGAAAGCGCAGACGCAGCTGGGGCACGGATGGGTCACCTCGCAGGCAAGCGACGCCAACACGCCCTCGATATAGGCAATAGTCTGCGGAAGATCGAAGTCGAGCTCCGGGATCCTGTGCAAGTCGCGCCGATAGCGACGGAGTTCTTGGAGCTCGGTCATAGAGGTTCCTTTCATTGGTGTGCGCCGGTTGCTATCTATTGTGCCGCAAGATTGCCATACCCTTATTTCCAGCATATCCCTGCATTTTTTAAACGTTATATACGAATACTCTTGTTTGGTAAAGTGCAACGTGGTAGGGTCGTTACCACTTGATAGAGGCGCGGGCACGAAGAACCGCGGGCGAGCCGGCAGGCTTTGACCCCGTGGGGAGGCGAAACCCGCCGAACTGGGTTTTTCGGGCACGAACAACCTGGTGGGCCTGTGGGAAACACCCACAGGACTGTCTGCAGCAATGCGGGAGCGCTATCCGGACATTGGGTCCACGCTATGCGGATTCGATGCGCAGATGGCGCCGTCTGGATAGCGAGGTTTACGGGACATGGCATTGACCCCCAACGAGGCATATGCGGCCAAGCAGCCGTTTGTGGACAAGGAGACGCTCGAGCATATCGTCGAGCAGTTCCCCACGCCGTTTCATCTATACGACGAGGCGGGCATCCGCCGCAACATGCAAGAAGTGCGCGACGCCTTTGCATGGAACCCGGGCTTTAAGGAATACTTTGCCGTCAAGGCCAACCCCAACCCGGCGCTCATCTCCATTCTCAACGAATACGGCTGCGGCTGCGATTGCTCGAGCTATACCGAGCTCATGATCGCCCGCTCGCTGGGTATCACGGGACACGACATCATGTTCTCGTCCAACGATACGCCGGCTGCCGACTTTGAGCTCGCCGACAAACTGGGTGCCATCGTCAACTTTGACGACATCAGCCACATCGAGTTCTTTGAGCACGTTGCGGGGCCAATCCCCAAGACGGTCAGTTGCCGCTTTAATCCAGGCGGCCTGTTCCAGCTCTCCAACGGCATCATGGACAATCCGGGCGACTCCAAGTACGGCATGACCACCGAGCAGCTCTTCGAGGCCTTCCGCACGCTCAAGGCCAAGGGCGCCGAGCGCTTTGGCATCCACGCATTCCTTGCCAGCAACACCGTCACCAACGACTACTACCCCAAGCTCGCGCGCATCCTCTTTGAGCTTGCCGTGCGCCTGGAGCGCGAGACCGGCGCACACGTCGCCTTCATCAACCTATCCGGCGGCGTCGGTATCCCCTACCTGCCCGAGCAGCAGGCCAACGACATCCACGCCATCGGTGAAGGGGTGCACACGGCCTACGACGAGATTCTGGTTCCCGCCGGCATGGGCGATGTGGCAATCTGTACCGAGATGGGCCGCTTTATGATGGGCCCCTATGGGTGCCTGGTCACCAAGACCATCCATGAGAAGCAGATCTACAAGGACTATATCGGCGTGGACGCCAGTGCCGTTGACCTTATTCGTCCCGCCATGTATGGCGCCTACCACCACATTACGGTGATGGGCCAACCGGGTGGTGACGACAAGACCACAGCGCCCGCTACGGACACCTACGACATCACGGGCAATCTGTGCGAGAACAACGATAAGTTCGCCATCGACCGCGAGCTGCCGCATATCGACATGGGCGACCTGCTCGTGATTCACGACACCGGCGCGCATGGCTACTCCATGGGCTACAACTACAACGGCCGTCTGCGCTCCGCCGAGGTCCTGCTGCGCCCCGATGGCTCGGCAGACCTCATCCGCCGCGCCGAGCGCCCGGGCGATTACTTTGCCACGCTCGACGTGCTACCGTGCGGCCGCGAGCTGCTGGCCAAATCGCGCGCCGATGCCGCCCGCCGTCGCGCTCAGGACGAGCGCCTAGCAGTCACCGCCCAATGGAACAAACGCGTCCAGATCGCGGAAGCGAAGGAGAAGAACATGGATATCCGCAATCTCGAGGGCTCAATCGTCGCCCTTGTCACGCCGTTTAAAAAGGACGGCAGTGTCGACTTTGACGCGCTCGAGCGCCTTATCGATTTCCACTTGCAAAATGGCACCGACGCCATTCTCACCCTGGGCACCACCGGCGAGAGCGCCACGATGACCGATGACGAGGACAACTCCGTCGTCGCCGCCGTGGTCAAGCATGTTGCAGGACGCGTCCCCGTCATCGCCGGCTCAGGCTCCAACTCCACGCAGACCATGCTCACCAAGTCGCTTACTTACCAGGGCTTGGGAGCCGACGGCCTGCTGCTCATTACCCCCTACTACAACAAGTCCAACGAAGAGGGTATCTATCAGCACTTTAAGACCGTCGCCGATGCCGTTGACATCCCCTGCATCCTGTACAACATCCCCGGCCGCTGCGGCTGCGGTATCAGCGAGCGCAACGTAGAGCGCCTAGCCGCGCACCCCAACATCATGGGCATCAAGGAGGCCTCGGGCAACGTCGCCTACGCGGCCAAGATCGCCCACCTGCTGTCCGACGATTTCCGCATGTACTCGGGCGAGGATGCACTCACAGTGCCGCTCATGAGCCTGGGCGCTTCGGGCACCATCAGCGTGTGGGCCGACGTGCAGCCGCAGCTTGTACACGACATGTGCCGCGCTTATCTGGACGGCGACGTAGCGCGCGCCCGCGATATCCAGATTGCCGGCCAGCCGCTCATCAACGCCCTCTTTAGCGAGGTCAACCCCATCCCCGTCAAGGAAGCGCTCGCCCAGATGGGCATGATCGAGGCAAACTACCGTATGCCGCTGTGCCCCATGGCAGACGACACGCGAGCCGCACTTACCGATGCTCTGAAGGGAGCTGGTCTACTTGATTAAGACCGTCATTATGGGAACGGGCCGCATGGGCTCGCTCATCCGCACTACCGCCGAAGGCATTGTCGACGCCGCCGGGCAGCCCGTTTTTGATATCGTGGCCCAGATTGGCTTCGATTTGAGCGAGCTCGAGAACGCACCGGCTGCCGACGTCATCATCGACTTCTCGAACGTCGCGACCTTCGACGCCGTCGTCGCCTATGTCGAGCGCACGGGCGCGGCGTTGGTCTCAGGCACCACAGGCTACACCCCCGAGCAGATGGACCGCCTGCGTGAGCTGGGCCAGAACACCCGCGTTATGCACTCGGGCAATTACTCCATCGGTATCGCAGCCCTGCGCCATCTGGTAGCGCAGGCTACACGCGAGCTGCCCGGCTTTGACTGCGAAATCGTCGAGACGCACCACAACCAAAAGGTCGACGCCCCCAGCGGCACTGCCAAGCTACTGCTCGACGCCGTCGTCGAAGCCGAGCCCGAGGCAGGCTACCACCCCGTCTATGGCCGCGAGGGCATGTGCGGAGCACGCGATCCCAAGGAAATCGGTATGCACTCGCTGCGCGGCGGCACCGTCGCCGGCGTGCACAAGGTGAGCTTCTTTGGCCAGGACGAGGAGGTCACGCTCACCCACCGCGCCACGAGCCGTCAGATCTTTGTCAACGGCGCCTTGGCAGCCGCGCAGAAGCTCGTCACCCGCGAACCCGGCTTCTATACGTTCGACAAGGTCATGTTTGCCTAACCAGGTATCAACCGAATCCACCCAAAGGAGAGATAGCAAATGAGCAACGCAGCCGAGATGGATGCACAGGAGATTATCAACTACATCGCCACCGCGCCCAAAAAGACGCCCGTCAAGCTGTACGTGCGCGAGAAGCCGGGCATGAAGGTTGCCTGGGGCGACGCACATGTCTACGGCGGCCGTCGCGGCAAGACCGTCTTTGGCGACTGGGACGAGCTCAAGACCATCCTGGACGCCAATGCCGATTCCATCGATTACTACGACGTTGAAAACGATTGCCGCAACTCCGCCGTGCCCATGCTCGACCTTAAGGGCATCAACGCCCGCATCGAGCCGGGCGCGATCATCCGCGACCGCGTCGAGATTGGCGACCGTGCCGTCATCATGATGGGCGCCATCATCAACATCGGCTCCGTTATCGGCGAGGGTTCCATGATCGATATGGGCGCCGTGCTGGGCGGTCGCGCCACCGTGGGCAAGAACTGCCACATCGGCGCCGGCACCGTGCTGGCAGGCGTTGTGGAGCCCGCCAGCGCCACGCCCGTCATCATCGAGGACGATGTCATGATCGGCGCAAACGCCGTGGTCCTGGAAGGCGTGCACGTGGGCAAGGGTGCTGTAGTTGCCGCCGGCGCCGTGTGCGTCGAGGACGTCCCCGCCGGCGCCGTCGTGGCCGGTGTCCCCGCCCGCGCCATCAAGATGCGCGACGAGAAGACCGACAGCAAGACCGGCCTGGAAGAGGGCCTGCGCCAGCTGTAGAAGTTACGCGGTTTTGCCAAACCGCGTAACGGCTCGACGCTGCAAACGCCCCTAAGCGGCAACCTGACGTTCAATCGTCGGTCGCGTACCGAAGTACGCTTCCCTCCTCTTTCACGTCACCTTGCTCGCTTAGGGGCGTTTTCGCTGACGTGAGCTCAACCTGCGGCGCAATGTCAGCAACCAAGCCGAAAACAAAAAAGGCCGAAGTCCCAAAAGGCTTCGGCCTTTGTTTTTTGCAACGTCCAAGAGCAGTTTATCGATTCTCAATACTTCCGATGTTCTTGAGCTCGATGGAGATGAGGCCGTTGGGCTCGTTGACAAACTCGATGTACTCAGAGTTCGAACCCATCTCGGCCGGGAAGCTGATCTCGATGCCCGTGTCGGTACGGATCTTGTGGTTGCGCACAGCCGCGCGTTCGACCTGCTTGCGCTCCACGGGCACACGCTCAGGCACCTTCTCCTCAGTCAGTGCCGCGCGCACGCTCTCCTTGATAACCGGCTCGTCCTCAAAGACCTCATCGACGATATCCCAAGGGGGCAGTTCCTCGTCATCCTCAACTTTCTCGGCAACAGCAG
Organism: Collinsella sp. AF25-2LB; assembly: GCF_003458415.1. Classification (GTDB taxonomy): domain Bacteria; phylum Actinomycetota; class Coriobacteriia; order Coriobacteriales; family Coriobacteriaceae; genus Collinsella. The sequence continues at coordinate 41,323 of NZ_QRUF01000009.1, forward strand.
CCTTAACCTTAGCGAGCGCTACGGCCGTATTGGCACCGTGTTCCTCGGCGACTTCCTCGACCACACGCGTCACGGTGTCGATGACCTCCTTGCCCGATACCCCCGTGTCGCACTGCAGCAGGCCATCGGGAATGAGCATGCGATCCTCGCCGGCAATCTTGCGCTTCTTATCCACATAGCCGATCTCCATGGTGCTTGCACGCACGATTGCATAGCTCGGCACCTTTTGCGAGGGATTCGGCAGAATGGCGTAGTGGCGCGCAATGTCGTTGCGCACCTCGCCCTCTTCGCGACCCACCTCGTGCATAAAAGCCTGCTTGGAGCCCAGCAGCATCACGGCAAACCAGCGGGCATCCTCATCGTCATCAAAGTCCGCCACAAGCACGTCAGTGGACTCGGCTTTCTCGGCCTTGGTAAGTTCGGAAGAGATGAACTCCGCAATCTGCTGAGACAGATCCACGAACTCACGCTCACCAAAGAAATAGCCCTTGAGCTCGCCGCCGAATGCGGAGTTCTCGGCAAACGTGGCACGCTTATTATCAGCCGAGGTACGAGCGCGCCGCAGGTGCGTGGTTACGAAATTACGCACGGTGCGGCTCTCGATATCGAGCTCGCGCTGGCTCATAACGTTGACGGCAGAGTCAAAGTCCAGGATATGCAGAATCGCGTGATTGATTTTCATATACGGCATTCCGTTCTAGATCGATTTCGGCACGAACCAGTATAGCGGTCGATCCCGCCCCAGGCGCATCGAAGATTGGTGCATCGGGGACAGGTTGCTTTGCACCAATGGTTAGCGCAGGAGCTCGGACTGCCAAGCCTCGAGCTGTTCTGCCAAGCTCTTGCCGGCAGCGGGCATGTCGATCTGGGGACGTTTGGGCAGAAGCGCACACTTAAGAATCGCAACGATAGTCTGCGAGACAAAGCGTCGCGTATCCTTGTCAAAGCCTTGCGCAGCCTGGAGCATCACGGGCAGGCTCTCGCGCAGATTCCCAGCGATATCCGCAAACCGCTCAGCACCCGTAGCCTCAAGCACGGAGAACAACGCATCTACAAAACGCTCGCGCTCGTTAGGCGACACCGCAAGCAGCATCTCGCGAATGGAGCCATCAACGTATCGAGCACCGGCGGACAGGCGCTCACAGTACACGAAGTCGCGACCATCAACCACCCAGCTAAAGGGATTATGCTGAAGCAGGCTGAACTCGGTGCTCTCAACGATGGCATAGTCCTCCTGTGTCTCGAACATCATGCCAAAGATCGACGACCGAGGTAGCGTCTTGTCGATTCGACCGGATAGATCGGCGAAGGCGTTGCCGCTCAGAAACTCCTCGACGAAGCCCGGACCATCATGGGAATACGCCCGTTCGATTCGCTCACGGGCGACATCGGGGCACATCGCCGCACCGTACACCGCAAGGTTTCCACCCTTGGAATGACCTCCGCACAAAAGCGGCCCGTCAATCGCATCCGCCGCCTCGTCTACATAACGCGCCGCGGATTCCTGGGCCGGCACAGGACACCGGAACGCCATGTTAAAGTCCTCTTTCCAGCCCACAATCGTGCTGTCGGTCCCCCGGAAGGCAAGATAGCTAAACCCCGCCGGAAATCGGAACGTCATGGCCGCAAACTGCTCCGTTGTCTCGGCATCACTCACGCTACGATAGCCGCAAACACGAACGCCACGGTAGCGAGGGCTTGCTGCCACAGCCTCCAACAGGGCACGACTCCCCTCCGGATCCCACAGGTCGCCAATCATGTCTTGGTAGCACTCGGCGCGCAGCAGCTCGCGTACGTCTAGGCCCTGCCAGTTCGTCAGCTCCGCCATATCACCCGGCAAACGCAAATAGGACAACCACGCAAAGACCAGGCTATCCACCGCGCAGAACGGCCGTTCCTCAAACGGATCAAACGCTGTCTGGGCATAGGTCAAAAAATTAGGCGAATCCGACATGGCCCTCCCATCAACTATGGTGCATTGGGGTCAGGTTACTTTGCACCAAAAAGGCGCCCGGGCCGTGTGGACCCGGACGCCTTCATTGTAGCTTTTCGCTCTAGCGAGCTTGATTTAGCAGGAGAAGTCGACGCTGTCGATGATGTCCTTGAGGGCCTTGGCGGAGGCGGTGAGCTCATGCTGCTCGTCATCGTTCAGCGGCACGGGGACGCGGCAGACGACGCCGTCGCGGCCAACGACCGTCGGCATCGAGATAGCCAGATCGGACAGGCCATACTCGCCCACCATGAGCGAGGAAACGGGCAGAACGGTCTGCTCATCGCGCATGACAGCGGTGCAGATGCGCTTGACGGCCATGGCGACGCCGTAGTAGGTGGCGTGCTTCTTCTCGATGATGGTGTAGGCGGAGTTCTTGACGTCCTCGGCGATACGCTTCTCGGCAGCCTCGTGCTCCAGATGACCGTGAAGCTCGCAGAAGGTGTTCAGCGGAACGCCAGCAACCTGAGCGCTGGACCAAGCGACAAACTCGGAGTCGCCGTGCTCGCCCATGACATAGGCCTGGACATCGCGCGGGTCAACCTCGACGTGGGCACCAAGCATCTGCTGCAGACGGCCAGTGTCGAGCACGGTGCCGGAGCCGATGACATGGCCCTCGGGCAGGCCGGACATCTTGATGGCAGCATAGGTCAGAACATCAACCGGGTTGGAGACGATGAGCAGAATGCCGTCGAAGCCGGACTTCTTAATCTCGGGGATAATGGACTTAAAGATGTTAACGTTCTTGTTGACCAGGTCCAGGCGGGTCTCACCGGGCTTCTGGGCAGCGCCAGCGGTGACGACGATCATGGCGGCGTCGGCGACATCGGAATAATCGCCGGCGTAGATCTTCATCGGCTCGGCAAACGTCATGCCGTGCGCGATATCCAGAGCCTCACCCTCGGCGCGGTTCTTGTCCACGTCGATGAGGACCATCTCGGAGAACAGACCGCTCTGCATCAGAGCGAACGCCGAAGACGAACCGACGAAACCGCAGCCGACAATAGCGACCTTCTTCTCGTTAACCATTAGAAACTCCCATCTCTCTCCACAAACAAGCCGCCCGGGAACGACCCGAGCGGCTTGTCGTAATCCCAATACATCCAATCGGGACTTTGATTATGCCCCTATTCGCAGCCGAAAATCGACCGTTTACCGAAATTGTTTGCAGTATTCGTAAAATAACTGCACGAAATCGGTTTCGAGCTATTGACGGGCCGAAACAGGTTTCTAATACAGGCCCGCCTCGCGAATGGCCTCGACAGCCAAAGCGATCTGATCGGGCGGCAGGACCAGCGCCATGCGCACGTGCCCCTCGCCCGAAGGACCAAAACTCGCGCCCGGCGTCACCACAACGCCGGCCTTCTCCATGAGCTCCTCGCAAAACGCCATGGAATCGGTGCGACCACCGGGAAGCTTGGCCCACACAAACATAGAGCCATGCGCGTTGGGACGCTCCCAGCCCAGGCCCTCAAGACCGTCGCACAGGGCATCGCGGCGCTCCTGGTACTTCAGACGCTGCGCCTCGACCTCATCGCGCGGACCGTTCAGGCAGGCGATGGCGGCCTTCTGGATCGGGAAGAACATACCGAAGTCGATCTGGCCGCGCAGCTTGGCAAAGGCCGAGACTACATCCTCGCGACCGACCAAAAAGCCGATGCGGGCACCGGTGACGTTAAACGACTTGGAAAGCGAGAAGAACTCAACGCCCACCTCGAGCGCGCCGGGATACTGCAAGAAGCTGCCGCCCGGCTCGCCGTCGAACACGATGTCGGAGTATGCGTTGTCATGGACGATGAGCAGGTCGTGCTCGCGGGCGAAAGCGATAATCTCCTCGTAGACCTCGGGCGTACCCACCGAGCCGACCGGGTTCGCGGGCAGCGACACGATCATATACTTGGCACGATCGGCCACCTCGGGATCGATACCCGCCACATAGGGCAGGTAATTATGCTCGGCAACCAGCGGATAGTATTCGAGCTTGGCATCGGCGATCTTGGCACCCGCCTCAAAGACCGGGTAGCACGGATCGGGAACCAGAATGGTGTCACCCGGATCGAGCAGGGCCAGGCCCAAATGGCCCACGCCCTCCTGCGTGCCGTTGCACGACTGCACCATAGACGGCGTAATGCCCGAAACGCCAAAGCGATGCTCATAGTAATCGCACACGGCTTGCTTGAGTTCGGGCAGGTCGCGCAGGGCATACTTCCACATCTCGGGATCTTGGGCTGCCTGCGTGAGCGCCTCGACCACGTGGTCGTACGGCTTAAAGTCGGGCGTGCCCACGCTCATGTTGTAAATGGTCTTGCCCTGAGCCTTCAGCGCGAGAAGCTTGTTGTTGAGCGAGGCGAAGACCTCCGCGCCAAAGCGGTCGAGACGCTGCGATGCCTGCATGGTGCCACCTTTCGATATAAAAAACGCGGCGCTCCGACAAGAGCGCCGCGCGATACGGGCCATCAGATTGCAAAAGTGTACCGCTTGCAACCCCTATATTGGTTCAATTTAGCCAACCTTAGTCAACTGGATTGAGCGCGTCGATCTGCGCAAGCCACAGACACGAGCTAGCGTCACTCGGCATACGCCAATCGCCGCGCGGGCTGAGCGTCACCGAGCCCACCTTGGGACCATCGGGCAGGCAGCTGCGCTTAAACTGCTGGGCAAAGAAGCGGCGGTAGAACGTACGTAGCCACGTGTGGACGGTCTTGGCGTCGTAGACGCCCTCAAAGCTCTTGAGCGCCATGCGGTAGATCTTGCCCGGCTCAAAGCCAAAACGCAGCAGGTAGTAGAGGAAGTAGTCGTGCAGCTCGTACGGGCCCACCAAATCCTCGGTCTTCTGGGCAATCTCGCCATCGCCCGTCGGCGGCAGAAGCTCAGGGGACACCGGCGTATCGAGGATGTCGAGCAAGACCTCGGCAATACGCCCGCCAAAGACATCGGCGGCATAGCGCACCAGATGGCGCACAAGCGTCTTGGGCACGCTCGCGTTGACGGCGTACATGCTCATGTGGTCGCCGTTATAGGTAGCCCAGCCGAGCGCCAGCTCCGACAGGTCGCCCGTGCCAATGACAAAACCGCCAGCCTGGTTGGCCAGATCCATCAGGATCTGCGTACGCTCGCGGGCCTGGCTGTTCTCGTAGGTCACGTCCTGCACGGCCGGATCATGCTCGATATCCTTAAAGTGCTGTTCCACGGCAGCATGGATTGAGACCTCGCGGAAGCTCACACCCAAGTCACGAGCGAGCGACTCGGCATTGGACTTAGTGCGGTGCGTCGTGCCAAAACCGGGCATGGAAACCGCCGTGATACCCGTGCGCGGCAGCCCCAGCCCATCGAAGGCACGCACGGTCACAAGCAGCGCTAGCGTGGAGTCCAAGCCGCCCGAAAGGCCGATGACCGCAGCCTTGGTACCTGTGTGGGCGAGGCGGGTCTTGAGGCCCGCAGTCTGTAGATCAAGGATCGTCTCGCAGCGCTCGGCCAAGTCGCCGTGGTCGGCCGGCACAAAGGGCGCGCGCGGGAAGACACGGTCGATGTCGCAGGCATCGCGCAGGACAGGTTCTTCGGCCAGCACGCCCTCAAACGAAAACTCAACGGTCGTGGCCTCCGGAGCATCGTCGGTACGCGTCCACGTCGTCGAGCGACGGCGTTCGGCAACCAGGCGGTCAAGGTCAACGTCGGCGATGGCCATATCGCAGGTAAGCAGTTTGGTCGCGGCGAGCTTGGAGCCGTTTTCGTAGACGAGGTTCTCGCCCGCAAAGACCATGTCGGTCGTGGACTCGCCCTCGCTCGCGTCCGCGTAGGCATAGGCGCAGTACAGGCGCGCGCTCTGGTTGGAAATGAGGCTGCGGCGGTAATCCGCCTTACCGATAATCTCGTCCGAAGCCGACGGATTGAGGATCACCGTCGCACCGGCAAGCGCCATCTCGGTCGAAGGGGGCGCCGGCACCCACAGGTCCTCGCAGACCTCAACGCCCAGCACCATATCCTCGGCACCTTCATCACAGCAGCGGTAGACAAGCCCCGAACCCAGCGGAACCGGACCCCGACCGGCAAACTCGACCCACACAGGATCCGCGGGCGCCGGAGCAAACCAGCGGCGCTCGTAGAACTCGCCATAGTTGGGCAGATACTTCTTGGCCGTGAGGCCCAAAAGCTCGCCCGCGCAGCACACGGCGGCGCAGTTGTAGATATTCTCGGCAACTGCAACGGGAAGACCGACGGTAAAGACAATCGGCAGCTCGCGGGTTTCATCGAGAATATGTGCCAGAGCAGTCTCACAGGCATGCAGCAGCGTGCGATTATGGAACAGATCGGCCGCGGTATAGCCGCACAGATTAAGCTCGGGCAGCACCAACGCACGAACGCCGCGCTCGGCAGCATCGCGAACAGCCGCCAGCGCAACCTCGGCATTGCCCTCAACATCGGCCACGCGAATCTTGGGCGAGGCCGCTGCCACGCGCAAAAAACCGTCGTTCTCAACTTGACCGTTTAGAAAATCGTTCATGCGAGCTCCAGCACATCCGTTAGCCGCAACGAGCGGCGACGATATAGTCCGCCTCCATTGTACTGTCAAGTTCAATCAGCACAGATGGGACAAGCTCATGATTAAAATTGGAAAAGAGAAGCCGGGATGACGTTTAGCAGTAGAACGAGATCTCGTCCACAAGGAAAAATGCCTTCCATTTAGAGCAAATCAATTCATGCTGAGCGGCGATGATTTCACAGAGGTCATCAAGCGTGCTCCGGGGGATCTTCGCTTTGTTATTAGCGACAATGCAGCCACCTCTTCGAGTCAGCCAGATTTTGGCCGAGTTATCTGAAGGCGCCCCCTTGCAAACATGGACATGGATTGGCTCGCCCGCTTCATTGGACCAAAAGAAGACCCGATAGCCGCCAATAAGAAAAAGGCTAGGCAACTTTAGCTCCTCCGTTTGCGGCGTAGCGATACAGCAGATGGGCGTTATTGCTCAGAAAAGTCTCAAAACCTCGCTTCTCCTCGTCGGTAAAACGCCCCTCCCACATGGTCCAATTGTAAGAAGGCAACTCGCAACGAGCGGAGTCGAAACCCTCTGCCGTCGGTCGTTCAAAATGCACGATGACCTTTTCGATATCGCCATCTGTGATCAGGTCAGAATGAATGACCTCGGTACCATCTTCGAATGTCATATACGGGTACATCACGTAAACCACCTCGCAATCGTAAATCCAGTTTAGCATCAAGCTATTGCACCAAAGACAGCAAGCCCCCTTGATGAGTTGATGGTATCTGTTAAATGTCACGTACGATTCACATCTGGTGGGTACCCTGATGGCTACACAAAACGAAGCAGATTTACACCGGGAGGACCCCGTATGACAACCAAGTACACTGACGCGCCGCGCACGCGCGTCATGACACCGGCATCGCTCAACAACGGCGTGCACGAGAACCATTCCATCGGACAGACCATGGCCATTGCGCCCAAAAAGGGCCTTTTCGACGACATTTCCATTCCCCAGATCATCGCCGGCGCCGCAGCTGCCGCCACGAGCGTGGCGCTTGCTTCAAAGATCGGCATTGCCGGCTCGGTGATTGGTGCCGCCGTGAGCTCAGTCATCACTGTTGTGTCCTCGCAGGTCTATCGCCACTTTATCTCCGCCAGCGCCGAAGCAATCAAGGGCACGCATGCCGCTGTCGACTACCCTACCGGCGCCTACGAGCCCGTTGAGCCCAATGTCGAGGAGCACCTAGGTGGCGCCGCAACCACGCAGGAGATGCGCCAGGTTGCGGGACGCGCGACCACGGCGCGCGTCGCTCCCAACAGCCTGCGCGCCAAGGCGGCGGCTGAGCGCAGCCAGACGCAAAAGAAGGTCATCGTCTTCTCGATCGCTATCGCCATCGTCGCGGTCATCGCCTGCGCCGGCGCCATCCTTATCACCACTGCCGGTGAGGGTCTGGGCGAGCGTCCCGAGCCAATCCTGTCGTCGCGCACGACCGAGAGCGATGCAAATGGCAACACCCAGTCGCAAGATCAGCAGGCACAGACGGACGATACGCAAGACAGTTCTACCTCTGCCAATTCGTCCTCGAACACCCAAAACCAATCGCAGGGCGTCGATTCCTCTGCGAACAACAGCGGCACGCAATCCGGCACGACTGACTCAAGCCAAACGACTGACGGCTCTCAACCGAGCACGGGCGACCAGGCGAATGGCAATACACCGAGTACGGGATCTACCGACAACAGCAACACCAACAGCTCGAGCGGAACCGCGTCCGGCACGGCATCTGACAGTTCAAGCCAAGGCACGACATCGGGCAACTAGGCACATTTGCCTCTCATAGATAACCGACCTGTACAACGGGCGCGAATCGAAAGCGGTTCGCGCCCGTTTGCCTTGGGCGCCGCCATGGCGAACACCATGCGATGGTAAGATGCTTTGGTGTGTAAAGAGGAGATTTGCCATGAGCAAGACAATAGTTAGGCCCACGCTTTCGCTGGGCAACCACATCTATCTGTATCGCCTGCTACGCGATGCAATCGGATGCGGCAAGCAAACGTTTATGACGCAGGTCGAGGAGGCGCTCGCCGCCGGCGACATGACCGCTTATGACCTGGGCTTTGAGTCCACGCGTGAGCTGCTCGAGGAGCTCGACGACTGCATTAAGCTGACCGTCTTTAAGGGCGGTCGCCTGTATGCCACCGTCATCGCCAACGAGGCCTGGGATGCCGCCCTTGCCAAGGGCGAGGACAAGCCCAAGGCAGCCAAGGGAGCCAAGCAGTCCTACAAAAAGAAAAAGCGCGGCGAGAAGGACCTCAAGGCCGTGCGTCCCAAGCACGTTAAACGTCCCAAGCCAGAAACCATGGTTGAAGCCGTGCCGGAGCCCGAGCCCGAGGCAGAGATCGAAGTCGCTATTGAGGTAACAGCAGAAACCGAAATCACCGCCACGACCGATCCCGAAGTCATATCTGAGCAGGAAACCACTGCGGAGCTCAACGAAGCTCCCAAGTCGACAACCGAAGAAGCCGCTGACCAGCCCGAGACGTCTGCATTCCAAAACAGCGATGTCTTTGGTGACAAGGCCGAGGACGATCAGTCCGACGAGCCCGCAGATCAAGACGCTACCGAGTCGGCGCCGGAGCCCGAGGCACCGCAGCCCGCCATCTCGCTCACGGTCGTCTATGACCCCGAGAACGCAAACGCCGGCATCACCACCATGGCATCCACGCCCATCGAGGCAAAGTCGAGCGTCGAGAATCAGAGCGCTCCGCAAGTCGAGTTCGACACCGCGACCGCAGACGCACCTGCCATCGTCGAACCCGCAGATTCCGCGGCGATGCCGAAAGCGGACACCGAATCAGTACTCGGCGCCGAACCCGCGCCCGTCATCGAGGTGACGCCCGTCAATGAGCAGGCCTTCGCACCGACGATGGTACCGGCCCCCGCACCCGTAGCGCCCGCCATCCCCGAGGACTTCCCCATCGATTTCGCAACCGAGGTCTTCTGCCCCGGTCCATTGCTACACCAGCTGTCGACCTATCTCCCCTACGGCGCCGATACCCTCGGCATCGTCGGCGAGTACTACTGGATCGCCCGCGAGCGCGGTACCATCGAGGCCGCGCGAAACCGCGCAAGCTTCCCCCTGCGCTACACGCAGGCCGGCGAGCGCCGCGAGGTTGCCGTGCGCATCCGCCGCAACACCACCGGCGGTCTCGGAGCCACCTGGACCATCGATAAAGTCGAAGAACCCGAGCAGTAACGACAAACGGCTCAAATCCAAATCAGGATTTGAGCCGTTTTTATTTGTTGATGTTGCGTAACCAACAGCGAGCGGGCCGCAAGTGCCCCAGGTTGCCGTGAAAGAGGAGCGACGCGTACTTCGGTACGCGAGCGACGGCTTGAACGGCAAGATGGGGTGCTTGCGACCCGCGCAGCGTCGAGCAGTTACGCGGTTTGGAAAACCGCGTAACGATCTAGTCGCGCGTCAGCTTACGGTGAATACGATGCGGCTGGGCTGCGTCCTCACCCAGGCGCTCGATACGGTTGGCCTGATAGGCCTCAAAGTTGCCCTCGAACCAATACCAGTTGCCCGGATTCTCGTCGGTGCCCTCCCACGCCAGAATGTGCGTGGCGACGCGGTCCAGGAACATACGATCGTGGCTAATGACCACCGAGCAGCCCGGGAACTCGAGCAGCGCCGCCTCGAGCGAGGACAGCGTCTCGACGTCGAGGTCGTTCGTGGGCTCGTCGAGGAGCAGCAGGTTGCCGCCCTGCTTGAGCGTGAGCGCCAGGTTCAGACGGTTGCGCTCGCCACCGGAGAGTACGCCAGCGCGCTTCTGCTGGTCCTGGCCCTTAAAGCCAAAGCTCGCCACGTACGCGCGGCTGGGGACCTCGGTCTCGCCGACCATCATGTGGTCCAGACCATCCGAGACGACCTCCCACAGGTTCTTGTCGGGGTCGATGCCAGAACGGTTCTGATCGACATAGGAGATCTTGACGGTCTCGCCCACCTCGAGCTCGCCCGAAGTCAGCGGCTCCAGGCCCACGATGGTCTTGAAGAGCGTAGTCTTGCCCACACCGTTGGGGCCGATGACGCCCACGATGCCGTTACGCGGCAGGGTGAAAGAAAGGTCGTCGATGAGCACGCGACCGTCGAATTCCTTGTGCAGGTGATGGGCCTCGAGCACCTTGTTACCCAAACGCGGTCCAACGGGAATGCGGATATCGGTCCAGTCGAGCTTCTGGCTTGCGCGGGCCTCGGCCTCCATCTCCTCGTAGCGAGCCAGACGGGCCTTGTTCTTTGCCTGGCGAGCCTTGGGCGAGCTGCGTACCCACTCGAGCTCGGCCTCCATGCGCTTGGCGAGCTTGGCGTCGCGGTTGCCCTGCGCCTCGATACGGGCGGCCTTGGTCTCCAGATACGTGGAGTAGTTGCCCTTGTAGGGATAAAGGTGACCGCGGTCGACCTCGCAGATCCACTCGGCAACGTTATCCAGGAAGTAGCGATCGTGCGTGACGGCAAGCACCGCGCCCTGGTAGTTGTGCAGGAAGTGCTCGAGCCACAGGATCGACTCGGCGTCCAGGTGGTTCGTGGGCTCGTCGAGCAGCAGCAGGTCGGGAGCTTCGAGCAGCAGCTTGCACAGGGCCACGCGACGGCGCTCGCCGCCGGAAAGTACGTTGACCGGCATGTCGGAATCGGGCAGCTGCAGGGCGTCCATGGCCTGGCCGAGCTTGGAATCGATATCCCAGCCGTCGGCGGCGTCGATCTCGTCCTGGAGCTTTCCCATCTCGGCCATGAGGGCGTCCATGTCGCAATCCGGGTCGCACATCTCCTCGCCGATCTTGTTGAAGCGATCGACCTTGGCGATCATGTCGCCAAATGCCATGCGCACGTTCTCGATGACGGTCTTGTCGTCGTCGAGCGGCGGCTCCTGCTGCAGGATACCCACGGTGTAGCCGGGGGTGAGCTTGGCATCGCCGTTGGAGACCTCCTCGATGCCGGCCATGATCTTGAGCAGGGTCGACTTGCCCATACCGTTGGGGCCCACGACGCCGATCTTGGCACCGGGGTAGAAGCTCAGGGTCACGTCGTCAAGGATCACCTTGTCGCCATGGGCCTTGCGAGCCTGATACATCTGATAAATGAACTCCGCCACAGTCATTTCTCCTTATCTAGCTGCGGAAATCTTCTCCCCCTCTCCGTTTTGGAAAAAGCGGAGAGGCAGTTCGCGCGTTCTAATAAAAAGGGGCATGGTTGCCCACACCCCCTAATACTACCTGGGAAAAGTCCCCCGGAACATACTATGAACTGCGTACGCTAGTTTTCCGCAACCTTAACGAGCGGCTCGCTGCGATTTGCGCCACAACAGATACGAGTAGACGTAGACGGCTCCAACCGAACCAAACGCCAGAACCGCAATCACCGCGGCGACGACTTCACTCGAAAGCACGCTGCCTGCCACGCCCATCACAATCAGGCCAATACCTAGCACCATAAAGCAGGCGCCGCCAAAACGCTGCGTACGGCGCCAGTTCTCGGGATCGGCAAGCGCCCAGGGTGTCTTGATACCGAGCGTATAGTTCTGCTTCACACGCGGCAAGTAGTTGCCTACGCCGATGAACAGCAAACCGACAACACCGGAAATCAGCACGTTAACCGAACCGACCGCCGGCACCACGCCCCAGACCGTAAGCTCTCCCAGCCAGCTTATGGCACACATGAACAAGGTGAAGGCGATTACGAAGCCCTGGTAGAACTTGCCCGAGGTTCGATATGCCTCACCTTTGGGGTCGATGCGCGGCACCACGCAGAACATTGCGAGAAGCGCCAGAGGCAGCACGCCGAGCGCGGAGGCCATCCAGCTAGGACCCCAACCGTCGACGGCGCCGTTCGCGCCCCAGTGCGTGGGAATCTGCGCAGGCAAGCTCGGCATCACCATGAGGTGCGCTACGACATTGGCGACGCACAGAGCGACCAGCGCAATCCACACGCGCGACGATACCCCCGTGGGGTGAATGCCCTTGTTTTCGTTATTCATCCTTATCACCTTCCGTGTTTGTAAAGCCCATAAACCAACCGATCAAGTCCTGCATGACGGTGGTGTTTAAGCTGTAAACGATGTTTTGGCCATGGCGCTCGTCGATCACCAACCCGGCGTTTTTGAGCGTCGCCAAGTGATGGCTCAGCGACGGCTTACTGATATCGAAATGCTCGGCAAGCTCCCCCGCCGTGCAATTGCCCTCGCGCAGCAACTCCAAAATGCGCCGTCGCGTTGGATCGGCAAGCGCCTTAAAACCCTCTCCCGGCATAAGACCTCCTCTCATCATCTCTCATGACGCGCACACTATACTCGATATTTAGATGTTTGTCTAACTATCTAATCTTGTACTCAAAAAAATAGCCGCCTCCGCGTAATGCGAAGACGGCCACTTCTCACGCTACAAACGTGTTTTGGAGTTGGCCAACCCGCTGCAACGGGTGCCATCTGCTTCAATCTTATGCGAACCCCGATCCCATTTCAACAAGCCCAAGGGCTCAAATGGAATCGCGATAACACCTATAATGGCGATAGCTAAAACACGATTCGCTTCCCCATCGGAGGATGTCTATGACCGAAACCGCTGCCGCTCTCGTCGAGACACGCGACACCAAGCTCGAGATCATCATGGGCCGCGAGGCACTCGATAAGCTCGCCGATGCTACGGTGCTGGTGCTCGGCTGCGGAGGCGTGGGCTCCAACTGCTGCGAGGCACTCGCCCGCGGCGGCATCGGTCATTTCGTCATTCTGGACAAGGACATCATCGCGCCCAGCAATATCAATCGCCAGGCCATCGCCTTTCACAGCACCATCGGCAAGCGCAAAGTGGACGTGATGGATGCCATGATTCGCGATATCAATCCCGCCGCCACCGTTATCAAGCGCACCGAATACCTGCTGAGCGACAACATCGACGAGTTCTTCGCGAGCGTTTTGGAGCAGACGGGTGGCAAGCTCGACTACGTCGTCGACGCCATCGACACCATCTCGGCCAAGCTTACCATTGCCAAATATGCTCAGGACCACGGCATTCGTTTGGTTAGCTCCATGGGCGGGGCCAACAAGCTCCATCCCGAGTGCCTCCGCTTTGCCGACATTTTCGATACGGTACGTGACCCCATGAGCCGCATCATGCGCAAAGAATGTAAGAAGCGCGGCATCAAGAGCCTACATGTACTGTTTAGCTGCGAGGAATCGGTTAAGACACAGCCCCGCGACCCTTCCAATATCCACGAGCGCACCGAGTTGGGCACCGCCAGTTTTATGCCGCCCATCATGGGTCAGATGATCGCCGGCGAGGTTATCCGCCAGATCAGCGGGCGCGGCACCGAGCGCGTACGCGCCGACGGCCAACGCCTGGACTAGCAGGATGTCCTGCGATGGAACCGCAATTCTTTGACACGCATTGTCATCTTGATTTGATGCTCGGCCCCGATGCTGCAGCCAGTGAGTCGGCGGCGTCGGGTCTGGGGCTCTTTGACTGCGGGGTCGACCCACGCGACTTTTCGGCCGCAAACGAGCGCGCCCGTCGCCTACCAGGCGTCATCGCTGGCGTTGGGCTCCACCCCTGGTGGCTCGCCGACGGCCGCTGCGGTCCTGCCGAAGTCGATCTGCTTTGCGAAGTTGCTGCCCAAGAGCGCTACATCGGCGAGGTGGGACTCGACTTTTCCGCACGCTTTGCCGGAAGTGAGCCGCTACAAATACAGGCATTTGACCGGCTCTGCGATACACTCGTGCAGCATCCTCTTACCGGGCGCGTGATATCAATTCACGCCGTTCGTTCGGCAGGAGCCGTACTGGACGTCCTCGAATCGCATGGACTACTCATCCCAAACCCCGACTCCCCCGTTATCATCTTCCACTGGTTTAGCGGCACTTCGGACGAACTCGTCCGCGCGCGTGATGCGGACTGTTATTTTTCCGTCAACGAACGCATGCTCGCGTCTAAACGAGGACGCGAATACGCACGACAGATTCCACTCGATCGTTTACTGCTCGAGACCGATGCACCAGCGGAGGCAAACACAGAAACAAGCGCGCAGTCGCTCATCAAATCGCTCACAAGGACCTCAATGCGCATTGCCTCACTCAAAAACTGTGACGCTAAGCACATTGAGTCGGCAGTTTTAGCAAATGCGCGCTCTGTATTTGACCTTCGCTAACCCCTGTGGGCAAAAAATGTCAAATATGAGTACTGTTGCAAATCCAGTAACATTATTTTACGGCAAAATAGTGCCTTGATAATGTACAGCCATCCATTATCAAGGCACTTTAAGGTGGTTAAAGTCATTTTTAGCAGGTTTTAATCGCTCGCAGACACCCAACTAGGCCCTCAAAAGCTTAATTTCGCTGTTACTAAATTAGTGACAGTACTCATATTTAGCATTTTTTGTCCATGGAGTCCCGGGAGGCGACAATTCGACTCCCCGGGACTGCTCACCTATTCGGAAATCGGCACTCCATGGCCCCAGGAGCCTTCCATGCCGCATACGGTCGAAGCAAACCCCGCCGCAAAGTCGAGTGCACGCTCGATGGCCTCGGCACCATCCTCGCCACGCTTGACGGAATCGAGGTAACACATCAGGAACGAAGTCAGGAATGAGTCGCCCGCACCCATGGTGTCCTTCATATCCGTTACCGGCTTAGCCAGTTGGCGGTAATAACGATCGCCATCATAGGCAATGCAGCCCTCAGCGCCAGCCGTTGCCGATACGAAACGCGGACCTAGGCTCCTCACCCATGCCAGACGCTCGCGAATCTCATCCTCACTCGCGGCGTCTGCCGCGCTAAAGAACGCGAAGTCAACGTAGGGAGCAATCTGCTCGTAGTACTCGTCGGTCGAATCGTCCGAGAAGTCAAACGAAACCGTGATGCCCGCGGCCTTCAACTTGGGAAGTTCACGCTCGGTAAAGCAATAGTTGCCCGAGTGGACTACGTCGAACTGCTTCACGTACGCAAGGTCAAAGCGATCGAGCACATAGCGCGCATCACCACGGATGCCGCCCTCATTGGAGCCAAGGAAAACACGGTCGCCGTTAACGACGGTCACGCGCGCAGCACCATTCTCACCGATGAGCTGCTTGCATTTGGCTAGTTCAACGTCCTCATCTTCAAGACTCGCAATCACGTGCTCGGCAGCAGCGTCATTACCAAAGATGCCCATATACGCGGAGCGCGCGGCTCCGCATTTCTTGGCATACACGGCAAAGTTCACCGCATTGCCACCCGGATACATCGTGCGAATATGCTCGTAGCGGTCGACGACGTTGTCGCCAAACCCCAGTGCGCTCACGTTAAATGCCATAGCGCGCCCCTCTCTTATGCCAACGGAACCACTGTTGTGACAGCAGTACCGCCCAGGATCTACGCGAGTTCCAGTAGCTCCGGCAGCTGGTCGATAATCTTGTCCGCGGCATCCTGGCTAAAGCCAAAGCGCTCCTCGCGCTTGGCAATGACCGTCAGGCCGGCTCGCTTACCCGCGGTAATGCCCGGAACGGAATCCTCAACGCAGCAGCAGCGATTCGCGGGCAGCCCCAGCAGGTCCAGCGCATGCAGGTAGATGTCGGGCTCGGGCTTGCTCTCCTTAAACTGCTCGCCGCTCACCACATACTCAAAGGCATCCGACAGCCCGCACGCATTGAGCACTTCCTCGATGCTATCCATGGGAGACGAGCTGGCAAGCGCCACGCGAACGCCCCGGCGCGGCAGCTCTCGAATCGTATCCACGGCGCCTGGGTTAATCAAAGTCTGATAGTCGCGCGGACGCTCATGCGCCCACTCATCCCAACGGGCCAACGCTTCCTCGCCAGTAAAATGCCCCTTACCGGCGCGCTCAAACCAATCGACCAGCATATGCAGGAAGAACTGATGCGAGGTACCAACCTGCCCATTCAACTCCTCTTGAGTCAGGTTAAGCCCAAGCTCCTTGGCAAACGCGGCAGTCTCGCCCAGGTAGTAATACTCGGTATCGACAATGACGCCGTCCATGTCAAAGATAACGGCGTCGAACGGAAATGCGGACACGGCACCCTCCCTAACAAAAGGGCGCCTGTAAGCAGGCGCCCGAACCATGCATTATCGGCGATTCTAACCCAGCAGCTTATCCAACGCCACCGCAATACCGTCTTCGTTGTTATTGGCGGTCACCATCTGGGCTACCGCCTTAACCTCATCGACTGCGTTGCCCATGGCAACACCGGTGCCGGCCCACTCAATCATGGACTTGTCGTTCTGGCCGTCACCAAACGATACGACCTCGCTGGCATCGATACCGAGCTTGGGCAGGGCGCCCTCGAGCGCGCGGGCCTTGTCGATACCAGGCGCCGTGTACTCAAAGTACCAGTCGGCCGTAAACATACCCGAAAGCGTCTGCCTAAAGGGCGTATACATCTCCTCGTAATGCGCCTGCAGGTAGGCCGGATCGCCCGCCGTCAGCAGCTTGTCCACGGGATAAGCGTCCGCGACCTCATGCAAGCTCTCGACCTCGCGGATCTTAAGGTCGCACGCATCGCGCTCGTATTTGACGATGTTTTTCTGCGAACCGTCCGGCAGTGTGATCATGCAGCGATACGAGTCCTCGACATGCAGATCGCGACCGAGCGAAATCATAGGGATCACGTCAAAATTACGCAGGTGATCAATCAAGCGATGCAATTCGTCGGCAGGCATAGCCTGATCGAACAGTACCTCGTCGGTCTGGGCATCGACGACGTGAGCGCCGTTAAAGGCCACCAGCAAACCATCATGGTTCTGAAGGTCGAGCTCCTGGGCCAAGGCGTGAAGACCCCATACGGGACGGCCCGATGCCAAGATGAGCTTAATGCCCGACTCCTGCGCCGCGAGCAGCTTCTCGCGCGTACGCGGGCTAATCACTTTCTGATCGTTGGTGAGCGTACCGTCGATATCCATCGCGATGGCTTTGATTGCCATATATGCCTCCCTGTCATTGAACAACCTTGTCTGAGCCATCATACAGAACACCCATCGCGACTCCGTTTACAACGGGCAAAAAGTCATATTGTCTCGAACATGAACAGCGTGTGGTCGTGAAGCTTTATCGCTCAGGTCAAATACGTCTGCTAGCGACGCTCATCCGTCGGTGCGCCCTCGACGATCGCGATGCCCGCCGATGCACCTAACGCGCTGGCGCCGGCCTCGATGAATGCGCAGGCCTCTTCGTAATTATGGATACCGCCCGCCGCCTTGATTGCCACGGCATCGCCGAGCACCTCGTGCATCAGCCGCACGTCCTCGAGCTTAGCACCGCCAAAGCTTCTGCCGGTCGATGTCTTAAGGAATCCCGGCTTGGCCTCCAGCGCGATCTCGCATACACGGCGCTTGGCGGCGTCGTCGCCGTCCAGCTTGCACATCTCGACGATTACCTTGTCAGTGATGCCATGCGCGCGACAAAAATCAGCAATGGTAGTCATCTCGCGCTCGATGGCATCAAAATCGCGGTTCTCGATCGACCTCTGATTCAAAACGTAGTCAATCTCGGTAAAGCCACACGCAGCGTATTCCTCAAACCTCGCAAGCTTCTCCTCAAGCGCCATAGTGCCCTGGGGAAAGTCGATAGCGCCGGCAAGGATGATGTCAGAGTCCTCGAGCATGGCGCGGCCCGTCTCGTACTCCTGCAGGTTCGCAAATACGCAGCGAAAGTTGTACTTTAACGCCTTCTCGACATATTGCTCAAACGTGTCCTCGGGGGCATCGATATAGTCGATGTATTTGTTGATGGGTTTGGCAAGCGTCATGCTGGGCCTCCTTGTTCAGGACTGACAACCGATTCGTGGTTTCACGCGAAAAACCACGTTCAATGTACGCCCGGCATGCAAGGACAGCGTCCGCATTCCGACAAGTGGTATGAAATTAGTTGTAAACGTATATTTACAGACAGCGAATGGCACCGCACGCGGATGCCGACAGCAAGACATCCCCCCCCTCAATACACCCTCATGCCCATTTAAATAGCAAGGGGCCCGTATCTGTTGGGATACGGGCCCCTTTCGGCCGTGACCTATCTCAGCAACAAAGACTACTTGCGGTGAGCGCGGTAGAACTCGATCGCACCATCTTATCCGAGCCGGGGCACGTTCGCATAGCGTGGCGCGTGACGGTTGCAAAACCACCCCATTTGAAACAAACGCAAAAAAGTACTTGCAAAGACGCGTTCCGACATATAAGTTGATAAAAGACCGCCGTTGCGGTTTTAAGTAGATCGAGCATATGAAGTTTGAGATTTAGCGTGTAAGAGAAGGAAGATCGGCAAAGTACAACCCCAAACGCAATGACAACTTAATGAGGTAACTGCCACATGTGAGGCACCCAGGGCATTGCTGTCTCGATTTTGAGCACGATGCCTTCCGCCTTGCATGGGCCGTTCCATCCCGCCCCTGCAGCAACTGCCTCACGGGCTCATTGAAAACCGCATAGCACCCCAACGTCAGCACATCACCCACGGCAAGCACATCACTCACGACAACCAACACATCAACAAACAGCACGAACATCAACCGATTGGAGAAGCTATGACAAACCACCACGCTGAAGACGGCGATAAGAAAAGCATTCTGGATGTCCGCATTGAGCGAGCATCCGCAAACAAATACGACGCCGCCTTTGCCGCCGCAACCATCGAGAACTTCGCGTCGCTGCCGCTCGCGACGGTCTTGGCCGGCAAGCCTCAACTGCTGAAGCGCTGCATCAAAATCATGGGCGATCCCAGCATTCGCAGGCTGACAGATCCCTATGCCCCAAATCGAGATAACGAGCCTCGCGTCCTTACTATGGGCTGCTTAGCCCATATGCTCACGGCGCTCGACACGAAACTCAAGCTCGAATGGACACCCGACGAGCGTTGCAAGCTCGAAATCAAGCGGGACGCCCTGTGCACTGCATTGTTCCTTCCGCTGAACGACCTCAAGCGCGGCAACGTCGAGCTCGATGCGCAGACCCGGCAAATGCAAATGCCCGGCACCGCGAGACAGAAGACCCCAAGGCCCCGCGCGACCGTTATCGACCGCAACCGCCATAACCAGTTGACCGCGCAGTTTTCCATCGATGAGGCAGCCGTTAGAGCCTTGGTCGACACATTGTGCCTCCTGAGCATCAACGAACTGTTCGAGGGCTATCTCGCCCTTGTCCCCGCGACGGCACCCAAGTCGGTGGCAAAAATCATCGAGACCTGCAGGCACCAGTTTGGGCGCCATCGCAACGACGAGGAAATGAACGCCAGCATCGTGCGGCACTACAAGGCCCATTGCACAAACGGTGAACGCGCCCCAGTGGAGCATCAGCTACGACTCGCATACACCACGCCCATCGCAACGCTCCATCGCTTTGGAGCCCTTGACATCCGAGAGCCGCACGAACAGGCGGCCTGTCCCGAAACCGAGCTCGATCGCAGGCTCGGACGAACCCGATAGCTCGCCCGCCCTCGGCGGGCAGCAACCCATCCCACAACCCAACCAACCAGAAAGGAGTCCTCATGAACACTTGTCAATCCCCCATCATCAGCCCCCTCACCATGCGTGAATCCGCCCGAGGCATCACGCTCACCAGCATTTACGATGAGATGCTCGCCCGTCGCGAGCTCTCCGTCATGGGAAACATCGAAACCCCGATGGCCCACGACCTATGCCAGCAGATCCGCCTGCTCGATGCCACCGACCCCAGCCGCCCCATCACCATATTTGTCGCCAGCGCCGGCGGAAGCGTGCGATCGGGTCTTGCAATCTATGACGCCATGCGCCTCGCATCGTGCCCCATCCGCACCGTCTGCCTGGAATTCGCCGCGTCCATGGGCGCCGTGATCTTTATGGGCGGCGACGATCGCCGTATGGCGCCCCATGCAGAGCTCATGATTCACGACCCGCTGATCCCCCAGGGGGCAGGCGGCTCGGCACTTGCGCTGCAGGAAACCAGCCGGCGTCTCATGCAGACCCGCAAGACCCTCACGCAAATCCTCTCGGACCGCAGCGGCCTCACGCCCAAGCGCATCCAGTCCCTCACTGCAAAAGACACCTACCTTTCGGCCGAGCGCGCCGTCGAGCTCGGCTTTGCCCACGAAATCCTCTCGACCACCAAGGAGGTCGCCCATGTCTAACCTCGCCAGCCGCCTCGCCGCATCTGAGTCCGCATCGTCCACCATCCTCGCCAAGGATCGAACGCTTTCCTGCGACACCCGCCAAACGGGACTCAACAACAACGCACTTGTGATCGGCCCCTCGGGAGCCGGCAAGACCCGAAACGTCCTCAAGCCCAACCTGCTGCAAATAAACGCAAGCTACATCGTGCTCGACACCAAAGGCACGCTCTGTCGCGAAGTGGGACCCGTGCTGGCAGCCCACGGTTACCGCGTGCAATGTCTCAACTTCGCCGACCTCAACACCGTCCCGGCCCTTGCGCCCGGCATCGAGCGCTGCGGCTACAACCCCCTGAGGCACATTCGCCGCAAGGCGGACGGCAGGCCCAACCAGCAGGACATCCTCTCGGTGGCAAAGGCCATCTGCCCCATCGAGGACAACAACCAGCCTTTTTGGGATCATGCGGCGGCAAACCTGCTGTCGTGTCTTATCGCCTACGTCACCGAACAGCTGCCCGCCGACGAGCAGACGATCAGCTCGGTCATCAAGCTGATCGAGCACCTGCAAGACGGTGCCACGGGTCGATTGTTTGACGACCTGATCACGACCGACCCCCAAAGCTATGCCCTCTCGCTATGGCGGCGCTACGCCATTACGCAAAATGCCGAGCGCATGCACGCGAGCATCGTCGGCATCCTTGCCGAAAAGGTCATGTGTCTGGGATTCGACGGTGCGGCACAGCTCTATCGTGAGTGCCATCAGGTGGACTTCGCTTCCATGGGACACACCCCCTGCGCCCTGTTTGTAACCGTGAGCGATATTGACCGCAATCTCGATCCGCTGACCGGCCTCTTTATTTCGCAGGCGTTTATGGGCCTCATACGCGAGGCCGACAAGCAGCCCGACGGCAGCCTGCCCGTGCCCGTACGCTTTATGCTCGACGACTTTGCAAACCTGCAGATTCCCCAGATCGACAACGTGCTCTCGATTATCCGAAGCCGCAACATCTGGGCAACGCTGCTGCTGCAGTCGACCAATCAACTCGATGCGCTCTACGGGGAGGCGCGTGCACGCTCCATCATGGGCAACTGCGACGCGCATCTGGTATTGGCCTTCCAGGACCCCGAGAGCGCCCGGGTATTTTCCGACCGTGCCGATGCATTGCCCAGCACACTTATGGCGACGCCAATCGATCGCTCGTGGCTCTTTGTGCGCGGTCGTACCCCCGAGCAGGTCGAACGCTTTAGGCTCGAAGACCATCCGCTGTACGGGGAACTGCCCGAAGCGCAGCGAGGCCATGCGGAGGCCGAGCTCTAGACGCAGGGCCCTCGCAGCACGCGACGCTCCGGCGAAGATCCTTAAAGGCCGTGCGCCCCGGGGCCACGGCAAAGCAAAGGGGCCCGCATCCGATGGGATACGGGCCCCTGGCTATAAGGCGCGATGCGTTAACAGCAGCGACTACTTGCGGTGCGCGCGATAGAACTCGATGAGCGCCTGGGTCGAAGCGTCCTGCTCGGCCTTGGCGGCGTCGTCGTGGAAGGCCGGGGTGATCTGCTTGGCAAGCTGCTTGCCCAGCTCGACGCCCCACTGGTCGTAGGAGTCGATGCCCCAGACCGTGCCCTCGACAAACGTAATGTGCTCGTACAGGGCGATGAGCTCGCCGAGCGCGAACGGGGTCAACGTGTCGCCGAAGATCGAGGTCGTCGGGCGGTTGCCCTCAAAGCAGCGGGCCGGGACGATCTGCTCGGGCGTGCCCTCGGCGCGCACCTCGTCGGCCGTCTTGCCAAAGGCGAGCGCCTTGGTCTGGGCCAGGAAGTTGCCCAGGAACAGCTCGTGCACGTCCTGACCGCTGTCGGTCGCAGGGTTGGCAGTGTTGGCGAAAGCGATAAAGTCGGCCGGAACCACCACAGTGCCCTGGTGCAGCAGCTGGTAGAAGGCGTGCTGGCCGTTGGTGCCGGGCTCGCCCCAGAAGATCTCACCGGTATCGGAGGTCACGGCGCTGCCGTCCCAGCGGACGTGCTTGCCGTTGGACTCCATGGTGAGCTGCTGCAGGTAGGCCGGGAAACGGTGCAGGTACTGGCAGTACGGCAGCACGGCATGGCTCTTGGAACCGAAGAAGTTGACGTACCAGACGTTGAGCAGGCCCATCAGCGCGACGGCATTGTTCTCGAGCGGCGTGTTGCAGAAGTACTCGTCGATGGCGTGGAAGCCCTCGAGGAACTGTTGGAAGCGCTCGGGGCCGAGCACGACGATCAGCGACAGGCCCACGGCGGAGTCAACGGAATAGCGGCCGCCAACCCAGCTCCAGAAACCGAAGGCGTTGGCGGGGTCGATACCGAAGGCCTCGACCTTCTCGAGTGCGGTGGAGACGGCGACGAAGTGCTTTGCCACGGCCTCGGCGTTCTGCTCATCGGAGCCGTCGATGGCGCCCTGAGCCTTGAGCTGCTCGAGCATCCAGGTCTTGACTTCGCGGGCGTTGGTGAGGGTCTCGAGCGTGGTGAAGGTCTTGGAGACGATGATCACGAGCGTGGTCTCGGGATCCAGGCCCTTGAGCTTCTCGGCCTGATCGTTGGGATCGATGTTGGAGATGTAGCGGCAGTCGATACCGGCGTCGGCATAGGGACGCAGGGCCTCGTAGGCCATGACCGGGCCCAGATCGGAGCCGCCGATGCCGATGGACACCAGGTGCTCGATCTTCTTGCCGGTAACGCCCTTCCACTCACCGGAGCGCACGCGCTCGGCGAAGGCATACATGCGATCGAGGACCTCGTGCACGTCGGCGACGACGTCCTGGCCGTCGACGATGAGCTGGCCCTTCTCGCTTGCCGGACGGCGCAGCGCGGTGTGCAGGACGGCGCGGTCCTCGGTGGTGTTGATGTGCTCGCCGGAGAACATGGCGTCGCGGCGCTCCTCGAGCTTCACCTCGCGGGCAAGATCGCACAGCAGCTTGACGGTCTCATCGGTCACCAAGTTCTTCGACAGATCGAAGTGAAGGTCGCCGGCGTCAAAGCTCAACTTATTCACGCGGTCGGCGTCAGCGGCGAACCAGGCCTTGAGGTCGATGCCCTCGGCCTCAAGCTTCTCCTGATGAGCCTCGAGTGCCTTCCAAGCGGCAGTCGACGTAGCATCGATAGGTGCGGCAACAGTTGCCATAGAGTCCTCCTCAGCATACGGGCGCACGCCTCCATGCGCCCGGACATTCAGATATCCACTATTCTAGCGCAGGTCAAGACTACAATCAGCGAGCGTTGCCAATCGGCCCCCAAACGGCAACCGAACAAAAGGGACAGGTTTATTTTGGCAGGTCAAACGCTTTACCAACCAAAAATTACCCGTCCCTTTATGGCAAATATTAGGCCGCAGCGCAGACGCTACCGAGCAACTCACGCAGAGGAGACCCGATGTCCTCCAGCAGTTCGGGCGCGATAATGGCAAAAACGGGAACCTCGCCGGTGCCCACAACGGCGGGCACTTTTCCCTCGGAGACGATGCATCCATAAGGCACAAAGCCGTCCTCACCGGCATCGAGCGCCGCCATACGACGGGCGAGCTCGCGCGCAAAGCCGGCCGTATCGGCATCGCCGATCGCCAGGACAAAGTCCACGCCTTCGTCGGTCGCCAGGGCCACGGCTTCGTCGATCAGTTCGTCTCCCCCGTCACCCTCAACCGAGCCGCAGCGAAAAAGCACGCGCTCGAGCAGAGCTCGATCAAGCGAGCCGAGCGCCGCCGAGACGAGCTCATCACGCGTATGCTTGTCTCCGCCCAGCACGACCAGCGCCTTGGTGCCACCGTAGTGAGCGACCAATCGTCCGCACCAGCGAGCCACGTCCCCATCCGCAACAAGGCGTGTCGGCATACCAAACCCATAATTGACCATCTTTCCCACAACCCTTCCGTGCGCATAGGCGGTATCAATCGTTAGGCTCATGCTACGAAGCAAGGTTTTCCGAGCTGTTTCGCACTCTTTAGAGCTGCGTTAAAACCCGATCCAACCGCACGACCATACCTACCAAAACAAACCAGTCCCTTTTTGACAGGTTTTGACGATGTCCGGATGAGAGGGTATTATCGAACAGATATTCGATAAGAACATGTGTTTGATGATAGGACACGGATGGCGCACGAGCAGCACACCTATATCTGCATCGACCTCAAGACATTTTATGCCAGCGTCGAGTGCGTCGACCGTGGGCTCGATCCGCTCACCACCAACCTAGTCGTTGCCGACGAATCGCGCGGGCGCACGACCATCTGCCTCGCCATCACGCAGGCCATGAAGGACTTAGGAATTCACAATCGCTGCCGCCTATTTGAGATTCCCGATGGCATCGACTACATCACGGCCGTACCGCGCATGCAGCACTACATGGAGGTGTCGGCGAAAATCTACGGTATCTATCTGGAATACGTCAGCCCCCAGGACGTGCACGTCTACTCCATCGATGAGTGCTTTATCGACGTGACGCCCTATCTGGACCTCTATCACACAGATGCGGAAGGGCTCGCCTGCACGCTGCGCGACGAGGTCTTGGCGCGCACCGGCATCACGGCGACGGTCGGCATCGGCCCCAACCTATTCCAGGCCAAGGTGGCGCTCGACGTCACCGCCAAGCACGTACCCAGTCGCATCGGCAAACTCGACGACGAGACCTTTCGCAAGGAGATCTGGCCCCATCGCCCCATCACCGACATCTGGGGCATCGGCCCCGGTGTGGCAGCCCGACTCGAAAAGTATGGCGTCTACGACCTGATGGGCGTCGCCGCACTCGACGAAAACCTGCTCTACGACGAGCTCGGCGTCAATGCCGAATATCTCATCGACCACGCCTTTGGGCGCGAGCCGACAACCATCGCCGATATCCAAGCCTATCGCCCGCAAGCGACCTCGACCACCACAGGACAGGTGCTCTCGAAGGGCTATGCCTACGAGCAAGCCTACACCGTCTTGCGCGAGATGGTCGACAGTGCCGTGTTGGACTTGGTCGATAAGCACGTGGTCTGCGACAGCATCTCGCTCTTTGTGGGCTACGCGAGCGAGCGCGCTGACATACGCCGCCTCGACGCCAGCGGTACAGCGCAATATGTGGACGGATGCGGCCACCTGCGCTCGAGCACATCGAGTATCGAACCCACCGCAACCGCCGGCCCCGAGCTCGCGCCCCGTGCTCCCAAGCCCGTCCAGTGCGATGACGAAAGGCGCCGCCTGGTACGCGAAGCGCAGGCAATCGATGGCATCTTTGTGGGAGAGCATGGCGGCAAACCGCGTGGCGGCTATGCCTCACTCTTTGCGCACTCCAACGCCTCGCGCAAGCTGCCCGAGCGCACCAATTCGTTTAAGAAGATCATGGGGTATTTCGATGACCTTTGGGCACAAACGGTCGACCCCAAGCGACCGGTCAAGCGTATCAATCTGGGATTTGGCAACCTCATGCCCGAGGAATTTGCCACCATCGATCTGTTCAGCGATATCGAGGCCGATGAGCGCGAGCGCGACCTGGCGCGCGCCGTCCTGGCCGTGAAAGGCAAGTACGGCAAAAACGCGCTCGTCAAGGGATTAAGCTTTACCGCCGGCGCCACCGCGCGCGAACGCAACGACCAAGTTGGAGGGCACCGTGCCTAAGTCCCAACAACAGCCGATGCGGCCACCGACACCTTTTGAACGCCTAGCAGACCCCGAGGGAAGACGTCGCTCCGCCGACCCAAAGCTCACTGCCAACGGTGCCGTGCGCGCCAACCGCGCCGCACAGTTTATGCCCTTTGCCGCCCTCACGGGATACTACGAACTCGTGCGCAAGCAGGAAATCACCGTCGAGCCAAAACGTGAGCTCACGGAAGAAAAAGCCCTCGTACTTTCTAAAAAGCTCGAGGGTCTCAAACGTGGCGACTTGGTTCGTGTCACCTATTACGATACGTGCGGCTATCGCTCCCGCACCGGCATCCTCGACGAGGTACTCCCTGCCTTCAAGCTCCTCAAGCTCAAAGACATCGCCATCGACTTCGACGACATCCAAGACATCGAACTGCGCGGACGAGCCTAGCCAAGGAAGCGCATCCAGGGCGGCGCTTACAGCGTCATGACGTAGTAGCCCGCGTCTTTCACGGCCGTCTCGAGGACACCACGATCAACCGGCTGTTTAGAGCGCACACGTGCCGTGTGATCCGCATACGTCACCGTTGCCCACACGCCATCCAGCGCATTCAGGGCATTAGCCACGTTCTGAGCGCAGCCGTCACAGCTCATGCCGCCGATGAGCAGCTCATCGCTATAGGGATAGTGCGATGCATCGGTATCCACCACAACAACCTTTTTGGTTTTCTTGCCGCTCGTACCATCGCTGCAACAACTCTTCCCGTGTGTCGAAGCGGCAATGCGACGCAGTCCAAAAAACATGCCGACGGCAATGACGGCCAGCACGATGAGATTCGCAGGATTGAGCAAGTCGCTCATGCGTTCCCCTTTCAAGTAGCCCTATCTAGATACCCCCATGGGGTGTCCCCATCTTAACCCAAAATCATGTCGGTTCTGTCAATTAGTTTCCCTATTCAAACTTTTTTGTTGACCAAGGCTTACTTTCGTATATAGGTTTTCCTAGGCTAACAAGTGAGTGCTCGAAAGGGGCAACGTGACTCGAACCATTGACATCCCAACATACCAAACGGCTGTCGTGCGCAACTGCTCCCCTACGCTCGCAGGTATCAAGCCGGCTTCGCTCTTTACCTATCCCGGCGTTTACGCCAACCAAAACGGAAAACCCGGCGTCGCTAAAATCGAAGAGCGACGCTCTCGTCTGCTCGCCGTCATAGCCCAATGCAACCGCGAGCTCCAGCCGCTCGGGATCCATATGAGCGTTTTGGTCTGGCGCCCCTGCGGAGCGCTCATCTATGTGTACCGCCCTGCGGACCTTATGCGATATCTCTCCGATCCCCGCGCCGCGACGGCGCTTGTCGCCGAAGGCTACGATGTCCACAACCTGCTCGCATCCCTGGTGCATCTCGCCGCGCGCATCACGCTGGCAAGCAGCAATGCCGCAGAAAGCGCCTATGACGGCAGTGTCTGCGCACTCGCGCGAAATAGGCACTGCGATACGGGGTGCATGTGCGAGTTCCCCCACGAAATTGGCTATTTTTTGGGCTATCCCTACGAAGATGTCCATCAGTTTATCGTCCAGCACGGCGAAAACTATAAGGTCTTTGGCGCCTGGAAGGTATACACAAACGTTGAGCAGGCGCTCACGACCTTCGATTCCTATCGCGCATGCACGCAATACCTTACCTACATCTATCAACAGGGCTGCACCCTGGGACAACTTGTCCAGGCAACCCGATAGAGCATACAAAACGCGGCCACACGCCGCACAACCGAAAGGAAAACATATGAGCAAGATCGCCGTCGTCTACTGGAGCGGCACGGGCAACACCGAGGCCATGGCAAACCTCGTCGCCGAAGGCGCCACGTCCGTGGGCGCCGAGACTGAGGTCATCCCCTGCGCCGACTTCTCTGCCGACAAGGCCGCCGAATATGATGCCTTCGCCTTCGGCTGCCCAGCCATGGGCTCCGAGGAACTCGAGTACGATGAGTTCCAGCCGATGTGGGATGAGGTCAAGGAGACTCTCGGCGACAAGAAGGTCGTCCTCTTTGGCTCCTATTCGTGGGCCGAGGGCGAGTGGATGGACAACTGGAAGGCCGACGCCGACGAGGCCGGCGTCAACGTCGTGGACTCCACCATCTGCTACGACGCGCCCGACGACGAGGGCGAGACCGCTTGCAAGGCCCTCGGAGCCGAGCTCGCGTAACGAACCCAGGGCCTCCAAGAGAGCCTGCATCAAAGCGCATCCCCATCCCTACAAAAGAGCGGGGCTGGATTCAAGTCCAGCCCCGCTCTTTTGTAACGGCAGTTACATCAACCGGCTACGAGATATTGCCCAAGAACGCCTTGGTGCGCTCGCTCTTGGGGTGGTCGAAGACCTCGCTCGGCGTACCCTCTTCCACAATGACGCCGCCGTCCATAAAGACGACGCGGTCGGCGACATCGCGGGCAAAGCCCATCTCGTGCGTCACGACGATCATGGTCATACCGTCGTGCGCCAGGTCGCGCATGACGCCCAGGACGTCGCGCACGAGCTCAGGGTCGAGCGCCGAGGTGGCCTCGTCAAAGAGCATGACGTGCGGGTTCATCGACAGGGCGCGGGCGATGGCAACGCGCTGCTGCTGGCCGCCCGAGAGCTGGCTCGGCATAAAGTCGATACGCTCGGCAAGACCGACCTTGGTCAGCTCCTCGACGGCAATCTTCTCGGCCTCTTCCTTGCTGCGCTTGAGCACCTTCTGCTGCGCGAGCATGACGTTCTTTTTGACTGAGAGGTGCGGGAACAAATTGAACTGCTGGAACACCATACCCAGATGCGTGCGCACCTTGTTAAGGTCGACGCCCTTGGCGCACACGTCCACACCCTCGACGATAATCGAGCCGCTCGTGGGATGCTCCAGACGATTGATGCAGCGAAGCATCGTCGACTTGCCCGAGCCCGAGGGGCCCAAGACCACAACGACCTCACCCTTGTGCACATCCAGATCGATATCGCGCAGGACCACGTTGTCGCCAAAGGCCTTCTGGAGGTTCTTGATGCTGACGACGACCTCGTTCGAGTTATTGGTTTCGCTCATGATAGGACCTCCTTACAGACCGGCGATGTGATCGGCGGGCGTCGCGACAACCTGTCCGGCGCTCTTGGCGGGACGCTTCTTCTTGGTCTCGGCCGTGCCCAAAAGCCTCGCCTCAAGACCACTCACCAAGCGAGCGAGCGGCAGGGTGATGACCAGATAGAACAGGGCGGCAACCACGTACGGTGTAATGGAGCCCGTCGTGGCCACGATGGTACGGGCGTTCATGACGATCTCGACCACACCCACGGCGGCAAGCAGCGACGTATCCTTGTAAAGCAAGATAAACTCGCTGGTCAGCGTAGGCAAAACATTGCGGAACGTCTGCGGAATCATGACATAGAGCAGCGTCTGGAACGCGTTCATGCCCAGCGAACGCGCAGCCTCGTTTTGGCCCTTGGGGATCGATTGAATACCGGCACGGAAGATCTCGCATAGGTACGCAGACGAGTTCATGGCCATGACGATAACGCCCAAGACATAGTCGTCCACCTTGACGCCGGCCAACGGCAGACCGAAGAACGCGATATAGATCTGCAGGAACGCCGGCGTACCGCGGATGATATTCACATAGATGCCGGCAAGGCAACGCAGGATGCGCGACTTGGAGATGCGCATGAGCGACAAGGCAAAGCCAAAGGGAATTGCCAGCGGAAACGCCACAAGCACGATCGAAAGCGACATAAGGAAGCCCTTGAAGACGATCGGCAGGCTCTGGACCAAAATGACCGGGTTTAAGAACAGGCGCAGGAACATATTGGAGTTCCAAGCCTCGACCCACGGCTGCTCCTTAAGATCGGCCAAGAAGTTATCGAAGGCCGTCACGCCCTTGATCTCCACCGACGGAATCTTGGAGATCTTCTTGGTCGACCCGTCAGCGAGCGTACAGGTGCCGCTAAAGGCCTCATCGCCGCCCTCGACGGGGAAGCTCACGCCGTAAACCTCGACACGGAAAAAGCCGCCGGCAGGCGCCGTCTCGCCAAAATCAATCTTGAGCGTCTGGCCGTCAGCCTTGCACGTGGGCTTCATGGGCGTACGATCCATGAGGTTCTCGCCCGAGAGCATCGTCAATCGCGTGTCATCGGTACCAAACGTCGTGCCGTCGACAAACGTCAGCGAAAGACCGCTCAGCTCCTCATCGGCATCGGCCTGGACCTCCCAGGTAATGCGCGTCTCGGTACCGCCGACCACAGCGCTGCCCGAACCGGTGTTGGGTCGAGCGGTAATCTTTGCGGTCTCAAGCGCCTGGGCGGTCGTGGGCGCATATGTCCCCACACACACCAGCGCGAGCGCCACGGCCATGACGCAGACTAGCTTTTGGAGCAAGGCGGGCAGTGGAAAACGCTGCTCCGCAGCCCCTTTGTTCAGTCGAGACAAGGTGGCTCCTATCGTAGAAGTTGTCGGCAAAACGAGACGGAAATGCTCTCCGTCAAGAGAAGCGCAAAGGCCCTCTCCGCCAAAGCGGAAAGGGCCCGCGAGCAATCAAGTAGCTATTTTACTTGATGTTGTACTTAGCCATGAGGGCGTCAACGGTACCGTCATCGGTCAGGTCCTTGATGGCCTGGTTGATGTCGTCCTTGAGCTTGGTGTTGCCCTGGTTGATGGCGATGGCGTACTCCTCGCCGGTGCTGATCTGCTTGATGGTCTGGCAGGTGTTGAACTGCTCGGCGGTCAGCTGGCTGGCAACGGAGCGGTTGGTGACTACGGCGTCGCCCTTATCGGACTGCAGGGCGCTGAAGCACTCGGTGGCGTCCTTGTAGGGGACAATCTTGGCCTTGGGGAAGTTCTCCTGGGCAAAGGACTCGGCGGTCGAGCCAGACTGGACGATGATGGTAGCATCGGCGTTGTTGAGCTTCTCGCTGTAGTTGTCGGCCGTGATGTCGGTGTTATCGACCTTGGTCACGATAGCCTGATCGTCCATGTAGTAGGAATCAGAGAAAGTGACTTCCTTCTCACGCTCGGGCGTGTCGGTGATAGCCGCAATGGAAACGTCATACTTGGCGCCCGAAGCGACACCCGGAACCAGCGTGTCAAAGTCATTGTTGACATACTCGACATCCAGGCCCAGCTTGTCGCCGATGGCCTTGATGAGCTCAAGGTCAAAGCCCTGATAATCGCCGTTGTCATCCTTGTACTCAAACGGAGCGTACTCGGCAGAGGTGCCGACGGTGAGCGTACCATCCTTGACGAGCGCGTACTCCTTGGAGCCGTCGACCTTCTCGACCTTAGCGTCGTCAGAGCTGCTGGAACCGGCATCAGAACCAGAGGTGGCGTTGGACGAGCCGCAGCCCGTCAGTGCGAGGGCGAGCGCCATGGCACCCGTGGCGGCAAATGCGCCAAGCTTCTTGAGCTTCATAATCAGTCTCCTTCCGGTGACCTCGTTTGATTCAGAGGTCTGCAAAAACTGAGGGTTATTATGCACCCGCTTGGAAGAATCTGCAATTAGAAAACTAATTGAAACAAACCCATAACGTGAATGTAGCACTCCAGTTTATGGCAGCCTTTACTGCTGCAATGACCTTAACAGTTTGATTTCAGCCGCATAACCTGCAAGTTCGTTCGGAGTCTCCAAAATAAACGGCAGCGAACGCAAACGGCCATTCGATACAATATTCTGTATAACCTGCATACCGCCACCAAATTCCTCGCTGCCAAGGTATCCCTTGCCGATGCACTCGTGACGATCTTTATGGGCGCCACAAGGGTTCTTCGAATCGTTGATGTGTACGGCATGCAAGCGATCGATACCCACCACGCGGTCGAACTCGTCGAGTACGCCGTCCAGATCATGGATGATGTCGTAGCCGGCATCGCTCACATGGCAGGTGTCCAAACAAACGCCCAGCTTATCGGACAGCTCTGGGCACTTGGCGGCAACGCCCTCGATAATGCACGCCAGTTCTTCAAAGCTACGGCCCACCTCGGTGCCCTTGCCCGCCATGGTCTCGAGCAATACCGTCGTCTGCTGTCCCTCAAACATCACCTGGCACAGCGTGTCGACAATCATCTGAATGCCGGCGTCTGCCCCCTGTCCCACATGCGCACCGGGGTGAAAATTGTAGTAGTTGCCGGGCAGTGCTTCCAGACGCTGCAAATCTTCCGCCATAGCCTCCAAGGCAAACTCTCGCGCCCGCTCCTTAGCGGAGCAGGGGTTATAGGTATACGGGGCATGCGCCACCAGCGGTCCAAAGTCGTTTTGCGCCATAAGCTCGCGCAGAGCCGCCACGTCATCCATGTCAAGGTCTTTTGCCTTGCCACCGCGCGGGTTGCGCGTAAAGAACGCAAAGGTATTGGCACCAATGGACAACGCCGTCTCCCCCATTGCCCGATAGCCCTTCGTCGTCGAAAGATGACATCCGATTGTCAGCATCTCCAGCTCCCCCTCATCAGTTGCAGTGAAATACGGTCTATTGGTGCCCTATTTTGGCGCAAACAGACCGTATTCCACCGCAAGTTATAAAAGGGGCATCAGAGATGTGGGCCGCCAGGCACCACGGGCGCCGGCGTCATGATCCCCTACGTGTCAGCGCCAAGTCCTAGAGGGCTAGACGAATCGCATCGATGATGTGTGCACAGCGCTGCGTGGCGGCAAGGGGCATGACGGGGCTCTCGAGTTTCCCCGCCCGGATGAGCTGGGTCGCATGCTGGATTTCGCCGTAGAAATCATCGATCTCAAACGGGGCATTTATTTCGAGCGTTCGACCGTCGGAATACTTCACATGGGCGAGCTCGGGGCGATGGAGACGCTCGATTTCCAACGAGCCTCGCTCACAGACAATCGTTAAGCGGCTTTCATATGTTGCTTTGCCGTCGCACACCATATGAATGGGTATACCGCCGACGCTCATACGGATCTCGTCGGCCCAATCGACGCGGCCGCCTGATACGTCACGCCAGCGAACTTCACGGGATGAAACCTCGCACGCGCCCGCGAGCAAATCCTCAAACCAACCGACCGCATAGCAGCCCATGTCATATAGACAGCCGCCCTGCAACGAATCAAGCAGATAGCCCGAAGGAGGCTCGCCGTAATCGAGCTTTTGCACGCTTTCAATCGAGACAATACGGCCAAGCTCACCCGACGCAAGCAAGTCCTTCACGCGAGTGCGCATCGGGCAAAACCGATTCTTCATCGCCTCCATAAACAGCACGCCGCGCTCACGAGAGGTGGAGGCAATCGAGAGAGCCTCTTCCTCACTCAAAACGGCCGGCTTTTCGCACAGCACGGCCTTTCCCGCGCGCAGTGCCCGACAGACCCAATGCGCATGCATGCCATGTGGAAGAGCCAAGTAGATTGCGTCGACATCGGGGTCGGCAATCAGCGCATCATAAGCCACATCGCCGCTATCGTCAGCCGTGGCATAACTGTGCGCGGCATCAATCGAAAACGCCCTGCAAAACTCCTCAACATGCGAAGGAGTGCGGCCGGCGGCAGCCACAAGCCGTGCCCCGTCCACCTCCTTGAGCGACGATGCAAATCGATGCGAAATGTGTCCAGCGCCCAAAACGCCCCAACAAACCTCACGCAAATCATCACATGAATCCCGATGACCCACGACAGCCCCCTTCAGTTGCGGTGAAATAGTTCCTGTTTGGCCCTTATTCTGCCGCAAACAGGAACTATTCCACCGCAAGTTATAAAAGGGTCATGAGGAGCGCGCTATGCGGAAGGCTTTAAGCGCGGCCGTTACGGGGCCAGGTTGGAAACGTCGGCGCACATCGTCGAGACGCTCGGGAATATCGATGTGTTGCGGGCAGTGACGCGCGCATTTGCCGCATTTAACGCAGTTGCTCACCAACTTGGGCTCGCTCGTCCGCACCGCGCTCGCCGTAAAATACTGCGATAGACCCGTAAACCAGCTGTGCGCATAGCTTGCATTGTAGGCGGCAAAACACCCAGGGATATTGATGCCTTTGGGACACGGCATGCAGTAGCCGCATCCCGTACAAGGCACGCGATTCGATTTTTCAAATTCCGTCAGCACGCGCGCAATGGTATCGAGCTGAGCGCCCGTCATCGAATCCGGCAGGGCTCGGTCGGCCAGCGCCGCGTTCTCATCCACTTGCGCGGTATCGGTCATGCCCGAAAGCAGCATCGTGACCTGAGGATGGTTCCACACCCACGAAAGCCCCCAGGCGGCAGGAGTGCGCAGGCGCGGGTCATAGGCGCCATCGAGCACGGCGCGGGCCCGCGGCGGCAGCTTGCCCGCCAAACGCCCGCCCAACAGCGGCTCCATCACAAACACCGCGAGGCCTCGCTCGGCGGCGGCCATGAGCCCCGCTGTTCCCGCCTGATATCGCTCTCCAGCGTAATTGTACTGGATCTGGCAAAAGTCCCACTCATATGCATCGAGCATCGTCAGGAAATCCGCCGCGCTGCCGTGGTACGAAAAACCAATCTGGCGAATGCGCCCCGCCGCCTTTTGACGCGCGATCCAGTCCTCGATGCCCAACGCCACCACACGTTCCCACTGGGCGGGCGAGGTAATGTTGTGCATGAGGTAATAGTCGATATGGTCGGTCCGCAAACGGTGCAGCTGCTCGTCAAAAAAGCGGTCGAAATCCTCCGCACATTTGCACGAAGCGTGCGGCAACTTTGTCGCCAGCAACACCCGGTCACGCAGCTCCAGGCGCCCAAGCGAGGCGCCCACGCACGCCTCGTTACCGGGATAGAGATAGGCGGTGTCCAGATAATTAATCCCCTGCTCCACCGCACGGGAAATGATGGCATCGGCCGTCTTCGCATCGGGGTGCCCCGGCGCACCGGGAAATCTCATGCAGCCCAGACCCAGAGAGGATATTCGGTTACCACTTTTGGGGTCAACGCGGTATTGCACAGACCCTCCCTTCGCCATCAGCGCCCCGGCAAGGCGAAACACAATGGTCACGCAGCCGAAACATCGTGGAATCGCAATCGAGAATGTATCGTAACGTAGCAGAAATCGAGCCGTCACGACACCGCTTTAACATCAGCAAAAAGCCCGATGAAAGGAGGCGACCGTGACCACACGTGAGGACGCCCACCCCTGCCCCGGCGAGCAGTACATCCTCTCGGTCGACCGCTATCAGATCGAGGTCATGGACCATCTGGACGAGCTTCCCGCCACAGGCGCCGTCATCTTCTGCACCTTCCCCAAGGTGCGCGATGGCGTTGGATATCCCGCACGCGTTTTCGCGGTCTGCCCCGCAGCGTAAGCTCCACGCGTCCATTCATTTAAAAATCGCCACCCTGCATGCACAAGGTGCGCTGGCGGCATACAATCCATCAGGCGCCCCTTACGCGGGCGCCTTTTATATGGGGAGATAATTCACATGCAGATCAACAAGGTCACCTTTATCGGCAAGGGCGGCGTCGGGCTACTCTACGGCAGTATGATCGCCCAGGCACTCGGCAACGACGCCGTCGAATACGTTATGGATGACGCCCGTTTTGAGCGTCACGCGGACGATGCGCTCACCGTCAATGGCAAGCCCTGTGCGCTCAAGTCCGTCCGCGCCAGCGAGGCAACGCCCGCCGATCTGGTCATTCTCACGGTCAAGACGACTGGACTCAACCAAGCACTCAAGACTATGGAGCGCGTCGTGGGACCCAATACGCTCATCGCCTCGCTGTGTAACGGCATTACGAGCGAGCAGAAGATTGCCGAGCGCTTTGGCTGGGAGCATACCGTTCTTGGTATTTGCCAGGGCATGGACGCCGTGTTCCTCAACGGAGAGCTCACCTTTACCAATGCGGGCGAAATCCGCTTTGGCGCGGCGGCCGGCACCGAGCTCGCAACCGTCACCGCCATCGACGAGCTCTACACGCGCTGCGGCATCGCCCATACCGTCGAGAGCGACGTTGCGCACCGCATGTGGGCCAAACTCATGCTCAACGACGGCATCAACCAGACGTGCATGGCCTACGGCGGGACCTACGGAAGCGCCACGGAGCCGGGCTCCGAGCAGCGTCGCTGCCTTGTTTCTGCCATGCGCGAAACGCTTGCGGTCGCCAACGCCGAGGGCATTGAGCTGACCGAGGCAGACCTGACGCAGATGGTGCACCTCATCGAGGGAATCGACCCCACCGGTATGCCCTCGATGGCGCAGGACCGCATCGCGCAACGAAAAACCGAAGTCGAGGAGTTCGCGGGCACCATTTGCCGCCTGGCCGTCAAACACGATATCCAAGTGCCGCAAAACGATTGGCTCTATCAGCGCATCCGCGATATCGAGAAAAGCTGGTAGCGCCCGGCTCACCACGTCAACAGGCTCAACAGCAAAGCCGCCACAAGGAGCACTCCCCTTACGGCGGCTTTCATCTTCATCTATAACCAGTAGTCGATGTCCCGACGGTTAGAGCTGCGACTCCGACGCCTGGTCCTCATCATCGCGACAAAGGACTACACCCGCACTTCCCAGCAGTGCGGCCGCGACCAACGCACTGACCACGATAGAGGCAGCCCCACAAGACCCCTGCATGCCCGCAACGAGCGCGGCCGTAGGACCAAGGCAGCCAAGCACCAATGCGACGGCGGCAATGGCAACATCTCGAGCGTTCACAAGACCACTTCCTCCACGAGAAAGACCTTATTCCTCATGAACTAGTGTGCCCCGCGCCCATATGCGCGGCGTACTGCCACGGTAAGCGCTCTGTTAACTCAAACGCATACATAGAACGGGCGTCCTTACGTTGCCCTAAAGCTCGGTAAAGACGCCCATCCGCCAAATATCCGTGATGCAGAAAAATTACCAGCCAGTGTAGTAGTCGGTGGTTCCGGCAGCACAGCCGGAGTCATAGACCTTGCACTCGCCCTTGGAACCGGTAAACGTGGAGCCTTGGGCCTTATCGCCCGCGGCAACGACGTAGTAGCCATCGGAATCGCGCCAAAAGCCCTCGGAATCCTGCGTCCATTCGCCCGTGCGGTGGTGATACAACACGTTGCTGCTGTAATAAGTCTCGCGGCGGCCGTTATAGTTATTGACGCCGCTCGAGCGCGTCAGACCCGAGCCGTTCGCGTAATACGCAGCAGACGTGTAAGACGAGCCAGAGCCGGCGTTGTAATACGAAGCCTGAACGGCCTCAGCGGACTCGGCTTCGGCCGCGGCAGCCTCGAGCGCCTCGCGCTTGGCATCCTCAAGCGTGGAGCGAAGCTCGTCGAGCTCGGTCGACTTGGCGTCGACCTCATCCATCGTCAAAAGACTGCCCGCACCGTCGATGCAACCCTGCAACACAGCACGCTCGTCATCGGTAGCATAGTCGCCATACATATTCATAATGATCTGAGCGCGCATCTCCAGGGAATCGCGCTTTGCCCCCATCGAGGCGTTCCACTCCTGCATAGAGCCATAACCGTCGCCGCGGTAGTCGACGGGCTGCACCAGCGTCGCCTCGGACGGCGTAGATCCGACCGTATCGGATAGTGTTGCCGCGTGGGCATCAGTTGCGCCGGCGCCCATCAAAAGTGCCACGGTCAGAGCGGCGGAAAGGGCGGCGGCTTTCGGTTTTCGTGAATCGATCCTCATGTAGCTGGAAACCTCCGTAGTGCGTTTTTGCTGCGTTTAAGCTGCGTGTGATTCGATCGCGCTGCATGGTACCCCGAGCAAATCGCGACCTGCGGTTTTTCTCAAAAGGTGCACGTCATTTGCGTAAAACTCACATCCGCTCAACAGGAGTTTTCCACAACTCGAATGCATAAAGCGTGTCAAAAACCCTGTTTTTGCACCCTCTCTATGCAAAAAAGGCGCCTGTGCAACCATTGTTCGCACAGGCGCCTTGAGCAGGCATTTTATGCAGTTATACCTATCGAGTCGCAAGGGGTCCTTGCACAAGTCGCCTTACTCGTCCAGCGCGGCGAAGGCCTGCTTCAGATCCCAAATGATATCCTCGGCGTTCTCGGTACCGATGGAAAGACGGATCGTGGAGGGCGTGATGTTCTGCTCGGCGAGTTCCTCGGCAGAGAGCTGGGAGTGCGTAGTCGTAGCCGGGTGCACGACGAGCGACTTGACGTCGGCCACGTTGGCGAGCAGCGAGAACACCTGCAGATGATCGATGAACTTCCAGGCGGCCTCCTGGCCACCCTTAATCTCAAAGGTAAAGATCGAGGCACCGCCGTTGGGGAAGTACTTCTGATAGAGCTCGTGATCGGGGTGCTCAGACAGGCTCGGGTGGTTCACCTTGGCGACATGGCTGTCACCAGCCAGGAACTCAACGACCTTCTTGGTGTTCTCGACATGACGGTCAACGCGCAGCGACAGAGTCTCGGTGCCCTGGAGCAGGATCCAGGCGTTGAACGGGCTGATGCAGGCGCCCTCGTCACGCAGCAAGATAGCGCGGACATAGGTTGCGAAGGCGGCGGGACCGGCAGCCTCGGCAAACGAGACGCCATGGTAGGAGGGGTTGGGCTCGGCGATCTGCGCATACTTGCCGCTCGCCTTCCAATCGAAGTTACCGCCGTCGACGATCACACCGCCCAGCGAGGTGCCGTGGCCGCCGATGAACTTGGTTGCGGAGTGAACGACGATGTTGGCACCATGCTCCAGCGGACGGAACAGATACGGGGTGCCGAAGGTGTTGTCGACGACAACCGGCAGACCGTGCTTCTTGGCGATCTCGGAGATGGCGTCGATGTTGGGGATGTCGGAGTTGGGGTTGCCGAGCGTCTCGAGATAGATGACCGTGGTGTTGTCCCTGATGGCACCCTCAACCTCTTCCAGGTTATGGGCATCGACAAACGTGGTCTCGACGCCAAACTGGGAGAGCGTATGCTCCAGCAGGTTGTAGGAACCGCCGTAGATGGTCTTCTGGGCGACCACGTGGTCACCGGCCTGGGCGAGAGCCTGCAGGGTATAGGTGATGGCAGCGGCACCGGAGGCGACGGCAAGACCTGCCACGCCACCCTCGAGTGCGGCGATACGGTCCTCGAAGACGCCCTGGGTGGAGTTGGTCAGACGGCCGTAGATGTTGCCGGCGTCGGCAAGACCAAAGCGGTCGGCGGCGTGCTGGGAATTGCGGAACACATAGCTCGTGGTCTGGTAGATAGGCACGGCGCGGGAGTCGGATGCGGGATCGGCGCTCTCCTGGCCAACGTGAAGCTGCAGGGTATCGAAACCAAAGGTGTGCTCGGGGTTGTTGATGAACTGGCTCATGATGATCTCCTTGATCGAACAAAAGTAAATAAAAAGAGAGAAGTAAGTCGCTGTCTCCTGATCACGCCGACGGGCGCAAACAGGAGCCCGGCATTCGTCTTGGTAAGCAATTCATATGCGGGCCTCCTTTCGCATCCCGGTTCCGTGGTTGGCTTAATTACCTACCGCCTTTGTGCGTTTTGAATAGTACGAGCATTGTTTCGCTCGGTCAATCACTTAAAAGCGCTAACCTGTTATCGGTTTTTTAGATAGCTATCGAAAGGACGGGCGCCGATGACCCTCCAGCAGCTTCGCTTTCTTATCGCCGTGGCAGAATCCGGCTCAATTAACGCCGCAGCTCAGCGCCTCTATACCGCTCAGTCCAACATCTCAAACGCCGTCAAAAGCCTGGAACAGGAACTCAATCTGGAGATCTTTACGCGCTCCAGCCGCGGCGTCACGCTCACCAACGACGGCACCGAGCTTTTGGGTTATGCACGCCAGGTCGTAGAGCAGGCCGACATGCTCGAGGCCCGCTACGAGGACGGCGGTACCCCGCAAGCCCGCCTCGCCATTTCCGCCCAGCACTACGCCTTTTCGGTCGAGGCCTTTGTCAACGTAGTCGAGCGCTGCCGCGACAGCAAGTTCGAGTTCATCATGCGCGAGACCACCACATCGCAGATCATCGATGACGTCCGCGCATTTCGCAGCGACATCGGCATCCTGTATCTGGACGACTTTAACGCCCGCGTTCTGCAGAAGGCTTTTGCCGATGCGCGCGCGAGCTTCCATCCCCTATTCAACGCGACGGTCCACGTCTTCGTTAGCGAGCGCCACCCGCTTGCCCGCCGCCCGCAGCTGTCCCTTGCCGACCTCACACCATATACGCGCTACAGCTTTGAGCAGGGAACCTCAAACTCCTTCTATTACGCCGAGGAACCTTTTAGCTATATCCCTTGCGACCGCAACATACGAATCTCGGACCGCGGAACACTTACTAACTTACTTATCACGTCGAACGGCTACACCCTGTCGACCGGTGTCCTCTCCAATGAAATGCAATGGGGTATGGCATCGATCCCGTTAGCAGACGCCCCAACGATGCACGTAGGCTATATCATGCACGACGAGCGCAAGCCCTCTCCCCTCTTGCAGCAATACCTCGACGAGCTCAACCGCATCATCCATGCCAACTAACTGTCGGAAGACGGGGTAGAAATCGTAGATTGCTAGCCCCCGACGGGCATGGCGCTACAATGGTCACTCACACGAAACGTACCCAACGAAAGGAAGCCCGTGAAGGTCATCATCTATACCGACGGCTCGGCCCGATCAAATCCGGGACGCGGCGGCTACGGCGCCGTGCTCAAATACACCAACCCCGCCGGCAAGACCTTCACCTCCGAGCTTTCGCGCGGCTACGCCAAGACCACCAACAACCGCATGGAGCTCATGGCGGTCATCGTGGCGCTCGAGGCACTCAACCGCCCCTGCGAGGTCGAGGTCCATTCCGATTCGCAGTACGTCGTCAACGCCTTTAACAAGCACTGGATCGACGGCTGGAAAAAGCGCGGATGGAAAACCGCCAACAAGCAGCCCGTCAAGAACCGCGACCTGTGGGAGCGCCTACTCACCGCCAAAAGCAAGCACAAGGTTGAGTTCATCTGGGTTAAGGGTCACGCCGGCCACGAGCTCAACGAGCGCTGCGATGAGCTCGCCACCACGGCGGCCGACGGCAGCAACCTCGATATCGATACCGGCTTTAACGAGAGCGACCTGTAACGGCGTTTTCGCACGCTATTTCCTGCCCCCTCGCGCTACACTCATCCTGTAAACCGAACGGCACGAGGGGGATACATGCTGCGTATAGCGACCATCGGCACATCCATGATTACCGACGACTTTATCCAGGTCGTCAACGCCAACGACCAAGCCGCGTTTGTGGGCACGCTCTCGCGCGATGCCGAGCGCGGCGCCGCCTTTACCGCCGAACACGGCGGCGAGCGTAACTTCACCGCACTTGACGAGCTTGCGTCCGCCGACGACGTCGACGCCGTCTACATCGGCAGCCCCAATGCGCTCCACTACGAGCAGGCCCTTGCCTGCATCGCCGGTGGCAAGCACGTCATCGTCGAGAAACCCTTCTGCGCCACCGAAGCGCAGGCGCTGGAAGTCTTCCGCGCTGCCGAGGCAGCAGGTGTTGTGGCCCTCGAGGCCATGCGTCCCCTCCACGATCCCGCCTTCCACGCCATCGAGGACGCCCTGGGCGAGATCGCCCCCATCCGCCGCGCCTCATTGCGCTTTGGCAAGTATTCCTCGCGCTACAACGAGATTCTCGCGGGACGCGCCACCAATATCTTCGACTGCAATATGGCATCGGGTTCCCTCATGGACATTGGCGTCTATACCGTCGAGCCCATGGTCGAGATCTTTGGCATGCCCTCCGGCCTTACGAGCATGACCACTCTGCTCGATCCCACCACGCGACAGCTCACGCACGGCCCCATCGATGGCTGCGGTTCCATCCTCGCCAGCTACGGCGGTGGCCGTATCTCCGTCGAGCTCGCGCACTCCAAAATTACGAACGACCTGTTGCCCTCGCAGATCGAAGGCGAGCGTGGCACTATCCAGATCGACCATCTGTCCACGCCCCGCAACGTCCGCATCGACTATCGCGGCGACGTCGTACGCGGCTCGGCGACCGAGGCACCGCGCGAACAGGGAGACAACGGCCGCGTGCTCGACCTGCCCAAATCGAGCAACACTATGGAATACGAACTCACAGACTTTATCACCGCCATCGGCGGCATCGATAACGTTAAGGAAGAGATTTGGGAGACCCCGGCGGGACGCCACGAGCTTGGCCACTACCGCGATGTCACACTCGTCTCACTGCGCATCATGGATGCCGTGCGCCAGCAGGCCGGCATAACCTTCCCAGCCGACGCAGGCAAGCAGGCATAGCTATGGGTCTCTTCGATACGTTCTTCTCCAGCGTCACCGGCGGCAGTCGAGAGCCTCAAAAACCATCAAACGTCGAGCTCGAGCTGCGCCGCAGGCTTACTGTGCTCGCAAGCGACGAGGCCACTCAAGACACTCCCCTGCGCTATTTCCTGCGCTGGGCGGGGCAAGTCCAGGGCGTTGGCTTTCGCTTTACCAACACCAACCTCGCGCAGGCACGCG
Source organism: Collinsella sp. AF25-2LB (assembly GCF_003458415.1). GTDB lineage: Bacteria > Actinomycetota > Coriobacteriia > Coriobacteriales > Coriobacteriaceae > Collinsella. Next base: position 83,860 of record NZ_QRUF01000009.1, read on the forward strand.
CGCTCACCGGCTGGGTGCGTAACATGGAAGACGGCTCAGTCGAGATGGAGATACAGGGGGGTCCGGCAAATATCCTATCTTATCTCGAAGCGCTTCATGCCTCCTACGAGCGTATGGGAACGCGTTTTCGCCTCGTAGACGCCCAGGCCCGAGCCCCACTTGCCAATGAAGACGGTTTCACGCCTCGTTATTAGTATTGTGTGCTAAATACGGTATCATTTACCTACGACCGTTGACAGAAAAGAGGCGAGGCGCATGGCGGTGCAAAGAAGGAATACCAGGCAGCGAAAGCTGGTTCTTGACGCCGTGCGCCAAAGCTATAACCATCCCACCGCCGACGAAATCTACAACGTCGTGCGCGCGCAGGATGACAAAATCAGCCGCGGCACGGTCTACCGCAACCTCAATCTCTTGGCCGACGCCGGCGAGATTCTCTCCATCAAGACGCCGGGCGGCAGCCGCTTCGATCGCACGATCGAGCCGCATGCGCATATCATCTGCACCTCGTGCAGCCGCGTCATCGACGTACCGCTCCCCTTCGATGCCCAACTCGACGCCAAGGCATCCGAGCAAATCGGCTGGCACGTCACGTCGCACTACACCATCTTCGAGGGTCTCTGCCCCGACTGCCGGTAGATGTTCGGGACATGCCTTAAAATCCACCTTTCTGCACTCTGCAGCAAAAAGAGATTCCTAGGCATGCCACATATATCTACTCGGCGAGCAGGCGGCGCAGTTCTTCTTCGACCGTGCGCACGTAGCGGACGCGGTCGTTGATGCCACGCATAGAGGGATTGCAGCTCTCCATTAGATAAGGATGGCCCACGACGTTGAGCATGTCGCGGTCGTTTTCGTTATCGCCAAACGCCATCATCTCGTCGGGCGAAATTCCCAGGGCACGACCGTAATCGGCAAGCGCGGAACCCTTGCCCGAACCAAAGCCGATAAAGTCCGTCCACTCGGTTCCCGACGTCATCACGTCGACACGGTCGCTAAAGAGGCGCTCAAAATACTCCAGGGCCGCCGGCTGATCCACCTCGGGCGTCTGGAAGGCAATCTTAATGACGTCCTCGTCGATGTCCTCAGGACGGTCGACCACCGCCACATCGCAGTGGACCTCATAGCGCAAATGGTCGACGAACGCATCGTTGCCGCTCATGGTGTAGAGGTGTCCCTCACACGAAAGGGTCACGTCGGCATGGGGATACGCAACCACGGCATTCGCGATATCCATAGCAAGGCTACGCTCCATGGAACGCTTGACAACGGCACGCCCCTCGTTCATCACTAGGGCTCCGTTTTCGCATACATAGGCGAGCTCATCGGCCACCGGGGCAAACAGGTAGCGCAAGCTCGCATATTGACGACCGCTCGCCGGCATAAACACGATGCCGCGACGATGCAGTTCATCGATGAGCTCAAAGGCCTCGGAACGCGGCTCGTGCTCCCCCGGATGCAGCAACGTGCCGTCCAAATCGCATGCAATCAGCTTGATTCCCTCAAGACCCATATGCTTCCCCAAAGCCTCCTATCAACAGCAAGACGGACCTTGATTGGTCGCCCCTCAAAGCCCGCCTTGCGTATACACGCGCTTAGCCGCGCGTCTTTTTTACGATGGTAAAGTCGGGAGCCATGCTCACGACGGCATCCGCCGCACTCGACGCAAAGCGCCGGTCCGCATCGAGTTCACGGGTAACCACCGAGAGCCGAACGCCCTCGACGCCCCGGAGCATGCGGCCCAAAACAGGCTGCACCGGCGTATACATGCGCACGGTATACTCGTCCGAATCGCCTCGGAAAAGCGGCGCGTGCATATTGCCGATCTCCCAGCACGCATGCGCGAGCGCAATCGGGTCCATGCGGTCAACTTCGACCAAATAAACCTCGGCACTGCGCAGGCGCACGACAACCGCCACGGGCACCATGCCCGAACGGTCGATGGCGAGCACGTCGCCGTCGGTAAAACGACCGCCGTCGGCAGCATCCAGCCGAACATCGACCGTGCGCCCCAGCTCCGTCACGCCCACAAGCGCGCATACATCAGCCTGGTCCCAATCGAGCAGCAGCTCGTCAACTTCAAAGACGCCGCCCAACTTCCGGCGAAGCAGGAGTTCATAGGACGGATCGTTGAGATTTCCCAAGCATGTCGTCGAAACCAAGCGTTCAGGCATACTCTAACCCTCGACCTCGACGAGCTCGATATCAAAGTTGAGGTCCTTGCCGGCCAGCTCGTGGTTGGCGTCGAGCGTCACGGCCTCGGGCGTTACGTCTATGACCACGGCGGGGACGGGCATGCCGCTCGGCGTGGACAGGAAAAGCTTCATGCCCTTCTCGATCTGCTCGATGTTGGGAACCTGTTCGGCCGGGAAGGTAATAACCATCTCGGGGTTGTGCTCGCCGTAGGCATCGGCAGCAGGAATGTGCACGGTCTTCTTCTCGCCCACCTGCATGTCGACAACAGCGGCGTCGAAGCCCTTGATCATCTGACCGGCGCCGCAGGTGAACTCCAGCGGCTCGCCGCGATCGTAGGAGCTATCGAACTGCGTGCCGTCGTCGAGCGTGCCGCGATAATGAGTCTTGACCTTCTTGCCCTGGTTGGACATGGTAACCTCCGTGATAAGGGCGGCGCACAACGCGGGCCGCCGTGAACATATGGCGCTAACTATACCCTAGTCATACAATTCAAAGACAGTTTGCAAAGAAACGCTGCAACCGGAGGAACCATGGCATATCCCGTATTTGACCTACACTGCGACACCGCCGACCGCATCGGCTGGGCCACGCTCGATCTCGACCTGCGCTTTACCGCCGGCACCGACGGTTATTTCCCCGGCGACGAAACGCATCCGCAAGATTTCGACCTCATCGAGGGCAACGCCTGCGCCATCTCGCTCGCAAAGATCGGCAACACGCCGTGGGCACAGTGCTTCGCCACGTTTGTCCCCGATGAGATTCCCACCGCCCACGCCGCGCGCTTCCAGGCGCAGATCATGGCGCATATGAGCGGCCAGGCAATGCTCAACCACGACCGCATGGTCAACGTACGCAGCGCGGCAGACATTCGCCCCGCGCTCAAAGACGGCAAGGTCGCCTGCATCCACACCATCGAAAACGCCACGTTCTTTGCCGAGGACCCTGCGCTGATCGAGGTGCTCAAGAGCTTGGGCGTACTCATGTCATCGCTCAGCTGGAATGCGCAGGGACCGCTCGCGAGCGGACACGATACCCACGCCGGCCTCACCGCCGCCGGCATCGAGGCACTTACGCAGATGGAACACGCCGGCATGGTGCTTGACGTCTCCCACCTCAACGATGAGTGCTTTGACGAGGTTGTCGCCCACGCCACACGTCCCTTCGTCGCCAGCCACTCCAACTCCCGTGCGGTTTGCGGCGTCAAACGCAACCTTACCGACGACCAGTTCCGCACCATTCGCGACATGGGCGGTATCGTCGGCCTCAACTACTGCAGCGAGTTCCTTTCCAACGACGCAACCGACAAGACCGCCGCAGACGTCACCTTCGACCAGCTAGCGGCACATATCGAGCACTGGCTCGACCTGGGCGGCGAGGACGTCATCGCGCTCGGCGGCGACTGGGACGGTGCCACGGTGCCCGCCTTCCTCTCCGATGCCAGCAAGATGCCCGAGTTCCAGAACATGCTCTCCAAGCACTTTGGCAAGACCGTGATGCAGAAGCTCTGCAGCGACAACGCGCTTGCCTTCTTTGAGCGTTATTAATTTCACATCCCTTGAGCGGGCCGGCATGCCGAACGGGCGACATGCCGGCCCGTCCCCAATCTGAAGGACCGCTTTTGACGCAGCAGTTTACGATTTCCGCATCCCGACCGGATGGGACGCCCATCCCCGTCGTCGTTACCAAAAAGCGCGTCAAGAACTTCAACCTACGCGTCACATCGAGCGGTGAGGTCCACGCCAGTGCGCCGCTCGGCGCCAGCCGCGAGCGTATCGAAGCGTTTGTGAAGCGCAACAGCGCCTGGATTATCAGCCGACTTGCCCAGCGCGAGCAACGTCAGGCGACGGCGCGAGAGCCGCTCAGTCCCTCGTCCATCATTGCGCTTTGGGGCAAACCCATCACCGTTCAGGATGCACTCGACCACAACTTTGAGCCACCCGCACCGCGGCCCAAGCAGGCTACCTTCGCAAGTTTTATGGGTACCGACGAGCCAAGTGGGTGCACGCAGGCAAAGCAGCGCACAGCCCTCGACGGCCTAACGCCCAAAGAACTCCAGATCCACATCGACCAGCTCTATACGTCCGAAGTCACATCGGCGCTGCGCGATATGGTGCACGCATACGAAATCGCAATGGGTGTCGCCGTTTCCCGCGTTTCCGTACGCAGCATGAAAACGCGTTGGGGCTCATGCACTCCCAAATCCGGCGCCGTTCGCATCGCACGAGAACTTGCCGCCTACCCCGTCGAATGCCTCGACATGGTTGTCGCCCACGAGCTCGTCCACTTGCTCGAGCCAAGCCACAATCAGCGGTTTCACGCGCTGCTCGACACGTACTGCCCCAACAACAGGGCTCTGTCGCAGCGGCTAAAAAAACCGCCCGCCAACGAGCTCTAGAGTCGGTTAGCGCACGCGCTCGATCTCGACGCCACAGCTTGCCAAGGGTAGGCCAACAGGCGCCCACGGCTTATCGAGCTTGATGCGCACACCAAGCAGCGAGGGATAACGACGCAGCAGCATCTGGGCCGTACCTTCAGCTGCCGCCTCGATGAGCTTAAACGTATGCTCGCGCAGATAGCCATCGACATCGTGGCACACCGAGCCGTAGTCAATCGAGGCCTCCAGGTTATCGTGCTCCCCCGCTGCACGCAGGTCGGCATAGAGCACCAAGGACACGATGAACTTCTGGCCCAGCGCGTTCTCTTCGGGATATACGCCGTGGTTAGCAAAAACCTCAAGACCTTCAACGGTGATGCGGTCGGCATGGCGCAGATCGTCATAGCTCACGTGGGGCACCGCCGTTGCAGTGGATATTTCGCCCCTTCCACGGCGGGCGAGCTCGGCGCCTTCAGTCTTGGTTGCATTCTCGGGCAGTTTCTTATTGCTCATCGCGATCGTCTCCTTCGTTTAGAACCCCGACCGCGCAAACTAACTACACGCGAATCGACAGGTTCTTTTTATCATCGCTCCAGTTACAAGCATTGCGCGCGGGGCATGCAAAGCAGGCGCGCGATGCCTTGTCGGCAGCATAGAGCAGACGCTCAAGCGGTTGTCTGTTCACGCGCAGCTTTCGATGGCCCAGAATGGCCGTCTTAATGGCTGCGGCATCGGCCGGCTCAAACGCCACATCATCGGGCATGCCGCCGAGAATCGCATCAGCGACGCGTTCGCTTGCAACATCATGGGATATACCCGATTCATACTGTTCATCTTTGCCGATATCGTGAAGAAGTGCCGTGGCGTAGATGACCTCGCGGTCAAATTCGAGCTGTTCCTCAAGATTCTTGATCCACATAATGCGAGCGACATCAAGAAGATGATCAATACCGTGGCGGCAGAAGATGCGCCCCGATTCCAACTGTGCAATGTTGCCCAGGTGCCGCCGGAACAGCCCGTTGGCACAGATGTAATCGATACGAGGCATGGCACCAAAGGGGGCCAGGCCCGAAGCCATAAAACCGCGACGCGGCGTTCCCTCGTCAGTATTCGATGTAAAGTCGTTGACGACTCTCATAGTTAGCGTCCCAGCATCCTAAAGAATCGCTCCTCGAGCGACGGATCGGTCTCAAAGACGCCGCGGCGAGCGAGCGTCACGGTCTTGGTGCCAGGCTTTTGCACGCCGCGCATGGTCATGCACATATGCTCAGCCTCTATGAGCACAATCGCTCCCTGGGGAGCGAGATAATCCATGAGAGCGTCGGCAACCTGCGCACACAGCTGCTCCTGCAGCTGCAGACGACGGGCATAGACCTCAACCGTGCGAGCAAGTTTAGACAGACCCGCCACGCGACCGTTAGGGATATAGCCGATCGCAGCCTTGCCATAAAACGGCAGCAGATGGTGCTCGCACAGCGAGTAAAACGTAATGTCGCGCTCAATAACCAAGTCGTTCGAAGCGACGGCAAAGGTTTTGGACAGGTGCTCCTCGGCACTCTGATCCATACCGCCGGCGATCTCACCATACATACGGGCAACGCGCGCCGGGGTCTCCAGCAGGCCCTCACGAGTTGGGTCCTCGCCTATGCCCTCAAGCAACAGCTTAATGGCGGCCTCGACTTTTTCCTGATCGACCATCTGGGCCTCACTTTTCCGATTTCACGTTCGCGCTATGGTACCACGCCCTTTGGCATCGGCCACAAGCTACATAGTATGGGTCGAATAGACCGGATCGTCCCGCCAAAGCTCCACAGCGTCGCAAAGCGCAACGCCCTCGCGCACAGCACGGGCGCGCGTGGCGTTCATATCAATCACGCGCTGGTTACTCGAGCCTCTAAAACGCAATGAGATATCGTACAGATCCTGAACAAACGGGCCATCCACCAACATATCGAGGCAGGCAAGGATACGGTCCGTCGCCTCGGTATGGTGGCGACCGCCCGGCATAAGCTCCTCGAGCACGTCGCCGGTAAAGCACCAAATGGTCTTGCCCGACCCCGCAGGATAGGCCGCACGCACGCGTTCGATAAAGTCAACAAGCCCCGCCTGGTTCTCGGGCTCCATAGGCTCGCCGCCCAGAATCGTCAGGCCGTCAATAAAGGGATGATCGAGGCTCTCGATAATCTTGTCCTCGACGGCACGATCGAACGGCTCGCCCGCAGCAAAGTCCCACGCGACAGAGTTAAAGCAATTCTTGCACCCACGACGGCACCCACTCACAAACAGAGAAGTACGAACGCCTTCCCCATCAGCAATGTCGAAATACTTAATGTTCGCGTAGTTCATAGGTAACTCTCCCGGGAGGCCGGGACATATCATCCCGTCCTCAAACATTCTCGGCCTTCGGCCTGCGAAACTGCGGGCGGGACGATATGTCCCGGCCTCATGCAAAGGGTAACTCAATGAACGAAGCGAACATCGAGCATAGGGTTCGAGGTCCAATAAATACTTTGTTGCAGCTCAACCGTTATCGCAAGCAAAGCGTTGTTGCAAGTCAACTCATTTCCGCTAAGAACTTCGAGGAGTGAGCAGGCCTCATGCTGCATCTCAGCTACGTCAACTTGGCTGAACCGAGAGGGCCGCTTGGGCTTTTGCTCGATATGAGTTCCGCACGCAAAGAAGGCCACTTAATGTGGCCTTCGTCTTGCGCAGGACTGTCCGAAATAGCGAGCAAATGCCCAAGCGGCCCTCTCGGTTCAGCCCCGGAGCGGTATTAGAGATGCAGCACGCGGTCGCGGATCTCCTCGGTTCGACCCTGGTTCCAGAATTGGGTACCGATGTAGCCGCACGTACGACGGGCGACGTTCATCTTCTCCTGATCGCGGTTGCCGCAGTTGGGGCACTCCCACACCAGCTTGCCGTCATCCTCGACAATCTTGATCTCACCGTCGTAGCCGCACACCTGGCAGTAGTCGCTCTTGGTGTTGAGCTCGGCGTACATGATGTTGTCGTAGATGTACTGCATCACGCGAATGACAGCCTTGAGGTTGTCCTGCATGTTGGGAACCTCGACGTAGGAGATGGCACCGCCCGGCGAAAGCTGCTGGAACATACCCTCGAACTTGAGCTTATCGAAAGCATCAATCTCCTCAGACACATGGACGTGGTAGCTGTTGGTGATGTAGCCCTTGTCCGTCACGCCCGGGATGATGCCAAAACGACGCTGCAGGCACTTGGCGAACTTGTAGGTCGTCGACTCAAGCGGGGTACCGTACAGCGAGAAGTCAATATCGCTTTCGGCCTTCCACTCGGCGCACTTGTCGTTCATGCGTTGCATGACGGCCATGGCAAAGGGCGTGCCCTCCTTCTCGGTGTGGCTGTGGCCCGTCATATACTTGACGCACTCATACAGGCCGGCATAACCCAGACTAATGGTGGAGTAACCGCCCACGAGCAGCTTGTCGATCGTCTCGCCCTTCTTCAGACGGGCGAGGGCACCGTACTGCCAAAGAATCGGTGCGGCATCCGAAAGCGTACCCATCAGACGCTCATGACGGCACAGCAGGGCGCGGTGGCACAGCTCAAGGCGCTCGTCGAAGATCTTCCAGAACTTGTCCATATCCTGGTGCGAGCTCAGCGCGACATCGGGCAGGTTGATGGTCACGACGCCCTGGTTAAAGCGACCATAGTACTTGGGCTTGTTCGGGTCGTAGTTCAGCGCGTTGGCAACGTTGTTAAAGCCGTTGCCCGAGCGGTCGGGCGTCAAGAAGCTGCGGCAGCCCATGCAGGTATAGCAGTCGCCGTTACCCGCGGTCTCGCCCTTCGACAGCTTGAGCTCGCGCATCTTTTTCTCGGAGATGTAATCGGGCACCATGCGCTTGGCAGTGCACTTGGCAGCCAGCTGGGTCAGGTAGAAGTACGGGGAATCCTCGTGAACGTTATCGTCCTCGAGTACATAGATAAGCTTGGGGAATGCCGGGGTGATCCATACGCCGGCCTCGTTCTTAACGCCCTCGTAGCGCTGGCGAAGCGTCTCCTCCACGATCATGGCAAGGTCGTGCTTCTCCTGAGGCGTACGGGCCTCGTTAAGATACATAAAGACCGTCACGAACGGCGCCTGGCCATTGGTGGTCATAAGGGTCACGACCTGATACTGAATCGTCTGGACGCCGCGACGGATCTCGTCACGCAGACGGTCCTCAACGACCTCACGGACCTTCTCGGCAGACGCAGAGACACCGAGCTCCTCGAGCTCGCGAGCGACCTCGCCGCGAATCTTTTGACGGCTCACCTCGACGAACGGGGCAAGATGGGTCAGCGAAATCGACTGGCCTCCGTACTGGGAGGAAGCAACCTGGGCGATGATCTGCGTCGCGATGTTGCAGGCGGTCGAGAAGCTGTGCGGCTTCTCGATCAGCGTACCCGAGATAACAGTGCCGTTCTGGAGCATGTCCTCCAGGTTCACCAGATCGCAGTTGTGCATGTGCTGGGCAAAGTAATCCGAATCGTGGAAATGGATCAGGCCCTCATTATGGGCATCCACGATCTCTTGAGGCAGCAGCACACGCTGAGTCAGGTCCTTGGAGATCTCGCCGGCCATGTAGTCACGCTGAACGGAATTGACGGTCGGGTTCTTGTTGGAGTTCTCCTGCTTGACCTCTTCGTTATTGCACTCGATCAGCGACAGGATCTTGTCATCGGTCGTGTTCTTCTGGCGCTTCAGGCTCTGAACATAGCGATAGATGATGTAGTGGCGGGCAACCTCGTAGCAGTCGAGACGCATGATCTCGTCCTCGACCAAATCCTGAATCTCCTCGACCGAAACAGTGTGGCCCGCGTTCTCGCATGCCTCGGCGACGTTTTGCGCCGCGTAAACCACCTGGCGGTCGGTAAGACGAGAGCTCTCCTCGACCTCCAAGTTTGCGGCACGGATGGCATTGACGATCTTATCGATGTCAAAGACAACCTCGGTGCCGCTGCGCTTGATGATCTTCATCCTCTTGCCTCTTTCGCATCGTAGCCTCATCGCGCTTCAGAGCCAAACGATACCCGGCAGGGCTTGCCCCTGTCTTGCGGCGCCGTCGCGCAATCTGTGTTCTCGATAAACCATAAGTCCTCATGCGGACAATCCTCGCGGCCGATCAAGCGGCTCAAAGACGTGTCCAAATGGGGCGAATAAGGTTCTCGTTCTCTGTCCGCCATCTATCATACGACAAAGAGGCATCTATATCCTGTATTCTTTTTTTAGGTCAAACACAACATATAGTGTTTCAGCAGGTCAAAGCAATTAGTCATTTTGCAGACGCATTAATTATGAGGGGTTCTTGGCAAGTCGGTAAAACGTTACCAACACGGCTACCTGCATGGCAGTTATAAAACCCCCTTAGTCAAGCCGCTGACAAATCCTACCAAAACCAAGCCGCTCACGCCAAAAGATTCCAAAAGATTGTGCTTGACCAACATGTTGCGGTCACGATCGGCCAGGACGTATGCAATCTGCCGGCACCTCTACGGGATGCGAAGACCATCGCGTACAGACCTTGGATCAATATTTGGTGGCTTATTTGCCGGCATGTTTGGTGGCATAAAACAAAACAGCCCAGAGACATAGCCTCTGAGCTGCGAACATTTGGTGGGCGTTAGAAGATTTGAACTTCTGACCTCTTCCGTGTCAGGGAAGCGCTCTCCCCCTGAGCTAAACGCCCAAATGGAGCGGACAACGGGGCTCGAACCCGCGACCCCAACCTTGGCAAGGTTGTGCTCTACCAACTGAGCCATGTCCGCCTGCGAGGATTTAATATACGGGATGATCCACCCAAATGCAAGAACTTTTTTTGAAAAGTTTTGCGACGCCCTCGCGAACCTCGCAAAGACATCAGCCACCACGGAAGGCGCAGGCAAACGCAAACTCGCCGTAAGAGGCCCCTACATCTCACCGAGCATAATCCAGGCAGAGCTGTCCTGCGCGAGCCTGCCGTCTGCAAGCGGTGATGAGGTGAGCAGGACCCTGCCCGCCTGCAGCTCCACGGGTGCTGCGCCAAAGTTCGTCACACACGCCCAGCCGTTGTCGCGGCTATAGGCGATGACGCCGCCCTCAGCGCCCTCGGCACCATCCGCAAGGCCGGTGCGCCCGTCAAGATCGAGCCACGCAAGATCGTTGGCGCACCCGCGCAGCTTGCGCCGCAGCCAGAGGGCGTCACGATAGAGCGCAAGCATCGATGTCGGGTCCGCTTCTTCCCTATCGGCAGCATAATCGGAAAACCATGCAGGCTGCGGCAGATGGGGCGCCGCATCGGCGTCTGCCGGCGAAAACCCAAACGATCCGCCATGCGCGGGATCGTCCGCCGCCACCCACGGCAGGGGCACACGACAGCCGTCGCGCCCCTTCTCACTCTTCGGTCCGTGCGTATTGGTCGCAGTAGGGTCTTCGAGTGCAGCCCACGGGATATCAGCCACCTCAAAAAGGCCGAGCTCCTCACCCTGATACACGTATGCCGAGCCCGGAAGCGCCAGCTCAAGCAAAAGGGCCGCCCGCGCGCGGCGCTCGCCGAGTTCACGGTCCTCGTCATAAGACGACCCGTCGCGTAAGAGCCAGTCGAGCGCAATCTGGTGGTAGCGCGTCGCCTTGATTTGCGGCAGGGCATAGCGTGTCGCCACGCGCGGCACGTCGTGGTTGGAGAGTACCCAGGTCGAGGCGGAATCGGATTCGACGGCTGCCTTCAAGCCCTTCTCGATTGCAGTGTGCATGTCATCATAGGTCCAAGTGGCCTTGGCAAACTCAAAGTTGAATGTCTGGCCAAGCTCGCTGGGACGCGCGTAGAGATACTGGCGCTCGGGCAGCACCCACGCCTCGGCAACGGCACTGCGCGGCGGATTATAGCGGTCGAACACGCGGCGCCACTCGCGATAGATCTCGTGGACCTCATTGCGGTCCCACAGCGGATGGGTGCCGTCGTCAACCATGTCATCGCCCTCGGCGAGATGCCACCGGTCGAGGTCATCGCGGTCGAGATCCTTGGCGAGACCCTGCGCCACATCAATGCGAAAGCCGTCGACGCCTCGATCGCTCCAAAACGCCAGGACGTCGCAAAAGAGCGCGTGAACCTCAGGGCATGACCAGTCAAAGTCCGGCTGCTCGGGCGTAAACATGTGCAGATACCACTGACCGTCCGCAACACGCGTCCATGCGGGGCCACCAAAGTTGGCATTCCAATTGGTGGGAGGCAGCTCGCCATGCTCGCCGCGACCATCGCGGAAGATATAACGGGCGCGCTCGGACGATCCGGGGCCGGCGGCAAGAGCGGCTTTGAACCAGGGGTGCTGGTTGGATGAATGGTTGGGCACGATATCGACGATAATCCTGATGCCGCGCGCGTGAGCCGCAGCGATCATGTCATCGAAGTCGTCAAGCGAGCCGAGACGTGGATCGACATCGCAGTAGTCCGCCACATCATAGCCACCATCGACAAGAGGCGATGGGTAAAACGGGCTCAGCCAGATGGCCTCGATACCCAGCCGCTCAAGATAGTCCATCTGCTGGGTAATGCCCGCGATATCACCCAGACCCGAACCAGTCGAATCCTTAAACGAGCGCGGGTAGATCTGATAGATCGCGGCATCAGACATCCATGAGCGCGAAGAAGACTTTTCTGTAGCCATGGGGCATATCTCCCTTGCAACGAGGTTATGCGAGATGCCCACGATGATACGCCCAAAGCGGACATTCGCGGCAAACAACGCCACAGCCACGCCCCAAAACGCTCGCTCCCTCTCGGGTTCGAACCTCCCGGGACGAATCGACCGATTAGTAAAAAGAACGGAAGACCCACTCCCCCGGCCACGACAGCGAGCGGGGCTCCGGGTGCCCCAGGTTGCCGCGAAAGAGGAGGGAAGCGTACTTTATGTACGCGACCGACGATTGAGGGGCAAGATGGGGTGCCCGGGGCTCGCGCAGCGTCAACAAAAAACGCGGTTCGTTAGAACCGCGTAAGATAGTTGGAGCGGACAACGGGGCGTCCGCGTATTTGCCGCGCAAATACGCACCGGCTTCGGCCGCCCGCCGGCGTCCTCGCCAGCTCGCTACAAACGCTCCGCGTTTGTTTAACGCTCGCTCCCTCTCGGGTTCGAGCCCAGGCGATGGGTACAAAAAAGCCCGGCTACCGTAGTAGTCGGGCTGTTGCGCTTGGAGCGGACAACGGGGTTCGAACCCGCGACCCCAACCTTGGCAAGGTTGTGCTCTACCAACTGAGCCATGTCCGCATATGTAAAACAAAACGGGCGCCGGAGCGCCCGGATGTTGCCTGGAGGCGAAGCCCGGATTCGAACCGGGGGTAAAGGCTTTGCAGGCCTCTGCCTTACCACTTGGCCACTTCGCCGAAAAAGGACCGCCTAAACGGTCCGGAAATGCAATGGAGCGGACAACGGGGCTCGAACCCGCGACCCCAACCTTGGCAAGGTTGTGCTCTACCAACTGAGCCATGTCCGCTTGCGGGTTATTAATTTACGCGAGTTGTCCAAAAGACGCAAGTACTTTTTTCAAAAAACTTGTCTGCCGCATGTTCTTAGTAGCTAAACGCGCTAAAGCGATTGGCTAGGCACACGATTCCAGCGCTCCGCTAAACAGCTTCACCATCTGCACGCGCGTGCCGGCGCCGTCCGTACGACGAGCAACCTCCACGTTATCGACGAGCATACGCATAAGCTTGATGCCACGGCCGCGTTCCTCGGATGCGACCGGTTCGCTCGTTTCATCGATAGAATAGCCGGCACCTCGATCAAGCACCTCAACCACAACGCGATCGCCATAGGCCTGAACCGTCAGGACGCACCCGATACCGCCCGCATGGTCATAGGCATTACCCAGCGCCTCCCCCGACGCCAATGCGACATCGTAGCGCTCGTCACGGCGCAACGGAAGCGATTCAAGGAGTTCGGCGATGCGATGTCGGTAGTATGGAAGATTCTCGATACCCTGACGGACCTCAACGCTCTTACTCCAGCGAGGCAGCTCCCCCACCGGAATGGCAGGAATTGACTCCCGTGCCGGCCCCACGACATGAAGGATATCGACAAGACGAGCAATCTCCAAAAAGCGAACAACTTCACCTGATGCATTGACGAGCGAAAGCAGGCCTTCTCGCCTCATAAGCTCACGAGCGCGCGTAAGCAGGAATGCCAAGCCCGTAGAATCGATAAAGCTAACAGCCTGACAGTTGATGACGACACGACGCACGCCGCGGCCAATCAAAGCATCCAACCGCCGACGCAGCGCAGGCACCGTGGCGATGTCGATATCGTCTGGTGGCGTCAAAACCGCTATGTCATTCCACTCATTCATACGACCATGGTTCCCCAAAAAAGCCCACTCGATGCATTCGTTTCCCCAACCGTACGGATTCAGCCCGCCCATCGTCGTCTATGAACGACCCCGTAAAAACTCAAGGGACACCAATGCAATGTCATCGTCCAGCGCCGATTCGGTAAATCGGTCAAGCTCGCCCAAGACCTTGCCGCAAATGCCCGATACGCCCTCACCCGAGACAGAGAGCAGAAGGTCGCGCAAGCGCTGCTCGCCAAAGAACGCTCCGGTGCGGTCGCGGGCCTCAATCGTTCCATCCGTATACATGAAGAGCATGTCGCCGGGGGCAAACGTAAACACGCCTGTCTCGTACACCATGCTCTCAAAGGCACCGATTACGCCCGATTGGCATCCAAGCAGCTCAACCTCTCCCCCACGGGCCTCGCCGCCACCCAGCGGCATCGACTCTGGCCTGATGACCATGGTCGGAGGATGGCCCGCCGAACAATACGTTGCGCGTCCGGCTTTAAGGTCAATCTTGGCGATAAAGGCCGTCACGAACGCCTCGACCCTCGAAAAGCCCATGAGCATGCTGTTAAGGGAGCGTGCCATGCGGGCCGGTCCAGCGCCCTCCCAGGCATATGCCGTCAGGGCCGTCTTGACGAGCGCGGACATCGATGCGGCCTCAATGCCTTTGCCAGACACATCACCCAGAATCATGACGGCGCAGTCGTCGGGAAGACGAATGAGCGTATAGAAATCGCCTCCGACCAACGCCGAATTCGTGGCCGACAGGTACACCGAATCGGTTGCGATACCCGGAACATCCCCCAGGGAATTTCTCATGCCGATCTGGAGCGTCTGAGCGATATGGCGCTCCTCGCGCTTTTGAGATTCGCCTTCGTAGATCAGTTCAAAGTCATGCGCCAAGTGCACCAAGTAGTCATATTCAAGGTCATCAATCGGCTCTTGGCTACCATCACGAAGCAGCAGCGCGCGCGTCGTCGGGCTCTTCGCAACAGAAGCAGGAACAATCGCGTCGTTACTGTGCTTGCCATCGCCCTCAGAGCGCGGGTGCCCCGCCTCGATGCCGGAGTCGACGTAGAGACCTTGACAAGGCAGACCATGCGCCCTAAGCCAGCCTCCCATAGGCATCGATTCGTCAACGCGAGTTATACGGACGTGTTTAAGGTCCTCGGCACTCGTACCCCCCAAAACAGATGCCTCAAAGCCATCAGGGCCAGCCCCCAGACGTGCCGCTGGCGCCGTCGTGGAAAAGAAAAGCTTCTCGGGATCGTCCGGCAAAGCAACGCGACTGCCGCCTTCAAAATCTATGACGTAGGAATCCAGACTGGCGTCATACTCAACAGGGCAAAAATGGCAGTTGAGCATATTGCAGATCTCGGACGATACCGCCTGGGTAGCCGCGACGGAATCGTCTAGAAAGGTAAACAACTCATCACGTAAGACATTGAGCGAGCGGCCAAGCTCGGCCGTGCGACGAGAGCGAAGACTCGATGCCATGCCGACCAGTTGGATAGACAAGTAATCGCAAATGACCTCGAGTACATTAACGTCATAGGCGAGCGGTGCCTGGGGGCGTTTCCAACCAACTTCCAGCACGCCAAGGATCTGCGTACCGTAAAAAACGGGAAGACAGATCTCGCTGCGGTACGGAGGCATATCCTGCACGCGCAACAGGTGCTTAGAACGATTGTCCAAGTCCATGAACATACCGGAGGCGGCCTTATCGCCCTCAAGGTCCTGTTGAATCGACAAGCGACAGGCACGCGACTCACGAAGAACATACGTCGGAATGCCAGCGCCATACGGCAAAAACTCAGGCAGGTAGCTGTCGTACAGCTCCTTGGAAACACCGCGAAGTTTAAAACCGCCGCTCTCAGAAAAATAGATAGCGGCACCCGAAGCATCGAGCGTTCCTACAAGCTGGTTCAAAACAGTATCAAGCAGGCTGGGTAACTCATCGGAGCCCACAGTGCTCATAATGACCGAGAGCGTGCCAGAGAGACGCTTGTTCGCCACTCTAAGCTCCGATAACGCACGCTTGAGTTGACGGTCGTGAGAATACTGTTCTTCGATGCTATGGAGCGCCACCAGGACACGTGGCGCGCGGCGCCCAAAGATGCGTGGAGGCGTCACGGAGCCCGCACGAACCAAGACGGGGATAAAAGAGCCGTCACTCAGCTTGAGCATCAGTTCGTTCTCGGAGCCATCGGTTTCAAATGGCAGACGATGTTCCGTCGCACGTTCAAAAGCGGACGAGTACAGGACGTCTTTAACATCTCCACCGATGACGTCGGCGCGTTCCTCGCACATCAAACCAAGTAAGCGATTATTCACATGCAGAATTGTTCCGTCGAGCTCGCAGATGATGACAGCATCGCTCGTGATCTCGACTAGTTGGGCAACGTCTGCCCACTCGTTGCGTTCAAGCGTTTCCATCGTGGACCCCACCGTCTATCGGTAACAAAAAAGCCTCCGAAGAGGCTTCTCAAATGCGATGGTGTCGGAGGCGGGACTTGAACCCGCATGACCAAAAAGCGGTCACTAGCACCTCAAGCTAGCGCGTCTGCCAATTCCGCCACTCCGACATGCTATGTTGTTGATTCACGGTTCGTTTTGTTGGACCCGCGCGTTCAACGAGGAAGATAATAACCTATGATTCGAGAACTGTGCAAGCACTTTTTTCAAAAAAGTTTACGAATTTGTAAATGAGCAGGTAGATCCGTATGTCCGGCCCCGAATCGGTGTTGCCTCCCGGCGCGTCCTCGGGCATGAGCGATATTTTGCTGCGCACTTCGTGCTGCAAAATATCGCTCCCCCTGCGGAATGCGCCGGGAGGCAACACCGATTCGGGGCCTGCAAATACGTACTTCAGGCACAGTTCTCAAACATGTTCTGAGGGCTGATATAAATTTAGTGGCTCGGCCTTGCCGAGCCCTTATATAAGGAGGCCGGAGCTAAAGCTCCGGCCTCACTCAATTTCTTATTAGATAAAGTGAGCGATCGAGGAATCGCACTCCCCTGCCGAGTTACCGCAGGGCCCGCCCTGGCGTTACTTTTCAGAACATCCCGCAGGACGCAAGAAACCCCCGCCGCACGAAGTGAACTGCCTCCCATTTCTTGGACACAAGAAATGGGAGG